>JAFWES010000073.1 GCA_017512805.1 Clostridia bacterium
CAGGTAGCCGTTCTGCAGCTCCAACGTGATGTCTTCCTTCTTGAAGCCCGGCAGATCAATATCTACTTCGTAGTGATCCTCGTGCTCATGCACGTCGGTCTTCATCTCGCGAGCAGCGTTTTTACCGTACAGCTGACGATCCATTCGCCGCATCTCACGATTCCAGTCATCAAAGAACTCGTCAAACAGGTTTTCACCAAAGATACTCGGCATCAACATAACTCTTACCTCCTTTGACCCTCATGCGCTGGTCGCGCACCTGCTGTCGGTGTGATCCCTTTCGGGTGGCATCCTCGGGCAGGTTGTCGTGTCGGCGTCGGTCTTTGTATGTTGTTACCCTGAACCTCCGGGGCTCTTTCTTTCCTTCCCCCTCGGTTCGTATATTATTATACTCATTTTGTTAGCACTGTCAAGAGGTGAGTGCTAATTTGATGGTGAACAATTCGTGAACGGATTGCAGAGAATAATTCAATCCAGAATATTTTGATTCACTCCAGGAATAATCGTGTGAATCTGGTCATTGACGAAGATGAAGCAATCATCGTCAGAGAGATCGAGCGGGTGGATGTCCGAACCGGGTACAAGGTGCACATCAAGTTCAAGATTTCACTGAAGCAGTTCCTCGGTCAGGAGTGATCCTGATCGGGGATTTTTTGCAGGATTATCTGGATATGTAACGAATAATCACTTTCAGAAGGCCATGTTTTGTGGTACATTGATTGTGCCATGAAACATGGCTATTCGGAATTTGACAGAAGCGACTTAACTTTTGAAATTCCTCGCCATTAAGGAATTTGTAACAATTCACTTTTTGACTCCTGAAACAACCGGGAAATCCATGTTTTCTGCTATGATGTGACTCCAAAAAACTGTGGAGGTGCATCATGAACCAGGGAACCATAAACTTCATACTTCAACTGATGACGGGCTGCCTGAATAACAGCCAGATGATCAGGTTGCAGAACACCCTCAATGAATCACAAAACTGGCCGAAGATTGGTCGACGGAGAGGTCATCAGCCGAACTTCTTGAAGCATTCCTTGCCGTAAAGCGCCTTGAAGGCCGGTCAGACAAGACACTGGCGTTGTACCGCTAGAACATCGGAATGATTCTGGGTATTTCTGAAAAGAATGCCTGTGTGATGACTACAGATGATATCCGGAGATGCCTGACACAATATCAGGAAGAACATGGAGTTAACAAAGCGACCCTTGATAATGTCCGCCGCAATCTTTCCAGCTTTTTCAGATGGCTGGAGGATGAAAACTATATCTTCAAAAGTCCACTCCGCAGGATTCACAAGATCAAAACGACCGTATCCGTCCGGGTACATATGCGGATGAAGATTTGGAAAAGCTGCGGGATGACTGTAAAGAGCTCCGAAACCTCGCTATTATCGATATGCTGAATTCTACTGGGATGCGTGTTGGCGAATTGGGTAACCTGGATATTGCGGAAATCGATTTCGAAGAACGTGAATGCGTCGTTCTCGGCAAGGGTGATAAGGAACGAATTGTATATTTTGACGCAAGAACCAAACTGCATCTGAAGAAATACCTGAACACCAGGACGGACAAGAACCCGGCGCTGTTCGTATCAATCCGTAATCCTCATAAACGCCTGCTGGCGGGTGGAGTCGAGATCATGCTGAAGAAGATGGGTGAAGAGTGTGATGTTCATCACGTGCACCCACACAAATTCAGGCGGACCATGGCCACAACCGCCATTGACAAAGGAATGCCGATCGAACAGGTGCAGAGGCTGCTTGGGCATGAAAAGATTGACACCACCCTTCATTACGCTATGGTGAAACAGAGCAACGTGAAATCCGCGCACAGGAAGTATATCGGATAGCAGTTGAATGTGATGAAACATCTTGACAGAGATCCTCCAAACCTTTATACTGTAAGCAAGATCAGGAAACTGATTGGGGCTGGTCGAAAGACCCAGGTCCATCTGATGGCGGGGAAGTTCCTCGCCTTTCCTGTTTTCCGGAGGATTTAGTCATGAAAGAGCTGAGTGTTTTTATCGATGAATCCGGGGACTTCGGTGAATATGATGATCAAGCCCCCTATTACATCATTACCATGGTGTTTCATGACCAAAGCCAGGCCATTACGGATGCGGTTCAAAAACTGGATCAGGAATTATCATACATGGATTTGAATGATCTGTGCATCCATACCGGGCCTATTGTTCGAAGGGAAGAAATCTATGAGTTCATGTCTATAACGGAAAGGCGCCGGATCTTCAACAAACTGGTTGCATTCTTTCGCCAGGTTGACATCCGGTACAAATGTATCAGTATCGAAAAGAAACATGCGGATGATGTCATTCAGGCTACTTCCCAGCTTTCCAGAAAAATGTCCCAGTTTATAAGGGACAACCTTGAATACTTCCTGTCCTGTGATGCAGTTAAGATCTATTATGACAATGGGCAAATTGAAGTCAGCAGGATTCTTGCATCCGTATTCAGCGCGTTGATTCCCAATTCACAATTCAGGAAGGTTCTGCCAAAGGATTATAAACTCTTCCAGGTTGCAGACCTGATCTGTTCAATGGAACTGATCAGACTCAAAATGGAAAATCATCAGTATTCACATTCAGAAGAGTTGTTCTTTGGAAAGCAATATGAATTAAAACGCAATTATCTTCGCATCATTCAGAAAAAAGAATGGAGATAGCAGGATAATTCGTTTTTATCAGTGGAATCCATGAAAAGGAGTTGAAGCTGATGAAATAGCATTTTTCGATCGCAATTCTGCTCATATTGGTTTTTGCTGTCTCTATAAGTACAGTCTTGGCAGAAACACCGATCACTCAGCCTTTCGATACCATTGGCGGTATTGTGACTTTTGGCCGCTATGAGCAGGACGCCAACGAAGAGAACGGTCCTGAGGAAATTGAGTGGATTGTGCTGGATGTGCAGGACAGAAAGGCGCTGCTACTGAGCCGGTACGGGCTGGAAGCGAAACCGTACAATACGGAAAATACAGATGTTACATGGGAAATCTGCACGCTGCGAACCTGGCTGAACAGCGATTTCCGGAATAAGGCATTCAGCGCGGAAGAACAATCCGCCATCCTGACCACCACGGTGGACAACAGCTCCAGCCAGGGTCACAACGATTTGATTTCGATCGATGGGAACAATACACAGGATAAAATCTTCCTGCTGAGCTACGCGGAGGCGAACCGGTACCTGGGTGTGAAATACTGGAAAGAGGCGACCGTAATAACACAAAATCACGCGTTGCGCCTACAGATTACGCCATCGAAACCGGCGCAGATAGCACTGACATTTACCAGACGGCAGACGGCATGCCGGCAGGGTGGTGGTGGCTCCGGTCGCCCGCCTACAGTCAGCGCATCGCCGCGGGCGTGGACTGCGACGGCTCGCTCAACGGCGGCGATGTCGACGACGGCAGCGGTGTTGTCCGTCCGGCCCTTTGGCTGGATCTGAATGCTGTAGACAAAAAAAGCGGAGATACAACCGTAAAGATTCGCGGCGTCGTATATTGCAACACTAAAAAAGTCATTCCGGTTGAACCTGACGAGAGTGTTATTGTAAACGAGGAGCTTCCAATAAATGGAAGTATGACTGATAAAAAAACAACTGCATATGCGTTCATAAACGATGGACAATCGGACGAAATTCTGGTGTGCCTTATTGATGGAGAGTGGTATCAGTTTCTGGCTACAGAACGAGTAGGACAACCTTGAGTATTCGTCCGACGTGCTGGCCGGTGTATAGGAGGGTGTGATCATGGAGTATATTCAGGTAACGAAAGAAAATATTGAAAAGGAACACATCTGCTGTGCAATATCCAACAACAAGGACGCTCAGGTTTCATCAAAGAAAGCCTGGCTGACAGATCGGTTTGATGACGGACTTGTTTTCCTTAAAAGCACAGAACGTGGAAAATGCTTCATTGAATATATCCCTGCTGAAAACGCCTGGAATCCGATTGATGCGGATGGATATATGTACATTGACTGCCTCTGGGTTTCTGGCTCTTTCAAAGGACACGGATACTCCAATGACCTGCTCAGTTCCTGCATTTCAGACAGTAAGGCGAAGGGCAAAAAGGGTCTGTGCATTCTGAGTGCCGCAAAGAAGAAGCCTTTTCTTGCCGATTCGAAGTTCCTGAAATATAAAGGATTTACTGTATGCGATGAAGCAGATAACGGCATCCAACTATGGTATCTGCCCTTTTTGCCGGATGCTGAACCGCCGATATTCAAAGAATGTGCCCGACATCCCCATACAGATGAAAGAGGCTACGTTCTGTACTATACGAGCCAGTGCCCGTTCAATGCGAAATATGTCCCGATTGTTGAGCAAACTGCAAAAGAGCACGGTATATCGTTCAAGGCAATCCATATTGATAAAAAAGAAGATGCCCGGACAGCGCCGACACCAATCACAACTTATGCCCTGTTCTATGATGGAAAATATCTGACAAACGAGCAAATGAATGATGCTAAATTTCTGAAATTGGCTGGTCAATAGCCCGGAATCTCGGAAGATATTTTTTGATTTTGTTGGCTAAGACAGAACAGAATTTGGGGGAGAAAGTATGGGTAAAATTGAACGATATGAAGTACATGAAGAATGGAATCACTCCGGGCTTGTAAAGGCAGGTGATTATTGTTTCCTGAGTTATTGTGTCGGCAATATCGGCGGCACGATTGAGGAACAGATCAATGGTGCCTTTGATAACATGGAAGAAAGACTTGCCATGGTCTGGCTGACACTGGAGAATGTGGTTCCCGGGATACCTGTTGGCAAGGAATCTCGGAAGATACATCAACTTAGATAAAGGAGAAGAGGAAAATGAAAAAGGTGGCTGTTTTATGGTCAAGTCCCAATTTGGACGGCCTGACTGCTTCAGCAAAAAGCCGGTTTCTGGAAGGTCTCAATGATGCCGGTGCCGAGGTAAAGGAAATCCATCTGAATCGAATGAAACTGGAACATTGCCGTGCCTGCGGTAATGGTTGGGGCACATGCAACAAAACAGGCAATTGCGTAATCCACGATGATTTTATGGAGATCTATCAGACACTCCGGGAGGTTGATGGAATTGTCTGGATCAGCGCAGTCTATTGGTCCGATATGACGGAATGCTTCAAGGTATTCTTTGACAGACTTCGCAGGTGTGACGCGACACATAATCATTTCCTTGCTGACAAACGCTGCATTCTGGTTGCATGTGCCGGTGGAACAGGGAGAGGAGCACTGGAATGCCTGACGCAGTTGGAGCGCGGTCTGACACATATGGGTATGCGCGTATATGACCGTATCCCGGTAGTGCGCTACAACAGGGATTACATTCTTCTGGCACTGGTTGAAGCAGGAAAAACCTATATTGACAGACTTGAAAACGGATTCGATATGTACTACTGATATGGATTATTTACAGATTAACATAAATTGATATCCGTACTTATGGCATGCCAACGAGGATGCCTGCGATATCTTCGTGTTGAATTATAAAAAAAGAATGAACGATAAGAAATCGTATCTGATTATCATCGAAAAAGGAGACGTGCAGATGATTCCCAATCTTATTCACTTTCCGGCTAATCCAACCCTGAAAGGGCAGGCGGAACTGATTCCGGATGTTCCATATTCGAAAAACGGCCAGACACTGACGCTGATCCTTCCATGGGCACCAAACGGAGACAGAACCAAAGCCGGCAGGATTCCGTTGATTGTTTTTGTTCAGGGAAGCGGATGGACCTCACCGAATCTGAATTATGAACTCCCCATGCTCTGTCATTATGCCGAAGAAGGAATCGCCGTAGCTACAGTCCGCCATCGAAGCACAGCTGACGGAAATGTTTTTCCGGCTTTCCTGATCGATGTGAAATGTGCCATCCGTTTCCTGCGGGCTCATGCGGAGGAATATGGGATTGATCCTTCCCGTGTAGCGGCATTCGGAACTTCCTCCGGCGGAAATACGGTCTGTCTCCTTGGACTGACAGGGGATGACCCGGCTTATAAAAGTGACGAATACCCGGAAGAAAGCGATGCGGTTTGCTGCGTTGTATCCTGTTTCGCACCGACAGATTTGGCAGCACGTTTTGCAGCAAGAAGGAAGGATCAGGACTGGTACCGCGGTATGATGACAGAACGCTTTGGGCCGGACAGCAGCCAGTGGGATCAGCAGCTGCGGGAATTCAGCCCGGCATGCAGGGTCGTTGTAGGGAAAAAATACCCGCCTTTTCTTCTTTTTCATGGTTCAGGGGATACGCTGGTACCTTACAGCCAGATGGAAACGCTTTATGAAGCCCTTCAAACCGCTGATACCGAAGTCAAAGCTGTATGTGTAGACGGAGGGGAGCATGAGGGGAATTTCTGGGGCCCGGAGGTAAGAGCAATGATTCATAAGGAATTGATAGAAAGATTAGCTGGCCCTCTTTTTTCATGATCAACTGTTAACTTCTGAAATAAACGACGATCGACACATCGGAATTTGTGAGGAAGAAAATGAACATGAAATATGAGATCAAGCCATTAACCGAGGAAGAGGAAACCTTCATCGAAGAAAAGATCAATGTATATGCCGATTCAATGGCGCCATCGGAACCCCACACAGAGGAAGAACAGCTTGTTTTCAAAGTGGAGGATGAAGATAAAAATGTCATCGGCGGGTGCGTCGTCAACATCCATGAAATGGGCAGGGCGGTGCTCGCCCAGCTGTGGGTGGACGAGCGGTACCGCCATCACGGCCTGGGTTCCATGCTGATCCGCGCGACCGAGGACGCCGCAAGGGAGAAGGGCTGCTACTACCTGTGTCTCGGCACCATGGATTTTCAGGCAAAGCCGTTCTACGAAAAGCACGGTTTCCGGGTGTTCACCGTCAACAAGGACATCCCGATGGGCCACAAAAGCTGGTCCCTGTGCAAGCGGCTCGACAAGGACGTTCCGGACTATACGCCGGGGAACAACACCGCCGCGGAGAGATATCGGGTGGAGCCCGGCTCCCGGGAAGACGCCGAGGTCATCGACAGAGGCCTCGACGCGTTTTGTGTGGAGGTTGTGCCGGACAAGCATGAGTACATCACCCTCAGCAGAAAGCTTGTCGATGCTCAGGGCAGCATGATCGCCGCCGTCATCGCCGGAGTCGATGAGGATGACGTTGCCGAAATCGACGGCATCTGGGTGGATGAACAGTATCGCAGGCAGGGCCTGGGCTCGTATCTGTTCCGCCGGATCGAGCGCGAGGCGAAGGAAAACGGCGCGTATGTGATCCTGTCGGACTGCTGCGACTGGACAGCCGGCTTCTTCTTCAACAACGGGTTCGCCGCAAGGGGCGAGCTTACCGACTACCCCAGGGGACACACAGCCTACGAACTGGAAAAGCGGATCTGACGAATACAACGCTGTGTGACGAATTCCAGTTTCTGGTGATGAATCTGAAGACCATTGCTGACGCCAGCGAGGAAGACCGAAAACGCGGGCTGGTGGCATGGGCCGAGGCGTTCAGCGCCAGGGATTGGGAACAATTATGGAAGATTGAAAACCCGGGAGTAAAGGAGGCGGCAAAACAGATGCAGAAAGCGATGAGCAACCAGCAGCAGCGGCAGTTCATTTGGAGCCGCAGACTGGCTCAGATGGATCATGATAGTCAGATGGCAAGCGCAAGGGCTGAGGGCATGGCTGAGGGTGAAATCAAGGGGGAAATTAAGGGGGAAATCAAGCTGGGAAAATTGATTTCCAAACTGCTTTCATTGTATTGAAAAGGCAATAAAAAATGGCTGAGAAGCATGCTTCTCAGTCGGAGAATTTATATTCAAAGCCTTTGCGGCGGACGGATCTGTCATTACAGTCCCATCGCGGCGCGCTGCGCCGCTTTGATTTCCGCTTCCGCGCGGTCTATTCTCATGGCAGCCTTCAGGGCGTCTTCAGCGGCCCGCATCCGGATGTCCGCCAGGCCCTCCATCTTCCGCTTTTCCTTGCGCACCCATTTTTGCCACTCCTCAAGGCGGTGCATTGCATCAATTCTCACGCGTTCTTCATGGGTCGGAGGGGTGTAGCAGAGTATTCCGCCGTTCACAAGACTCAGTTCCTTTTCATTCAGCATCCTCATGGTTGTTTATTTCCTTTCTTTATCTCTGTTTTATTCCCGGCCGCTTCCCTGCGGAATGTTTTGCCGGTGTGGGTCAGGCTTTCATTCACCTGACATAAAGTAATACGTGCCAGTTTTCCGGGTGGAAGTACAGAGAGAAAATTTATTTTTCACTTTTCACCCTGTACTTTTTTAGGCACGGAGTAGTATCATCCTCTTATAACGAATGACCGGTATGAATTGGTTCCCGGAGGATGATCCCAATGATAACGCTTCCCGGAAGTACGGATATGCGTAAAGGAGAACGAGAATGAAGGATTCACTGAGGACTTTGTGCAATCAGTTTATAGAGGACCGCGACATCATCAAAGGCACTTTCAAATGGGAAAGCAGCTATATGTATCCTGTGTGTGCCAACCTGTTCTGCGCGAGGGGTGTCAAGCCGGATGAGGATAAGCTTCGCGAATGCAAGGAGATCATCAGCCAGCAAACCGGGATCTTCTCCTCTTTCCGCGGGAATATCCGGATTCCTCTGATCTGCATGCTTTCTCTGGAGGATCATCCTCGGGAAAAGTTCAGCAGTGCGCAGGAAATCTACTGGGATTTGAAAGAGTACTTCCGTGGCTCGGACTATCTGGCGCTGACGGCTTTCCTCCTGACAGATGATGATTACTCTCAGGAAAAGCTGGCCAGAGGCAGGAGAATCTACCGGCTCATGAAGGATGAACACCCTTTCCTGACGTCTTCAGAGGACAGCATCTTTGCGGTTCTCATGGCGTCCTCGGAAAAGACCGACGAAGCGCTCATCAGAGATATGGAGACCTGCTACAGGAGAATGAAGGAGCATTTTTCCGACAGCAACTGTGTTCAGACCATGTCCCATATCATGGCGCTGGACAGCGAGAACGCGGAAATTGTGAGCGATAAGGTATTAACGCTTTATGAAGCAATCGAGAAGGCGGGACGGAAATACGGGAAGCATCATGAGCTGTCCATTTTGGCTGCTCTGGCGACAATGAAAATTGTCCCGGACCAGGCCGCACGGGATATTATGGATGCGGATGCGTTTCTTGCGGAGCAGAAGGGCTACGGGGCCCTCGGAATGGATAAGAAAACGCGCCTGATGCACGCGGCAATGATCGTTTCTGACGAATATGTCCCGCATGACACCATGGAACAGGTATCGCTGACCGGTACGATCTCCATGATGATCGCACAGCAGATGATGATGTGCGCGGTAATGGCGTCTACAACGGCAGCGGCTGCTGCCGCGTCAGCACACCATTGATCTCACCAGATTATACGGCCCATCGGGCCTATGTGGCACAGTGTATACCAATCCAATCCGGATAGATGCTGTCCTTGAAATAGCAGATGGAATCAGTCTATGAACCGTTCCCTGATTGTTAGACAGTTGTAAAAAGGAGACAGAGAACCGTCCCCTGTCTCCTACTCCTTTCTTCCGTATTGCCGTTTTCCTCGGCACCCTTCTCTGTCCCAAATTGGGACGAATTTATAATGGAATCGAAACTTTTTCTGAAAAAACTCTCCAATCAGAAAAGCTGGCCCCAAAAAGAACAAATTGACAGTTATTTTGCAAACATCTCGCAAAATAACAGCTAAAAGCGTTGACAATCAGCCTGCATCGCTTATAATGAGAGTGATGATGCGAGGCTTTCGCCACGAGGAGGTGTGTGTATGCTGTTAGAGTTCAGAACCAGGAACTATAAATCTTTTGCTGATGAGATGGTATTCTCCATGACCCCGGCTCCGAAGCAGAAGGGTCTGGATTACAGTGTGTTGACCCAGAAAGCGGGCAGCAAAGATTACAAAGGCCTTTGCTCTGCCGTGATCTATGGACCGAATGCTTCCGGAAAGACGAATGTCATCGGAGCGATGGATACTTTCAAATCGATCGTCCTGCGGGGCAACATCAACAATGCTGATGCGGTATCGCTGAATGTTGCTGCCTCTTCCCTTGAGCTGGTACCCAACTGCAACGGAAGTGCTGTGCCGACGGAGTTCGGTATTCGGTTCGTCGATAATGGACTGTTGGTAGACTACTCTATCATCATCGATCTTGGCACCTTCCTGGACAAGGACTATCCTCGAAGGATTCGGGAAGAGCAGCTTACCGTAAATGGAAAGCAGGTGTTCCTCAGGAATGAAACGCTTGAGGTACAGCTTCCTTCGGTGATCAAGGATTATGTGAACAAAAGCATCAAGAAGAAAACTGCCAAGATGCTGGATCTGGCGAAAGATGGCCTTACAGATACAGAGCTTTTCCTGAACAACGGGTTTAAGTCTATCTACGCTCAGAAACTGACGGCGGCCATCCTGGATTGGTTTGCGAATCGATTCATTGTGGTCTGCCATGCGGAGGACATGCGGATTGTCCGGAAGTTTGCCGATCCGAAAGCAAACACTATATATGTAGAAAAAACTCTGACGGACGCTGCCCGCGCCTTTGGCATTACGGCGAATGCTCTGGGCTACAAGCCGAACAACGATAAAGAAGGAGAAGATGTCATGCTTGTTTCCATCTTCGGGAACAAGCTGCTTCCGGCGGAGGTATTTGAATCCTACGGAACGATCCGCTTCATCAATGAGTTCCCGATAGTGATCCTGGCGCTGCTCACCGGTGGCACACTGGTCATGGATGAGTTCGACGCTTCCATCCATCCGATGGCACTGATGAACATCATCAACATCTTCCATAATGATGAAGTCAACAGGAATGGAGCGCAGCTGATCTTTAACACGCACAACCCGATCTTCCTCGACGCTACGCTGCTGCGGCGCGATGAAATCAAGTTTGTCGAAAGAGATGAAACAACCGGCAACAGCATTCATTATGCCCTGTCCGATTTCAAGACCGCCGATGGTATCCGTAAGGGAGAAGACTACATGAACAACTACTTCGTCAGTCGGTATGGCGCGATCCGGGATGTCGATTTCAGCCCGATCCTCGAATCCATTATCTCCGGAAACGAGGTGGCGCAGGATGCCTGATATGCGTGAAACGCTGAAATACACTTTTACGGTCGAGGGAGAAACAGAACAGTGGTATCTGCTCTGGCTGCGAGACCAGATTAACGCCTGTCCTGATCGGGACAAGAATATTTCAATTGTTCCGAAGGTGCAGCAAAGCCCTGCAAAGTTCTATAAAAGCACCTCCAGGAAAGTAACCCCTGTCGTGACGCACATTTGCGATGTGGAAAGCAACGAGCCGGTACACGCCTCAAAGTTCCAAACCATCCTGTCTGAAATGAAGGATGCTCAGACAAACAAGCGGATTGACTATCATCTGGGTTATAGCAATTTCTCCTTTGAACTCTGGATGGTGCTGCATAAGAAGGACTGCAACGGTCCTCTTAGCCACAGAAGCCAGTACCTGCTCCCCATTAACCAGATATTTGGCGAGAACTTTGAAGATTTGGATCACTATAAGGCACACGACGCTTTTCACAGATGCCTTGCCAAACTGACGCTGGATGATGTAAAGGCCGCCATTCGCAGAGCGGAGACCATTACCCGAAACAATGAGCGGGACGGAAAAACGCTCCTCCAGCACAAAGGCTACAAGTACTATCGGGACAATCCCGCACTGTCGATCAACGAAGCAGTAAAGCAAATGCTGGCAGAATGCGGCGTTCTGTAATGTAACCCCCATGCATTCCGGATTCATGGACCTGGTGAGTTTCCTTTTTTACCTGCCGTGGGTGGCGAGCCAGGAGTCGTCGATTTCCCGGAAGGCATAGCCGAAGCTGTCGGCCAGGGCCTCGGCGGCGGTGCCGGGGAAGCCGTAGATGACCTGCACGCTGCTTCCGGCAAAGGGATTGCCGATGATGTCGTTTACGGACCGCGGGATCATCACAGCTACGGCGCTGATGCCGGAGAAGGCCTCGGACTCGATGCCCGTCAGGTCGGCGGGCAGGAAGAAGGTGGGCTCGGGGAAGCTTCCGATCCAGGTGACCGTGCCGCCGTAGCCCTGCAGGACGTCGCCGGTCCAGCCGGCGTCCAGCGCAGGATAATACGCAGTGAGGTTCATGTTCCGGAAGCACTCTGCGTTGAAGGCCGGCACGCCTCCCGTGAAGCGGACCGTCGAGAGCGCGGTGCAGCCCTCGAACACTCTCATGCCGATCTGTGCTACCGAGCTGCCGAAGGTGAAGCTCGTGAGGGAGGTGCAGTTATAGAAAGCGTATTGCTGGACCTCCGTCACACCACTGCCCATCACGACCTCCGCGAGTGAGCTGCAGTTCTGGAAAGCATTCAGGCTGATGACACCCACGCTGTCCGGGATGACGATGCGCAGCAGGCCCGTGCAGTCGGAGAAGGCGGTCTGGCAGATAGTGGTCAGGCTGGCGGGGAGCGCAATCCGCATCAGGTTGGCACAGCCGGAGAACGCGCCTTTCTGGATGGTACGCACGCCGTCGGGCACGGTGAAGATGCTTCCCGTCAGGCCTGCGGGATATGCGATCAGCTCCGTCATATCCGCGGAGAAGAGAATGCCGTTCTCCGAGCGGAAGCGTGTGTTTTCTGCAGGCACAAGGATCGCGCGAAGGCCCGTGCAGCCGCGGAACACGGCGGAGTCCATTCTGGCGACGTTGCGGCCCAGGGTCAGGGTTCTGAGTGAACGGCTGTTCAGGAAGGTGTTGGAGCCGATGGAGGTCACCGTGTCGGAGATCTGCACGTCGATCAGACTCGGGAGACCGGAGAAGAGACGGCGGCCCATCCGGGTGATGCCGTCCTCCACGACCGCGGCGTCGATCTCGTTCCGGTACGCGTACCAGGGCAGGCTGAAGGCGCCGGTGTCCTCGTCGGGGGTCGGTCCCTCGCCGCAGATGCGCAGGGTACCATCCGTCACCTTCCAGTAGCAGCTGCCCAGATCGCCGTATTTCCCGCTGCGCGGCAGATAGTCGAAGGCTGAGCCGGCATAGCTCTGTGCTGTCGAGAGGGGCCAGCCCCTGACTTTGAGGCCGGCGGAGCAGGAGTCGAAGACGTCGGTGCCAAAGGCCGCGTCCATACTGTAGATCATTACGCTCTCCAGTGCCGTGCAGTACTGGAACGCGCGGTCGCCGATCCGGGTCACGCCCTCGGGGATCACGACGCTTTCCAGTTTCTCGCAGTGCCAGAAGGTATCGGAGGGGATTACGGTCACGCCGGAGGGGATCACGATGTCGCCGCTGAGTTTGGAACAGAAGAAGAAGGCGGAGCCGCCGAGAATTGTAAGGCTGTCCGGGAGATCGATGGCAGCCAGGCTGCTGCAGAGACGGAAAGCATGGTTGCCGATGACGGTCACGCTGCCCGGGAGCGAGACATCCGCCAGTTTGCTGCAGCCCCAGAAAGCGGATTCGGAGATGGTCGTTACACCCTCGGGGATCGCGATGCGCTCCAGCTTGCTGCAGTTATTGAAAGCGCTGGCGCCGATCTCCCTCAGCGTGCCGGGGAGTGAAACCGAGAGCAGCTCGCTGCAGCCGGAGAAGCATTTCCTGCCGATCCCGGTCACGTCCTGTGACACGACGACCGACGTGATCTCCGTCCGGTGATCGTACCAGGGGACCTCCGTTTCCGTGGAATAGCCGTCCATGTCGCCCGTGCCGATGATAATCAGATCGCCGCCCGGCGTCAGCGTCCAGGTGACGCCGCTGCCGCAGCTGCCTACGCTGAAGGGCACAAAGACGACGCTGTCGCTGTGAGCCTCTGCGTAGGTCTGAGCCGTCGAGCCGGGGAAGCCGCGGAGGATCAGCCCGGAGAGACAGCCACCGAACGTGTTTGTCCCGAAGATCGTCCCGGAGCTGCGGACTGTGACCTCCGCCAGACTGCCGCACTCATAGAAGGCCTCGGTCCCGATCTGCGTCACACTGGCTGGGATGACGACCTCCGCCAGAGAGGAGTATGCGAAAGCAAATTGGTTCAGGCTGGTCACGCTCTCCGGGATCAAAACGGAGCTCATGCCGGCGTAGTAAAAAGCGTAGTCGCGAATGGCCGTCACACTTTCCGGAATCGAAACGGAGGTCAGCTGGGTGCAGAGGTAAAAACTGTACCCGCCGATACTGGTCACGCCCGGTTCGATGACGACCTGCCTGACGAGCGGATTGTTGAAGAACGGCGATCTGCTGGCTCCGAGGTCGTAATCCCACATGGATCCCGTACCGGAGATGGTCACGGTGCCGCTGGTGGTGTCAAGGAACCAGCTCACGCTGTCGCCGCAGGCGCCGTGCGGTTCATCGGCGACCCAGGTGATCGTGCCGCCATAATTCTGCAGCCTTTCGGCCGTCCAGCCCGATTGGCCGTTGATGTAATGCGCGGTCGCGGTGACGCCGCTGAACGCGTCGGCGGAGATGCTCGGTCCGTTGCCGATAAAACGAATCGTGCTCAGCCCGGAGCAGGAGGAGAACGCGGACTGGCCGATGTCGGTCACATTTACCGGGATTATCACGGCATTCAGGCCGGAGCCCTGGAAAGCGCTGGCCGCGATGCCGGTCAGGCTTTCCGGCAGCGTCAGGCCGGACAGCGCGGTACAGTTCCGGAAGGAACCGGAACCGATCGTCAGTACGCTGTCCGGGATTGAGACGACACTGAGCGCCGTGAAATCCTGGAACGCGCAGCTGCCTATGTGTGTCACGCCCTGCCGGATCACGACCTTCTCAATCCTGTCGGCATGCTCGCGATATGGGATGCTGTCGGCGGTCTGGTCCGACATCGCTCCTTCCCCGGTTATGATCAGGGTGTTGCCCGAAAAGACCCAGCTCAGGCCCTCGCCGCAGCTGCCCGACATGCCGGACAGGTTGACGAAGTTTATGCCGGAGACTCCGGCACAGGCCTCCGCCGTGGATCCGGCGTAGCCGTAGATCTTCAGGCCGTCATTTTCGTACGGGAAAACTGAATCCCCGAATTTCGCGTCGAGCGAGAGGACTGTCACGCTGCTCAGCGCACCGCAACCATAGAAAGCTTTGTTGCCGACCGTCTGAACGCTGGCGGGGATCGTGACCTCGGTGAGAACGTCGCTCAAGTAGCACGCCTTCTCACCGATGCTGGTCACGCCCTCGGGAAAGACGATGGAAGTCATTCCGTCGCAGAACATGAACGCTCTTTCGCCTACCGTCTCCACGCCTTCTCCTATCGAGACATCCCAGATAGAGATGAAACTCCTGAACGCGTTGTCACCGATGTGCGTCACGCCCGGTTCGATGATAACGTGCCGGATTTTATGGCGGTACGTCTGATAGGGCTGGTTGGTTGAACCGTAATCCGCCATGGGGCCCGTGCCGGAGATGGTCAGGGTCAGGGTGTCGGGACGGAAGCTCCAGTTCACGCCCTCGCCGCAGGGACCGCCCGGGTACTCGCCGATCCAGGAGACCGTGCCGCCGTAGTTCTGCAGCACATCCGCCGTCCAGCCGGTTTTTATGACCTGATAGAAGGCGTCCGCAGTGACGCCGAGGAATGCGTCCTCTGCGATCACAGGCGCGTCCCCTTCGAAGTTTACGGTGCTCAGATTCACACAGCCGG
The DNA here is from genome assembly GCA_017512805.1 of Clostridia bacterium. Classification (GTDB taxonomy): domain Bacteria; phylum Bacillota; class Clostridia; order Christensenellales; family Aristaeellaceae; genus Aristaeella. The sequence continues at coordinate 15,588 of JAFWES010000073.1, forward strand.
TGAAGGCGCGCTTCCCGATGCGCGTCACTTTGTCTGCGACGACGACGGAGGTGATTTCGGCGCGCCTCGGGTACCAGCCGGGCTGTTCGGTTTCAAAGTCCCACATGGGGCCCATGCCGGTGATGCTCAGCACCCCGTCCTCCAGCGTCCAGGCCAGACTGGGGCCGCAGCGTACAATGCTGTTCATCCAGATGAGCGAACCCTCGTAATTCGACCGAACCTCCGCGGTCCAGCTGGCGTCGTCACCGGGATAAAGGACCACAGCGGTGACGCCGTAGAAAGCGCTGTCGCCGATCGCCGGAGCGCCCCCGAGGAATATCACGCTGTTCAGTTCGTAGCAGCATCCGAATGCGTCTTTCCCGATCCCGGTCACGCTGGCGGGAATCGTGACTGCGGTGAGACAGGAGTTCCAGTAGCATGCCTGATCACCGATGCTGGTCACGCCATCCGGAAAGGCGAGGTACTCTACCTTGGTATTTGAGAACGCGAATTCGCCTACCGTCTCAACGCCGTCTCCGATCGAGATGGTAGAAGTGAAATAATAGGCATAGAACGCACAGTTGCCGATGTGCGTCACGCCTGGCTCGATGATGATGTGGAGGGTTTGCTCTCTGTACTTCCGATAGGGCTGGTTTGTCGAGTCGTAATCCCACATCGGTCCTGTGCCGGAGAGAGTCAATGTGCCGGTGGAGGGGTCAAAGCTCCAGTTAACGCTCTGGCCGCAGCGGCCGTGCGGATTTGTATCCGTCCAGGTGAGCGTGCCGCCGTAGTTCTGCAGCACATCCGCCGTCCATCCTGTGTTCTCGCTGATATAGGACACGGTCGCGGTGACGCCGGAAAAGGCGTCGGCAGCGATATTCGGGGCGTCGCCTTCGAAGATCACGGCGCTCAGATTCGCGCAGCCGGCGAAGGCGCGCTTTCCTATGCTTGTTATGCTTGTCCCGACTACGACGGAGGTGATCTCGGCCCGCCTCGGGTACCAGTCGGGCTGTTCGGCATCAAAGTTCCACATGTCGCCCTTACCCTCGATGGTAAGCATCCCTCCCGACAGGGTCCAGACCAGGCTGTCGCCGCAGAAGCTATCCCCACTGCTGTGCCAGGAGAGCGAGCCGCCGTAGCCCTTTCGCATATCCGGCGTCCAGCTGGGTTCTCCTGCGGGATAGATCGCCGCGGCGGTGATGCCGGCAAAGGCGCGCTCGTCGATCACCGGGGCGGGCCCAAGGAAACGGACGGAGAGCAGAGCTTTGCAGAGCGTAAATGCATCTCCGTCGATCCTGGTCACGCCTGCGGGGATCGTGATGGCGGTCAGACCGGAGCAGTTGTAGAACGCGCTGTCGCCGATGAAGGTCAGGCCGTCCGGAAGACTGATGCCGGTCAGTGACTGGCAGCCCATAAAGGCGCCGCCGCCAATCGTTTTCACGCTGGCCGGGATCGACACGTCCTCCATCAACCCGAGCCTGCTGAAGGCACCCTGGCCGATGGACAAGACGCCCGGTTCGATGACAACGTGGGCGATCTGTGAGCGGTATCTATTGTACGGACTCTCATCGAAAGAGGCGAAATTTATCATATCTCCCTGCCCACGAATGGTCAGGGTGTCGCCGGAAAGCTCCCAGGTTAAGCTGCCGCAGAAGCCCTCGGCATCGGGCAGCGTCACAAAGGAGAAACCGCCGGCCGCAGCAAAGCTCTGGGCCGCGGAACCGGCTTTCCCGCGGATTGTCAGGCCGGTGCAGCCGGAAAAGGCGTTCGCGCCAATCGCTGTTACACTTTCCGGGATATCGACCCGGGTCAGACCTGTGCAGCCGCTGAAGGCCCAGGTCCCGATCCGCGTGATGCCGTCCCGGATTACCGCGGTGCTCACGCCGCTGGTGCCGGCAAGGGGGGAGACGGAGCCAGTCTGCTGGTAATCCGCCATTGGCCCTGTGCCGTAAACGATCAGCGTGGAGCCGTTCTTCGTCCAGTAAACGTTCTCGCCGCAGAAGGCCGCCCCGTCTGCGACCCAGGTGATCGAGCCCCCGTAGTCCGTCATCCTGTCCTCTGTCCAGCTTTCGTCCGGATGGTAATAGGCAAAGGCGGTATCGAAGAGGAAGGCATTCGAGGTGATGTATGGCGCTTTCCCGGAAAAAAAGACGCCGGTCAGCGCCGGACAGTCTTTGAATGTCTCATAGCCAATAACGGTCAAACTGGCGGGGAAGGACACGGAATTCAGCCCGATGCAGCTGCAAAAAGCGAGAGAATCGATCACACGTAGCCCCTCGGGCAGGACCAGCTCATGCAGACTTCCATTTTTGCAGAAGGCGTAGGCACCAATGTATTCAACGCTGCCCGGGAGCGTCAGCTCCGCCAGATCGCACTTGTAGAAAGCACCTTCGCCGATTCTCGTTACGGTGTCCGGAATTGTTACGCTCGTCAGGTTGCAGCATTCGTCCAGCAGCCACGAGCCGATCGCGGTGATGCCGGGGGAGAAGGTCACGCTGGTGATGCTTTCATTGCTTTCGAAGGGAGTCAGAGGGGTGGAGTCTATATCCGACCAGGAGTAATCATATATCGGACCCGTGCCGGTGAAGCTCAGCGTACCGGTCCCGCTGTCCAGCGACCATTGCACGCTGTCGCCGCAGGTGCCGGTGGTGACCTCCGCCGGCGACGTGCCGCAGAAGAAGATCAGCAGCAGCGCGGTCAGCGCCGCCAGCAGCCATAGTTTCCGCTTCATGAGCCTGTTCCTCCTTGCCTGTATTTGTCCATGTGCTTCTGTGTATCGATCCGCTGTCCGGGCTCTGCTGCGGTGTCCCGGGCATGAAATAATTATCCGCTTAGAATTATAGCAGATGTTATTTTTTTGCACATAGTCCGATTGGACTATTTTCTCAGACTTCCTACATGAGAATGTTACTGTTCACGGGTTGGGCGGACATAAAAAACGATAAGCTCAAATCAAAGAGCATATCGTTAGAAACATACGAGATATCAAAATTGAGGTCACTGCAAGGCGAATCTCGGGGAAATCTCCTTGAACAGATTCAGTTTTCTGAGCCGGAGAGTCTCAAGGATTGAGAGGGCATCACAAAAATACTCATCACCATGATCTCCGCGGAAACTCATCATCTGATATAGAGAAAGAGCCGCCCCCGATATGATACCGGGAGCGGCCCCTTTACTGTGTCGATCGGTTCAGTCGGCTCAGTCGATGGCGAAGTGGATGCCCGCATTGGTGGCGAAGGTCTCCGCTGCGCTGCCGGGAGCGCCGAAGATGGTGAGCTGGGACTTGCTGATGTTGTAGAGCAGGTCCGCCGGGATGACGGTGACGGAGGCCGGGATGCGGATCTGGGTGAGGTTGGTGCAGTACGCGAAGGCCTTGCTGCCCAGGGTGGTCACGCCGTCGGGGATATAGACAACGGTCATCTTCGCCCCGGAGAAGGCCTCGGCCTCCACGGTGGTCATGGCGGCGGGGAGGGTGAAGTCCGGGGTGGCCATCCGGCTGATGGCGATGAAGGTGAAGTGCTGGCTGATGGCGATGGATTCTGCCGTGGAGCCGGCAGGGCCGTAGATGATGAGGGTGGCGGGGCAGTTCTGGAAGATGCTTGTGTTCGTGCTGGTCGCGTCCCGGTGGAAGATGACCCGGGCCAGGCCGGTGCAGCCCTGGAAAGCATAGGTTCCGATGCTGGCCACGCTTTCGGGGATGCTGACGGTGCTCAGGCCGGAGCAGCCATGGAAAGCATAGCTTCCGATGCTGGTCACGCCGCTGTGGATGGTGATGCCGGTCAGGCCGGTGCAGCCCCGGAAGACTGAGGGGTTGATGGCGGTGATTTTTTGGGGGAGCGTGATGCTGGTCAGGCTGGAGCATCCTTCGAAAGCACTGCCTCTGATGTCGGTCACGCCACCGGGAAGGGTGATGCCGGTCAGCGCAGCGCAGCGATAGAAAGCACTGCCGCCGATGCTGGTCACGCCGCTGGGAATGGTGACGTGGGTCAGGCTGGTGCAGCCACCGAACGTGTCAGTGGGGAGGGAGGTCAGCCTGCTCGGGAGGTCGGCTGTGATCAGGCTGCTGCAGCCATAGAAAACCCCATCGCCCAGGCTGGTGACGCTGTTGGGAATCTTCAGATAGGTCAGCCCGGAGCATCCGATGAAAGCATAGTCGCCGATGCTGGTCACCTTGTCCGGGATGGTCAGTCCCGTCAGCCCGGTGCTTTCGAGGAAAGCTTTTTTGCCGATGGAGGTGAGTGCGCTGGGAAGGGTGACGCTGGTCAAAGCGGGGCAGTTTGCGAAAGTGTACGCGCCGATGGCGGTCACGCCGCTGGGAATGGTGAGGCTGGTCAGACTGGTGCATTCGGTAAAGGCCCCGTCGCCGATGATGGTCACGCCGCCAGGGATGGTCAGGCTCGTCAGGCTTTCGCACATATAGAAAGTGTACGCGCCGATGGTGGTCACACCGCTGGGGAGGGTCAGGTTCGGCAGGTCAGCGCAGTATTCAAAGGCATGTGCGGGGATCTCCGTCAGGCCGCTGGGAAGCGTCAGGTGGGTCAAATGCGAGCATTGACTGAAGACGCCTGCACCCAGGCTGGTCACGCTGTTGGGGATGGTCACACTCGTCAGGCCGGTGCAGGCTTCGAAGGCATAATCGCCGATGCGGGTGACGGTGCCGGGGATGGTGACGCCGGTCATTTGTCCGCAATTGTCAAAGAGATAGCTGCCGATGGTGGTGACGCCGCTGTCGATGGTGACGCTGACCACATTGTTCGGGGTGGTGAAGGGGCTCTGTTCAAAATCCCACATGGGGCCCTGGCCGGAGATGCTCACAGCGCCGGTGACGGGGTCCCAGGTGTAGGTCACGTGATCGCCCAGCTGGCCCGCCCGGTCGCCCAGGGACTGGAAGCCGACGGCGCTGTCGGCGTCGGCATAGGCCTTTGCGGTGGAGGGGTTCCAGCCCCGGAGAATGATCCCGGTGTTGTTGGCGAAGGCGTCCGTGCCGATGACGGCGGCGGGGTGATAGACCGTGGCCTGTCTCAGGCCGATGTTGGCGAAGGCGTAGGCGCCCACGCTGGTGACGTTCATCGGGAGGCTGACAGCCCTAAAGCTCGTGTAGCGGAAGGCGCCCTCGCCCACGGAGGTCAGGCTGTCTGGCATGGTGACATTGACCGTCAGGCCTGTGCAGTTGTAGAAGGCCATATTGCCGATGCGGGTCAGGCCCGCCGGGAGGGTGATCTGCTCCAGCTGGGCGCAGCCCTCGAAGGCGTAGTTCCCCACGGAGGTCACGCCTTCCTCCACCACCAGGGACTTGATCTCGCCCTTGAGGTCGTCCCAGGGCGCGCCGCCAGTGGTGTAGTCCGCCATGGCGCCCGAGCCCTTGATGGTCATCCGGCCGTTGATGGGGTCGAAGTTGTAGCTCACACCGTCGCCGCAGGAGCCGGTGCTGTCGATGGGGTAGAAGGTGAAGACGCTGGAATAATTGCCGGCCAAGGTCTGGGTGCTGGTGCCGGTGTAGCCGTGGAGCCGGAAAGGAGTGCAGTAGACGAAGGGGTTCAGGACGAAGGTGACATCCCTGCCATAGACATAGACGTCCGTCAGACCGTCGCAATTCTCAAAGGCCTGCTCGTCGATCCGGGTGACGCTGGCGGGGATGGTGAGCCCGGTCAGCGCATTGTTCTGGGAGAAGGCGCTCTTGCCGATCCGGGTCACGCGGTCCGGGATGGTGATACTTGGGAAGGCGCAGCTGGTGAAGGCCTGCTGGCCGATTTCGGTGAGGGTGCTGGGGAGGGTGACGCTGGTCAGATGATTGCAGTTGTTGAAGGCATAGGCCACGGTGGTGATGCCCTCGCCGATGGTTACGCTGGTGATGCTTGCCCTGATGGGGTCGAAGGGATTGTTGCTGACGTAGAGCATCTCCCCCGAGCCGGTGACGGCCACGGCGCCGGTGGCGGGATTGAAGGTCCAGGAGATGCCGTCGCTCCAGGTGCCGCCCACGGGTACGAAACTGACATTGTTGGCAGTGGCGTAGGCCTCTGCCGTGGAGCCGGCGAGGCCGTAGAGGGTCAGGTTGGAGCAGCCGGCGAAGGCGTTGTTTTCAATGACGGCGTCCGGGTTGGGGATCCGTAACTCGATCAGGTAATAACAGCCATTGAAGGCGGAGATGCCGATCCGAGCCACGCTGGCGGGGATGGTGGCGCTGGTCAGGTCGCTGCAGCCATAGAAGGCATAATTGCCCAGAGCAGTCACGCCGTCCTTGACCTTCAGCGAACGGATGTCGCTTCTGTTGGCATACCAGGGAGCGGCGCCCCGGGCGTAGTCCGTCATCGCTCCGGAGCCGCTGATGGTCAGCTTGTGGGTGGCGGTGTCCAGCGACCAGTAGACCCCCTCGCCGCAGGTGCCGCCGGTGCCGATGGACTCGAAAGCGGTGTTGGTGCTGGCGGCCACGTAGGCCTGCGCCGTGGAGTCCGGCCAGCCCCGGAGGGTCACGGTATTGGCGCATAAATCGAACACGTTGTAGCTGCCTTCGCCGATGGCGCAGGCGGGATCCATGACCGTGACGGAGGTCAGGCTGTCGCAGTCATTGAAAGCAGATCTGCCGATGCTGCTCACGCTGACCGGGAGGGTGACGCTGCTCAGCGCGGTCCTGCCGAAAGCGTATCGGCCGATGCTGGTCACGCCATTTCCGATAGTGACGCTGGTCAGGCCGGAGCAGCCGTAGAAAGTACTGCTGGCGATGTCGGTGACGCCGCTGGGGATGGTGATGCTGGTCAGGCCGGTGCAGCCGTAGAAAGCAGAGCTGCCGATGGTGGTCACGCCGCTCGGGATGGTGACGCCGGTCAGGCCGGAGCAGTCCTCGAAAGCATAGTTGCCGATGCTGGTCACGCCGCTGGGGATGGTGACGCTGGTCAGGCCGGAGCAGCCATCGAAAGTAGAGCTGCTGATGATGGTCACGCCGCTGGGGATGGCGACGCTGGTCAGGCTGGAGCAGCCGTAGAAAGCACAGCTGCCGATGCTGGTCACGCCGCTGGGGATGGTGACGCCGGTCAGTTTAGAGCAGTTCCAGAAAGCAGAGCCGCCGATGGTGGTGACGCTGCTGGGGATAGTGACGCTGGTCAGGCCGGAGCAGCCGTAGAAAGTACTGCTGCCGATGGTGGTCACGCCGCTGGGGATGGCGACGCTGGTCAGGCTGGAGCAGCCGTAGAAAGCATAGCTTCCGATGCTGGTCACGCTGCTGGGAATGGTGACGCTGGTCAGGCTGGAGCAGTTGTAGAAAGCATTGCTTTCGATGCTGGTCACGCTGCTGGGAATGGTGACGCTGGTCAGGCTGGAGCAGCCGTAGAAAGCATCGTAACCGATTTCGGTCACGCCGTTGGGAATGGTAATGCTGGTCAGGCCGGAGCAGCCGTAGAAAGCATCGCTGCCGATGCTGGTCACGCTGCTGGGGATGGTGACGCCGGTCAGCTTAGAGCAGTTCCGGAAAGCAGAGCCGCCGATGGCGGTCACGCCGCTGGGGAGGGTGACGCTGGTCAGGCCGGAGCAGTTGTAGAACGTTTGATAGTCGATGGTGGTCACGCCGCTGGGGATCGTGATGCCGGTCAGGCCGGTGCAATCGTAGAAAGCTTGTTGGCTAATGGTGGTCACGCTGCTGGGGAGTGTGATGCCGGTCAGACCGGAGCAGCCTCGGAAAGCGTATCTGCCGATGATGGTCACGCCGCTGGGAAGGGTGACGCTGGTCAGACCGGAGCAGCCGTAGAAAGCACAGTCGCCGATGCCGGTCACACCGCTGCGGATCTCCACCGTCTGGATCTCCGCTTTGAACGAGCTCCATGGCGCAGGAGCCGAGCTGGAATTGGTAAAGTCGGCCATGGCCCCCGTGCCGCTGATGGTCAGCTTGTGGTTCGCCTCGGTGTAGGTCCAGGTCACATTGGTGCCGCAGGTCCCGTTCTGGTCCGCCAGGGCCGCGCCCGCGCCCAGCGCCAGGATCAGCGCCGCCAGGGCCAGGATGATCCACAGTTTCCGTTTCATGTTTCGTTTCCTCCTTATTGCGATTTGTTCGTGGTTTGGCCATTGTCTCCGCGGCTCCGGAATCCGGGCCGGACGAAATGAAGGGACAATATGGATATTTCCAGATAAGAATACAAAATTCCCATATTCATTATACAGAAATCGCCATGCCTGTCATGGGCCGTTCGGCCCATTTTTTTGGAAAAAAGCCGTTTTTGTCATCCTCTTTCATGCCATAGAAGGTTATTTCAAAAGATAATCTGGCATTCGTCAATCCCGGCCTGTTGGGCTAAAGCGGGTTAGCAGCTCGGTAACGAGGATGTTGTCCGTGTTCTGTACCGGCTGTACCTGTATCGCGAAGCGGATGCGCTTCGAGGGAAAGGCTTCGGAAAGCGCCTGCTGCGATTCACCTTAGGGATGAAGAGCCGCCCTCAAGCTGAGGGCGGCTCAAATAAAACCAAAACCGGCTCGAAGCTTTATCCTACATGTGTTCGAGCCGGTTGCATTATTCGGCCATTTTAGCCGTAAACAGTAACATGGCACCCCGATGGATCCCGCCGCTCTTGTTTTCTACCCGACCACCATAGACAAAGCGCCGAAAAAAACAAGCAGCAGGAACAGCAGGAATAGTTCCTGCTTCCATCTTTTTTGCAGAAGTCCGGCGCATTCCCGCATGAAAGCGTTGGGCCAGTACCACCACTTTGTCGCGCTTCCCGTTCCCACGGCCTTCAGACCGGCCTGTCCCGCCCAGATTCCGCTTCGGAACACATGATAATTGGTGGTCACAAACGCCACCTTGCCATCCGGGTTGATCTGATCGATGATTTTTTTGGAGAAGGCCATATTCTGAAATGTATTTTCCGATTCCGCCTCGGGGCGGATCAGATCCGGCGAAAAGCCCTCCCGAATCAGATAACGGCGCATCGCTTCAGACTCCGGCATCGATTCATCTTTGCCCTGCCCGCCCGATGGGATCAGAATCGCTTCTTTCCCCTGGAGCTCTTTCTGCATGTTCCAAAGAGCGACTGCCTGGTCAACTCTCCCTTTCAGCAGGGGAGGAAGCGATCCATCCCTGCGGAACCAGCATCCAAGAATCACGATGAAATCGTTATCCAGCGCAGGCTTCCATCTTGCTGCGGTGATCCCGCAAACCACAGATCCCGCCAGCATACATTCGCCATATACAAAAATGGTCGCATATACATTTTCCAGGGTGTTCAAAATACGGTATTCCGCCTCAGAGCCTGAAAAGTCGCGGGAAAAAAGGCAGATTCCGATGGCTTCTCCGATGATGAAAAGCCCGCTGACGATCAGCCCAAGTGTATTGTTCCATACCCGGCGGCGCTCATGCCTGAGCAGCTCTATATTGCTCACCGCCATCGCGGCCGCAAACAGAATCACGGCCGGCATCGTCAGCACCATAAACTGGCTGCTGGCCCCGTTGATCGTGCTGTAAGCCGCGAACATATTATACTCTCCCGGATACAGGATATGCATAATCGTGATCCGCAGCATCAGAATCGCTGTCACCAGCGCAAAAAGAGAGAAGCCTGAATAATAGATGGAATAGTATGTATAGTACGCCGCCCCTTTGCCCTGGAAATAATGCCAGATCATGATGGCGCTGACCGCAAACCAGAACAGTGTGACGGCCATCAGGACAGCCGTGTCTCCTGTAAACCCGCCCGAGCTCAGATCAATCACCGTTCCCGCGGGCGTAATCCGAAAGGGCGCGTATGCGATCTCTTTCCCCTGATCATCCAGAATCAGCAGGTCAGCTACTCCCGCGTGTTCAGCCCGGATCGGTACGCTGATGTGGTTCGAGTGCACTCTGATCTCGCCGACCCGGGCAATCTCGGGTCCGTCCATTTGCGCGGTGGGCGGAATTCTGCTTTCCGCAAACCGGGCGGTCTGCCGCTCGGGAACCGGAATCTGCATGGTATAGGTGCGGAACAGCGTGAACCGGCACAAAATGCAGAATAAAAGCAGCCCAATCGCGCAGACAATAATCTGTTTCGCAGCTTTGCGCATTCCCCTCAACCCCCTTTCCAGTATCCATAAACCGATCCGGCGCCGTCAGGATCTTCTTTGCCAGGCGTTTTCGTTCCTCTGCCGCAATCTCCTCCGGTCCCACCTGTTCACCGGCGCATGGGCATAACCATCGACCGCGGATGGGAGGATCGTTATTCTACACGATGTTAGCGCCAGAATCAATTGCTAATCCAATTTGTAGCCCTTGTCTATAAAGATGTCCCGCTGAATGAAATCAAGTGCATAAAGAAAGAACTGGCTGACGACATTGCTTAACCTAAAGTAACAGGCAAAAACAAAATCAGGGGAGAGTGACAGCGTGTAATAATATCTGGTCTGAAAACGGCAGGTCGCTCATCTCATCATGCATTCTGGACCAGGCTTACCGCCGCGGCCCAGTCTTTCAGCTTTCTGGAGTCAGAATCAAAGGAAACGCCGATCTTATAGATCTTTCTGGAGTCCGCAATGAATGGCAGCGCATAATCCTTGCTGTCAATCTGCGCGAGGGCGGCCTCCGCCGTATCATCCCGCTTAAACTCGAACAGATAGATGTAATCCCTCGTTTGAACCCTGCAGTCTATCCGTCCCGTGTACGTATGCATCTCGCAGAGGCAAAACTTCCCCAGCAGCGTAAACGTCAGATAAATGACTGCCTGGAAATAATGCTCAAAGGGATCCGTTTCCAGCGTATAGGTGATCCCCGCAAAAAGGCCCGTCAGCACCTTCCGGATCTGCTCCAGGTCTCCATTTTCGACCGCTTCATCCAGGGTAAAGATGTCCAGCCCGTTCCCCGCCGTGGCCTTCGGCACATAGGACGGCATCAGGCTTTCCAGGAATCCGTATCGCACCTCTTCATTCGGAAAACCGAGCGTATATCTTTTCCGTTTTGCGTCATAATCCGTTATCGTCAGATATCCTGTCTGATACAGCAGCGGAATCGGATCCATACCATCCCCTGTGTAATCCTTCAATAATGATTCACTGGCATATATCGTCCGATCCGTGAACCTGCGCACATCGAAGCTGACATCGTGCAGTCTTTTGACCAGAAAGGTCGGCGTACCCGTCTCAAACCAATACGAACCAAAGTCCTTTGCAAAAAAGCACTTCAGCAGGCTGTATGGATTATACACGCCCTCGGCATCCGGATAAAAGCAGTACCCGTCATACTGTTTTCTCAGTTCCCCCAGGCACTCCTGCCGGCTCAGTTTCCTTCTTTGGGCAAGCATATCTATTTCCTGATCGAAACAGCTGCACATTTCAGATTCCGTGATTCCGCACATGCACGCAAAATTCTCATCCAGTGAAATATCGTTCAGCTGATTCAGATCGCTGAAGATGCTCACCTTATGAAATTTCGACACGCCGGTAATAAAGATGAACTGGATATACTCATCAAAGCTCTTCAAAGTACTGAAAAAGCCCTTGAATACCTCCTTGTTATGCGCTTGTAATTCCGGATGATCCATGACATCCAGCAGCGGCTTGTCATATTCATCCACAAGCACAACGCAGCGAAGGCCAGTCTTTTCTTTCGCTTTTTTCAGCAGTTTTTGGAATCTCTCTCCCACCGTATTCTGGATATTTTCAGATGAATACGCTTCCTCCCATTCCTGAAGCTGATAATCCAGCTTACGCTCCAGCGCGTCGCTTTCCAGGTAATTGACCCCATTAAAGTCAAAGTAAAACACCGGATAAGATTTCCACGCGTCCGGATTGCCCGCTTCCAGTTTTTCGATGGCCAGCCCGGCAAACAGGTCCTTTTTTCCTTCCCAGTAAGCTTTCATGGTGGATAGAAGGAGGCTTTTCCCAAATCTTCTTGGCCTGCTCAGAAAATAAGGCTTGCCCGCATGAACCAGTCGATAAAGATATTCCGTTTTGTCCACATAGATGTATCCGTCTTTTCTGAGGCCTTCAAAGCTCTGAATGCCAATCGGAAGTTTTCTGAACATTCCTTTTTTCTCTCCCTTCAGGGAATCGTTCAGCGATCGAGAAGAAAATATCCAGCATTTTGTTCTCAGCCTGATATCGCGTCTCTGCCTTTCTTCTCTGAAGCCGCACGTTTGAGATTCAATCTGTCCCGAAGGATCTGCCTGGGAATCAGACTGCACCGCTGCCCGCGTGAGAAGGCAGTTCTGCAACGTCCGCCCCAAGGACAGCCATTTTAAACCCGGCTACATCATATCACAGGATTCAAAAAAAGACTACAGTAAATTTACGAATCGGGGAATCCGAAGATTCATTCGACGGTGTCCGGGAAGGCGTTGAAGGCAATCGAGGTCACGTGCTCCGGCACAATCACCACCTCCGCGGCGACGCCCGAGAAGGCTTCGGCCTCGATCTCCGTCAGCATGGCGGGCAGGCGCAGGGCGCGGCCCCTGAATAACGGAACCGCGGCATGGCTTCCCCCCTCCCGTGCGTGTGAATGGTCGATTTCGGACAAACCCATTATATACCCGCCGCGGCCTTTTGTCCCCCCTCAATTCCAACAGGAAAGGGCTTCATAAAAAATTAAATGTCAAGCGCTTGACATTTTGAGAAGGACGTGATACCCTATGGACAGCGAAGGGGCGCAGAAGCGTCCCACGAAAGGAGAACAAATAGAATGATGAGAAAGCTGACGGCAATGATCCTGGCCCTGGCGATGCTGCTGTCCGTGACGGCGGCGTTCGCGGAGGAGACCCACGAACCGGTGACCATTTCCTACTACTCCACCCAGGCGGGCGTGGATGACGAGACGGTGGCCACGCTGGCGAAATTCATGGAGCAGTATCCCTGGATCACGGTGAACTACTATCCCTGCGGCGATGATCAGCTGGCGGCCTGGCTGGCGCTCTATTCCGCCAACACCGCGCCGACCGTGTCCCTGCTGGACTGCGGCCAGATCCTGAACTATTCCGACTATCTGATGGATCTGACCCAGGCGGAGGATCCTTCCTTCTTCGACCATGTGCTCAGCGGCGTGGAGTTCTTCCAGAAGGAAGGCAGCGACGCGATCTACGGCATTCCCGGAAGCTATCAGGGCTTCAGCCTGCTGTACAACAAGACCATCGTGAAGAAGGTCTTCGGCGAGGATTTCGACGTGGACACCGTGAACACGGTGGACAAGCTGGTGGAATTCCTGGACAAGATCGAGGCTGAGGGCATCCCCTCCACAGTGGTGTTCAGCGCGGACTGGGCCCTGGGCGCCCACTACCTGGGCTGCCAGCTGTTCTCCGAATGGCTGGGCGACAAGGCCACCCAGCGGAAGGTGCTGGCGGATCTGAAGGACGGAAACTACAGCCTGATCGAGAACGAACACTTCAATAACCTGATGGACGTGTTTGACATCCTGAAGGAGCGGAACATCAACAAGGCGGATCCCCTGGCGGACACCCAGGAGGGCGATCTGGAAATGCTGGCCCACGGCAAGGTGGCGACCATGTTCCAGGGCGACTGGAACTGGCTGGTGCTGCGGACCTTCGAGAACCGGGACGAACTGGGCATCATGCATCTGCCCCTGACCAACGACCCCGAGGACGCCCGGAACTCCATGATCCTGGGCTCCTGCCCCAAGGGCTACGCGGTGGACACCTATCAGAACACCCCCGAGCAGCAGGCCGCGGGCGTGCTGCTGGCCCAGTGGCTGGCCCTTTCTCCCGAAGGCGAGGACTTCATGGTCCGGCTGATCGGCTCCACGCTGCCCTTTGACAACGTGACCGCCGTGAACGAGAACCCCCTGGCTGTTTCCACCCAGGATTATCTGAACAAGGGACGCATCCTGGACTGCAGCACCTATCTGTGCGAAGGCCCCACGGACTTCTGGCTGATGGTGGGCCCCTTCATGCAGGCGTATCTGGCCGGGCAGATGGATCGGGCGACCCTGGCCAGCGAAATCCAGGACTACTTCGCGGATCTGGACTGACACATAGAAGCTGATTCATGGAAGAGAACACCGCGCGGGGCCGGCGGAAAGCCGGTCCCCGCGGTGAATCCAAAGGAAGCGGCAGGGCAGGAGGTTCTGCCCTGCCGTTTCCGGATTTACGGGAGGAATAAGGATGCTGACGAGGCGCGGCTGGGACACCTGGAAACTGATTCTGCTTTTCTTCTGTCCCGCATTGTTTGTATGGCTGACGGCCATGGTAATTCCGTTTCTGTACGGCATCTTCATTTCCTTCACGAAATGGGATGGCATCTCGACGGAATACACCATGGTGGGCGTGGCCAACTATACGAAGGTATTCGGCACCAGTAAGTTCTGGCTTTCCCTGCAGCGGACGGGGATCTACACCATTGGCACGGTGGCGCTGAGCAACCTGTTGGGGCTGATCCTGGGGCTGCTGCTGACCAGCTCCCTGAAGGGGAGGAACATCTTCCGGACGGCGATCTACGTGCCGAACGTGGTGGGCGGCGTGGCCATGGGCTATATCTGGCAGTATATCTTCATCTACGGCTTCACGAAGATCGGCCAGAGCCTGGGGATTTCTTGGCTGAGCACCTCCATGCTCTCGGATCCTACGGGGGCCATGGTGGCGCTGATCCTGGTTTCCTCCTGGCAGCTGTCGGCCTATCTGATGATCATCTACGTGGCTGGGTTCACCAACGTTCCGGGCGAGCTGGTGGAGGCGGCCCGGGTGGACGGGGCGACGGCCTGGGGCGTGTTCTGGCATGTGCGGATGCCCATGATCCGGCCCTCCATCACGATCTGCCTGTTCCTGGCCATCGTGCGGTCCTTCATGGTGTTTGATGTAAACCTGTCTCTGACGGACGGGGGGCCCTTCAATTCCACGGAGCTGATTGCCCTGCGGATCTACAACACGGCCTTTGTCAGCCTGAAGTTCGGCAACGCCCAGGCCCAGGCGGTGATCCTCTTCGTGATCGTGGCCATCATCTCCGTCCTGCAGGCCTATTTCACCCAGAAGAAGGAGGTGCAGCTGTAATGGTGGAGCGGAAATCCCTGAAATACTGGCTGCTGGCGCTGGCGCTGGTGATGACGGTCTTCTATCTGTTCCCCCTGGTGCTGGTGGGCATGAACTCCGTGAAGACCACGGGGGAATTCACCACCAACCCCTTCAGCCTGCCGACCCGCCTGGTGACGGAGAACTACCCCCAGGCCTTCAGCCAGATGCATTTTCTGTCAGCCCTGGGGAATACCCTGATCCTGACGGTGTCCATCTGCGTGCTGGTGGCGGTGCTGGGATCCATGGCGGCCTATGTGGTGAGCCGGGTGAAGAGCAGATTTGTGTCCTTCTTCTATTACCTGATGATCGCCTCCATGTGCGCCCCCTTTCAGGCCTTCATGATCCCGCTGGTGAAGCTGTACGCCGCCCAGCTGGGCTTTACCAACAGCCTGATTCCGGTGATTTACATCGCCGTGGGGCTGAATATGGCGTTTTCCACCTTCCTGGTCCGGGGGTTCCTGAACAGCATCCCCATGGAGATTGACCAGGCGGCCATGATCGACGGCTGCGGCAGCGTCCGGCTCTTTTTCAAGATCATTCTGCCCATGCTGACCCCCATCGAGGTGACCCTGCTGGTGTTCATCGCCATGGGCATCTGGAATGACTACCTGCTGTCCAGCCTGTTCCTGCAGACCCAGGACATGCGGACCCTGCCCATGATGATCCGGGTGTTCTGCGCCCAGTATTCCACGGACTATTCCCCCATGATGGCGGGGCTGGTGATGTCCATCGCGCCGATGCTGATTTTCTATCTGGTGTGCCAGAAGCAGATCCTGGCCGGGGTGGTCCAGGGCAGCGTGAAGGGATAAAACCGGGTAAAAACGAACGAGGAGGAATGGGGTATGGCCACGATTCACATGAACTTCCGATCGGACTGCATCTCCCGCAGCGTGTATCCGATGGTCTTTCTGCCGGACCTGAACATGTGGCGGGATGTGGAGCCGCCCTATCCGACGCTGTATTTCCTCAACGGCTATTCCGGCGGGGGAACGGAGACCGCCATGTTCACCAACATCGCCCTGTATGCCATGCGCTACGGGGTGGCGGTGGTGCTGCCGGACGGGGAGAATTCCTTCTATGTGGACGATGAGAAGCGGGGAGCGATGTTCAGCCGTTTCGTGGGGGAGGAGCTGGTGGAGGTGACCCGCTCGGTGCTGCCCCTGAGCGCCCGGCGGGAGGACACCTGGATCGGCGGCATCTCCATGGGGGGCTACGGGGCGCTGGTGAACGGGCTGCGGTTCTCCGAAAGGTTCTCGAAAATCGGCATGCTGTCCCCGGCCCTGGGGCTTCGGCGGCCGGAGGCCCCGGCTGCCCCGACGGAAGAGGAACACCTGATTCCGGAAGGGGAGCTGCTGGAGACCCTGGGCAGCTGGGAAACGTATCAGGGCTCCTACAGGGATTATGAGTCGGCCCTGCGCCGCATGACGGCGGAGGGAAAGGACGTCCCGGAGATGCTGCTGGCCATCGGCAGGGAGGACTTCCTCTGGAAGGCCGCCCTGGATTTCCGGGAAACATGCGGGGCGCTCCGGGCGCCGCTGCGGTGGTACGAAGGCCCCGGCGCCCATGATCACACCTTCTGGAAGCAGGCGATGGATCCCCTGTTCCAGTTCCTGACGGGAAAGGAGGATGCCTGATGTATATGAAGGTGACGGCGAAATCCGCGTCCCTGCAGCGGGCGGTGGATTTCCATGTGATTCTGCCCTATCATGACGGGTATCCGAACCCGGAGCGGCCCTATCCGACGCTGGTCTTTCTGCCGGGATATTCCGGCAGCGCGGAGGAGATCCTCTTTGCCCTGCCGCTGCGGCAGATGGCGACCCTGTACGGCATGGCGATCGTTGTTCCGGATGGGGAGAATGCCTTCTATACCGACCATCCGGAGCGGGCGAACCTGATGGGGACCTACGCGGGGGTGGAGCTGATCGGCATGGCGCGGCGCCTGTTCCCCTGCCTGAGCCCGCGCCGGGAGGACACCTTCCTGGGGGGCATTTCCATGGGCGGCTACGGGGCGGCGGCCTTGGGCCTGGCGCATCCGGAGCTTTATTCCCGGCTGGCGCTCTTCTCCCCGGCGGCGGAGCCGGACCGGCTGCTGAGCCCGGAGAAGGCCGGAACCGAGGGCGCCGTGCCGGCGTCGCTGTTTGAATCCCTCCTGGGCAGCCGGGAGGAGTATCGGGAGAACACCCGGCTGAACCCGACGGCCGCCGCCGCGGACTATGCCCGGCGGGGACAAAATCTGCCCCTGGTGTGGATCTGCTGCGGAACGGAGGACGACCTGGTGGGGGACTCGGCCCGGCGCTTCCGGGACGCGCTGAAGCAGGCCGGCGCGGACGTCCGATGGGAGGACGGCGCCGGCGGTCACGACCTGATGTACTGGGACGCGCATCTGGAAAGCGCTTTCCGGTTTTTGAGAAACTAATCAGTCGCTCCGCTTTCTGAGGTATTCCCCTCCGGGGGACGCCTCGCGGCTCCGGGCGAAAAGCAAGGGCAGGACGCGGGAAGCGCCTGCCCTTGAAATAACCTGGCGAAGGATGCTATGAAAGGAAACCGATGGCTTCGGAAGGAGGAAGGAAACCATGGTGACGCTGGAGGATGTGGCCGCCCGGGCGGGGGTAACGGTGACGACGGTCTCCCGGATGATCAACGGCCGGGTCCCCGTCAGCGCGAAAACCAGGACCAAGATCGAGGACGCCATGCGGGCGCTGAACTACCGCCCCAACGAGCTGGCCCGGTCGCTGGCCAAGCAGCAGAGCAACCTGATCGGCCTGATGGTTCCCTCGGCGAAGCAGTATTTTTTTGCGGAGCTGATCCAGGAGGTCGAGGCAGCGGTGGCGGCGCAGAACTGCCAGCTGCTGCTGTGCGTGTCCGACAAGGAGCTGCACAAGGAGCGGGCCTACTATCAGATGCTCCTGGGCGACCGGGTCCGGGGGATCATCGTGGCCAGCTACAGCCAGGGCTTTGACAAGATCGCCCACCACGGGGCGCCGCTGTTCTATATCGAGCGAAATCCCCGGGACGGGACCCCCTGCGCCTTGATGGACAGCCTGCAGGGAGGCCGGCTGGCGGCGGAGCATCTGATCCGGAAGGAATGCCGGCGGCTATTGTATCTCAGCGGCAACGCGTCGAAGAACAGCGTTTCCCGGGAACGGTATGAGGGCTTCTGCGCCGTCTGCGCGGAAAACGGAATCGACCTGCCCGTGCTGAAGGAAGCGGGCTGGGACGAATTTGTGGCGCTGGATTACGAGCGGACGGTGGAGGAGCTCTTCCGGGACTATCCGGAGACGGACGGGATTCTGGCCTCCAACGACCTGATCGCGGCCACCGTGCTCCGGTATGCCCTGCGGCGGGGGATCCCGGTGCCGCGGAAGCTGAAGATCGTCGGGTATGACGATACCGCCTTTGCGGCCCTGTGCCCCATGGGGCTGACCACCATTCACCAGCCCATCGCCGAAATCGCGGCCTGCGCGGTGGACAGCATCATCCGCCGGGCGGAGGGGGAGAAGGTTCCCGCCGAAACGGTGTTCCCCGTGCGGCTGGTGGAGCGGGAAACCACCTGATCCCCGCGGAGCGGGATCTCCGTTTTCTTCTTTCCCGGCGGAGGGCGCCACGCGCGGCCGAACGCCGATTAACTCAGCGGCGCGGCTTCCGTTTGCGCCGCTTTTTCTCTGTCCGGGTTGAACTGGGTTTCATACAGCTCCTGATAGGTGCCGCCGGCGCGGACCAGCTCTTCGTGGGTCCCGTGCTCCACGATCCGGCCGTCCCGAACCACCAGAATCTCATCCGCCGCCAGAATGGTGGACAGCCGATGGGCGATCAGGATGGAGGTGCGCTCCTCGATCAGCGGATTGATGGCCGCCTGAATGGCCGCCTCAGAAATGGAATCCAGGGCGGAGGTGGCTTCGTCAAAGATCAGCAGGGCGGGATCCTTCAGCAGCACCCGGGCAATGGAGATGCGCTGCTTTTCTCCGCCGGAAAGCTTCAGGCCGCGGTTGCCCACCATGGTGTCCAGGCCTTCCGGCTGACTGCTGATGAAATCATAGATGTTGGCCTTTTTGCACACCGCGATCATTTCTTCCTCGGTGGCGTCCGGCTTGGCGTAGAGCAGGTTTTGCCGGATGGTGCCGTTGAAAAGATAGGTTTCCTGCGTCACGACGCCGATCTCGTCCCGCAGGGAATGCAGCGTCAGATCCCGGACGTCCGTGCCGTCGAAGGTGACCTTCCCGGCGGAGGGGTCCCACAGCCGGGGGATGAGGTTGACGATGGTGCTCTTCCCGCTTCCGCTGGGGCCGACGATGGCCACGCAGTCGCCGCTGCGCAGCTGGAAACTGATATCCTTCAGGATCATGCGCTCCCCGTCATAGGTGAAGTCCACATGATCAAAGACGATTTCGCCCTTCGCGTCCCGCAGCTCCCGGGCGTCCGGCCGGTCGTCGATTTCCGGCTTCATGTCGTAGTATTCAAAGATGCGGGTGAACATGGCCATGGAGCGGATCCAGTCCACCTGGATGTTCAGCAGGCTGTTGACCGGCCCGTACATGCGGCCCAGCAGGGCTACCAGCACGGTGATATCGCCGACGCTGAGGCTGCTGTCATGCCGCATGATCAGGATGCCGCCCACCAGGTACAGCAGCATGGGGCCGATGGTGGTCAGGGTGCTCAGGAGCATGAAAAACCACCGGCCGGCCATCTTTTCCCGGATGTTCAGCTTAATCATGCGGCCGTTGGCTTCCTCGTACCGGGCATATTCCGCCTCCTCCCGTCCGAAGAGCTTGACCAGCAGCTGGCCGCTGACGGACAGGGTTTCGTTCAGGATGCCGTTGATTTCGTCGTTGCACGCCTGGGCTTCCCCTGCCAGCTTCCATCTCTTTTTGCCGGCCATCCGGGTGGGGAGGGTGAAGAGCGGAACCACCGCGATGCCCACCAGGGCCAGGATCCAGTTCTTCTGGAACATGGCGGCGACCGCGACGATGAGCGTAATCGTGTTGGACAGAATGCTGGTGAAGGTGTTGGTCACCACGGATTCCACCCCGGAGATATCGCTGGTCATCCGGGTGATGATGTCCCCCTGATTGGCGGAGGTGAAAAACCGCTGGGACATCTTCTGCAGATGACGGTACATCTGGTTGCGCATGTCAAAGGAGATATGCTGGGCAATCCAGTTGTTCAGATAGCTTTCCCCGATTCCGATCAGGTTGGAGGCCAGATGGAGGGTCAGGGACAGAAGAATCAGCCGGATCAGGGCGGACAGCCCCGCGCCGAACCAGCCCCCCAGATCCTTTCCCGTCAGCACGTCGATGATGTGCCCGGTCAGGATGGAAGGGAACAGGCTGCATACGGAGGAGACCGCGATGCAGCAAAGCACCAGCGCCAGCTGTTTCCAGTAGGGTTCCAGATAGGCAAAAACCCGCCGGAGCAGCGCCTTCGTGATCTTGGGCGTATTCTGTTTTTCTTCGTCCGTCAGAAAGTGATTTCTTCCTCCCGGACCGCCGGGGCCTGGCATCTTCGCCCACTTCCTTTCTTTCGTTCTGCGTTCCGGGAAGCATGATATCAGAATGCCGGGCAGAATTCAACCGGATTCCGGATGCGGCTGAATCAATATACCTGATCGGGAATTCTAAGCGCAGAACAAGGAATATTAGATGAATGAAGTCATTATGCAATGGGAAAAAGCAGCGGCTTCGTTTCTCATCGACCGGGATCAGGGATAAATCCTCCCTCATGCTTTGATGGTTGTAACGGAGATGCGTTTTTTCCTCGCGTATGCGATGGTGTTCTGCGTGCCGCCCTTGCGTCCGTTGCTCACCGCGATGAGCTTGGCGCAGTGGTCGACCATCCATTCGTTTCTTGTCTGAAACACCTTTTCTTCGTACGCCGGTGAGATGACCCGGACCGCGTCCGCGTTTTGCAGAAGAAGGTCATATTTGTTTTTCCATTCCGCCGGCCACCGGTCCGGGAATCCCGGATAGGGCACGGCGGCGATCAAATGGATGCCGGGATACTGACTCTTCAGCCGCTGTACGATTTCTCCCGCCCAGATGTCCACTCCGATGCACATGCCGGTCACGAATGTGGTATAGCCCTCCTGGATCGCCGCCATAATCATGTTTTCCAGATCCACCTTCACATCATCCAGCGGGCGCGTGATGCCCTGGGGACGATGCCCGGTGAAGCAGCAGCGGTGTCTGCGCTTTTCCTCCTCGGAGAGCGCGGCCTGCTGCTTTTTTTCGGCCTTTTTGGCCAGAGCGCCGCGGCCGAGAACGTCCTGCGGATTCTGAATCATAACGCTTCATCCTCCCAACGGGGATCTTCCTCCCAAATCTCCGGAAGCATTTTCCCCCGGATCGCGGCGATGTCCCGGAACGGGATGGTCCGCTTTTCGAGCTGCAGCGCGCGCATCCCGACCCTGACGCATGGTCCGGTCACCGTGAGGTACTGTCCGCGGCATCCGTAGGCGGCGTTGTCCGGATCGTCGCAGGGGACAAAGAAGGTTACGGTGATCACGGGCCTGTTCTCCCGGGAGGCCCTGCCGTTGATGGTCAGCCGGTGAAGAATGCCCAGCTTCCGATTCAGGTCCTCTTTCGTGTCATCATCCAGGTCTCTCCGGTTTTCATATTGGATCTCTTTGGAGGCGACCGCTTCGGAAAAACCCTTCAGGGCGTCGAAGGGGGAAAAGATCTTTGCCCGCTTTCCGTAGTCCATCAAGGGGTGTTTCAGCCGGAACGCATCAAAGCCGCTGTGCTGTGGCCGCCCCTTCGCATATACGCCCGCGTATGGGAAATCCGCCGGCATTTGCATATACCCAATCATGTTTGCCCCCTTTCCCGGCGGACCGGGCTATGCCCGATGCCCGCCAATCTGCTGATTTCGCTCCAGGCTGGTTGCGCCGCTCAACAGGTTCTTGCCTGTAAATAAGGCGTTTGCGCCGAATTTGCAGCGCACCTCCAGCATGGCGCCCTGAATCTTCTTTTCCCGCTCCAGCGCCGCGTAATCGGTAAAAAAGTCGATCTGTATGGCCTGGGTGTCGGCCACAACGTTGCAGGCGCATACGCCCAGCCGCCGGTACAGAAGCCGATGATCTGTCCGCGCGTCAAACTGCGCGGCCAGCGCCGCGCCGATGGCCGACGGGCTGCCGGTGGGGACGCCCAGGTTGGCGGTGCCGCCGCTGTGCGCCGGATGCAGGCGCCCGTAAAAGTCGATGGAAAGAGGGCCTTCATACCCGGGAACCTTCTCCAGACTCTTGTAATCATAGCTCACCCACCAGGTAAAGACCGACGCTAAAAGGCGCTTCCGATACAGATCGGCGCAGAGGACGTCGATCATTTCCAGAAACACATTCCGGGCTTCCCCGTACTGATAGGGCCTGGGCAGGACCTGGCCGTTGGACAGGCTGTGGCTGTTGGTGTGGTATCCCTTGATGTCCTTCATGGTCACCGGTTCAATGCCGAAGGCATGGTCGATCAGGATCTCGCCATCGATCCCGAACGCCTTATAAAACCACTCTTCGTCATATTGCGACCTTGCGGCCACATCGCCCATGGTGAACATACAGGCCTTCATGAGCCTGCGCGCCTTGCCCGGCCCGATTTGCCAGAAATCGGTCAGCGGCTGGTGGCCCCAGAGCAGGAATTTATAGCTGTCCTCGTTCAGCTCCGCGATGCGGACCCCGTCCTGATCCGGCGGCGCCTTTTCGCGACGATGTCCATGGCCACCTTGGCCAGATAGAGATTGGTGCCGATGCCCACCGTGGCGGTGATGCCGGTTTCCTTCAGTACAGCCCGGATCATGGTGATGGCCATGAGCCGCGCCGGTTCGATCCCCTGCCGCAGGGCGGCCTTCCGATATAAGTGAAGATAAGGCGTGCAGTCGATGAAGCTTTCGTCGATGGAGTACACATGGATGTCCTCCGGCGCGGCATAGCGGAGAAAAATCGAGTAAATCTGGGCGGATACCCGCTCGTACTCCGCCATCCGCGGCACCGCGATCAGATAGGAAAGCTTTTCGCGGTGCTGAACCTCCCAGTCCCGGATCGCCTGTTTGGCCTCGAAGAGCCTGGGCCTGCCCGGCACGCCCTTGGCTTTCAGCGCCGGGGAGACGGCCAGACAGATCGTCTGGTCAGACCGGCTGGCGTCCGCCACCAGGAGGTGCGCCTTCAGGGGATCCAGCTCCCGGTACACACACTCGACGGAGGCGTAGAAGCTTTTCATATCGATCGCGATGTAGATACGATCCTCCGGCATGGGCTCACCTCCTCGTCGTTTCCGCTCTGACGTCGCATACGCTCGTCAATCGCGGACTCCTGTAACAGGGGTGGCACATTCCGCTCTGACTTCGCATACGCTCGTCAATCGCGGGTGCTCACCTCCTCGCGGCCTGTAAAAGGGTACAAGAAATACACCTGTTGAAATATCGTTTTTCAACGGGACTTTAGTTGCTTGTTATGGGTGGAGTAACGATCAGAGAGATTTATCCATGTAGTTCTTGTGAGCGTAGATCGGGCTGTTCAAGTGGAAACCGCGCGCCTTCATGCTGCGGAATTTGAAGTCGAGAAGCTCCGGCGCGACGCGGAGACACCTCGCGGCTTCAAAAAACCCATACTCTCCCTGGAGCACTTTCATCACTTCATCATCGCTCAGCTGATACTCGGCGCTCCAGATATTGGCGTTCAGTTCGTCCCGGTCATTTTCATAGTTGCCATATACATCAAAATCGTGGTATTGCCGAAGCCCCTTCGCGTCGGAAGGAACCATGATGTGTCCAACCTCGTGCGCCTTAACCAGCCGCTGCAAACGGCGGGGGAAATCGGCGTTGATGCCAATCACGGGTATCCTGCTTGTGATGACGCAGAAGCCCTTGCAGGATCTGGGGTGTTTTCCCATAGAGGCATAATACAGTTCGATCCCCCGATAACGGATCAGACGGTCAATATCAGCTTCTTCTTTACGCGCTTCCTCTGCCAGCACATGTATTGTTTCATAATCTATATTCATAGCCAACCCTCCGATATATGGAAAGCATCAGTTGTCTTTCCATTGATCCTGGATCGACTTGGGCGTGAACTTCTTCCGGGCGCGTTCCTTTCCCAGCGCGATGGCGCTCATGAACGCTTCCATGAAGAGATCCATGTCCTCGGTGGGGACTTCGCCGCCGGCGAAGCTTGCGACGGAATCGTCCAGCATCTTGTTGAGCTGAACGGCGTAGCGGGATCCGAACCTGCTCCTGGCGTTTTCGATGATGTTCTCCCGGTTCGCGCCTTCTTGCGGATCGTCGCTCTCATCGTCCGTCAGGTAGGTGTAGGTCACATGGAGAGCGGCGGCAAGCTTGCGGATCGTGCTGTTCCTGGGGATGGCAGCGCCGCGTTCGTAATCCGTGATCGAACGCTGGGTCACACCCACCTTATCGGCCAATTGGGTCTGGTTCATCTGCAGAGCCAGCCTGGCCTTCTTCATTTTCTCAGGAAGCTTTTCAATCTTGACTTCAGTTCCCTTACTTGCATTGTCTGACATGCTTCTTCCTCCTGCCCTAAAAAATATTTCTTGGAAACTTCCTAACTTCCTTGCATTGCTGTCCGCTGTGCTGTACAATTGCTCCCCATAGGAAGTGACCTAATTATAACTTCCTAAACCTGCCTTGTCAACAGGTTTTGGAAGAAAATTCTTATAACTTCCTAAAGACTGTGGGAAAGGAGGTGACCGTGTGAATGCCGGAAGCCCAGTTCGATACGAAGAAGCTCGGCCTGCAGATATCTGTCCTGCGAAGTGAAAAGCAAATGTCGCAGGAAGAACTGGCCGAAATGTGCGGGGTGTCCA
Source organism: Clostridia bacterium (assembly GCA_017512805.1). Classification (GTDB taxonomy): domain Bacteria; phylum Bacillota; class Clostridia; order Christensenellales; family Aristaeellaceae; genus Aristaeella. The sequence goes on from JAFWES010000073.1 coordinate 40,330, forward strand.
GAAACACGGTCGCCTCCTGGGAAAGCGGGCAGAAGGAGCCCAAGCTTTCCTCTGTGATTCTGCTGGCCATGGCGTTTGGCTGCTCTGTGCAGGATTTTCTGAAAGGCTTGCTGCCGGAAGAAGTTTCTCCCGCAGAGGATGAGGGGTCCAGACTCTGCGCCGAGGCGCGGAGCAGACTATCCAATCAGGAATACCTCGCCTTCATAAAACATATGAAGGCAACGCTTGAATATACCTGCGGGATCAAAGCCTCCTAATGGTATATCTTCGTTCTTTTCAGCTTTTTCCGGATCATTTTCAGCAATAGAGCCCAGCGCTGCACGAGAAGGAATTGCTTCGAATTCATAGCTGCGATCAAAGCTGTCACCAATTGAAAAAAGTAATACATTAAGTTATACTTCATCTACTTCTACGATGAGGATGGGCATTATCAATTGACCACCTATTGCAATAAGCGGTTAGCCAAGTATGACATGGTTAAGAACGCGATCCTAATTCCCGCGAAGGGAATCAAGATCCAGACAAACTCCGATGACGATG
>JAFWES010000074.1 GCA_017512805.1 Clostridia bacterium
CATCAGGTCCGACGCGGAGGGTTTCTTGGAGGTTTGGGGCACCCGGAACAGCAGATCCCGAAGCGCCTCCCCCAGCTGATCCTTCCCATAGGCGGATTTTGCGCTTTTCCCCGCGGCCTTCACCGTTTTCAGAAGATTGTTTTTTTCCTTTTTGCTGACGGTTCCGTCCGCTTCAAAGCGGAGGGTCACGCGCAGGTTGTAGGCGCCGATATTGGCCAGGGCCTGCTCCCGCCACGCTTTTTGATCCGCTGCCTTGCTGTATTTCCCAAGCGCCTTGATGTTGGGGTCAAAGCTGCGCAGGGAGAAGGAAGCTTCTGTCCCCTCCCAGCTGATGTCCCGGGCCCCGGCCTCCAGGATGCTCTTCGTCCACACATCCTTTTGCTCCGCGGCCAGGGTGGAAAGGACGCTGTCCACATTTGCTCCGGTCAGCGCCTGAACCGTTTCCCCCAGGGCGAAACCCCCGGACAGCGCCATCAACAGGCAAAGCACAGCCGCTGTCAACCTTTTTATCATCCGATCTTCCGCTCCTTTCACCGGCGTGTTGTCCGGAAGAATTATACCCGAAACAAATGCCAAAAACAATATCCCCGCGCCGCTTCTGCCCGCGAAGAAAAATCCCAGTTGCTTTATTGAGAAAAATAGGCTATAATAACTGCAGGAATATCCTGATAAGGAGGCTGATCCCCATGATACAGATTATCGCCGGACGGAAGGGAACCGGCAAAACGAAGCGTCTGATTGACCTGACCAACACGACGGCCCGCGAAGCGGTGCACGATGTCATTTTCCTGGATGATAACAATCGTTACATGTACGATGTTGACCATAAAGTCCGTTTTATCAACGCGGACGACTACCAGATCCGGACCACGGACATGTTCCTCGGTTTCGTTTGCGGGATTCTTTCTTCCAATTACGATCTGGGGACGGTTTTCATCGACGCGTTCCTGAAGCTGTGCCGGCTCGATCTGGATCAAACGGAGCCGGTGATCCGCCTGCTGGCCGCCCTTGGCGCCAAGCAGAACGTGGATTTCGTCCTCAGCGTGAGCGCTGATCCCGAAGAACTGCCGGATTTTATGAAACAGTATCTGATCTGAGTGTTCATTTCCCGGGGCGGCTGCCGGATCGGCGCCGCCCTGTTCTATGAAACGGAGGTTCCCTACCATGTCTTTCTTTTCTACCCGCGGCGGCACCTGTGTGACGGCCAGCCAGGCGATTCTTCGGGGCCTCGCCCCGGACGGAGGGCTTTTTGTTCCGGCCATGTTTCACGTGGTTTCCCCGAGCGAAATCGCAGCCTTGGGGGATCTGCCCTACGCCCAGCGTGCGGCCCGAATTCTGGGGCTCTATCTGGAGGATTTCACCCCTGAGGAGATCCAGTCCTCTGTGACGGCCGCTTACGGTCAGGACCGGTTTGACGATCCGGCCGTCGCGCCTCTGAAGTCCCTGGACAGCAGCACCTATGTTCTGGAGCTTTTTCACGGGCCCACCCTGGCTTTTAAGGATATGGCGCTGCAGCTGCTTCCCCACCTGACCACCCTTTCCGCCCGCAAAAACGGGGAACAGAGAGAGGTTTCCATTCTGGTGGCGACCAGCGGTGATACGGGCAAGGCGGCTCTGGAAGGCTTCCGGGATGTGCCGGGAACCAGTTGTACCGTTTTTTATCCGCTGGACGGGGTCAGCGATGTACAGCGGCTCCAGATGGTCACCACCGGCGGAGACAATACGCATGTCATCGCCGTCAAAGGAAATTTTGACGATGCGCAGACGGGGGTCAAGGAGCTCTTCGGCTCCGAAAGCTTTGCCGAGGAAATGAATCGCAGGGGCAAGGTGCTCTCTTCCGCCAACAGCATCAACTTCGGCCGGCTCGTGCCCCAGGTGGTCTACTATTTCTCCGCTTATGCGGATCTGGTTTCCCGGCGGGTCATCCGCTGCGGCGATCCGGTCAATTTCTGCGTCCCCACCGGGAATTTCGGCAATATTCTGGCCGCCTACTATGCGCGGGAAATGGGGCTTCCGGTCGGAAAGCTGATCTGCGCCAGCAACCGGAACAAAGTCCTGACGGATTTCTTCGCCTCGGGCCTCTACTCCACCCACAGGATCTTCTTTAAAACCATGAGCCCCAGCATGGATATTCTGGTGTCCAGCAACCTGGAGCGGCTTCTTTTTGAAGCGGCGGACCGGGACGGGGAGCTGGTCAGCACATGGATGCGGCTCCTGAAGGAGTGCGGCTCCTACAGCGTGGGAGACCAGAGGACCGAGTGGCTGCAGAGCCTTTTCTGGGGCGGCTGCGCGGATGATAACGCGACCCTGGCGGAAATCGGCCTGCGCTATACTCAGGATCACTACCTGATGGATACGCACACCGCTGTGGCCAGCAATGTTCTCCGGCAGTATCGGGAAAAGAGCGGGGACGCGACGCCCACGGTTCTGGTCTCCACCGCCAGCCCCTACAAGTTCGCCCGGGATGTGCTGTCCGGAGTCGCCGGGGCCGAAACGGCGCAGGGCCTGGATGCCTTCGCCTGCAGCGCGAAGCTGGAATCGCTCACCGGCGTGCCCATGCCTGCCCAGGTCCGGAATCTGGGGAATCTGCCCATCCGACACCGGAGGGAATGCGACATTGCCGACATGGGGCAGGCCGTCCTCAGCGAATTCGATTAAAAAATCAGGTCCCGCTGATGCGGGGCCTTTTTTGATTTTAGGAAACGATTCAGTCTCAGCGCATGCAATTTTACAAGGATTCCTTGTTTAAGATGCTGCGAATGAAGCTCCGGCTTCTCTCTTCCTTGGGATGGCTGAAAAACTCCGCGGTGGGCCCCGCCTCTATGACGTGTCCCCCTTCCATGAAAATAATCTGATTGCTGACATTCCGGGCAAACTCCATCTCGTGGGTGACCACCAGCATGGTCATCCCTTCGCTGGCCAGCTGCCGCATGACCGCCAGTACCTCCCCGATCAGCTCCGGATCCAGCGCGCTGGTGGGCTCGTCAAAATAGATGATTTCCGGCTGGGTTGCCATGCCTCTGGCAATGGCGACCCTCTGCTGCTGCCCGCCGCTGAGGGCGATGGGATAGGCATCCGCCTTCGCCAGCATCCCCACCTTTTCCAATGCTTCCCGGGCGATTTTTTCCGCCGCGGCCTTGTTCATTCCCCGGCCGCTGGTCAGCCCCAGGGTCACGTTCTGCAGCACCGTTTTGTTCTGAAACAAATTATAGTTCTGGAAGACGAAGGCCGTCCTCCGCCGGATCGCGGAGATTTCCTTCTTGGTCGCACTGTGCAGGTCATAATGCTCCCCGTCAAAAATCAGCTCCCCCGCGTCGGCGCGTTCCAGAAAATTCAGGCACCGCAGAAAGGTTGTCTTGCCGGATCCGCTCGGACCGAGGATGGCGACGACATCCCCCTCCTCGACGTTCAGATCGATCCCCCGTAATACATCCGTTTCTCCGAAGCTTTTTCGAACCCCTTTTACGCTCAGCATCATGACGACGCACCTCCGTAACTCGCCAGCTTTTTCTCCCCTTTGTGCTGCAGCCACGTCAACAAGGTACAGAAAGCCAGATAAATCAGGGCGACTTCCCCATACAGACCCAGGGATTCATACACGCGGCCGTTAATGACCTGCGCCTGACGGAACATTTCCATCACGGTAATTGTCGCCGCCATGCTGGTGCCCTTCAGCATGGAAATCAGGGAGTTGGACAGGGCGGGAAAAGCGGTTCGGAAAGCCTGCGGCAGCACGACGTGACCCATGACCTGCAGGTAGTTGAGTCCAACACAGTATCCCGCCTCCAGCTGCCCGACGGAAACGCTTTCCAGGGATCCGCGCATTGTCTCCGCCATATAAGCGCCTTCGTTGAATCCAAAAACCAGCACAGCCGCCGTATAAGCGGGGAGGGTGATCCCCACGCTGGGCAGCCCGTAAAAGACGATATACAGCTGAACCAGCAGCGGCGTTCCCCGGATCAGCCAGATGTAGAACCGGCAGATCTGGCGGAGACCTTTGATATCGGCATACTGAATCATGGCCACGATCACCGAAATGATCAGCGACAGTAAAAAGGACAGAATCGTCAATGGTACCGTCACCTTGATCCCGTATTCCAGGAGTTTCGGAAACGAGTCCACCAGAATATTCCACAGGCGTTCATTCATTGGCTTCTTTCCCTCTCAAACAGGTTTCTTCCATCAGGCGGATCAGAACCCGGATGCCTTGCAGATAAGTCCAGATGGAAATCCGTTCATTGGTTCCGTGGATGCCCTCCGCGGAGATTGCTTCCTCCTCCAGGAACGGGCCAAACCGCATCACACACCGGCACAGCGGTTCATACTGACGTGCGTCCGTCGCTCCTTTGTTCTGCGCCGGAATAAACACCAGGCGGTCAAAGTAGTGCTCCAGCACGCTTTTCAGGGATCGATATCCATAGGAATCGATTTGCGAAGGGACGGATGCCGCGATCTGCTGAGCCCATTCGATGGAGATGTCCTCGCTCAGCAGCTTTCTGTATTCCGTCAAAAGCCGATCCGGCGGATCCTCCGGGATCATCCGGAAGTTGATGACGGCCTCCATATCCTGCGGCATCACATTGCCTGCCGGGGATCCTCCCTGAATCATCGTCGGCGCAATGGTCGTCTGAACAAGATGATACAAACTCTCCCGACGCTGGAACCATTCCAGGATTTCCTTCTCAAAGGATTCCGGATGCAGCGCCCAACTGCGCATCGGCTCCTCCGTCATCCAGGGTCTCAGGATGGCAAGGCTGTTCCGGACGGATTCGGAAAGCCGGGCCCTGGGCGGATGGTGCAGGATGGCTGAAATCGCCTCCGCCAGGTGCCCCAGAGAAGTGCCGTGATAGGGATTCGAGCTGTGGCCGCCCGCGGATTTTGCCCGCAGCCGCAGGTCCCCATATCCCTTCTCATACATTCCGATCGTGCAGATCAGCGTTCCGGGTGCGCCCCAGTCCGCCGCGTCCGTCACGTCGCCGGCTCCCTCATCCAGCACGAATTCCAGCCTGACGCCACGTTCCCGCAGCGTCTGAACAATCGCCATGGCGCCGGTGGAGCAGGTTTCCTCATCCTCCCCGAAGGCCAGATAAACGGTTCGGCGGAAGGTCACTCCCCGGGCCAGCAGATACTCCGCGCTTTCCATTTCCGCGACCAGCATCTCCTTGATGTCCATCGCGCCGCGTCCCCAGATAAAGCCCTCCGCCACATCCCCGGAAAAAGGATCATGCCGCCAGTCACCCTCCGTTCCCGGAACGATGGGAACCACATCCTGATGCGCCATAAACAGAGCCGGCGCCAGGTCCGGATCGCTTCCCGGCAGGGTTATCAGCAGGCTGTGCCCGATTTTCTCCCATGTTCCTTTCGCGGAAATCTGGGGATAAGCCGTTCGCAGGAAGGTCTGCATCCGGTCAAAAGCGGTATAGTCGGTCGCGGACGTATCCACATGGCTCACGGTGGGAAAGCGCAGCGTTTGAGCGAGATGTGCCACCGCCGCGTCCCCGGGAAAGTCCGCGTAGTCATTTTCATTCCGGAATAAATCGCTGTTCTTCATTTCTTCCTTTACCGCGAAAACCACAGGGAACCAACCGTTCCCTGTGGCGGTTTGTCACGATGACGGCATGCCGGTCCTTTGATGCACTGCAGGCGCGGCATCTGAAAAAGCCCGGCAGCCTATCGCGTTGGTTTCAAGCCTCATCCCGACCTTCAGCAGCTTAGTCAGCCTGGGTCAGATCCATCCCGAAATACTTCATGGAAATGGCAGCCAGAGTCCCATCCTGACGGGCATTCTCCAGAATCTCATTGATGGCCGCGAGCAGGGTATCCGTTTCCGCGGACTTCCGCACCGGGTAAGCCACCGGGTCGCCTTCCATCACCTGAACCACCTTGATCGGCGCGTCCGGATGCTGATTCAGATAGTCCTGGATAGAAACCTGGGCGTTAATCGTCGCGTCCACCCGGCCCTGGATCAGCAGCTCGATCGTTTCACCCAGGGTGGAAACGTAGGTCACCGTCGCGCCGTGTTCCTCGGCGATCTGCGCATAGGTGGAGGAAGGGGAATTGGCAGTCGTTTTGCCCGCGAGATCGTCGATCGTTTTAATGTCCTCGTTTTTCTCGGCTACGACCAGCACCTTATGCGTATAGACATATGGCGTTGAGAAGCTGTATTTTTCCGCCCGGGTCTCCGTGTATCCGACACCGTTGCACGCGATATCGAACCGTCCGGAATCCACGCCGGCCAGAATGGAATCCCAGTCGGTTTCCTGGAACTCCGGCTGCACGCCCAGGCCTTCGGCAATCAGCTTGCCGATTTCGATGTCCAGGCCCACCAGTTCGTTATTCTCGTCATGGTATGTCCAGGGAGACCAGTTGCCTTCTGTGGCAATCGTGATGGTCCCGCGCTGCTGAATCGTCGAAAGCAGATCGGATCCTTCCGCCAGAGACAGGCCAAAGGCCGCCACCAGCAGCAGCGTCAGCATTACGAACAGCGATTTCTTCATGTCTCTTCTTCTCCTTTTATTGATATTCATTCTGCCCGGGAACCGTTTCCGGCACACTCGGGCTGCATCATCATACCTTGCAGTAAAATTGAAGTCAAGTTATTTTTTGACTAAATTACTGTACTTTTTTTGACCTGCTTACTGTACTGTATTTTCTTCCCTTTTTCTCCATTCTTCCGGAAGCTTGCCTTTTCTGCTCTGGTCATGAAACGCCCGAAAAACCAATTGACAGGAAACCGCGTTTTGACTATTCTTATCTGGTAAAACCACGTGATGGCTTTTCCCTATCAGATCTAAGGAGGAAACGATCATGGAAAACAACAAGCGTCCTGAATCCATGGAACGGATCACGACCCCGGCCCTGGCGGAAGCCTTTATCGAGGAGCAGATTTCCGCTATCCGCGCCCAGGTTGGCGATGGGAAGGTTCTGCTGGCCCTCTCCGGCGGGGTGGACAGCTCCGTATGCGCGGCCCTGCTGATCCGGGCCATCGGACAGAATCTGGTGGCGGTGCACGTAAATCACGGCCTGCTGCGCAAGGGTGAGCCGGAACAGGTCATCGAGGTGTTCCGGAACCAGATGAACGCCAATCTGATCTATGTGGACGCGGTGGATCGTTTCCTGGATAAGCTGGCCGGCGTCTCCGATCCCGAGCAGAAGCGCAAGATCATCGGTAAGGAGTTTATCGACGTTTTTGCCGAGGAAGCTTCCAAGCTGGAAGGCATCCGGTTCCTGGGTCAGGGAACCATCTATCCCGATATTCTGGAATCCGCCGACGGCATCAAGGCGCATCACAATGTGGGCGGTCTGCCCCCGGAACTGGACTTTGAGCTGGTGGAGCCCGTCAAGTTCCTGTATAAGGACGAAGTCCGCGTCGTGGGGAAAGCGCTGGGACTGCCGGATTCCATGGTCTACCGTCAGCCCTTCCCCGGCCCCGGCCTGGGCGTCCGCTGCGTCGGCGCCATCACCCGGGACCGTCTCGAAGCGGTCCGGGAATCCGACGCGATCCTCCGGGAGGAGTTCGCCGCCGCCGGACTGGAGGGCAAGGTCTGGCAGTATTTCACCATCGTGCCGCCCATCAAGTCCACTGGCATCAAGAACAATAAGCGGACCTGGGACTGGCCGGTCGTCCTCCGCGCCGTCAACAGCGTGGACGCTACCTCCGCCACCATCGAGGAGGTTCCCTACGCCCTCCTCGGGAAAATCACAAACCGTATCCTCGCGGAGGTCAAGGGCGTCAACCGCGTCCTCTACGATCTGTCCCCCAAGCCCGTCGCGACGATAGAGTGGGAATGATAGTGAAAAAGCCGGGAAGCCTTATTTTTCAAAGGCTCCCGGCTTTTCTTTTTGTCTCATTGTCGCTGCCGGATCCCGTCATTCATAAAAACCTCTTTCGGGCATGCCGTGATAAGCCACACAGAGCATGGTCAGGTCGTCAAACTGCTGTGCGGTGCCGACAAAAGCCCCGACCGAACGGCTGACCGAGCTGAGAATCACCTCCGGCGATTCGTTTTCGCTTTCCTGCAGGGCACTGATCATCCGTTCTGTGCCGAACATCTCGTTGGCGGCGTTGGTCGCTTCCGGAACGCCGTCGGTATAGACAAACAGCTTCGCGCCCGGCGTCAGCTGCAGCGTATAATCCCTGTAGCGGACGCCGTCCATGCCGCCGACGACAAAGCCGTGCCTGTCCTTCACCAGTTCAAAATGTCCGTCCGCCTGCTTCAGGGCAGGATACTCATGACCTGCGCTGGCGGCGGTCAGGAGACCTGTGGAAAGCTCCAGGACACCCAGCCAGACGGTAACGAACATCTCTTCCGGATTGCGGGAACAAATCTCCGCGTTGACCGCCGTCAGGATTTTCGCCGGGCTGATCTCGTGCATAGCCACATGATGGATCAGGGCGCTGGAAAGCATCATGAACAATGCCGCCGGAACGCCCTTGCCGGACACGTCACCGATGACCAAACAAAGATGGTTGTCGTCGATCAGGAAAAAATCGTACAGGTCGCCGCCCACTTGCTTGGCCGGCGTCATGGAAGCATAAAGGTCAAACTCATGTCGGTCCGGGAAGGGGGGGAACTTTTTCGGCAGCGTGTTCGACTGGATCCGGGTGGCCAGGGCCAGCTCCGTCGCGATATGCTCCTTTTCGAGCGCGAGCGCCCTCCGCTCGCTCGCGGTCTTCAGATAACGGTCTACCAGCGCGGCCAGGTACAGGATCACGGCTCCAACGGGAAGCCAGAGCACATGGGTCACCCAGCCCGCAAGATATAACAGATAGGATCCGCCGAAGCCCAGCACAACGAGCCCGGCGCAGACAATTCCGCCGATCCGCAGGTCCCGGCGGAAGAACACCCAGGCACTTGCCAGGAAGATGACGAACAGGATGACAAGCTGAACCGTGTCAGACACATCTTTTTTAAATGTGCCTTTCAGCAGGCTCTGAATCACGTTGGCCTGGTATTCCATGCCGAACATTTTCGTCCCTTTGTCCGCCGCGGTAAAGTAATCGTCTGACAGAGAGGTGGCGTACGGCCCGATCAGGACAATCTTGCCTGCCCACGCATCGGCCGGAATCTGACCGGTGATCAGTTTGTAGACGGAATAGCCGTCGTTAAAATCACCGGGATTTCCGGTGAAGGGGATATAGTAGTGGCCTCCCGGGCTGACGGAAGGAAGGCGGATGGCGTTTCCTTTCGATTCCTGATAGATCTTTGCCGTCTGCGCAGCCATGGAATAGACCTGTTCCCCGTCCGGTTTCGTCACCCAGAGCAGGGCATGACGCAGAATGCCGTCCTTGTCGCTCATCGCGTTGATGTGGCCCTGCACGGTCACATCGCGGAGGGCTCTGTACGGCTCCACATAGTTTACCACCGCCGCGGTATTCCGTGAAACGGCATGGCCGTTTTCCCAGGTGATGATTTCGCCGAATTCAGCCAGCGAGGCGGTAACCACGTTTTTCAGCTTCGCGGCAGCCTGCGCCAGCTTCTCATCCGCGGAGGTTCCGCTTTCCCCCTCATAGAGCACGTCGATCGCGGCGACGGCCGGCTGTTTTTCCGGGTCGGCAGCCAGCGCCTCCAGCGCGTAGGCTATGACGGCCCTGTAACTCGGCCCGTACGGGCCAAGTTCCGCCAGGGTTTCCTCGTCGATGCCGATGAGGACAATTTCGTCCGAAGGAACGCCGCGCTGCTGGAAGAGCCAGTCCTGCACCCACCTGTCCATACGCCACAGGGATCCGGCCGCAATCAGCGCGGTCACGGCGATCACAGCCAGGACGGAGATCAGAACACTGCGGTATTTTTTCATGACGTTTCCTCACGTTTGTTTCAGTCACCCGGATCAGGAACGGCCGGCTCCGTTTTCGGAACGTCCGGTACAGGGGCCGGCGCGGACGAACCGCCTATGTCAGCCGGTTCCGCGGCGCTTGTCTCAGGAACCTGAGCCGGTTCGCTGTTCCTCTCTTCCGGTTCTGCAGCAAATGGATCAGAAGCGGGCGTCTCCTTTTCACCGCCGTTATTCTCAGGTTTGTCAGCCGGCAAAGCAGGCTCTGTTTTTTCGTCATTGCCCGCGCTTTCCGGCGCATCATCGGAGGGAGGGCCGGCTTCCTCCCCTTTATCCCCGTTTCCGGGCGGGTCATCGGCCGGCAGGTCGGGTTCCCCGGCTTCCTCCCCTTCGTCCCCGTTTCCGGGCGGGTCATCGGCCGGCGGGTCAGGTTCCCCGGGTTCCTCCCCTTCATCCCCGTTTCCGGGCGGGTCATCGGTCGGCGGGCCGGCTTCCTCCCCTTCGTCCCCGTTTCCGGGCGGGTCGGCGGCAGAATCCGGCTCCGAAACATCAGCGCCGCTCCCGTCGGAAAAACCGTTGCCGGGAGGATCCTGCTGATCCGCTGCGGCCTGATCTCCGGTTTCATCCGGCGGATCCGCTGAAGGATCCGGTTCAGGCGGTTCTCCCATTTCCCCGGTTTCATCGGTTATTCCGGCAGTCGGATCGGTTTCGTTCCCGTCTTCCTGCTTTGCGTCTTTTGTACCGAGAGAGAACATCCCGAAGAACCCCGTTCCTTCCGCTTCGGTTACCGTCAGTGTGCCGTATACAGGTACGAGGTTATAGTTTCCCTCTTTGGCTGTATCCCAGCTGACTGTAAAGGTATTCGGACTTGAATCCGGTTCCGTCTGGCTGCCCGTGAAATTCACTGTGATGTCTTCATCCGGAGCCAGTCCGTCGCCCTCAATGGAGTATTCGTGCATGGTCAGCGGTTCGCCGTCATAAGGCTTTTGAGCATCCGACGATCTGACGATCAGGTTCCGTTTCGTGATGGTCAGTGAGCCCTGCTCCACGCGGACGCTATAGTTGTCCGGGTTGGAACCGATGCCCCAGGAGTAAGTACATCCTCTGGGCTCTGTTCCAACATCGGTAATCGGTTTTCCCGTATGTTCGGCGTAGAGATAATCGTCTCCATAGAAGGACCCGCTGATCATCGGAGTATCTGTAACTTCCGGCAGAGGATATCCGTCATAAGTCTTTTCATCAGATCGTGCTGTGACGGTGATCGGCGCCGGGGTAATCTTCAGTTTGTCACATGTGATCTCAATCTCATAGTTATCCGGATTGCCTGAGTTGAACTCTACCACACATGTCGTTGAATGTTCTCCCGCATCCCTGGCGCTGCCCGTCGCATGGAAGGTACATGAATCCCCCCAAAGTGCCCAGGTAACCGTCAGATCCATTTCATGCTGATAAAGCGGAGAATGATCAACAGAGTAGCCGCCCAGCGGGGCAGAAATACCGATATTGACGTAATACTCCTTTCCATTGTACACTGCCTCTCTGCACGGTTCACCGGAGATATCATCGGTAAAGAACGAAGAGGCTCTGAATTGTCGTTTCTCGACAGTCAGCTTGCCGAGTTCCTCATGAACAGTATAATTGCTCTCTTTGGCGTTGTCCCAAATGATAGCATAGGTGTTATCGGATGTACCAGCGTCCGTCCGGCTTCCTGTGGCATTAACCGTGACGGTCTCTCCGGACACCAAGCCGGAGACAGACGCATCGGAACCGAAAAGCGCTGTGCCGTCATAGGACTTTGAAGCAGTATTCGTGGTCACCGTCACAGTTGCTTTCGTGACCGTCAGTTTCCCGTCAACTTTCCTGATATTCGTGAAGTTTGCTGTCTTATCTTCTCCTGAAGCATTTTTGATGACATAACCGTCATTGACCACATTGGCGCTTTCGCCGGCATCTGTCTGGCTCCCGCTGGCCGTGGCTTCCACCGTAAAGCCTGCCGGCAAACCGTCAGCGGTTACCGAACTGTTTGTCAGAGCATTGCCATCGTACTCCTTGCTGGCAGAAGCAGCCGTCAGGGTAATTTCAGCATTGTTCTTTGTTACTTCCAGCGTGCCCAGAGCATTAGTAATGATATAGTTGCCTTCCTTCGCTGTAACCCATGTAATATCATAAGTATTGCTGCTCGATCCCACTTCCGTCTGACTGCCGGTGGCGGTGACCGCCGCTGTCTCTCCATTTTTCAGCCCACTAATGGAGGCTTCGGTATTTGTCAGCGCAGTATCGTCATAAGGCTTGCTGGCGCTGCCGGTTGTGACCGTCGCCGGAGCAGGTGTCACCTTCAAGGTCCCTTTTTCGGTGGTGATGCTGGAGAAGCTGGCAGTCACATCCGTCTCGCCCTTGAGAATCTTATAGGAAGCCACCTCGTTATCGCTGGTGCCGACATCCGTCTGGGCGCCGGAAGCGGTTGCTTCATACGTGAAACCGGAAGGCAGCCCTTCCACCGTGACTTCGCTGGAGGTCAGCGCAGAGCCGTCGTATACCTTTTCAGCGGATGTAGCTTTGAAGATGATGGGTGTGTCGTTTTGAGTAACTGTTAAAGTGCCCAGGTTTTCCGTCAGGGTATAGTTGCCCGCTTTGGCTGTGCCCCATTCGATAGAATAGGTATTCTTCCCAGTCCCAACATCCGTCTGGCTGCCGTTGGCGGTCACCGTAACCGTCTCATCAGTCACCAGGCCGGAAACAGACGCTTCTGCCTTCGTCAGCGCCGTTCCGTCATAAGCTTTGGAAGCTGAACCGGTCGTCACCGTCAGCTGCGCCGGTTTGACGGTCAGCGTGCCCGGGTACTCTTCGGTCTCGTACAGGCTTTCCAGCTCCGGGTAGTTCCAGTATACACTGAACTTGTCCTCCGTCGACCCCGCGTCCGTCAGCCCGATGTTATGGGTAATGCTGATACCGTGCTGTGCGTTGTCCGTCCCGTAGATGCCAGTCCAGTGGATCGTTCCGCCGTACAGCGGGGTGCCGTTGTAGGTCTTTTCACTGTCATCCGACCAGATAGTGACGATGGCTCTGTCGACCGTCAGCGTGCCCTCCGCCTTCTGTACGTTGCTGAAGCAGGAAGTAACATCCTCGCTGGCGGCATTGGTAATTTTATAGGAAGCGATGGTATTGGCACTGGAACTGACGGCCCAGCTCTGCTCCCCAGTGATTTCCGCGGTAAGGGTGAAGCCTTCCGGCAGGCCTTCGACCGTATAATCGCTGTTTTTCACAACACAGTCATAAGGCTTGTAGCGCATATAGCCGTCGCCGGAAGTGATGGTGATCAGCGTATCGTTTGGCGTAACTTTCAGGATGCCGAGGCTCTCGGTCAGGGTATAGTTACCCGCTTTGGCCGTACCCCATTCGATGGAATAGGTGTTTTCAGCCGTGCCAACTGTGATGATCACGCCGGTGGCGGTCACCGCGGCGGTTTCGCTGCCCACCAGGCCGGTAATCGATGCTTCCGCCTTCGTCAGTGCTGTGCCATCATACATCTTACTGTCGGAACCAGTGGTCACCGCCGCTGGTGCCGGCGTTACCGTCAATGTGCCGGAAACGGCGGTAACGTTGGTAAAGTAAGCCGATACATTGCTGCTGTCAGCGTTAAAAATCTTCCAGGATGATACGGTGTTCTCACCGCTGCCGGCATCTTTCTGACTGCCGGATGCAGAGGCGGTGAAAGTAAAGCCTGAAGGCAGACCGTCCGCTGTTACTCCTTCCGCTGTCAGGACCGTACCGTCATACACCTTCGATTTGGATTCTGCTGTGAAAGTAACGAGCGTATCGTTCGCTGTTACTTCCAGTGTGCCCAGGTTCTCTGTCAGGGTATAGTTGCCCGCCTTGGCCGTACCCCATACGATCGTGTACGTATTCTCACTCGTACCCACATCTGTCTGGCTGCCTGCGGCGGTTACCGTGACCGTCTCATCAGTTACCAGGCCGGCGACAGACACTTCTGCCTTTGTCAGCGCTGTGCCGTCATACTTCTTGGCGGCCGAGCCGGTGGTCACCGTCAGCGTGGCAGGCGTCACCGTCAGCGTGCCGTCGACGGGAACAACATCCGTGAAACTCAGCGTCACATCGCTGCCGAAGCTGTCCAGAATCGTATACGAAACAATGGTATTCGCGCTGCTGCCGGCGTCCGTCTGGCTGCCGGAAACCACAGCTGAAACGGTGAAGCCTGCAGGCAGGCCCTCCGCGGTGACCGTATCGTCTGTCAGGGCCGTACCGTCATA
>JAFWES010000075.1 GCA_017512805.1 Clostridia bacterium
ACAGAGTGGCCAACTGCCGGGAACTGTTAAATCAGAGCTCTTCCCACGTGCTGTCGGAAGAAATAAGATTGGTGCTTGTTGGATATGGTAAGAATGTTTCCCTTAATTTGTGGTTGACAAGAGTCACTTCATAACAGTGTTATCATCTTTGCTTTTTTTGTTCCTTCTTCTTCATCCGGAATGAAATAACCGCCTACAGGGATCAAGCAGAAGATATATCTCGACGTACCAAACATCCTGGGGCCAGATCCCGCAATGACTTTCCATTTTGCTTTTCCTGTGGAAATCCGATATCCCAGTGCATGGCCCAGCTCATGAAGAAATACGCTTAAAAGGCAAAGAAACCATATAAGAAGAATCCTCGCCAATGAATACATATGTTCCAAACGCTCCTCAGCCTCCCTTCACATGCACAAATCCCGATTTGTCACCTTCTGCTTTTTTCAATTTCAGTCTGCATGGTATCACACCAGGCATCCCACTTTTTCCTGTAGTCTTCTTCGGGTATGATCCGGGTCAGCAGATCCACAGGTGATAAAATCTTCTTCTCCAGACATGCTTTCACGCATGCACGGTACATACCCCAATCCAGGTCATCCTCATCCCAGACCAGCGGCACTGCTGTCAGTCCGGCTCTTAAGGCGGCAACAGCGCGGGTGTGCCCATCCGTCATGACAGGCTTGCCATCCAGCAGCTTCACGGGGATGGGCTGAAAGCCTGAAAGATCCTCCGGGTGAAGCCAGCGTTCAATTGCTTTCAGCTTTCCTGCAGAAATATAAAACTGTGAGGGCTGCAGGTCTCTCAGCCTTAGCTTCACTATTTCCATCTCTGTCCACCCCACTCAAATCTCGAGTTGTCTTAGGCGACTATTTCAAAAGATAAATCGCTTCTGTCAAATTCCGAACGGCCGTGTTTCAGGCACAATCAATGTACCACAAAACACGGTCTTCTGAAAGTGATGATTCGTTACATATCCTAATAATCCTGCAAAAAAAGATCCGCAGTGCCCGCAGAAGATGATGCCCGTCAGCAGGCTGCGCGTATCCGTTCGGAAGACCACAGGCTCGCCGTCGAAGTTCTTAGTCGACCTGACTTTGACTGTCTGCTGGCATCTCATGAACAGATCTTCGTCGATGATAGATCTTTCCGCGACCGCAGCTTGAATATCCTGCTGCAAGGTTTAGTCAGGCGGGAGCATGAACAGGTGGAACCGATACCAGCACCAGCCGGTACAACCCACGACAGTCAACCCGTGATCGATCCGGAGAACCCCGGCAGCGATACGCTTGACTTCCTTCGGGACGTTCACGCAATGCCTGGAAAAGACTATTGAACGAAGAAGCTGTAGCCGCCGCAGTCACTGCGGCTGGCGAAGACCCCTACGAACGTAAGCTGCTGGGCCTCACTGCCATGAAGGCGCTTCTGGGCAAGAAACGATTCGATGAGCAGATTCTTCAGCCGGTATCCGATTTTCTGATCCCGGAAGAAGAAGTGGGTGCAGATAAAAACCAGTTCAAAAAGCCGGGCGATCAGGGTGCCCAGAGCGGCCCCGGCGATCTCCATTCTCGGAGCGCCCAGGTGTCCGAAGATAAATACCCAGTTAAAAAAGATGTTTACAAAGAAAGCGAAGATGGAGCTCCGCAGGGGAATATGCACGGAACCTACGCTGCGCAGCACCAGGGTGCAGGTCAGAGACAGGCCGATGCACAGATAGGTGGGAATCAGCCATCGAAGGTAGACCACCCCGTATTCCACAATATCCGGTTCCGGGGTATAGATCTGCATAATGCCCGCCGGGGCGATGACGGTTGCCGCCGTAAAGGCAAGGGACAGGACGATGGCAAAGCGGAGCATGATGGTGACCGTTTTTCTCAGAGAGGGCAGTTCCCGCATGCCCCAGTAGCGGGAGGTCAGGACGGAGGCGCCCATGCCGATGCCCATGCAGAAAATCTGGAACAGATTGATAAACTGTCCGCCCAGCGAAGAGGCGGAAAGCTGCGCGTCGCCCATGGAGCTGAGCATCACCGTATCCATCAGATTGACGCCGACGGTAATCAGCAACTGGGCCGAAATCGGCAGGGCGATGGCGGCAATCCGCCGATAAAAGGCTTTGTCGCCCAGGTAGTCCTTCCAGTTGCTCATCGGCTTCACATCCTTCATTGTGACGCAGGCAAAGCTCAAATCACCCAGACTGTACTTTGCACGGAAAAGGACAACTGGAGAAACTACCCTTTGCGGATCAGATCCATGATCACGGCCCCCGCCAGGATCAGCCCGGCGACGGAAGGAACGAAGGCGGCGGAACCCGGAATATCCTTTGGCCGGGCGCCGGTCTGAACCGGCGGATCATCCTCCGGCATGTCCGCCGGGCGGGAAGGATGAAGGGGCTCCTCTGTGGAATAAACCACTTTCAGATGGCGGATCCCCCGTTTCCGGCATTCCTTCCGCATGACGCGGGCCAGGGGGCAGACGCTGGTTTCATAAAGATCCGCCACCCGGAAGGCGGTCGGATCGGTTTTGTTGCCGGTACCCATGGCGGAGATGATGGGCGTACCCGCTTCCTGAGCCGCCTGAATCAGGGACAGTTTGCCGGAAACAGTGTCGATGGCGTCGATGACGTAATCATATTGGGTAAAATCAATCAGATGCCGGGTTTCCGGCAGATAAAAGATCCGCAGGGGCCGGATCCGGCAAAGTGGATTGATGTCCAGCGCCCGCTCCATGGCGACCTCCACCTTGTCCCGGCCCAGGGTGCTGTGGGACGCGATCAGCTGGCGGTTCAGATTGGTCAGGCTGACCCGGTCGTGATCCACCAGGTCCAGCGAGCCGACGCCGGAGCGGACCAGGGCTTCCACCACATAGCTGCCGACGCCGCCGACGCCAAAGACGGCGATCCGGCTTTGCTTTAACGTTTCCATTGCTTCGGGGCCCAGCAGAAGCTCTGTCCGGCTGAATTGATTCATGCGGGTTCTCCTGTTTTGTGAGGAATGGTCGGTATTGCTTCGCGGGAGAGGGCGGATTCGACTATTCGTGATCCGTCTGTGCCGACCCGAAGCGACAGGGAAAAGGCCTGGGAATCAGAAGACGATCTGTCAGCCCTGCAGCCCTTTGGCCTGACGGAACATGTTTTCCACGACGACGTCGTAAATATCCCCTTTGGTGGCGCAGTAGGCCATGACCAGCCAGGGCTCGTTGGTGTGAAAGTGCAGCTTGATGAGCTCCTCGTCCCCTACCACGAGCAGTTCGTTGCCTTCAAAATGCTCGGAGATGTAATCCCGGATCTCGAAATCGTCCAGATCCTCCCCCTCAATCAGCAGCTGGGTGTCAAATTTGTATTTCTGGAACTCCTCTATTTCTTCGAGTTCGGACTGTGTCAGTTCGCTCATAACCTGATCCTTCCTTTCGTATACTTATCAGCCGATCCGCTTTCGGGACTGAACAATGACTCTTTCTTGTGGCGGCATATGGTTTCACACCACCCCATTCCTATTTCTGCGCGGAATGCCGGGAATCCTGCTCCATCCTTGACTTTTCCAACCGATCATGTTACATTTCCTTTCGCTGCCGGTGGCGCCGGAGCAATGGAAATACAGGAGATGAGAGGCATGAGCAGATTAGGAGACTTGATCCGCACGGAGCGGATTCGGCAGAAGTTGACACCGAAGCAGGTAGCCCGGAAATGCGGCGTCAGCGAAAGCTATATTATGGCTGTGGAGGCGGGAACCCGGATCATTGGTGACGATCAGGCCCGGCGGATTCTGAAAACCATCGGCCTACGGCAGCAGAACGAGGCGGAGTTCACCCTGGATGATATTGCCTCCACGGTGGATCTGGCCCAGGTCCAGCCCTCCGTGCGGAAGGTGGTGCAGCAGCAGATTCAGCCGAAGGAAGCGGAAAAGGTGGCTTCTACCCAGGAGGAAAAGCAGGGCATTGCGGGGAGTATCTGGCTGGACGCGCTGCAGAGCGTCATGAAGCGGGTTCCGGTGATGAACGCGGTGATGAAGCCGGTGGCCTGGAAGCTGGAGCCGGTGGATCAGGGCCGCATCGAAGGGGCCAATCCGGACAAGGTGTTCTACTATCTGGTTCCGGACGACAGCATGCGGGGTTTCCGCATCTGCAAGGGGGATCTGGTGCTGACCGTGCCGGCCCAGAGCCCGGTGGACGGAGCGATCATGCTGATCACATGGAAGGAACATCGGTACCTGCGGAAAATCAAGGTGCTGAACGACCACGAGGTCATGCTGCAAAGCTATGACAGGGAATATGAGGCCGAAACGGTCTCCATTCACGATGTAGGCTTCTTGAGCCGGGGTGTTCGGGTGGTCATGGAGCTGAACTGAGGCGGCTTGCATAAAATGATCCGGCGCTGGACCAAAGAGAGTCCAGCGCTTTCGTATATCTTTGAAAAACGGGCTGTCAGAACAACTTGTTGCTTTTGATACCGGCGGGCCAATACAGCAAAAATACAAACAGGATCGGAAAAGAAGCTTGACAGGTTAAAATAAGACGTTATAATACATCTTATTCAACAAAAGGAGGAAACCTGCAGGCATGTGCGGAATCGTTGGATATACGGGGAAAAGGCGTGCGGGTCCGATCCTGCTGGACGGGCTTTCCAGACTGGAATATCGGGGATACGACTCGGCCGGGATGGCTGTCAGAGACGGAAATAAACTGGCGGAGGTTGTCAAGGCCACGGGAAAACTGATCCATCTCGCAGACAAAACAGATCAGGGGAGAGCCCTGGAGGGAACCTGCGGGATCGGGCATACCCGGTGGGCGACTCACGGCGATCCCAGCCTCGTGAACGCGCATCCCCATGTCAGCGGAAACTGCACGGGTTCCGCCTCCGGCCCCGTGGAGTCTGAGGTTGTCGGTGTACATAACGGGATTATTGAGAATTATGCAGAGCTGAAGGAAAAGCTGCTTCGGCACGGCTACACCTTTTACAGTGATACGGATACGGAAGTTCTCGTAAAGCTGGTGGATTATTACTACAACAAGTATAAGATCGGTCCGGTGGACGCGATTACCCGAACCATGGTGCGGGTTCGGGGGAGCTATGCCCTGGGGCTCATGTTTCAGGATTATCCCGGGGAGATCTTCGCGGCCAGAAAGGATTCTCCCCTGATTATCGGGACGGAGGAGGATGCTTCCTATCTGGCCTCGGATGTCCCTGCGATCCTGAAATACACCCGGGATGTTTATTATATCGAGAACCTTCAGGTCGCCAGAATATCTCCCGGCCACGTCTCTTTTTATGACCTGAACGGGGATGAACGCTCGCTGCCCCTGACAACCATTACCTGGGACGCCTCAGCCGCGGAGAAGGAAGGCTATGAGCATTTTATGCTCAAGGAGATTCATGAACAGCCGGAAGCGGTTCAGAACACACTGAACAGCCTGGCCGCGGAGGATGAAATCCACCTTGAGGAAGCGGGGATCACCCAGGAGTTCCTGGCCGGCCTCCGTGAGGTTGACATCGTCGCCTGCGGCTCCGCCTGGCATGTGGGAATGGCGGCGCGGGTTCTGCTGGAGGATCTGGCCGGTGTACCGACCCGGGTGGAGCTGGCGTCTGAATACAGATACCGTTCCATTCCCACGCAGGACGATACGCTGGTTGTCATCATTTCCCAGTCCGGGGAAACGGCGGACAGTCTGGCCGCCCTGCGGGCGGCAAAGGAGCGTGGGGCGGCGACGCTGGCGGTGGTCAATGTGGTGGGATCCTCCATCGCCAGAGAAGCGGATCATGTGATTTATACAAAAGCGGGTCCGGAAATCGCGGTGGCGACCACGAAGGCTTACAGTGCGCAGCTGATCGTATTGTATATTCTCGCCATTGCCCTGGGGGCCGCGAAGGGCCGGATCACGTCAGAGCAGAAGGCCGGATACATTCGGGAGCTGAGAACCATTCCGGATAAAATCCGACGGATTCTGGAGGAAAAAGAACGCCTGCAGTGGTTTTCTTCTAAGATCGTGAACGCGCATGATATCTTTTTTATCGGCAGGGGGCTGGATTACGCGATGAGCCTGGAAGGCAGCCTGAAGATGAAGGAAATCAGCTATATCCATTCAGAAGCCTACGCGGCCGGCGAGCTGAAACACGGCACCATCAGCCTGATTGAAAACAATACGCTGGTGGTCGGGCTGCTGACGCAATCGGCGTTATATGAAAAGACCCTTTCCAACATGACGGAATGCAAAGCCAGAGGAGCTTATTTAATGGGCATTACCCCCAACGGGAATTTTCAGGTGGAAGATTCGGTGAACTTTGCCCTGTATATTCCCAGGACGGATGAACACTTCTTTCCTTCTCTGGCCGTGATTCCGCTGCAGCTGCTGGCGTATTACACCAGCGTGAACCGGGGGCTGGATGTGGATAAGCCCCGGAATCTGGCCAAGAGCGTGACCGTGGAATGAGGGGGAAAGCCATTACGCTTCTTTCAGGGCCGCCTTGCCAATGTACTGCTGCGTGTATTCATCGTAGAACTTTTCATATTCGTGGATGTGCTGGCTCTTGATGGTTTCGGATAATTCGTGGACATGCAGGGCGTTCTCATCCAGCAGCTCCACGATGACGATGGCAATGTTCGAACAGTGATCGGAGACCCGTTCAAAATCCACCACCAGATCGTTGAAAATATAGCCGTTGATAATGGTGCATTTTCCCTTGGCCAGACGCGCCACGTGCTTTTCCCGCATTTTACGGCAGATCTGATCAATGACCTGCTCCAGGGGCTCCACCCGGTAGGCGATTTCCACGTCGTCACTGAGGAACGCTTCAAAGGTCAGGGCAAGGATCCGCTCCATGGCGGAAAGCAGATTGCTCATTTCCCTGCCGGCCTTGTCGGAAAAGATCACTTTTTTCTCGTGCATTTCAGCGGCCCGTTCGGCGATGTTCAGGGCGTGGTCACTGATGCGTTCCAGATCGGTGATGGCCCGGAGATACTGGCTGACGGCCCTGTTCTGGGTGTCGGTCATTTCCCGGCCCGTCAGCCGCATCAGGTAGGAACCGATCCGGTCTTCATACCGGTCCACCAGGGATTCCAGATCCTGCACCTCCCGGTAGGCTTTTTCGTCAAATGTTTTCAACAGGCTGATCGCCTCTTCCATGGACAGCCGGGTCAGCTCCGCCATTTTGTTGATGGTCAGTCGGGTCTGCTCCACCGCCAGGGTGGGATAGGCCAGGAAGCGCTCCTCCAGCCGGTTCATATCCTCCGTGCGCTCCGTATCCCCAGGATTGGCGGGGACCAGTTTGCATACCAGCTTTTCAATCAGGGGGATGAAAGGGGACAGAACCAGCACCGTGGAAGCCCGGAATAAGGTATTCAGCAGGGCGATGGAGAACATGTTCATCGTCGCGTGGAAGAAAGAGAACCGGAAGATGCCGTTCAGCGGATAAAAGACCGCGGCGAAGAGAATGACCCGCAGCACTTCCAGAACCAGGTAGCTGAAGGAGGCGCGGCGGCCCTCGGTGGAGGAGCCCAGCCCGGACAGCAGCACAGGGACGGAGGCGCCGATGGCGATCCCCAGAATGATGGGCAGAACCTGGGCAAAGTCCATCAGACCGGTGGCGGACATGGCCTGCAGGATACCTACGGAAGCGGAAGCGCTTTGAAGGATGGCGGTCATGACCAGGCCGGCCAGAATCCCCAGCGCGGGGTTGGAAAAGTTGGTCAGCAGGGAAAGAAAATGCTCGTTTTCCCGCAGGCCCGACACCGAACCGCTCATGGTCTTCATTCCGAACATCAGGACGGAGAAGCCCAGCAGAATATCCCCGATATGCTTGCCGGACTTCTTTTTGCTGATCATGCGCAGCAGGATGCCGGCGACTGCGGTCATGGCGGCGAGGCTCTCGGTCCCCAGCAGCTGAAGCAGGGTAGAGGTCCCTCCGTCCCCAAGGCTGGAGAGGCAGATGATCCATCCGGTGATACTGGTGCCGATGACCGCTCCCATGATCACGGAAATGGCCTGACGCAGGTGCATCATGGCGGAATTGACGAAGCCCACCACCATGACGCTGGTCGCGGAAGAGGACTGGATCACTGTCGTAACCCCCGCGCCCAGGAGGATCCCCCGGACGGGCGTGGACGAGAGCCGAAACAGAATCAGCTCCAGTTTGTTGCCGGCGACCTTTTTCAGCCCGTCCCCCATAAGGGACATGCCAAAGAGAAACAGGGCGACGCCGCCCAACAGCAGCAGGATATTGGATATGTTCATTATGCCTCCTTCAGGACGTCCGGTTTCCAAATCCCCGGATGAGAAGAGCCGAACTTATCTCAACCCCCCCAATCTATTCTACTCGAAAAGAGCCCAAAAAGGAAGCCTTGATTCCGATTTTTGCGAAAAAGGTTTTTGGGGCTCCGAATCGAAATGATAAGACGTAACGGTTCAGGCGCACAGAAGGGACGGACCCTCTGTACGCGCACACAGACGATCCGCCCTTCTGCGCTCATCTGACTGGCTGATCTGAACGGAAGGGACGGGACCGATGACAGAAAACAGAATGCCACCGGCGTTTTGGGAGGAGGTTTTGCGGTGAAGGCGATGGTGAACGGGCGGATTTTGCTGCCAGACAGGGAAGTTGCGGGGCAGGCGCTGCTGTTCGGGGACCGGATTGTGGGCATGACGCCGGAAAGGGAGATTCCCGCGGACACCGAGACGGTCGACGCGGGAGGACGGTATATTTCCCCGGGCTTTGTGGACATTCATATTCACGGATACCTGGGCGAGGATGCTTCCGACGGAAAAAGGGAAGGGCTGCGGCGAATGGCGGAAGGCATCCTGAAAAACGGGGTGACCAGCTTTCTCCCCACCACGATGACCGTCCCCTGGGGCGAACTGGAAGCGGCGCTGGAGAATATCCGGAGCCTGATGGCGGAGAGCGCGTCCCCGGACATCCCGATGGCGGAGATTTTAGGAGCGCACGCGGAAGGGCCTTTCATTAACCCGAAACGGAAGGGCGCCCAGGCCGAGGAGGCGATCTGCCCTCCGGAAGCGGAGAAAATCCTGCCCTGGGCGGATGTGATCCGGCTGATCACCGTGGCGCCTGAAATGCCCGGTGGGCTGGCGTGCATCCGACAGCTCAAAGACAGAATGGCGGTTTCCATCGGGCATACGGACGCGGATTACGAAATGGCGCTGCGGGCGCTGGAGGCCGGAGCCGATCACTTTACCCATCTGTTCAATGCCATGACCGGGCTGAACCATCGCAATCCCGGGACGGTAGGCGCGGCGCTGATCCGGGGCGGATGGTGCGAACTGATCGCGGATACTTTTCATGTGCACCCGGATCTGTATCCCCTGCTGCGTCTGTGCGCCGGGGAACGGCTGACGCTGATCACCGACTGTACCCGGGCGGGCGGCATGGGGGACGGAGAATACGAGCTGGGAGGGCAGCCCATCTTTGTGGAAGGGATCGCCTGCCGCCTGAAGGACGGAACCATTGCCGGCAGTGTGCTGAGAATGAATGAAGCGGTACGGAACTGGCGGGAGCATGCCCATGTCCCCCTGTATGAAGCGGTGGCCTGCGCGTCCTTCCACCCCAGCGCTTCCGTCCGCCTGCAGGAGAAGAAGGGATCGCTGCTCCCCGGGCGGGACGCGGATGTGCTGCTGCTGGACGAAAACTGCCGGGTGCATGGGGTCTGGAAATCAGGGAATTGTGTATGGAAAGCCGAATCCTGAAGGACGGCCGCCGTTCATCCGGAACAGGGGAGCTCTTCGCGGCCGCAGGATGAGAACGCATGAATTTTATACATGACAAATCCTGAAAGATGTGGTATGATTCTGGACGAATCGTAAATCCCCATATTCACATTTTTTAAAAGGAGGAGAGAGTCTATGAAAAAAACGGTGACGATTGCGTTGGCAGTCATTGCGGTGATTGCAGTTGTCCTGAGCTTTGTCTTCGGTTCGCAGAGGGGAAATCTGCAGAAAACCGTGGATGATGTAAACGCTCAGCTGAAGGCAGTGACGGACGAGAAGGCCGCGCTGGAGACGGCAAAGACCGATCTGGAAGCCCAGCTGGCGGAAGCACAGGCGGCGGCGGAAGCGGCCAAAACCGAAGCGGAAACCAAAGTAGCGGAAGCCGCCACCGCGGCCGAAGCGAAGCTGGCGGAAGCCACCAGCGCGGCGGAATCCGCAAAATCCGAGCTGGAAAAGAAGCTGGCGGAGGTGACCAGCGCGGCGGACACCACGAAGACCGCGCTGGAAACCCAGCTGGCGGACGCGGCCAAGGCGGCGGAGACGGTGAGGGCGGACCTGGAAACCAGGCTGTCGGACGCTCAGGCAGCGGCGGAAACCGCGAAGGGCGAAGCGGAAACCAAGCTGGCGGAAGCGACGAAGGCGGCGGAGACCGTGAAGGCGGATCTGGAAGCCAAGCTGGCGGAAGCGACGAAGGCGACGGAAACCGTAAAGGCGGATCTGGAAGCCAAGCTGGCGGAAGCGACGAAGGCGACGGAAACCGTAAAGGCGGATCT
>JAFWES010000076.1 GCA_017512805.1 Clostridia bacterium
GATCTCAAGGAAAAGAAAAACAAAAACAGCGTGCCGGCGGCGCCAGCCCAGGAAGACGGCACATTTATCAACCGGGAGATCAGCTGGCTGGCGTTTAACCAGCGGGTGCTTCTGGAGGCGGCGGATCCCACGGTGCCGCTGCTGGAGCGGCTGAAGTTCCTGATGATCTATCAGTCCAATCTGACGGAGTTTTATCGGGTCCGGATCGGGATTCTGACCCATCGGGCGCTGCTGACGCCGGATAAGGGGGATCCCCTGACCGGGCTGCTGCCCGCGGCGCAGATCGAGGAGGTGCTCCGGGTTACCCGGGAACAGCAGACCCTGATGGAAAGCATCTGGAAGAGCATCCGCTCGGATTTGCGGCTGAACAACGTGGAAGTGCTGGACTTCAAGAAAATCAGCAAGGTGGATGAGCTGATGAGCAAAAAGCTCTTCGGGGATATCCGGGGCATGCTCCAGCCGCAGATCATTTCCACAGATCAATCGCTGCCCTTCCTGTGGGACGGGGAGGCCAATATCATTGCCTTCCTCGGCCGGGGGACGGAGCAGCGGCTGTGCATCATCCCCCTGAACCGGGTCCCCGCCTATCAGAGCTTCGAAATCGACGGCTGCCAGAAGATCGTTCCCACGGCGCAGCTGGTGCGGCATTTCCTGCCCCTTCTGCTGAAGAAAGAAAACATTCTTCAGTCCGCTATCGTGGAAGTGACCCGGAACGCGGATGTTTTTATTTCCACCGTGGAGGAGAGCGCCAACGAGGATCTGCGCAAGAAGGTTTCCGGGATGCTGACCAAGCGGAAGCGGGAGATGCCGGTGCGGGTTCGGATTATCGGCAAGCTGGCCGACCCCGGCCGCGCCCTGCTGCTGCGGAAGCTCCGGGTGACGGAGAGCAGGGTGTTTACCCAGTCCGTTCCCTTCGATCTGTCCTTCCGCTCCGCCATCGGCGGGCCGGCCAGCTTCCGCTATTCGGAGCGCAGGCCTCTGCGGGACCTGGGGCTGAAGAAAGGGGAATACTTCCAATATATCGAGAAAAACGATCTGCTGATGAGCTTCCCGTTCCAGTCCATGATGTCCTTTGTGGATCTGATCTATGAAGCGGCGGACGATCCCGAGGTGCTCTCCATTAAGATCACCCTGTACCGGATGTCCGCCAGCAGCAAAATCGCGGCGGCCCTGGCCTACGCGGCGGACCGGGGGAAGGACGTGCTGTGCCTGCTGGAGCTGCGGGCGCGGTTTGACGAGCAGAACAATATCGACTATTCCGAGATGCTGGAGGACGCGGGGTGCCGGGTGATTTACGGGCTGCCGGAATACAAGGTGCACAGCAAGCTGTGCGTCATTACCAGGCTGCATGACGGGGTGCCCAGCCGGATTACCCAGGTGGGGACCGGGAACTATAACGAGGTGACCGGTGAACAGTATACCGATCTGTCCCTGATCACCGCCCGGGAGCAGGTGGGGCTGGACGCGGAAACCGCCTTTGCCGCCCTGACGGAGGGAGAGATCCCTCCGAAGGTGGAGAACCTGTGGCTGGCGCCCCTGACCTTTAAGCCGCGGGTGCTGGAATATCTGGATCAGGAAATCGCCAAAGGCGAACGGGGCCGGGTCGCCATGAAGGTCAACGCCGTCAACAACCTGGATGTGATGAATAAGCTCATCGAGTGCTCCCGGGCGGGGGTGAAGGTGGAGCTTTTCGTTCGGGGGATCTGCTGCCTGCGGCCAGGGGTGCCGGGCCTGACGGACAATATCTCCGTCACCAGCGTGGTCGGGCGGTGGCTGGAGCATTCCCGGATTTACAGCTTTGGCGAAGGGGAGGAGCAGCGGCTCTTTATCGGCTCGGGCGACCTGCTGGGGCGGAACCTGGAACGGCGGGTGGAAGCGTTTATCGAGGCCGTGACCCCGGACACCAGGGAACAGCTGAACGTGATCCTCGACGCGCTTCGGAACGACCGGGAGAAGGGATGGCGCATGCATTCCGACGGGACCTATACCCGGGAGGAAGGCGGGGAAGGAACCTCTTCCCAGGAGGCGCTGTACCGTTATTTCAGCACGCATCAGGTCAGGCTGGACGCGCCGGAGCGCGCGGATGAACAGGTCCCGGCGGAGGGACAGGGATCATAAAAACAAAGGAACAGAAAAGGAGGTCTTCCCATGCCCGCAAGCTACAACATCTGTCTGGACGTCGGCGGCACCAAAGTCCTGGGCGCCATCTTCAACGAGAAGGATGAGATCATTTACCGGCTGAAGAAACGGTCCAAATCCGGCGGATCCGGATCCACCGATGTGGAAAAGGTGATCATTTCCGTGGTGGAGGAGATGATCAAAGAGTCCGGCATTGACCGGAAAAAGCTCAACGCGATCGCATCCTGCGCGCCCGGCGTCATCGATCAGGACAGGGGGATCGTCCTGTTTACCCCCAATCTGCCCTGGAGGAACTATGACATGGCGGCCTCCATGCGGAAACAGTTCGGCGTTCCCTTCTATGTGGGCAACGACGTCAACCTGGGGGTGCTGGGGGAATATCATTTTGGCGTCGGCCGGGGATACAGCAATATCGTGGGCTTCTTCGTGGGAACCGGCATGGGCGGCGGCCTGGTGCTCAACGGCAGCCTGTATACCGGGAACCAGTTTAAAGCCGCGGAATACGGTCATATGGTGCTGGACCCGGAGGGCCCGCTGTGCAACTGTGGGCAGCGGGGCTGCCTGGAAGCCTTCTCCAGCAAGCAGGGCATGAGCGCCTATATTCGCCAGCAGGTGAGCCGGGGACGGGAGTGCTGCATGGCGGAGGACGTAAAGGACGGAGTGTTCCGGTCGAAAAAGCTGGTGGAAGCGCTGAAAAAGGAAGACAAGGTGGCCATGGAGGCGGTGGACCGGGCCTGCCACTGGCTGGCGGTCGCCACCGGAAACATGATCAACACCTTCTCCCCCGATCTGGTTCTCTTCGGCGGAGGAGTGATGGAAGCGCTGGGAGATCTGTTCCTGAAAAAGATTCTGGAGGAAGTGGACCGGTACTGCATGCCTCAGATCCGTTCCACCGTGGATATCAAGGTGGCTTCCCTGGGGGACGATTCCATCCTGTATGGGGATCTGGCCATGATTAAAGGGCTGAAATAAAAGATTGTCAAGCTGAATGAAAACGGGTATAATGATGCCCGAAGATGAAGCTCCCTTTGGCGCACAAAGGGAAGGAGGCGGAATAAAATGGTAGATGAGGTACTGAACACGGCGAAAGAAAAGATGGGCAAGACCTGCGCCGTATATGAGCGGGATATGCAGAGCATCCGGGCCGGGCGGGCGAATCCCCAGGTGCTGGATCGGATCATGGTGGACTACTACGGAACGCCCACACCCATTAACCAGGTGGGGAACATCTCCGTCCCCGAAGCGAGGATGCTGGTCATCGCCCCCTGGGAACCGAAGATGATTACGCCCATCGAAAAGGCGATTCAGACCAGCGATCTGGGGATCAATCCGTCCAACGACGGGAAGGTGATCCGGCTGGTCTTTCCGGAGCTGAACGAGGAGCGGCGCCGGGATCTGACCAAGCAGGCCAGCCGCGCGGCGGAGGAAGCCAAGGTGGCGGTGCGCTCCATCCGGCGGGACGCCATGGAGCAGATCAAGAAGCTGAAGAAGAACAGCGATATTACCGAAGACGACCAGCATGAGGCCGAAGAGAATCTGCAGAAGATTACGGACAAGGCCATCAAGGACGTGGATGCGATCTACGCCGCCAAGGAAAAGGAAATCATGGCGGTGTGATCCGGTCGCACGAAAACGGAGCGCGGCTTTTTTGACCGAAAGGGCCGCGCTTTTTTCATCAAAGAGGAGCAGATATGAACACGAAACAGCTGAAAGCATTCTGGAGCCTGTGGAAAGAAACGGAGGGGACCGCAGAAGCCCGCCTGCCCCGGCACGTCGCCATTATTATGGACGGCAATGGCCGATGGGCGAAGAAACACAAATTAGGCGTCTCCCTGGGGCACCGGCAGGGGACGGAAACCCTGCGGGAGATTATCCGGCATACGGATGATCTGGGGATTGAGGCGCTGAGCCTGTATGCCTTTTCCACGGAGAACTGGAGCCGCCCGGCGGAGGAAGTGGCGGCGCTGATGCAGCTGATTCTGGACTTTTTTGCCAGTGAAATCGAGGAGCTGTGCGAAAAGAACGTACGGATCCTGATTTTGGGGGACAAATCAGCTTTGCCGGATATCCAGCGGAAAACCCTGATCGAGGCGGAGGAGCGGACGAAAGCCAATACCGGGCTGCACCTGAACATCGGGGTCAATTACGGGAGCCGGGCGGAACTGGTCCGGGCCACGGCGGAGATCGCCGGAATGGTCCGACGGGGGGAGATCAACCCGGAGGACATTACGGAACAGACCATTTCTGACCACCTGTACACCCGGGGACAGCCGGACGTGGATCTCCTGATCCGGACCAGCGGGGAGATGCGGCTGAGCAACTTCCTGCTGTACCAGAACGCTTACGCGGAATTCATTTTCCCGCAGACGCTTTGGCCGGACTTTACGGTGGAGGAATATGACCGGTGCCTGGCGGCCTTCGGACGGCGGGACCGGCGATACGGCGGCCGGACGGAAGAAGCGGAGCAGGCAGAAGGAGGCAGGGAGGCATGAAACAGCGGATCGTTACGGGACTGCTGCTGGTCTTGCTGCTGGTCGGCCTGCTGTGCCTGCCCGGCTGGGGTTTTGCCATCGCCGCCCTGATCTGCATCGGCTTTGCCACCTGGGAGGAGTACCACGCGCTGACCCTGGCGGGGCACAGGGTGGTCAGCTGGCCCGCCTGGGTGGTGCTGATCGGGTCCGTTCCCCTGACCCGGATGCTGGATTCCCGCTCTCTGGTGCCGTTGATGGCGATTTGCATGGTGTGCATGTCGATCCAGATTCTGTTCCGGGACGAGCCGGATCTGACGGATCTGGCCATGTCCGCGCTCCCGATCCTGACGGTGGTGCTGCCGGGGCTTTGTCTGGTGGCCCTGAGCCTGACGGAACAGAAGGCGGTGGAGGTGGTGCTGCTGTGCCTGACCTTCGCGGTTCCGCTGCTGGGGGATACCTTCGCCCTGTTTGTGGGCTGCGCGGTGGGAGGCCGGAAGCTCTGTCCCCCGGTCAGCCCGAACAAGACCGTGTCCGGCGCCCTGGGAGGGCTTGCGGGCAGCGTGATCGGCGCCATGATCGTGTGGGGGATTTCGCTTATCGTCTGCAACGGCCCCACCCTGGCGAAACTGCCTGCCTGGTGGGAATACCTGATGCTGGGATTTCTGGGGGGCATCGTGGGCCAGGTGGGCGACCTGTTCGCCTCGCTGGTGAAGCGGCACAGCGGCATCAAGGATTTTTCCAACCTGTTTCCCGGGCACGGAGGCATGCTGGACAGGCTGGACAGCGTACTGTTTATGGCGGTGCTCATGTTCTGCTATCTGAATATCGCGGTTTGACCGCCGTCCGTACCGCCGCATTCGGGCCGATGGGGAGTGAACCCTTATGCGCGGTGAAGATGGATGGAATGAACCGCTTGCTGTGGAGCGTCATGCAATGAAAACAATTTCCATTCTCGGATCCACCGGATCCATCGGAACCCAGGCGCTGGACATCTGCCGGCGTCACCCGGAGGAGTACCGGGTGACGGCGCTGACGGCGAAAAGCAACAGGGAAAAGCTGTTTGACCAGGTCCGGGAGTTCCGGCCGGAAATGGCGGGGCTTCTGGACGGCATCCGGGCGGAAGAGGTGCCGGAGGATTTGCGGTTCTGCCGATGGATGAGCGGGAAGGAGGCGCTGCGGGCCGCGGCCGCGGAGACGGAGGCGGACATGGTGCTGGTCAGCATTGTGGGCATCGCCGGGCTGCAGAGCGTCATGGACGCGCTGGACGCGGGAAGACAGGTCCTTCTGGCCAACAAGGAAGCGCTGGTGACCGGGGGACACCTGGTCATGGAGAAGGCGAAAGAAAAGGGGCTGCCCATCCTTCCGGTGGACAGCGAACACAGCGCCATTTTCCAGTGCCTGCAGGGGGCCGGGGGAAACCGGCCGGAGAAGATTCTGCTGACGGCCTCCGGCGGCCCGTTCCGGACATGGGAGAAGGAGAAGATACGCAGCGCGACCCGGGCTCAGGCCCTGAAGCATCCCAACTGGGATATGGGCGCCAAGATCACCGTGGATTCAGCCAGTATGTTTAACAAGGGGCTGGAGATCATGGAAGCCCGGTGGCTGTTCGACATGCCGGAGAGCCGCATCCAGGTGGTGGTGCACCCGGAGAGCATCGTTCATTCCGCGATTGTCTTCGAGGACGGGGCGGTTATCGCTCAGCTGGGGGCGCCGGACATGCGGGTTCCCATCGGGTATGCGATGAGCTATCCCAGGAGAAGGTCCACGGGGGTGCGGGAGCCGGATCTGTTTCAGCTGGGAAAGCTGACATTCGAGGAGCCGGACGAGGAGAAGTTTCCTTCCCTGCGGATGGCGAAGGAAGCGCTGCGGGCGGGAGGCGCCGCCTGCACCGTGCTCAACGGAGCAAACGAGGAGGCGGTGGCCCGCTTTCTGCGGGACGAAATCGCTTTCGGGGACATCTACGATCTTGTGGCCCGGGCGTTGGACCGGCTCAGCGGCCTGACGGCGGGGAGCCTGGAGGAAATTTTTGAGGCGGACCGGCTGGCCCGGGAAGTGGTGAGAAAAAGATGAATATCCTGTCCATTTTGCTGGCCATTCTGCTGCTGGCGATCCTGATTGTGGTGCATGAAATGGGGCACTTCTGGGCAGCCCGGTGGATGCATATCGACGTGGCGGAGTTCGCGGTGGGCTTCGGACCGAAGCTCTTCGGCTGGAAGAGCAGGAAGTATGAAACCACCTTCGCGGTCCGGGCCGTCCCCTTGGGCGGGTACTGCGGGTTCTACGGGGAGGACTCCCTGGAAGAGCTGCCCAAGGACGATCCGCGGCTTTTTCCCAATCAGAACGTGTGGAAAC
Source organism: Clostridia bacterium (assembly GCA_017512805.1). GTDB lineage: Bacteria > Bacillota > Clostridia > Christensenellales > Aristaeellaceae > Aristaeella. The sequence goes on from JAFWES010000076.1 coordinate 6,963, forward strand.
GGCTTTTCGTGATCCTCATGGGGCCCATGATGAACTTCCTGCTGGCGTTTATTCTGGCCACGGGCTTCTATTGGGTGAACGGGATCAGCACGGTCACGGGCGTGGATCCCTATATCATGGAGGTAAACGCCGCGGGGGCCGCCCGGGACGCGGGGCTGCAGGCGGGGGACGTGATCACCGAGATCAACGGGAAGAACATGCTGGACGACACCACCGAGACCCTGCTTTCCGCTATCGGCGGATACCGGCAGGGGGATCCCGCGCTGGAGGTCACCGTCCTGCGGGGGGAGGAAACCCTGCACCTGCAGCTGACCCCTGCCTGGAATGAAGAAGAGGAACGGATGATGGTGGGGGTCACCATCGGGGGCCGCTACAGGCTGAGAACGGAGAAAACAAACCTGGCCGGGGCGGCAAAGGCCAGCGCGGAAATGTGCTGGCAGGCCAGCGGGCTGATTCTGGGCGCGCTGAAAAACCTGGTGACCACCGGAGAAGGGCTGGATCAGACGTCGGGGCCGGTGGGGATTATTTCCATCGTCTCCGAGGAGGTGCGTCTCGGCGGAATGCAGGCCTTCCTGGAGCTGCTGATCTCCATATCCATCAACCTGGGGCTGATGAATCTGCTGCCCATTCCCGGGCTGGACGGGAGCCGCCTGGTGTTCGGGCTGATTGAAGTGGTTCGGCGCAAGCCCGTGCCCCAGGAAAAGGAAGCCCTGGTGCATACGGCCGGCATGGTGCTGCTGCTGGGACTGATGATCTTCCTGACCTATCAGGATGTCCTGAGGCTGATCAGGTAACGGGATCCGGAGCGCGGCGACGGCGGAAAAGAACACAGAGAGGGAAACCATGAAGAGAGAAGTAACGATCGGAACGCTGAAGCTGGGAGGGGGAAACCCTATTCTGGTGCAGAGCATGACCAATACCGACACCCGGGATACGGAAGCCACCCTGGCGCAGATTCGGGCGCTGGCGGAGGCGGGCTGCGACCTGGTCAGGGTCAGCGTATATGACGAAGCCTGCGCTCAGGCGGTGCGGGCGCTGGTGGACGGAAGCCCGGTTCCGTTGGTGGCGGACATCCATTTTGACTACAGGCTGGCCATTCGGGCCATGGAAAATGGGATTGCCAAAATGCGGATCAATCCCGGAAACATCGGCGGAGAGGATCGGGTCCGGATGGTGGCGGACTGCGCCAGGGCCCATCATATCCCTATCCGCATCGGGGTCAACAGCGGGTCCGTGGAAAAGAGCCTGCTGGACCGGTACGGAGGGCCCACGGCGAAAGCGCTGGTGGAGAGCGCGCTGGGGCATGCGCGGCTGCTGGAAAAAGCCGGGTTTTATGATACGGTGCTGAGCATGAAGAGCAGCGACGTAAAGCTGACGGTGGAGGCCTATCGGCTGGCCCATCAGCTGTGCGATTACCCGCTGCACGTAGGGGTTACGGAAGCGGGTCTGCCGGGGCAGGGAACCGTAAAGAGCGCCATCGGCATTGGGGCGCTGCTGCTGGACGGCATTGGGGATACCATCCGGGTCAGCCTCAGCGGGGACCCGGTGCCGGAAGCGAAAGCGGGATGGGATATTCTCAGGGCGCTGGACTTGCGGACCCGGGGGGTGCAGCTGGTGGCCTGTCCGACCTGCGGGCGTACGGGCATCCCGGTGGCGGAGATCGGAGCCCGGGTGGAAAAGGAACTCAGCGATATCCGCGTTCCGCTGAAGGTCGCGGTGATGGGATGCGTGGTGAACGGGCTGGGCGAAGGACGGGAAGCGGATGTAGGCATAGCCGGGGGCGGAAACGGGACCGGCGTGCTGTTTGTGAAGGGTGAAGAACCGAAAAAGGTTCAGGGGGACCTGGGCGATATTCTGATCCGGAAGGTCAGAGAAATGGTGAAACAGAAGGAGCGCGCATGAGCTACGAGGATTTGATCAGCAGGATTTCCCGGGAAATCCCGGCCTTGGCGGGAAAGCTGAAGGCGCCCCGGGTGACCTATGTCAAATCTCTGAAAAAAACGTATATCACCTTCGAAAGCACGGTGCTGGCGGGGGAAAAGGAATTTCTGAAGCTGGAGAAGATCCTGCAGGACACGTTCCCCGGGCGGCCGCTGGCCGTGCGGGTGGTGAGCCCGGAGCTGCGGGAAGGCTTTCTTTCGGACATCGGATCCTACCGGCAGGTGCTGACGGATTTCCTGAAACGGAATTATCCGGGAATGATTGCCTGGCTGCCGAACATCGACTGGAGCTGCCGGGGGGATCGGGTGACGCTGACCTTTCCGGATGAGTTCTCCATGCAGTATATGGGGCGGAATAACATCGCCAACCGGCTGGCCATCGCCATCCGGGAGATCTTTGACGCGAAGGTCATCGTGGAGACCACGCTGGCCGGGGACCGGGAGGCCAGGCTGGAGCAGATGCGCCGGGAGCGGGCGGAGAGCCTGATGACCGTTACCCGGGCGGAGATGGCGGAGCGGTATGGGACGGCGTACAACGCGGAACGGGCGGAAGAAGAGAAGCCCGACCGCAGGCCCGCCGAGCGCAAAAAGGAAGGGGAAAAGCCTGCTGCCGGTGAACGAAAGGCAGCGGGGAAAAAGGATCCGCTGGAAACGGGGATTCCGATTCCGGAGATGGCGGACAAGGCTGTCGGGAAGCCGATGTTCGGCCGGGGGATCGCCGACCGCACGGTGGATATCCGGGAGCTGACCGCGGAGAGCGGACTGGTGACCGTCCAGGGGGATATCTTCCTGAAGGAAACCAAGGAGCTCAAGGGCGGGGAGACGGTGCTGCTGACCTTTGCCGTGACGGATTATACCTCGTCCATCCTGTGCAAGCTGTTTTTGCGGTATCGGGGACGCCGTGTGGCCAGGGGGGAGGAGGAAAACCTGCCCCCCATCACCGAGGAGCAGCGCGCCGCGGTGCGGGAGAAAATCGACCGCGTTCGGGAGGGCATGAATGTCCGCCTCCGGGGAGAGTGCCAGTATGACAGCTTTTCCCGGGAACTGGCCATCATGGTGCGGGACATGGTGGAGATGGAAAAGGAAGAGCGGCTGGATACCGCCGAGGAAAAACGGGTCGAGCTGCATATGCATACCAATATGTCCACCATGGACGCCCTGACGCCGGTAGAGGATCTGATCGCCCGGGCGGTGAAATGGGGCCACCCCGCGGTGGCGGTGACGGATCACGGGGTGCTGCAGAGCTTTCCGGCGGCTTTCCGGGCCGCGAAGGGGAAGATCCGGCTGATTCCGGGCTGCGAAGGGTACCTCATCGATGAGCGGGAGATTGTGGAACGGGCAGGGGATCAACCCTATGACGGACCCATCGTGGTTCTGGATTTTGAGAGCACGGGCCTGAATACGGCGACGGCCCGGATTACCGAGATCGGGGCCGTGAAGCTGGAAAAGGGCACCATCACCGATACCTTCCAGGAACTGGTGGATCCGGGGGAACCCCTAAAGCAGGCGGTGATCGATAAAACCCACATTACCGACGCCATGCTCAGCGGAAAACCGAAGGCGGCCGAAATGCTGCCTAGGCTGATGAAATTTATCGGCGACTGCCCCATTGCCGCGCACAACAGCGATTATGACGGAGCCCTGCTGCGGGCGGAGCTGAAGCGGATCGGCCTGACGTATGACAATCCGGTGCTGGATACCCTGACCTATGCCCGGAAACTGTATCCCCAAATGAAATCCTTCAAGCTGGGGGCCCTGTGCAAGCATCTGGGGGTCAGCCTGAAGAATGCCCACAGGGCGGTGCACGACGCGACGGCCACGGCCCAGTGTCTGCAGCGGATGTTCCAGGAGACGGCGGAGACCCATCCGGAGGTCCGGACGCAGAAAGATCTGAACCGGGCGCTGAAGGGCGGAGCCATCGGCAGCAGCTGGCATATCATTCTTCTGGCCAGGAACCGGACAGGGCTGGTGAATTTGAACCGGCTGGTATCCATTTCCCACCTGGAATATTTCCGGCGGCAGCCCCATATGCCCCGGGCGGAGATCATAAAGCACCGGGAGGGGCTGATTCTGGGCAGCGCCTGCGAGGCGGGAGAACTGTTTCGGGCGGTGCTGGCGGGGGAAAGCGAAGAAAAGCTGGCGGAGATCGCTTCCTTCTATGACTATCTGGAAATACAGCCCATCGGAAATAATGCCTTCCTGCTCCGGGAAGGATATGTGCAAAGCGAGGAAGAACTGCGGGATCTGAACCGGAAGATCGTGCGGCTGGGAGAAAAAACGGGCAAGCCCGTGGTGGCCACGGGGGACGTCCACTTTCTGGATCCGAAGGACGCGGTGGGACGGGCGGTCATCCAGGCGGGCATGGACTATTCCGACGCGGATCTGCAGCCGCCTCTGTATTTTAAAACCACCGACGAGATGCTGCGGGAATTTGCCTACCTGGGGCCGGAAAAGGCCAGGGAAGTCGTGGTGACCAATCCCCGGAAGATCGCGGAAATGGTGGAGGAGATCAGCCTCTTTCCCAAGCATCCGAAGGGAGAGGATACGTTCCAGCCCTATTGGGATGACGCGGAGGACACCATTCAGCGCCTGACATGGGATACGGCGGAGGAAATGTACGGGTCTCCGCTGCCGGAAATCGTGGAAGCCCGGCTGAAAAAGGAATTGAAATCCATTGTGGGGTATGGCTACTGCACCCTGTACAATATCGCGGAGCGGCTGGTTTCCAGATCCCTGCGGGACGGATACCTGGTAGGTTCCCGGGGGTCCGTGGGATCCAGCCTGGTGGCCCGGATGTGCGGCATCACCGAGGTGAACGCCCTGCCGCCTCACTATCGGTGCACGCATTGCCATAAGGGCTTTTTTGACGTGGACCGAAGCCGGTACCATGTGGGCGTGGACCTGCCGGACCGGAACTGTCCGGATTGCGGACAGCGCCTGACCAAGGACGGATTCGACATCCCCTTTGAGGTGTTCCTGGGATTTGAGGGGGACAAGGTGCCGGACATCGACCTCAACTTTTCCGGGGAATACCAGAACCGGGCGCACCATTATGTGGAAGAACTGTTCGGGCATGACCATGTCTTCCGGGCGGGAACCATCTCGGGCCTGGCGGATAAAACCGCCTACGGCTATGCCATCCACTATCTGGAAGAACGGGGAATTCAGGCGGGAAACGCGGAAAAGACGCGCCTGGCGCGGGAATGCACCGGGGTCAAGCGCACCACAGGCCAGCATCCCGGCGGGATGGTGGTCGTGCCCCAGGAGTACGACATCTGCGAATTTACGGCGGTCCAGCATCCGGCGGACGACTTGGAGAGCGACTTCACCACCACCCATTTTGACTTTAACTCCATGCACGACATTCTGGTGAAGCTGGACTGCCTGGGGCATGATGATCCAACCATGATGCATGAACTGGAGATGCTGACAGGCGTCCATTTCCAGGATGTTCCCCTGGATGATCCGGGGGTGCGGAGTCTGTTTACCTCTCCGGAAGCCCTGGGGCTGACGGAAGAGGATATTCTGTGCAATACCGGGACCTATGGGGTGCCGGAATTCGGCACCGGCTTTGTCCGGGGCATGCTGCAGGAAACCCGGCCCAGCACCATGGAGGAATTGCTGCGGATTTCCGGCCTGAGCCACGGAACGGATGTATGGCTGGGGAATGCCCAGGAGATTATCGCCTCCGGTACGGCCACCCTGAGCGAATGCGTCTGCTGCCGGGATGATATCATGAACTACCTGATGGATAAAGGGGTGAAGCCGAAGCTGGCGTTCACCACCATGGAAAGCGTCCGCAAGGGCAAGGGCCTGAAACCGGAGATGGAGCAGGCCATGCGGGAGGCGGGCGTGCCGGACTGGTTCATGGACAGCTGCAAAAAGATCAAATATATGTTTCCCAAAGGGCATGCGGTGGCCTATGTGACCATGAGCCTCCGGGTGGCCTGGTTCAAGCTGCATGAACCGCTGGCGTACTATTGCGCCTACTTTACGGTCCGGGGGGACGGTTTCGACGCGGGCACCATGATCCTAAGCCCGGATACCTGCCGGGAAAAGCTGCGGGAAATCCGCGACATGGACAAGCCCACCGCCAAGGATAAGGAAATCGCCACCTGTCTGGAGCTGGTGCTGGAAATGAATATGCGGGGGATCCGCTTTCTGCCGGTGGATCTCTATCGCAGCGACGTCAGCCGCTTCCGCATCGAGGATGGGAATATCCGATGCCCGTTTACCAGCCTCAGCGGGCTGGGGGAGAGCGCCGCGATTCCCATCGTACAGGCAAGGGAACAGGCTCCCTTCCTGAGCATTGAGGATCTGAAAATCCGGGGGAAGGTGGGAAACGGGCTCATCGAAATGCTGCGGGCTCACGGCGCGCTGGAGGGCCTGAGCGAAACAAGCCAGGTCAGCATGTTTGGATAAGGAACGGTTCCGGCAGGGAAATCGGGATAGGGTGTCGAAAGGAAATATCGTCCGGGACAGAAGAACAGGGCTGAACCGGGGTTTACACAGGAGGGATGAAGATGCAGCCGGTCATCAACTGGCGGAAGTTTGCCTGGGCAGCGGGGATCCTGCTGGGGCTTTTTCTTGCGGCCTTTCTGATACTGCATGGCAGCCTGAACAGCGTCCGGCAGGAACAGGACGCCCTGACGGTGACCCTGACCCGCCTGGAGGAAACCAACAAGGTGATGAATGAAGAGCTGAACCTGGTGGGGACGGAGGACTTTATCGTCAACAGTGCCCGCACAAACTACGCCTTTATGAACAAGGATGATCTGCGCTTTCAGTTTACCAACCCGGAGGCTTTGTACGCCTATACGGAGGAGGAACTGAAAATATTGATGGACGAGATGGCAGACTGATTTTCCGGAAAGGAAGCCTGCCGGACAGCCGGCAGGCGCGAAACACAGGAGGCGCGCATGCAGAAGGCAGCGGTGATCGGGATCGGGTCCAATTCGGTACGCATGCTGGTGGCTTTGCTGGAAGAGGATGGGTTCACCCGACTGACCCGGGACCGGGAAGGCACCCGCCTGTTCGCGGGGCTGGACGGGGCAGGAAACCTGAACCGGGAGAGCATGGAGAAGACCGCTGCCGCGGTAGAACGGATGGCCGCTTCAGCCCGGCGGATCGGATGCGAAAGGCTGAATATCTTTGCCACCAGCGCCTCCCGCGACGCCCGGAACGGAGAGGAATTCCTGCGGATGCTCCGGGGGAAAACCGGCGTGGAGCCGGAAATCATCTCCGGCGAGGAAGAAGCGGTGCTCAGCTTTCTGGGGGCGACCGAAGCGGCTCCGGCAGGTGAGCCGTGCGGGGTCATCGACATCGGCGGCGGCAGCACGGAGCTGGTGGTGGGGCAAGGGGCCCGCATCGATCTGGCCGTGTCCTGCCAGATGGGAGCGGTCCGGCTGTTCCGGCTGCTGCGGATCGACAGCGCGGCGGATATGCCCTCGGCGGAGGCCGCAGCCAGGGAAGTGCTGGCGGAAAAGTGGCCGAAGGACCGGCAGGAGATGCCTCGCACCTGGATAGGGACAGGCGGCACGTTTACGGCCCTGGCGGCGCTGGTGAAGGGGATCCGCTGGACGGATCGGTCCTTTATGCACGGAACCAGCATTCCCCGGGAGCGGATTCGGGAAATCGGGATCCAGCTGGCGGGGATGAGCGTGGAGGAAAGGCTGAAACTGGAGGGCCTCCAGCCGAGCCGGGCGGATATCGTCGTGCACGGCATCTGTATTTTACTGGGAGTGATGGAGTTTTTAGGAATCGACAGCATCACGGTCAGCGAATACGGGAATCTGGACGGATATTTCCGGCAGGCTTATGTGTAGCGGCGCGCGGCCGCTTTCTCATTTCCATGGCGGCAGCATGATTTGCCGCTGGGACTTCCCATAAGAGTTAAAACGTTGATATACTGCACCCGGTGAAGGGACGCGTTTTCGCTCCTGTTTCGCGGAAAGGAATGGAATTCCGGTGAAGATCTATTTTGCGCCGATGGAGGGAATCACCGATGGGGTGATGCGCCGTATACACCGGGACATCTTTGGCGGCGTGGATATCTACTGCCTTCCTTTTCACAAGCTTACGCAGTCTGTCACATTGACAACCCGGGAAAAGCGGGACATTGATCCGGAGGAGAATAGAGGGATTTCCGTGCTTCCTCAGGCGTTGACGAAAGAACCGAAACAGCTGTTGATCTGGCTGGAGCATATTGCCGGGATGGGATACCGGTATGCGGACTTGAATCTTGGCTGTCCATCGCCGACCGTGACGAAGAGGGGAAAGGGGAGCGGCCTGCTCCGGGATACTGGACTTCTGCAGTCTTTTTTGGATGATGTGTTTTCTCGACCGTTACCAACCGCGTTGTCAGTAAAGACGAGGATCGGATATGAAAGCGCAGAAGAGTGGCCGCGGCTCCTGGAGATTCTGACCCAATATCCCTTTGCGCATATGACGATTCATGTGAGAACCATGAAGGAGCAGTACATCGGCGGGATTCATCCTGAGGCATTTGGGGAGGCTGTTCGGGCTGGAATACAACATCCGGTTTATAACGGCGATCTTCGATCTGTGGCAGATGTGGAAAACCTGCTCCAGCGATTTCCGAAAACAGAAGCTGTTATGATTGGTCGGGGACTGTTGGCAAATCCGGCTTTGGCGAGGCAGTTGCAGGGGGGAGAGGAAGCAAGCAGGGCAGAGCTGGAGACCTGGTATATGGCACTTTATGAGGGATGGAAGGATCGTTTTCATGCAACAATCGCCTTGGGCAGAATTAAAAAGCTGATGGAATGGACGATTGGCGGAGACATAAGACGGAAGCGACTGTTGAAAAGGGCGGATGGAATCGAGGACTGTGTCCGGGCCATTCTTGACAACCCAAGAACGCTTTGATGATTGTACCCTCAAGCTTGAGTTACAGAAGCATCTGTCTCAATGCCTATTCAACTGTTTTTGCTCCGCTCACCCCGTGAACAGTAACGCCGAAGCAGGAACACCGGATGAACGCCGGAGAACACTCTTGATTCCGGAAAGAGCTTATGATAAACTAAGAAAGATGTGGCGAAAAAAGCACATCGATCTTATAAGGAAATCATCAGCGTGGCGGAGTATGTCAACGCAGCAGTCACAGAAACAGCCAGGAGTTATCGTGCATGAAACAGATTCATCCATCACCGCTGTCCCGCGCGGTCAAATCAGTACTGAATGTCGCGATCAGTGTCATCCAGATGTTCCGCGGCAGGATTGCCATTCATCAGCTTGACCAGAACAGTCAGAGAGCTGTCTCCCTGCAAAGAGAAACCCTGATGATGCTGCTTCGTGAAAACGCCGATACGGAATATGGCCGGAAATATGGTTTCTCCGGGATCAGTACGGTGGAGGAATACCTCGAGAAGGTTCCTCTGTCGGTCTATGACACCTATGAGCCCTACATCCGGCGAATGATACACGAGGAGCAGAGCAATCTGCTCACGCGGGAGGATCCGGTCCATTACGCCAAGACCTCCGGCAGCGTCGGCGTGCCCAAATACATTCCTTTGTCCCGGCGGGAGCTGGAGATCTACGGCAGGTACGCCGGTCACATGACGTTCGGCGTCATGGATGAGTATTACCGGAACACGAGGTGGCGATCATCCCGTCCCGGGTTTGTGCTGAATCTGCTGGAGCTCCATATGACCATGCTGCCCAACGGTGTGCCCTGCAGCGCTGTATCCGGCAGTCTTCTGATGCCTTATAGGAAGTTTGTGCGGTATTTCGCGACCTCGCCCTGGGAAGTCATCAATACCCCGGAGCAGACCGACAGCAAATATCTGCGCGCGTTGTTCGCCCTGCGCGAAAGAAATGTGATCCTCATAATCGGCGCCTTTATGACCGCCGCGGTTGATACGATGGATTATATCTGCGCAAACTGGCAGAAACTCGTGGAAGACATCGCCGGCGGAACCATCAGCGAGGAAGCCAAAATTCCACCGGACCTTCGCAGGGCCTGTGAGAAGCAGATGTTCGCGGATCCTCACCGCGCAAGGGAGCTGGAGTGCGAGTTCAGCAAGGGATTCGACGAAATCATTCCCCGCATCTGGAAAAAAATTCAGCTTGTCTGCTGCATCGGCACTGGCGGCTTTTCCGCCTACACAAAAAGGATGTGGCGCTATACGGGCAGGAATGTCCCCTTCAGCAATCTCAATTATGCGGCCTCGGAAGGGCTGATCGCCTCCGCCAGGCGCACCGGAGACACATCTTACGTGCTTGTGCCGGACAGCGGGTTCTATGAGTTCTTCCCCGTCAAGGATGAAAACGCCGGCCCGAAGACCATTGAAGACCTCGAGGTCGGGGAAGAGTATGAGCTCGTCATGACCAATCTCTCAGGTCTTTACCGCTACAGGATTCAGGATGTGGTTCGCGTGACCGGCTTCTATAATGAAGCGCCGATGCTGCAGTTTATCTACCGGATGAACCAGATCATCTCAATCGCCGGAGAGAAGACCAACGAGGAAGCCCTTGACTGGTCCATCGCGCAGTTCATCAAGGAGACCGGGCTGATCGTTCACGATTACAGCATCTACGCGGAGCTTGAGTCCAAACCGGGGCACTATGTCATCCTGATGGAGCCGGATCATATTGTCCCCCGGGAAGATATCCCCCGCTACAGGGATGTGATCGAGGCCAGGCTCATGCAGGCCAATCCGTCTTTCGGAGAGAAGATCCGCACAGGCAGACTGGGGCCGTCGGAGCTGGTGTTCGTTCAGCAGCAGTCCTATCAGCTGTACCGTGAAATGATGATGTACAGGGGCGTATCTGTCAATCAGATCAAGCCCGTGCGGGTCATTGATACACCCTTTAAGGAAAAGTTCTTTTTCGGGCTCAGGGAAAACTATGACTGATCCCGGTTCCTTTCACCGAGCTGAGCGTACAGGAGGTGAACCGCCGTATGGGCACGCTGCTGCTTCGCGCCGTAGGCGATAATCTGCTGCACCGGCAGATTTATGAGTCTGCGCGAATCCCGGATGGATATGATTTCAGCAGCCTGTACGAGCATGTGCGCCCCCTGATCCGCGAAGCCGACATCGCTGTTCTCAATCAGGAAACCATTCTGGTGCTGGACGAAAGGCGGGTGAGCTCCTTCCCTGTGTTCGGAACCCCCGCCTCCATCGCTGAAGCGATTGCGGACGCAGGGTTTCATGTCATCACCCATGCCTCCAACCACGCGCTGGACAAAGGATACAGCGCGATTCAGGAAACCGCCGCCGTCTGGAAGCGGCATGCGGACAGGATCGTCTGTACAGGCATCCACACAACCCGGGAGGACAGCGACCGGATCCGGGTTGTGGAAAAAAACGGCATCCGGGTCGCATTCCTGAACTACACGGCGCTGCTCAATTTCCACCCCATTCCTCCTGCCCATCCCCGCTGTGTGGATGTGATGAAGCCGTACACCCGCGGCCGGATCCGCCGGCAAATCCGCCAGGCCCGGTCTCAGGCTGACATCGTGGCTGTTTTTCCCCACTGGGGATGCGAGTATCTGTACGAACCTGTCCCCGCCCAGAAAGCATGGGCCGCTTTTCTGGCTGAGTCAGGCGCGGACATCATCATCGGCACTCACCCGCATGTGCTGCAATATACAGAGGTTCTGCGGACGCGGGATGGGCGGCGCGTGCCCTGCTTTTATTCACTGGGCAATTTTGTCTCCTGTCAGATCAATCAGGGCACCATGCTGGGCGGGATGGCCGATGTGGTGATCGAAAAGGGCCCGCGGGGAACGGGCATCTCCCGGGCCGGCCTGATTCCTCTTGTTACGCACGCGGAGAAAGACTTCCGCCGCTTTTCCGTCTATCCTCTTTCGGAATATACGGACGAATTGTCCGGGCAGAATCAGATTTTTACGGAAATGGCCGGGTATACGGGAACCCGGCTCGACACTTTTTCGCTCCACCAGCTGTATCACGACATTCTGAACCGGCAGGCGATGCGGGACAGCTGGTACAAAACACCCGGCGACGTCAGAAAACAGAACCTGATCGGCGTCTGGCACGCGATGATCCGGGGATTGAAGAAGGTTGGAAAATGATTCGACTGTTAAGGAGGTTTCTGCAAAAGGACGCGCACCTGGTCGCGGCCAATGTTTTTTTCGTCGCTGCGCAAATTGCAATTCAGACGTTTTTGGTCATGCAGGAAATGAAAAACATCATTGACCGTGGCGTGGAACTCAGGGACATGGACTTCATTTACCGTTCCGGCGGGCGCATGCTGCTGTTCACGCTCCTGACCTGCCTTTGCACGGTCATCGCTTCCTGGCTCAGCGCCAGGATCACCGCGCATCTGGCCTGCCGCATGCGGGCGGAATGCTACCGAAAAGTGGTTTCCATGCCCACGGCCCTTTTCGCGCAATACGGCGAATCCACGCTGATGATGCGCACCATCGCAGATGCGACGCAGATCCAGACGCTGACGATCAATCTGATGCGGACCAGTCTTATGGTTCCCATCATTATCGTGTGCATGCTGGTGCTCATCTTCCGGATGAACCGCGTCATTTTTCTGATCCTGCTGGGGGTGTTTGTGCTGACCGCGGCAGTGCTGATCTTCCTTGGCGCGCGCTCCACCCGGCTGTTTGACCTTGCGCAGCGGAAAAATGACCGGATCAGCCTGCTGATGAAGGAGAACATCACCGGCGCACGCACGATCAGGGCTTTCTCCAGGGAGGACCTGGAAGCCGAAAAGATGGAAGCGGCCAGTGAGGAGGCATATCGCGCAGCCGTCCTGGCCAACAGGCGCATCTGTTTTCTGACGCCCTTATCCATGATTCTGATGAACTGGGCAGTGGTATTCATCTATGCGGCGGCCGGCTCCCAGCTCAGGGCCCGGCTGGTGTCCATCAGCGATCTCCTGCTGGTGTTCCAGTACCTGGGTTACTTTATTTCCTGCCTCGCCGTGATTCCCGTCCTGGTGGATCTGCTCCCCCGCGCGTCGGTCTCTGCCAGGCGGATCAACGAGATCCTCGATCTGGACACGGAAGGCTCCCCTCCCCGTGCCGTCTCCCGGGAAGGGGACGCGGCCGGGGAAATCGTCCTGTCCCATGTCACCTTCGGCTACCACGGCGCGAAGAACGCGCTCACGGATGTTTCCTTTACGGCACGCGCCGGGGAAACGACGGCAATCATCGGCGCCACGGGCAGCGGAAAAACAACCCTGCTGGCTCTGCTCATGGGCTTTTACGCGCCGGACAGCGGAGAAATCCGGATGGATGGGTGTCCGGGGCTTTCCTACGCTCCGCAAAGAGCGCAGGTGTTCCAGGACACGCTCCGCAACAATATCACCGCTTACAGCGAATCCGCGACGGAGCCGCAGATCCTCAGAGCGCTTTACGGATCCTGTTTTGACGAGGTGCTCCGGCAGATGCCCGAGGGGCTTGACACTGTAATGGCCGCAGGCGGAGCCAATCTTTCCGGCGGTCAGAGACAGCGGCTTTCCCTGGCCAGAGCGCTGTGCAGGCAGGCGGGCGTTTACCTGCTTGACGACCCATGCTCGGCGCTGGATGCGCGGACCGCGCAGACCGTTCTCACGCGGATCCGGGAGGTGCTGCGCGGCAAAACCGTGATCATGGTTTCTCAGAAGATCAGCGCGATCCGCGGCGCGGACAGGATCATCGTGCTCCGGGATGGCCGCGTGGAAGGTGAAGGAGCGCACGGGGAACTGCTGGCATCCTGCGGGGAATACCGCAGCATTTATGAAACCCAGCATTACCTGGAACGGGAGGGAGAACAATGAGCGCTGAAAACGGAAAACCTTCCTCCGGCGTGCTCAGACGCATTCTGCGCAGTCTGGGTCAAAGCGACAGAAGGCTGCTGCTGTTGTCCGCGGGGATGATCCTTCTGGCAAAGCTTTGCCTCGCCGCCGCGCCGCGCATATCCGGGCAGATCACCGACATGCTGGCGGATATGGCGCAGGGCGGAACGCTTGACGGGACGGCCTTCTTCAGGAACTGCCTGCTCACAGCCGTCCTTTTCCTGTTCGGGTATGGGGCGGACGGCCTTGTCGGCAGAAACATGGTGCGCATCTCGGAGCGGCTGGTCCGTCAGCTGCGGGTACGCTGCCAGCGCAAGCTCTGCGCCGCCACACTTGGCTTTCTCGATGCGCATCCCACAGGCGATCTGCTCTCGCGCGTCTCGAACGATATGCAGTCCCTGGCCGCGTCCCTGTCCTCCACCGTCGCGTCGCTTTTGGGGCATGCGGTCCTGCTGGCCGCGTTGCTTGTGATCATGCTGCTGACGAATCCTCTGCTTGCGCTCATCTATGTGGCTGTCATTCCGGCAGGTTCAGCTCTGCTGCTGCTGATCATGAAACAGACAAACCGCCTGTTCCGCAGGCAGAATGAAGCCCTTGGCCGGCTCAATGCCATCGTAAGCGATACCTACGGCAATCATCTGCTGGTCAAGGCATACGGCTGCGAGGAAGCCCGGCAGAAGGCGTTTGAAGCGGCCAACCAGACGTATTACGAAACCTATGTAAAGAGCCGTTTCTTCTCCGGCTTCACCATTCCGCTGTCGGTAATCGTCTCCGCCGTCTCCTTCGCCCTGATCTGCATTGCGGGGGGCGCAATGCTGATCCGCGGGAGCCTCACCATCGGTGAATTCCAGGCCTTTCTCTTCTATGGGAACATGATCTCCGCGCCGCTTTCGTCCCTTTCTTCCTCTGTGAACAGTATCCAGACAGGACTGACCAGCGCGGAGAGGATCTATGAACTGCTGGACGCGCCGGAGGAGCCCGCGGGCACACCGACTCATACGCCCGGTTCGGAAGAAAGAGCCGGAGGCATCGAATTTTCGCATGTTCAGTTTGGCTATCGACCCGGGGAACCCCTTCTGCAGGATATCTCCTTTTCCATCAGCCCGGGTCAGATCTGTGCGGTGGCGGGACCATCCGGCGCCGGGAAAACCACCCTCATCAATCTGCTGATGCGCTTTTATGAGCTCTGGGGCGGCAGTATTCTGATCGACGGCGTGGACGCGCGTGAGCTCCCCAGGGCGGAACTGCGCAAAATATTCGGCCTGGTGCTTCAGGACACCTGGCTCTTCGACGGCACCATCGCGGAGAACATCGGGTACGGCAGGCCCGGCGCGGACATGGAGGAGATCATCTCCGCCGCGAAGGCGGCACAATGTCACAGCATCATCGAAAAACTGCCCGAAGGGTACAACACGAGGGTCGGCGGGGAAAAATCGATCCTCTCGGAAGGCGAGAAACAGCTGGTATCCATTGCCAGGGCAATCCTCTCCGAGCCCAGGATCCTGATCCTTGACGAGGCAACCTCGCAGGTGGATACCAGGACGGAGGCGCTGATCGCGCAGGCACTGGCAAACATCATGAAAGGGCGCACCGCGATCATCATCGCGCACCGCCTGTATACGATCCGGAACGCGTCGCAGATTGTGTTTATGACGGATGGAAGCATCCGTGAGATCGGCAGTCACGAGGAGCTCATGGCCAGGAAGGGACTGTACTGCGCCATGTACGAGAGCGGTTCGGCGGAGTGAGGTGAGCAGCTGTGGAATTGGAAAAACGTTTGATCCGTGCTTTGAGTCCCCTGCTGGACAGCGTGGCGGGGCGACTGGCTGACAAACCTCTGCCGGAGAGAAAGCTTGCGCTGCTCAGGCAGGAAGCCGCCGGGCGGCAGATGGCAGATGTGCTGAGCCGGTACGGCACCATCAGCCTCCTCAGGGCAGAGCGCACGCTTTACCGGGATTGTGCCGCGGTGCAGGAAGCGGTGCTGATGGACATCCTCCGGGCGAACGCACAGACAGAGTACGGCAGGAAGCATCACTTTGACAGGATTGCCGGTGTGCGCGACTACCGCGAAACGGTCCCCGTCATCGTCTGGGAGGATGTGCGCGAAAGCATCGACCGGATGCTGAACGGCGAGGAGGATGTTCTGTTTCCGGGCAGCGCGGTCTACTTTTTCCGTACATCAGGCACAACCGGAGCGGCAAAGTTCATCCCGGAAAGCGCTGCGGAGGCCGCCGCCAGAAAGGTCACCAACCGACTGCGCTACGCGGAGCGGGTCCTCGCTTCCTCCTTTCGGAGTACGTCCTGCATTTTCGCGATGTTCAGCCGCTCCTCGGATGTGATGACTCCGTGCGGCATTCCCGCGGGCAACTCATCAGGTCATACTGCCGGAGCGGTGGGCGGCAGGATCAGCAGGCGATACGCGTATACGCCCCGGCTTGTGGAGGAGCTCGAAGGCAATGAACTCTACTACACCATGATGCGGCTCGCGCTGACCCACCGCGATGTGAGCATGGTGTCCGTCAACAACGCGCGCATGCTCTCGATGCTGGTCCGCCTGGCGGAGGAAAACGCGCCGATGCTGATCGCCGATATCCGCAGCGGAACCAACCGGTATCCCCTTTCCGACGAAGTCAGGCGCATCGAGGAAAAAGCGCTCAGGCCCAACCCCCGGCGGGCGGACGAGCTGGAGAGGCTGTACCGGAGGAAGCAGTTCACGCCGCGGTATTACTGGAAAGATCTGGCACTCGCTTCCTTCTGGCTCGGGGGCAGCGTCGGCGTGTTTGTGGATGAGGTGCGGCCTCTGCTGCCGGAAGGCACATGCTTCATGGATGTGGGCTACGGCGCCAGCGAGGCGAAAATCAATATTCCTCTCACGCCGGACAGGGCCGCAGGTCCCCTCTCGATCTTTTCCGGCTTCTTCGAGTTCATCCCGGAGGAAGGCGGAAAGCCTCTCCTGGCCCACGAACTGGAGGATGGAAAAACCTACGAGATCATGCTGACAACCTACGGAGGTTTGTACCGATACAGAATCGAAGACTATGTGCGCGTGGAAGGATTTACCGGCACAACCCCCAACATCTGTTTCCTGACGAAATCGTCGGACGTGGCCAATCTGGTGGAGGAGAAGATCGCGGGAGCGCTCCTGGCCAACGCCGTTCGCTTCGCCGCGGAGCAGGACGGCCTCGGCTGCAGAGCGTGCCAGGTCTATCCGGACGAAAAGACCACCCGTTACGTGATCTGCCTGGAGACGGAACGCGTTCCGGAGGATGTCCCCGCTTTTGCCGAAAAGCTTGACCAGGTGCTGTGCGAACAGATCGCGATCTATGAGGTCGAACGCCATTCGGAACAAATGCTTCTTCCCTGTACGGTTCAGATGATGAAAAAAGGCTGGGCTGATCACCTCACGGAAAAGGCGGCAAAGGGCAGAGGCTCCTCCGCCCAGATCAAGACAACCGTTGTGATCCGTGAAATGCCGGAAAGCGAATGGCAGATGAAATGATGAAAGAAAATCAGAATCCCGTAGCCGGAACCGCGCCGGAAAAACTCCTGAAGAAGCTTCTGACAAGGCCGCTGCCCCGCCAAAAACTGGCGGCTGTCCTGAAAGAGGCGTCAGGCAGGCAGCTGGCAGAAATCATGCTTGACATGAATCTGCTCGATTTCCTTCGTACGGAACGCGCGCTGTATCACGACTGTGAGACCGTGCAGAAGCTTGTGCTCATGGATATTTTGCGTGCGAACGCCGAGACAGAGTTCGGCCGCAGATACGGATTCGGCGGTATGCGCTCGCCGGAGGATTTTCGAAGCCGGGTGCCTGTCACCGTGTACGGGGATTATGCCCGGGACATTGAACGCATGACCCGGGGTGAGGAGAACATCATCTTTCCCGGCAAAGCTGTGTATTTTTACCGGACCTCCGGTACAACCTCGGACTACAAGTCCATTCCGGAGAGCGCGGGCGAAGCCAGAGCGAGAAAAGCAATCAACAAAGCGCGGCGGCTGGAAATGTACGCCAACGCATCCGTCAGGGCACTGAAACGGATTTTTGGCTTTTATAACCGCCAGACCTACGACCGGACCGAAGCCGGCATTCCCATGGGCGCGGCCTCCGGAAGAACGGTGCAGTCTGTCAGCGGCTTCCTGGCGCGGCGCCTGGCGTATACTCCTCTCCTGGTGGAGGAGCTGACCGACGATGCGCTGGTCTATTCGGTGATGCGCATCGCCATAGCCCGCAGCGACGTCAGCCTCATTCTCGGAAACAACGCGCAGGTTCTGTTGTTCTACGTCCGATACGCGGTTCAGCATGCCCGTGAAATCATCGACGATATCCGCGGCGGAACCAACCAGTTTCCACTCCCGGACAACATCCGGAAGGCGGAAAAAAAGGCCCTTGCGCCAAACCGGAAAAGGGCGGACGAATTGCAGAAACTGCTGGACGAAGACCGGTTCCTTCCCCGTTATTATTGGAAAAACCTGCAGATGGCCTCCTTCTGGCTTGGGGGAAGCGTAGGGCTCAGCGTGGAAGAAGTGAAGCCGCTGCTGCCGCCGGACATGATTTTCATGGATATCGGCTACGGAGCGAGCGAAGCCAAAATCAACATCCCCCTGAAACCTGGTACGCCTTACGGTGCTCTGTCTGTCTTCACCGGTTTCTTTGAGTTTCTCCCGGAGGACGGAGGACCGCCGAAGATGGCACATGAACTGGAGGACGGCGCGGTCTATGAACTGCTTCTGACCACCTACGGCGGCCTGTACCGTTACCGCATCAACGATTATGTACGGGTGAACGGATTCACCGGAAACACGCCGAATGTCTGCTTTATGACCAAGGCTGGGGATATTGCGAATCTGGTGCAGGAGAAAATTCCCGGAGTCCTGCTGGCAAAATCGGTTCGGTCCGCCGCAGAGGAAGCCGGGTGCGGCTATGTAGGCTGTCAGGTCTATCCGGACCGGGAAAGCATGCGCTACGTGATCTTTCTCGAAGTCAGTCATCTGCCGGCGGACAGAGAAGAATTCGCGCGAAAAATGGATGACTGCCTGATGGAGCAGATCCGGCACTACCGGATGTACCGCGTTCAGAACCGGCTTCTGGAACCGTGCGCAGTCCAATGGATGAAAAGCGGCTGGACGGACGCTCTGGCCAGACAATACGCGAAGGGCAATGCAACCATCGCCCAGGTCAAGGTCCCGGTGGTTGTGAACTGTCCGCCTGCAGACGGGTATTTACCGATGTGAGCCGCTCCTGATTTCCACGCAAATCCCGATTCCTGATTTCCACGCAAAGTTACTGTTCACGGGGCAGGCGGACACAAAAAATGATATGCCCAAGTCAAAGGGCATATCTGACATGCGCACAGGACCATCAAAGCAACTTTCAGGGCAAAGCAAATCTTGATGAGATTTCCTGATAATGATTCAGTTGTCTGAGCTTGAGAGTTTCAATAATAGACAGGGCATCACAAAAGAGTTCATCGCGGTCGGCATACTTACGGGAGAAAAAGCAGTTAAGCATGGACATGTTCAGGGTTTTGCCGAAGCGACGGGGACGGGTGATCAGGGTTACCGCATCGCCACCGTTCCACCATTCCCGGATGAAATCCGTCTTATCCACATAAAATCTGTTATTGATTCGTAAACTCTCAAAATCCTGTACGCCGATAGCAATAACCCGTTTCATCCGGAACGCTCCTTTCCTGAGACATAGGGGACCGTCTGACTTCATCTCTCATCCTATTTTAGCATAGCTGCAAGTGGTCTGCAAGACAAGAAGACAGTGA
>JAFWES010000077.1 GCA_017512805.1 Clostridia bacterium
GCGAATGCCGAAGACAGAGCTTAGAACCGCTGCGTAAGCGAACGGAGCCGAGAGGCGTTCACCGGATGGGAATACCTCAGAGAGCGGAGCGGCTGAATCGTAATCTTTCCCGTAAACCCGCTGAAAGGAGCCAGACCCCATGTCCGTATCATCCCACATCCTCTCCGCCGTCTTCAGCGACGAAACCCCCGCCTACCGTTTCCCCTCCGAGCCGGATCCCGGCGATTCCGTCACCATTCGCCTGCGGGTCGCCCGGGGCAGCGCCCACCGGGTGATGCTGATGATGGAGTCCCTCCGGGTCGGGACCCTCATGGTCCGCTCCCGCAGCGACGATTTCTTCGATTATTACGAGGTGGGCATCGTCTGCGATGATTCCCCGGTCATGTACCGTTTCCTGATCGAAGGGGAAAACAACCTGAAAATGGCCTTCGATAAAAACGGCTGCCGTTTCACCGAGGACGGCGCCATGCCGGAGTTCAACGACGTCTACGCCTTCCGCTTCCAGCCCGGCTTCCACGTCCCCGACTGGGCCAAGGGCGCCGTCCAGTACCAGATTTTTACGGACCGCTTCTGCAACGGGGATCCCACCAACGATGTGACGGACAACGAATATTACTACACTATCGGCCATTCCAAAAAGGTGAAGGAGTGGGACGCCCTGCCCACCGATACGGACATCCGCTGCTTCTACGGCGGGGATCTGCAGGGCATCATCGACAAGCTGGATTACCTGCAGGATCTGGGGG
Organism: Clostridia bacterium; assembly: GCA_017512805.1. Lineage (GTDB taxonomy): Bacteria > Bacillota > Clostridia > Christensenellales > Aristaeellaceae > Aristaeella. The sequence goes on from JAFWES010000077.1 coordinate 747, forward strand.
TCCAGGCCCTGTACCTGAACCCGATCTTCGTCTCCCCCTCCTCCCATAAATACGACACCCAGGATTACGAGCACATCGAACCCCATTTCGGCGTCATCACGGATGATATCGACTTTTCCATGCAGATCTGGGAAAAGCATAATGGCTACGCCCCCCGCTACATCCGCCGGGTCACCTCCATGGAGAACCTGGAAAAAAGCGACGATCTCTTCGCCACCCTGTGTCAGAAGCTGCACGCTCGGGGCATGCGGATCATCCTGGACGGGGTGTTTAACCACTGCGGCTCCTTCAACAAATGGATGGACTATGAGGGGATTTATCTGGGAAAGGCGGGCTTCCAGCCCGGCGCCTTCCAGAGCATGCACAGCCCCTACCGCTCCTATTTCCATTTTTACGATTCCGGCAGCGGTCGGGGCCCCGCCTATGAGGGCTGGTGGGGATATACCACCCTGCCGAAGCTGAATTACGAAGCCTCCCCCCAGCTGTGCGAGGAGATTTACCGCATCGCCGAAAAGTGGGCCTCCGCGCCCTACAACATCGACGGCTGGCGGCTGGATGTGGCGGCGGACCTGGGGCATTCGGCGGCCTTTAACCATTCCTTCTGGCGCACCTTCCGCCGGCGGGTCAAGGCGGTCAACCCCGACTGCCTGATCATCGCCGAGCACTACGGGGATCCCTCCGGCTGGCTCACGGGGGATCAGTGGGACACCGTCATGAACTATGACGCCTTCATGGAGCCGGTCACCTGGTTCCTGACCGGGATGGAAAAGCATTCCGATTCCACCAGGGACGACCTGTATCAGAACGGCGCCGCCTTCTTCGACATCATGCGGGATAAAATGGCCCGGTTCACCTATCCCTCCCTCCTCTGCGCCATGAACGAGCTGAGCAATCATGACCATTCCCGCTTCCTGACCCGGACCAACCGGATGGTGGGCCGGTTTACCACCATGGGGTCCGACGCGGCGGGGCTGGAAATCAACAAGGGCGTCTTCCGCGAGGCGGTCACCCTGCAGATGACCTGGCCCGGCGCGCCCACCATCTACTACGCCGACGAGGCGGGGCAGGTGGGCTGGACGGACCCGGATAACCGCCGCACCTATCCCTGGGGCCATGAGGATCAGACCCTGATCGCCCTGCACCGGGACGTGATCCGCCTTCGCGCGCAGCTGCCCGCCCTGGTGTCCGGGTGCCTCAAGTCCCTGCTGGCGGATTACGGGCGCATCTCCTATGCCCGCTTCCAGGATGATCAGCGGGTCATCGTGGCCATGAACAACACCTCCGGCCCCACCTCCTTCCGCCTCTTCGTCCGGGACGCGGGCGCCCTGGAGGGCGAGGTGTTCCACCGCTGCCTGCTCACCGATCAGGAGGGCCATACCCTCCGGGACCAGCCCTGCGATCCCGTCCTGGACGGTTACATTTCCTTCGATCTGCCCCCCTATTCCTCGGTGATTCTGTCCAACGCCGCCCTCTCCGCTCCCGCGGCCGAGTGATTTCGGAACTGGTCAGTCGAGAAAGCGGAGCGGTTAAATCCTTCCGATTCCTTGACAGGGCAGCTTGCTTAGGTGTATATTTCCCCCCGTAACCTGATGATCGATCAATTCGTCTGAGGAGGTTTGGTTTATGAACAAGGAAAACATCCGCAAAGTCGTCCTCGCCTATTCCGGCGGGCTCGATACGTCCATCATCATCCCCTGGCTGAAGGAAAACTACAACAACCCCGAAATCATCGCCGTCTCCGGAAACGTCGGCCAGGCCGATGAGCTGGAAGGCCTGGAGGAAAAGGCCCTGAAAACCGGCGCCTCCAAGCTGTACATCCTGGATCTGACCGACGAATACGTGAACGATTATATCATCCCCACCATGAAGGCGGGCGCCGTCTATGAGGATTACCTGCTGGGCACCAGCCACGCCCGCCCCTGCATCGCCAAGGGCCTGGTGGACATCGCCCTGAAGGAAGGGGCCGACGCCATCTGCCACGGGTGCACCGGCAAGGGCAACGATCAGGTCCGTTTCGAGCTGGCCGTGAAGCATTTCGCCCCCAACATGCCCATCATCGCCCCCTGGCGGGAATGGGACATTCAGAGCCGGGATGAGGAGATCGACTACGCGGAAGCGCATCACATCCCCCTGAAGATCACCCGTGAAACCAATTACTCCAAGGACAAGAACCTCTGGCACCTGAGCCACGAAGGCCTGGATCTGGAGGATACCGGCAACGAGCCCCAGTATGAGAAGCCCGGCTTCCTGGAAATGGGCGTCTCCCCGCTGGACGCCCCCGACAAGCCCACCTACATCACCCTGGAATTTGAACAGGGCATTCCGGTGGCCCTGGACGGGGAACGCATGTCCGCCAAGGACATCATCCTCAAGCTCAACCAGCTGGGCGGGCAGAACGGCATCGGCCTGCTGGATATCGTGGAAAACCGCCTGGTCGGCATGAAGTGCCGCGGCGTGTACGAAACCCCCGGCGGAACCATCCTGTACAAGGCCCATGAAGCCCTGGAGTCCGTCTGCCTGGACAAGCTGACCATGCATGAAAAGCAGAAGCTGTCCATCACCTTTGCAGAACTGGTGTACAACGGCCTGTGGTTCTCCCCCCTGCGGGAAGCCCTGTCCGCCTTCGTGGACAAGACCCAGGAGCACGTCACCGGCAAGGTCCGCCTGAAGCTGTATAAGGGCAATATCATCAAGGCCGGCATCTGGAGCGACTATTCCCTCTATTCCGAGGATATCGCCACCTTCGGCGCCAGCGATTACAACCAGAAGGACGCCGCCGGCTTCATCACCCTCTTCGGCCTCCCCACGAAGGTGCAGGCCATGGTCGACGCCAGCCACAAGTAATCTGTTTTTGCAGGAAAACCCGGAGCCAGATCGGCTCCGGGTTTTCTTGCATCTTCATTACAGCTTCTCCGCGATCCGCAGCTTGGCGCTGCGCGCCCGGGGATTGCGGCTAATTTCCTCCTCCCCCGGCGCCACCGCCCCGCCCCCCAGGATCCGGACCACCGGCTTCCGCCCGCAGGTGCACACCGGCGCTTTGGGCGGGCAGATGCAGGGGTTCCGCATCTGCTGAAAGCACCGCTTCACCCGCCGGTCCTCCAGGGAATGGAAGGTGATCACGCAGATCCGCCCCCCGGGCTTCAGCATGTCCGTCAGATCCCGCAGGGCCTGATCCAGGGGATCCAGCTCGTCATTCACCGCGATGCGCACGGCCTGAAAGGTCCGCCGGGCCGGGTGCCCGTCCGCCTTCATCCGGACCGCCTTGGGGATGGCGGCGTCCACCGCCGCCACCAGATCCATCGTGGTCTCCAGGGGCTTCACCGTCCGGTGTTCGCAGATCATCTTCGCGATCCGCGCCGCCCACTTTTCCTCCCCGTAATCCCGGATGATGCCCGTCAGCTCCGCCTCGTCCATCGTGTTCAGCAGCTCCGCCGCCGTCCGCCCCCGACTCCGGTCCATCCGCATATCCAGCGGCGCGTCCTCATGATAGCTGAAGCCCCGCTCCGCCTGATCCAGCTGGGGGCTGGACACCCCCAGGTCCAGCAGAGCCCCATCCAGCGCCGGGGCCCCCAGGGCGCCCAGCAGCGCCTTCGCGTCGTGAAAGTTGCCGTGAATCGCGTGAAAGCCGGGATGCCCGCCCAGCCGCTCGCTCGCCGCCGCGATGGCGCTTTCGTCCCGGTCGATGCCGTAGAGCACGGCCTCCGGCCCCGCCATGCGGAGAATCTCCCCGCTGTGCCCGCCGCCGCCCAGCGTCCCGTCGCAGTATACGCCCCCGGCCCGGGGCTGTATCCATTCCAGCACCTCCGAAAGCATCACCGGTTCATGGTAAAATTCCGCCATTTTGTCCTCCAGATCATCGGCCGCGCGCCTTCCCCGTCCCGGGGCCCGCGCTCCGCAGCCCTATCCCCCTGCCGCCTGCGGCGCCGCCAAGCGCACCCGTTTTCCGCACTCCGCGGCGCCTCGCGCCGGCCGCGCCGGCTCGCGAAGGGCCTCCGCGGCCTCAGCCGGCCCCTTCGCCTTCCGCAAACAGCTTCTTCAGCGCCAAAGCCGCCTGCTTGACCGCGTTCTTCTTCTCCCCGGAAAGCACCAGCTCGTTTTGCGCGTCCCGCAGGCTCAGCCCGTTTTCCACCATCTCGGCCACCAGCCGCGCCTCCAGCGGCCCCGCCGACGCCTTTTCCTCCGGCTCCGGCCTTTCCGCCTCCGTCAGATCCAGCACCAGGCAATATTCCCCTTTTTCGGCCTTCGGATTGGCTTCCAGCGCATCCAGCACCTGCTCGGGCCGCCCCCGCAGGGTCAATTCGTGCATCTTCGTCAGGTCGCAGCTCAGGGACAGCCGGGCCCCCGGCATCTCTTCCCCGATCACGCTCACCAGGTCCTTCACCCGGAAGGGAGATTCATGGATCACCGCTACCCTGCTCTGCAGCAGGATCTCCCGCAGCTTCTCCCGAAGGTCCTTCTTTTCCCGCGGCAAAAAGCCGTAAAACGTAAATTCCCGTGTATCAAACCCGGATATGCTCAGCGCCGCCACCGCCGCGCAGCAGCCCGGCACCGGCTCCACCGGGATCCCCCGATCCAGGCACGCCCGCACCAGCCCGTCCCCCGGGTCGGAGACGCAGGGCGTCCCCGCGTCGGTGGTCAGGGCCACGGTCAGATCCTCCGCGGCCATCCGCTCCGCCAGCTGCTCCCCCCGGCTGTCCTCGTTATGCCGGTGGCAGCTGATCATCGGCGTCCGGATGCCGAACACCTGGCAAAGCTTCCCCGTCACCCGGGTATCCTCCGCGGCGATCAGGTTCGCCTCCCGCAGGGTATCCGCCGCCCGGGGCGACCAGTCCCCCAGGTTCCCGATGGGTGTCGCCACCACGTAAAGCTTCGCCATCTTTCCACTCCTTCAGTCCTTTTTCCATCCCCCATTTTAAGCCCCTTTCTCCCTTTTTGCAACCGCAAATCCCTTCATGCAACCCACTGGCACGTCCAAAATGGAAAATCTTATAATGCCGGATTTGACATCAAACCGATTTTTGTATACAATCTTTCGTGAGAGAGATGGGGATTGCATTTGATTTGCCCGGCGAGCCTGCCGCGACGGAAAGGAGCACCGAATGAAGAAAAAGAACTATGCCGAAATCACCCCCGAGATTGAGCATCTGACCGCCTTGCTGGAGCAAAACGGCACCATCGACCGGGATCTGTATGACCGCTATCATGTCAACCGCGGCCTGCGGGATCTGCACGGCAACGGGATCCTCACCGGACTGACGGAAATCAGCGAAGTCAACGGCCGCAGCCCTGAGGGCAAACCCATCGACGGCGAGCTGTATTACCGGGGCTATAAAATCAACGATCTGGTCCGCGGCTTCCTGGATGAGGAACGCTACGGCTTTGAGGAAATCACCTACCTGCTGCTCTTCGGCGCCCTGCCGGACAAAACCCAGCTGGCCGATTTCGAGCAGCTGCTGGGCAGCTACCGTTCCCTGCCCAATTCCTTCGTGCGGGACCTGATCATGAAGGCCCCCAGCACCAATATCATGAACGCCATGGCCCGCAGCGTCCTGTCCCTGTACGCCTATGACAACAACCCGGACGATGTGAGCCTGCCCAACGTGCTGCGCCAGTGCATCCAGCTGATCGCTATGCTGCCCCAGCTGGCGGTGCACAGCTATCAGGCCTACGATTATTACCGGACGGACAGCACCAGCTTTTTCATTCACGATCCGATTCCCGGCCTGTCCACCGCGGAAAACATCCTGCATATGCTCCGGCTGGACAGCAGCTATACCCCGATGGAAGCCCGGGTCCTGGATATGGCCCTGGTGCTCCACGCCGAACACGGGGGCGGTAACAATTCCACCTTTACCACCCATGTGGTCACCTCCACCGCCACCGACACCTATTCCGCCATCGCGGCCTCCCTGGGTTCCCTCAAGGGCCCGAAGCACGGGGGCGCCAACATCAAGGTGGTCCACATGTTCGACGAAATCAAGCGCAACGTGAAGGACTGGTCCGACGAGGGGGAAATCACCTCCTACGTCCAGCGCATCCTGAATAAGGACGCCTTCGACCGGACCGGCCTGGTCTACGGCATCGGCCACGCCATCTATTCCAAATCCGATCCCCGGGCGGAGATCTTCCGTTCCTTCGTCCAGAAGCTGGCCCGGGAAAAGGGCCTGGAGCAGGAGTATTACCTGTATGCCGCCGTGGAAAAGGCCGCCCCTCTGCTGATCAGCGGCCAGCGCAAAATGTATAAGGGCGTCAGCGCCAATGTGGACTTCTACAGCGGCTTCGTGTACCAGATGCTGGGCCTGCCGGAGGAGCTGTTCACCCCCATCTTCGCCATCGCCCGGATCTCCGGCTGGTGCGCGCACCGGATCGAGGAGCTCCTCAACGGAAACCGGATCATCCGCCCCGCCTATAAAGCGGTTCAGCCCCAGCGGCCCTATCTCCCCATGGCGGACCGCTGATCCTGATCTTCCCCGTGCCCGCGAAAAGCGGCCGGCTTCACCCCGCGTGAAACCGGCCGCTTTTCTTTATATTCCCCTGGCCTCCGACTCCGTCAGCCGCCCGTTTTCGATATGCAGCCGGCTGTCGCAGATCGCCAGCGCGGCCCGCCGGTGGGTCACGATGATCACCGTCTTCTCCCGCATGGCGCCGATGTTCTCCAGCACCTTCGCCTCCGTCCCCTCGTCCAGGGCGCTGGTGGCCTCGTCCAGC
>JAFWES010000078.1 GCA_017512805.1 Clostridia bacterium
GAAAACTGAATCTGTTCAAGGAGATTTCCTCCAGGTTCGCTCTGCCATGATCATTCCTGCGGCTTCCGATTATGCTTACTTGATATGCTCTGAAGCGAGAGCATATCTTTTTTATGTATGCCCGTCCCGTGAACAGTAACAACGCCAGATCTGGACCGACAAGGGCCTATATGGAAATCTGTTTTTTTCAGTGTGAATATGGTATACTCTCCCGGAGCCTGAAAACAACAGGCTTGTGGAAAGGATCCCGCGATTCCGCAGGAACGGACCTAACAGCGCTGCGCTTGCAGGACTGAGCAGTTACAAAGGTTGTGTTAAAACGTTCTGAAGGATCAAAATCTGAACAACCGGGAAAGGAAGGATGATCGGATGAATATTCTGCTGGTCGAAGATGAGAGACCTCTTTCCGATGCGCTATGCAAGATTCTGAAAAAGGAAAGCATGCTGGTGGATCCGGTCTATACAGGCACCGACGGTTATGAATATGCCAGGACCGGAAAATATGACGCCATGATTCTGGACGTCATGCTTCCGGAAATGAACGGATTCGAGGTGCTGCGTAAAATTCGGAAAGAGGGGATCTATACTCCTGTATGCATGCTGACCGCCAGAGGGGAACTGACGGATCGTGTCCACGGTTTGGAAAGCGGGGCTGATTATTATCTGACCAAGCCTTTTCACAGCGAGGAGCTGATTGCCTGCCTGCATACCATTATGCGAAGGAAGGAAAACAAGCCGGTCATGGAGCTTTCCTTCGGCAACATCCGGCTGGATCCCTCCAGCGCGACCGTTTTCTGCGATTCAAACGGGAAATCCGTAAAACTGACTTCGCGTGAGTACCAGCTGCTGGAAATCCTGATCCGCAATCCTCGTCAGATTGTCGGAAAGGAAACGTTGTTTGAACGTGTCTGGGGATATGACAGCGACGCGGATATCAGCAGCGTGGAAGTCTATTTGTCCTTTCTCCGGAAAAAACTGGCATTTATTGAATCCGATGCCGTCATCAGAGCCAGCCGCGGCATGGGATACTCGCTGGAGGAAAAAGCATGATTCGAAAGCTGAAAGAACGGATTGTCATTCTGGTGGTTTTAGGGCTGACGCTTTCATCTGTCGGGCTGGTGCTTGCGATCCACTATATGAATATGCAGACCATCAATACCCAGATGCGCTCTGTGCTGAATATCCTGATGGTCAATGACGGAAAAAGACCGATCAGCTGGGGCCAGGCCGAAGCCGGTCCGCCGAAAGAGCCGGACGCCGCTCCGCCCGAAATGCCGGAAGGAAAGGAAGGCGTTGCGCCGGACAGAGGAGACGGAACACCGCCGCCCAAACCGGATGGAAGCGACAATGGTTCTCCCGCAAGACCGGATGGAGAGAAAGCGCTGGAAGCCCGGAATATTGCCGACCTTTCCAATTACTGTATTGTACGGCTGAATGAGGATGAAACGATCGCCTCCGTGGAAAGCGACCGCACGGATCTGTATAACGACGAGCAGATCACCCTGACCGCTACAGCAATTATTGAGACCGGCCGTTCTTTTGGGCGATACGGTAACAACTATTATCTTCGCCAGAACAACCTGCTGATCATCCTGGACGCAACCATCGATCTGAATAACGCGGCCAGCTTCCTGCGCACAGCGGAGATCATCGCGCTGATCCAGACGGTGCTTCTGTCCGTTGGCGCGGGTTTGCTGATTCACCGGCTTGTAAAACCGGTGGATGAAGCGGTTGAGAAGCAGAAGCAGTTTGTATGGGATGCCAGCCATGAACTGAAAACGCCTCTGGCGGTCATATCAGCGAACGCGGAAGTGCTTTCCGGAGAAATCGGGGAAAACCAATCCCTGTCTTATATCCAGTCCGAAGTGGAACGGACGGATCATCTGGTCCAGAACCTGCTGTCCCTGGCCCGAATGGAGAAAAACGGCGAAAAGAAGAAGCACGAACGGATCAATCTTTCCCAGACGCTGCTGAGCGTTGCGCTGCCCTTTGAAGGCGTCGTTTTCGAGAAGGGGAAGCTGTTCGAGACGGATATTCCGGAGGATCTGTATTGCATCGGTGACGCGGAAAAGATCAAAGAGCTGACCATGATCCTTCTCAGCAACGCCTTAAAGTATTCAGATGAAGGGGGAACGATCCGGCTGTCGCTTTCAAAGCACGGGGAAAAGCGGCTGGTCAGTGTTTTTAATACAGGGGAAGCGATTCCGCCGGAAGCTCAGAAACGTCTCTTTGACCGTTTCTATCGGGTGGATTCAAGCCGCAACCGTGAGCTTGGCGGGAACGGGCTTGGGCTGGCGATCGCCAAGGCCATCGCGGATGAGCATCATGCAAGGATCGATGTTTCCAGCCAAGCGGGTTCCGGAACAACATTTACGGTGGTTTTCCCTCATTGATCCGCCTGATTTGAAGTGATCGGCAACCTTCCAAAACTTTTTTTCAAAAAATAAAACCATAAAGCTTTCTTTAAGAAAAGCCGGATATGATGGGCTCATGGATCGGGAATCCTGCCGAAAAGAGCTCATTCGGGAAGGACCTGTCCATGAGCTAAAATCGTTTTTTGAAATCAGGACAGGAGGGAAACCATTATGAAAAAGATGATCGCCATCGTTTTATCCGCGGCACTGACCCTGACCGCGGCGGCATCGCTGGCTGAAAATGATCAGGACAGCCAGATGGTCAATCACGTGATTACAGCGAACGTTGAGGTCCAGAACGGCCAGCTGCCGCCGGCCATGCGGGGCAGCAACAGTGAACAGCAGAAAGGCCAGCTGCCCCCCGCCATGCCGGGCGGTGGGAATAAACAGCAGAACGGTCAGCTGCCCCCGGCCATGCGGGGCAGCAACAGCGAACAGCAGAACGGCCAGCAGCCCCCCGCTATGCCGGGCAGCAACAGTGAACAGCAGAACGGCCAGCAGCCCCCGGCCATGCGGGGCAGCAACAGTGAACAGCAGAACGGCCAGCAGCCCCCCGCTATGCCGGGCAGCGATGGTGAACAGCAGAACGGTCAGCAGCCCCCCGCCATGCCGGGCAGCAACAGTGAACAGCAGAACGGCCAGCAGCCCCCCGCCATGCCGGACGGAAACGCTCCGGGGGGAACTGAAGGAATGCCTGGCGGGCCCGGAGGGATGGATGCTCCCACGGATTATTCCGCGGCGAACGAACTGACAGAGAGCAGCGATGGGACAACCTATACGTCTTCCGCGGACGGCGAAAACGCGGTTCTGGTTTCCGGAAGCGAGGTGACGCTCGCCAACGCCACCGTCAACAAGACCGGTTCATCCAGCGGGGACAGCTCTGATTTTTACGGCGTGAATGCTTCCGTGCTCGCGACGGACGGCGCGACCCTGACCGTAAGTGATACCACGGTCACGACGGACGGCGCGCATGCCAACGGGATCTTCAGCTACGGCGCCGGTACGACTGTGAATGTCAGCAACACGACCATCACAACCACCGGCAGCAACTCCGGAGGCCTGATGACGACGGGCGGTGCTGCCATGAACGCCACCAACGTGACCGTCAGTACCAGCGGCAATTCCTCGGCGGCCATCCGCTCCGACCGCGGCGGCGGAACCGTGAACGCGGCCGGCGGCGACTATGCGACTTCCGGCGTCGGATCCCCGGCCATTTATTCCACAGCGGATATCACCGTCAGCGACGCAACGCTGTCCGCGACCAACAGTGAAGCGGTTGTCATTGAAGGCGGAAACTCTGTCACGCTGACGGGGGTGGATATTACCGGCAACAATGCCACCCTGAACGGGCAGTCCACCCAGAAGACCAATGTCCTGATCTACCAGAGCATGTCCGGGGACGCCAGCATGGGCGCTTCCGAATTCACCATGACGGATGGGACGATGACGGCCGAAACCGGCTCCATGTTCCATGTGACCAACACCACCACCAAGATCAATCTGGAGAATGTGACATTCACCTATGCGTCTGACAGCAATATATTCCTGGATGCCTCCGCGGATTCCTGGGGAAGCAGCGGCTCCAACGGCGGCAATGTTACGCTGAACCTAACGAACCAGGCGATCTCCGGCGCGATCCTTTCGGACAGCGTATCCTCCGTGGCGGTGATCCTGGACAGCGGTTCCACCTGGACGCTGCAGGGCGACAGCTACATCTCTTCCTTCACGGGAGACCTGGCCAACGTGGATCTGAACGGCTATACCCTGTACATTGACGGCGTTGCCGTAACAAAATAAAAGTCCGGGCACGGTTTCGTCCGGAACCATTCGAAAAAGGACGGAGGGACGGATCATCTGCGCGCAAGCGCAGAGGGTTCGTCCCTTTTTTTGCGGCTGAAGAGGACCGAATGAAAAGCGTGGTTTGTTCAATGGAAAGCTCCCGACCGGAGGGATCCGAACGGGAGCGGGATGGATTAACGATCAAAATGATCCGAAACCTTTTTCATCAGTTCAATGATCGGCAGATGCTGGGGACAAACGCTCTCGCACTGGCCGCAGGCAATGCAGTCCGCTGCTTTTCCGAAGCTTTCCGTCAGGTTGCCGTAATTGGAGTAATTGACCGTCCATCCTTTCTGAGCCATATCCTCCCGCATGTTTTCGTTATAGAGGGAGAAATATTTCGGGATCGGAATGTTCATCGGGCAGCCTTCCGTGCAATAGGAGCATCCGGTACACGGCACGGCGATCTGGGCGTTGATAATCCCAGCAACCCTGTGCGTCAGCTGAAGCTGATCTTCCGTCAGCGGCTTGAAATGTTCCATGAAGCCGGTGTTGTCCTTCACCTGTTCCAGGGTGGACATTCCGGAAAGGACCATCATCACATTGGGCAGAGAGGCGGCAAAGCGGATGGCCCAGGAGGGAACCGACATATCCGGCTCCGCGGCCTTCAGGAGATTTTCCGCTTCGGCAGGCACGTTGGCGAGGGTTCCGCCCTTGACCGGTTCCATGACGATAACGGGTTTATGATGCCTGCAGGCCATTTCATAGACGGCCCGGGACTGCACCCATTCGCTTTCCCAGTCCAGGTAGTTGATCTGGAGCTGCACAAATTCCATCTCCGGATACTTCGTCAGGATTGTATCCAGCAGTTCCGGCGTATCGTGGAAGGAGAAGCCGGCATGCCGGACCAGTCCCTGTGCCTTCTTCTCCAGCAGCCAGTTGAAACAGTCGAATTTCTCGTATTTCGGCCAACTGCCGGCTTCAATGCCATGGATCAGGTAGTAGTCAAAGTATCCCGCTCCGGTCTGCTCCAGCTGCTGGTTGAAGACCTTGTCCCGATCCTCCAGAGAGTTGAAAAAACCGTTATGCAGCTTGGTCGCCAGGGTAAAGCTGTCCCGGGGATAACGGTCCACCAGCGCCTCCTTGGCCGCGCGCTGGCTTGCAAAGCCGTTGTACATGATCGCTGTGTCGAAGTAGGTAAACCCTTTGCTCATAAAGAGATCCACCATCTGCTTCAGCTGTTCGATATCCACGCTGGAAGCGTTATTGGGGTCCAGGGTGGGCAGCCTCATCAGTCCGAACCCAAGCTTTTTCGTTTCCATCTTGTCCTCACTTTCCGATGAATCTCTCATCCGTTTCCATTTTGTCCGTTACCCATTCGGTGACATAAGCATTATAACATACTCTCCTCGGAAAAGAAAATAGGGAGCAGGGAATGGTTTTTGGAGACAGAAACCCCTGCTTTTTTCCGATCCAAGTATTTCCATTTTTTGGATCGCATGCTATAATCTTTTAACCTGACGAGAGATATCTCCGGGGTGGGGGACAGAAAAAGAATAAACGGCGGGGAAAGAATGACATGAAATCCATAGAGGAAATCTTCAAGATCGGCAAGGGGCCATCCAGCTCCCACACGATTGGGCCGGAACGGGCGGCGACGCTGTTCAGAGGGGAGCATCCCGACGCGGACGGCTACCGGGTCATTCTTTATGAATCCCTGAGCAAAACCGGGAAAGGCCACGGCACGGACCGGGTGCTGCGGGAAGTCCTTTCTCCAAAGCCAACAGAGATCGTTTTTGCGCAGGAGTCGCCCGCGGATCTGCCCCATCCGAATACGATGGACTTTGAGGCGATCCAAAGCGGCCAGGTAATGGACCGGATGAGAGTACTGTCCATCGGCGGCGGGGATATTCGCGTGGAAGGCCGGCCGGGAAGCGAGCCGCCGGAAGTCTATCCGGAGAACTCCTATGCCGAAGTGGAGCAGTTCCTGCGTTTTCGCGGACTGAATTTGGCAGAATACGTGGCGTTCAACGAGGGGGAGGAAATCTGGCCTTTCCTGGAAAAAGTCTGGGCCACAATGAAAAACGCTATTGAGGAAGGACTCTGCCGCGAGGGCGAACTGCCCGGCGGTCTGCATATTCTGCGGAAGGCGAAGCTGCTGTATGGCCAGAGCCCCGAGAACGAGCTGCCACAGGTGCGCGAATGCCGAATCCTCTCGGCGTACGCGTTTGCGGTCAGCGAACAGAACGCGGACTGCGGCACGATCGTGACCGCGCCGACCTGCGGCGCCTGTGGGATTCTGCCCGCGGTGCTGCGGTACGCCCAGGAGACCAACGGCTTCTCCGACGAACATATCCTGCGCGGGCTGGCTGTTGCGGGACTGTTCGGCAATATTATCAAGCGGAACGCGTCGATTTCCGGCGCGGAATGCGGCTGCCAGGCGGAGGTGGGCTCCGCCTGCTCCATGGCGGCCGCGGCATTGGCCTATCTTTACGGACATGATACCAACCAGATTCAGCACGCGGCGGAAATTGCCCTGGAGCACCATCTCGGCCTGACCTGCGATCCGATATGCGGACTGGTGCAGGTTCCCTGCATCGAGCGAAACGCGGTGGCCGCAAAGCGGGCCATGGACGCATGCGATCTGGCCAGCTTCCTCGGCGATACCCAGCGCATCTCATTTGACATCGTCGTGCGCACAATGTATGAAACGGGCATCAGCATGAATCAGCGCTTCCGCGAAACCGCGGAAGGCGGGCTGGCCAAGATGTTTGAGCGCCGGAGAAGATGAAGATCCGCTCAGCGGCTTTTTGAGACGGCCATCCGTCCGAACACATGGTTCGGTTTTCTGTTCCAGCTCAAAGCGCGGAACGCATTGGGGGAGAAGCGGTGATGAGTCACAATCCGATCAGCATCGAAAACGGGAGGCTGCTGATTCACGGCCTTCAAAGACGGGATTTGGACAGCCTGAGCGCTATGAGACGCGACAGGCTGGTGTATCGCTGCGAACCGGTCTATCTGACAGAGCTTCAGGGCTCCCCGGAAACAGCGCTGGAATCGCTCCGGACGATGGATCTTTATAAGGACCGGCAGTGTATCATGGGTGTATATGAAAAAACCGATCCGGAGGCGCTGGTCGGGCTGGCGGAGCTCTACGATTTTAAGCCCTCTGGAAAGGTGATTTCCATAGGATACAGATTCAGATCGGAAAAGTGGGGAAAAGGAATAGGCACCTGCTGCGTTCAGGCGCTGCTGGATTTCATTGAGCATAAAACGGAGGTTGAACTGGTCACGGCCCATGTGCTGCCCGAAAATCAGGCTTCAGCGCGGTGTCTGTTGAAAAACGGATTTGAATATCTGCTTACAAAAAAAGATGACTGGGGATATGACCGGGAAAGCGTTGCGGACGTATATACCTATGACTGCCTGCGTCCGAACGGTCAAGGGAGGCGCGTTTCGAGAACTACAAAAGCCCCGGCCTGCTGATCCAAAAGGAGACGCGGCCGGGGCCATTTTGTATCCAGATATCTTCTCCCATCGGCCTTGCGGATGTCGGCTTCCCGGGGTATAATCAATGCGGCTTTCAGCGGCTGACATAGTAATTGTTCAGTCTTGCAAGCGCAGCGACTGAAAGCTACCAGACATTTTTGAAAGGGATATTCTGATGAAACTGAACGAACTTCAACAAGGTCAATCCGGACAGATTAAAACAGTGGGCGGGGAGGGCTCCCTGCGGCAGCATTTTTTGGATATGGGCGTCATTCCCGGCGCGGAGATCACCCTGGTGAAGCTGGCTCCGCTGGGAGATCCTATGGAGTTCCGTCTGCACGGGTACGAGCTGACGCTGCGGGTGGCAGACGCGGAAAAAATCGTCATCGAACCGACCGAGCCCTCCTCTGCGCCCAGCGAAACCGCGAGGGACAGATCCCTTCGGGCGCATCCGGGCCTCGGTGAAGAAGGCAAGTTTCATCCCAAGGGCAGCGGGGATCCGCTGCCGGAAGGGACGATCCTCACCTTTGCGCTGGTGGGGAATCAGAACAGCGGAAAAACGACCCTGTTCAATCAGCTGACCGGCGCGAACCAGCATGTGGGGAATTTCCCCGGCGTGACCGTGGACAGAAAGGACGGCGTGGTCCGGGGCCGCAAAGACACCAGAATCACGGATCTGCCGGGCATCTACTCCATGTCGCCCTATTCCAGCGAGGAACTGGTGTCCCGGAATTTCGTGCTGCAGGAAAAACCGAAGGCCATCATCAACATTGTGGACGCCACCAATATGGGGCGCAATCTGTATCTCACGATGCAGCTTTTGGAGATGAATGTGCCCATGGTGGTCGCCCTGAATATGATGGACGAACTGCGGGGCAACGGAGGAACCGTGGATATCAACGCCATGGAGGACATGCTGGGCGTGCCCGTGGTGCCGATCTCCGCCTCCAAAAATGAGGGCGTGGACGAATTGGTGAGTCACGCGGTCCATATCGCGAAATACCAGGAAAAGCCCCTTCGCCAGGATTTCTGCAGCGCGGAGGATCATGGCGGAGCGGTCCATCGCGCCCTGCACGCGGTGAGCCACCTGATTGAGGATCACGCGGAACGGTCCGGCCTGCCCCTGCGATTCGCGGCTAGCAAGCTCATTGAGGGGGACAGCCTGATTGCCGAGCAGCTGCAGCTGGATCAGAACGAACTGGAGATGGTGGAACACATCATCCTCCAGATGGAGAAAGAGCGGGGCCTGGATCGCAGCGCGGCGATGGCGGACATGCGCTTTGAATATATCGGGAAGGTCTCCAGCGCCTGCGTCATTCATCCCCGGGAGAGCAAAGAGCACCTTCGCAGCCAGCGGATCGACAGAATTCTCACCGGAAAATATACGGCCATCCTGATGTTTGTGGGCATTATGGCGCTGGTGTTTTATCTGACCTTCTTCCTGATCGGCCCCTTCCTGCAGGACCTGCTGGCCGGCGGAATCGAAGCCCTGGGCGGCTTGGCGGAGGAATGGATGGAGGCCGGGCATGTGAACGCGGCCATCCGCAGCCTGGTGACAAATGGGATTTTCGAGGGCGTCGGCAGCGTGATCAGTTTCCTTCCGCTGATTGTGACCTTGTTTTTCTTCCTGTCCCTGCTTGAAGACAGCGGATATATCGCGCGCGTTGCTTTTTTCATGGATAAGCTGCTGCGGCGCATCGGCCTCTCGGGCAGAAGCATCGTGCCCATGCTGATCGGGTTTGGGTGCACCGTCCCGGCCGTCATGGCCACCCGTACGCTGCCCAGCGATCGGGACCGGCGGATGACCATCCTGCTGACGCCGTTTATGTCCTGCACCGCAAAGCTCCCCATTTACAGCTTTTTTGTCAACGCTTTTTTTCCGCGCCACAGCTGGCTCATCATTACCGGCCTGTATTTTCTGGGCATTGCGGTGGGCGTGCTGGCGGCGGTGATTTACCGCAGGACCCTGTTCAGGGGGGATGCGGTGCCCTTTGTGATGGAGCTTCCGAACTACCGGCTCCCCAGCCCGCGAAACGTATGGCAGCTGTTGTGGGAAAAGGCCAAGGATTTCCTGCATCGGGCGTTCTCCGTCATCCTGATGGCGACCATTGCGGTGTGGTTCCTGAAGAGCTTTGACTTCCGCTTTAACCTGATCACGGATTCCAAGGACAGCATTCTGGCCGCTGTGGCCGGCGCAATTGCGCCCATCATGAAGCCCGCGGGGCTGGGGGACTGGCGAATTGTGACGTCCCTGATCAGCGGCTTCCTGGCCAAGGAAAGCGTCGTTTCCATTATGCAGATGCTCTTCAGCGAGGGCGTGACGGCCATCGGCGTCCTGACAACGGCAAGCCTGCTGGTCTTCAGCCTGCTGTATACGCCCTGTGTGGCGGCGATCGCCGCCATCAAGCGGGAAATGGGCCTGAAATGGGCTTCGTACGTGGTGCTCTGGCAATGCGGCATCGCATGGGTCATGGCCGTCCTTGTACGGCTGATCGGCATGGCGCTGGGATGGGGATGAGGTGACGCGGATGAACGGATGGGATTGGATCATTCTGGCCCTCGTTGCGGCGGCGGTGATCGCGGGGATCAGACGCATGCGGAAAAAAGGCGGATCCTGCGGGGGATCCTGCGTCGGATGCGATCAATGGGCGCAATGCCCCAGCCGTCAACGCGGATCCGGGGAATCATCGACATAAGGGGAAGGCGTCCACCATGAAAGGGGCGCCCGTCGCGAAAAATCTCCCCATAATAGAATACAGATCAGGAGAAAGTGAAAATGTCTGCTTTGCTGCGCTTTTTTTCGGGAAACCAGGAATCCAAGGGGAGAGAACGATTTTTCTCTTATCTTCAGATCGCGCTGGGCTGCCTGATCGGCGCCGCGGCCTATCCGCTGTTCATGACGCCGAATCGGATCGCCCCCGGTGGCCTGACGGGCGTCGCCATGATTCTGAATTACCTGCTGGGGGCGCCGGTGGGCGTAACGAGCCTGGTGCTCAACGTCCCTCTGTTTCTGATCGGGTATCGGACCATGGGACGGATTTTTGCCTTTCGGAGCCTGCTGGCCACGATCCTTTTCTCCCTGCTGATCGACATTCTTCCGTTTCAGCCCATGACCATGGATCCGCTGCTGGCGACGCTCTACGGCGGGATTCTGCTGGGAATCGGCCTGGGGATGATCCTTCGGGGCGGCGCAACCACCGGGGGCACGGATATGGTGGCCCGGATGGTGCACCGCCGGGTGCCGGCCATTTCCGTGGGCGCGTTTCTGTTCGCAATCGACTTCTTGGTGGTGGCGACGGCCGGGGTGCTGATCGGCACTTCCGAGGCGCTGTATGCCCTGATCAACATTTTTCTGTCCGCGAAAATGATCGACGTCGTGATGGTGGGCTTTTCCGGAAACAAGGCATGCCTGGTCATATCCCCCGCATGGGAAAAGATCAAGCAGCGAATCATGTCGGAAATGGAACGGGGCGTGACCCAGCTGGAAGCCAGGGGCGGATATACGGGAGAAGCGCGGCCGACCCTGCTGTGCGTGGTCAGCCGGATGGAGGTGACCGCTGTCAAGCGAATTGTCCGGGAGGAGGATGAGAACGCCTTCCTGATCGTGGTTGAAGCCAACGAGGCGATCGGCGACGGCTTCTCCGGCATGACCGCGGACTGAACGCCCGCGGGCTGACTTAAAAATGGAACTGTTCAATCCTGCAAGCGAAGCGACTGAATAGATAAAAAAGTACATATTTAATTCCTTCAGCTGTTGATATCAGGAGTATGGAATGGTAGAATCATTCCGCGCCCCGGATCAGGGCCTGCCCCGGAAGATCGGGAGGATCCGGCTCCGAAGGAACCGAGAGGATAGAGTTTTCTTCTGTTTTTCACGGCAGGTCGGGACGGCGAATACCATAAAGTAAGAGAGCGGAAGGAAATGGACAGAAATACTCCTTTGTATGACACAAGGCTGCCGGATCTGGAACGCGCGAAATATCTTTTGTCCATGATGACCCTGGAGGAAAAATTCTCCTGCTTCAGCCTGAGGATCCGCAATGACCGGCTGGGGTTTGCCGTGTCCACCTGCGGGGGCGAGGGCGCCCACGGCGTGCAGGCCCGCAGCGGACAGGGGGAGGCGTATCCGCCCACCCCGACCACATCCTTCACCCAGCCTATCGGCATGGCCGCCAGCTTTGACCGGGATCTGATCCGGCAGGCCGGGGATGTGACGGGCAGGGAATCCCGGGCCTTTGAAAACGCGGTGGGAAAGGCGGGCCACTGCCGCCTCTGCCCCACGGTGGATCTGTGCCGCGACCCCCGCTGGGGGCGGACCGAGGAGGGCTACGGGGAGGACCCGTATCTGACCGGGAAGATGGCTTCCGCCTATATCCGGGGTATGCAGGACGAACACCGCCTGGACGGGACGCCGCTCTCCCCCGGGGAACAACGGGGCGACCGCATCCGGACGGGGGCAGTGCTCAAGCATTTTTACGCGAATAATCAGGAATACCGCCGGGTCTATGACAGCTTTGATATTTCGGATAAGGTGAAGTACGATTACGAGCTGGAGCCCTTCCGGTACTGCGCGCAGGAGGGGCATGCGGAAGGCGTCATGACCTCCTACAATGAAATCAATCATCTGCCCGCGATGCTGAATCATGAAGTGCAGGATCTGCTGAAGGACCGGTGGGGAATCCGGTACGCGATGACGGACGGCGGCGATTTCCTCCAGACGGTGAATTTCCATCATTATTATGAGACCCATGCAGAAAGCCTGGCCGAGGGCGTGAAAGCCGGCGTGGACGCGATGCTGGACAACCCCGCCGAGGTGGAGAAGGCGGCGCGGGAAGCCTATGAGCGCGGCCTGATTACGGAGGAGGAGATGGACAAGTCCATCCTCTGCACGATCCAGGAGCTGATCCGCCAGGGCGCCTTCGACCCGGAGGATCCCTATGACGGGCTGGATATGGCCGACGTGGGCACGGACGAGGCCAAGCGGATTTCCCTGCAGATGAGCAAGGCGTCCAATGTGCTGCTGAAAAATGAGCAGGGCTTTCTGCCCCTCCGCCCGGAGGAGGACATTGCCCTGATCGGGCATGTGGGCGACAGCTGGTTTATGGACTGGTACGGCGGGACGCCTCTGTACAAGGTGACGCTGAAGGCGGGCCTGGAAAAGCGGATGCGCCGGGACATTCCCTACGAAAGCGGGCAGCATCTGTTCCGCTTCCGGGCGGGGGACAAGTACATCGGCGCAAGCCGGCCCCCTCAGCCGCCGCATATTCCCTTCCCCAAGGAGCCGACGGAGCTGGTGCTGACGGATAAAGCCGAGGACGCGCTGATCTTTGAGCAGCTGAACTGGGGCAGCGGGAGCAATTTCCTGTACGCCCCGGCCTACAGAAAATTCGTGACGGTGGGGACGGACGGAAAAATCAGCCTGGCCTCCGACGAGCCTTTCACCTTTCAGATCTACGAAAACTTCACCATCGGCAAGGCCGACGCGGTCCGCAAGCCGGAGCCCCGGAACGCGAACTGCGTGGAGCTGACCGAATACTGGAACGACGAGGAGTGCGACGTCAAGCTGTACTGCTTTGGCAACCGCAATGTCTATCTGGCGGACGGGAAGCTGAAGACCGATCCCCTGGTGCGCAGAAGGCCCGAGAGCAACACGAAGGAGGGCGGCAATGTGGTGGAGGCCTGGGCCGGCTCCGAAAGGGAAGCGTCCACCCTGACGGTGGAGATCGTTTCCGACGGCATTGAGCGGGCAAAGGCGCTGGCCAGAAAGGCAAAGAAGGTCATCGTGGCCCTGGGCTGCAACCCGGTCATGAACGCCAAGGAGGAAATCGACCGGGATACGATCGAGATGATCCCCCAGCAGGAAAAGCTGGTGGAAGCGGTCTACGAGGCAAACCCGAATGTGGCGGTAGTGCTGTTGACCAATTACCCCTTCGCCATCCGCTGGATGCAGGAGCATGTGCCGGCGATTCTGACCAATGCCACCGGGTCCCAGGATATGGGCCACGGCCTGGCCGCGGCGATCTTCGGGGACGCGAACCCCGCCGGCCGGCTCCCGATGACCTGGTACCTGGGGGACAGCGATCTGCCGCCCATGGAGGATTACGATCTGATTGCCCATCCGAGAACCTACCGGTATTTCGAGGGCCCGGTGCTGTATCCCTTCGGGTACGGGCTGTCCTATACCTCCTTCCGCTACGGTGACCTGCGGGCGGATAAAACAACCGGTGGCGGGCTGGAGGTTTCTGTGGAAGTGGAAAACACGGGGAGCGTCCCCGGAGACGAGGTCGCCCAGCTGTATATCCGGCGCGTTTCCCCTTCCGCGACCGTGCATCCCCTTCGCCGCCTGATCGGCTTTGAACGGCTGCATGATATCGATCCCGGGGAACGCCGGACAGCCCGTTTCACGGTGAATCCCTGCGATCTGGAGATTTATCTGGAAGCGGAAGGGAAAAAGAGGATCGAACCCGGCCGGTATCAGATTTTCGCCGGGGGCTCCTGCCTGGATGAACAGGTGCGGGCCGAGATTGAGCTGGAGTGACGGGGAAAGGGGATAACAGGATGAACGGCGGTCAGGAAAAGCTTCGGTTCGAATCCGACTATATGGAAGGGGCCCATCCCGCGATTCTGGAACGGCTGGTGCAGACCAATATGGCGCAAACCCCCGGATACGGGACGGACGCGTTTTCCGAATCGGCCCGGGAAAAGATCCGGCAGGCCTGCGACGCGCCGGAGGCGGAGATTCATTTTCTCGTGGGCGGGACGCAGACCAACGAGACGGTCATCTCCGCGATGCTCCGCCCCTATCAGGGGGTCATCGCCGCGGCCACCGGGCATATCGCGACCCATGAAGCGGGCGCTATTGAATCCGGAGGGCACAAGGTGATCACCCTGCCGCAGCAGGAAGGAAAAATCAGCCCGGAGGCGATTCGGAGCTGCGCGTCCGCATATTGGGAGGACGGCAACCGGGAGCATATGGTGATGCCGGGAATGGTTTATCTGTCCCAGCCCACGGAATACGGAACCCTGTATTCCCTCCGGGAAATGGAAGAGATCTCCGCCATCTGCCGGGAATTCCGGATGGCCCTGTATGTGGACGGAGCCCGGCTGGCCTACGCGTTGGCCTGCGCCGAAAATGACGTAACCCTTCCGGACCTGGCCAGGCTGTGCGACGCCTTTTACATCGGGGGCACCAAGTGCGGGGCCCTTTTGGGGGAAGCCGTCGTGTTTCCCCGTCCGCAGACGGTTCCGCATTTTTTCAGCATCGTCAAGCAGCGCGGCGCGCTTTTGGCCAAGGGAAGAATAGCCGGAATTCAGTTTGATACGCTGTTTACCGACAATCTTTACGGACAGATCGGCCGGAATGCCGTCCACATGGCGGACCGGATCCGGGCGGCGCTGCGGGAGAAGGGATACCTTCAGCCCATGGCCTCGCCGACCAATCAGATTTTTGTCACCCTGACCGGAGAGCAGGCGGCCCGCCTGGCCGAAAAGGTTGCTTTGAGTTTCTGGGAAAACGTGGACGCGGATCATGTCATTATGCGGATTGCCACCAGCTGGGCGACCCGGGCGGAGGATGTGGACCGGCTGATCGAATGGTTGTAAGGAACGGCGAATGAACTGGACATTTTCATTTTTCTTCAACAGTCTGCTGCTGGGAGTGGGGCTGGCCATGGACGCCTTCTCCGTTTCCATGGCCAACGGGCTGGCTGAACCGGCCATGCGGAAAAAGAAGCTGTATGGCATTGCGGGAACCTTTGCCTTTTTTCAGGCGCTGACCTGCGCGATGATCATCGCGGCCGTTACCTTCGGAATCTGTGTCGCGGGCCTGTATATCGGCCGAAAAGTGGGGAACCGGTTTTCCGGAAAAGCCAGTATCCTCGGCGGGCTGATTCTGATCGGCATCGGGATCGAGATTTTTGTGCGCGGGGTGCTGTGAGACGCCCCGTATTTCAAGCCGTTTTTTCGTATCCTTCCTTGACAGCAAGGGGCTTTATCGGTATAATGCACCCGTCCTGAAGGGATACACAGCGCACCTTCCGTTCTGAATCGGATGGGTGCGCCTTGATTATGAAATGGAGTTGATCAACCATGGCAGAAGAAAAGACCACTATTTTGACAGAAAGCGGCCTGAAAAAGATGGAGGAACAGCTGGATTATCTGATTTCTGTCAAGCGCAACGAGGTCAGCGAGCAGATTGCCATCGCCCGGGGCTTCGGGGATTTGAGCGAAAACGCGGAATATGACGAGGCCAAAAAGGAGCAGGCCAAGGTGGAAGCTGAGATTACCCGCCTGCAGGCCACGATCCGCACCGCCACCGTGGTGGGGGATGACGAGATTACCACCGACAAGGTGTCCATCGGAACCAGCGTCCGCCTGAAGGACCTGGATGAAAACGAGGAAGTGGAATATGCCATCGTCGGCGCCAACGAAGCGGATCCCTTTGAGGATAAGATTTCCGTAGAAAGCCCGGTGGGCGCCGGGCTGCTGGGGGCGAAGATGGACGAGACGGTGCAGATTCAGGTTCCCAACGGCGTGCTGCGTTTCAAGGTGCTTGGCATCCGGAAAATCTGAGGCGGCCCGTGAAACCGGAGGCGTGTCCTGTTTGCGCGAAACCGCAGCGCAGGTGAACATGGATCCGCGGCGCGCCGCGGATGGATCAGCGGACGCAGAGCAGCGTTCACAGAGGAGAAAAGGATCATATCAATGGCAGAGAATCATCAACTGAATCAGGATCTGAGCGAACAGGAACAGATCCGGCGGGAGAAACTGGCAGCCCTGCAGGCGGCGGGAAAGGATCCGTTCCAGATCCGCCGGTTTGACGCGGATCATCATTCCCAGGAAATCAAGGATCACTTTGACGAGCTGGAGGGGAAAGAAGTCACCATCGCCGGCCGGATGATGACCCGGCGCATCATGGGGAAGGCTTCCTTCTGCCACATCCAGGATCTGCAGGGGACGATCCAGGCCTATGTGGCCCGGGATCTGGTGGGGGAGGAATCCTACGCCGACTTCAAGAAGGACGATATCGGCGATATCGTCGGCGTCCGGGGGACGGTGTTCAAGACCAAGACCGGGGAAATCAGCGTCCATGCGGAGAGCTTCACCCTGCTGAGCAAGAGTCTCCAGCCTCTGCCGGAGAAGTTCCACGGCCTGACGAATGTGGACCTGCGCTATCGGCAGCGGTACGTGGATCTGATCATGAATCCCGAAAGCCGGGATACCTTTATCAAGCGGAGCAAAATTCTTTCGGCCATTCGCCGCTTCCTGGACGCGCAGGGCTTCATGGAGGTGGAAACCCCCATGCTGGTGGCCAATGCCGGCGGCGCGGCGGCCCGGCCTTTCGAGACCCATTTTAACGCCCTGGACGAGGATTTTAAGCTGCGAATCAGCCTGGAGCTGTATCTGAAGCGGCTGATCGTCGGCGGGCTGGAGCGGGTATACGAGATCGGACGCGTGTTCCGCAACGAGGGCCTGGATACCCGGCACAATCCGGAATTCACCCTGATGGAGCTGTATCAGGCGTATACGGACTATCATGGGATGATGGATCTGACGGAGAACATGTACCGGTATGTGGCGAAGGAAGTGCTGGGGACCACCACCATCGTATACAACGGCGTGGAAATGGACCTGGGCAAGCCCTTTGCCCGGATGACCATGAAGGACGCCGTGAAGCAGTATTCCGGCGTGGACTTCGACCAGATTCATACCCTGGAGGAGGCCCGGGCCGCCGCGAAGGAACATCATATCGAATTCGAACAGCGGCATAAGAAGGGGGATATCCTGAACCTCTTCTTCGAAACCTATGTGGAGGAGCACCTGATTCAGCCCACCTTCATCATGGATCATCCGGTGGAGATTTCTCCCCTGACCAAGCGCAAGCCCGAGGATCCGGAGTATGTGGAGCGCTTCGAGTTCTTCATGAACGGATGGGAAATGGCCAACGCCTATTCCGAGCTGAACGATCCCATCGATCAGCGGGCCCGCTTCGCGGCGCAGGAAGAGCAGTTCGCCCAGGGGGACGAGGAAGCCAACCATACGGACGAGGATTTCCTCAACGCGCTGGAAATCGGCATGCCTCCCACGGGCGGCATCGGATACGGCATCGACCGCATGTGCATGCTGCTGACGGACAGCGCCGCGATTCGCGATGTATTGCTGTTCCCCACGATGAAGAGTTTAAACAACCCGGATGCTTGATTGACTACCATAATTTATGGAGCAGGCGAGGAGCTTGCTCCGGAGACAGGGGACGGTTCTCTGTCTCCTTTTTTTGCCCCCAAAGAGTGCTGTACAGGACACCTTCCAGCCTGTTGTGTATCTGAGCCTGGAGGACAGCACCTGGAGAATCCTGCGGGAACTATCGGCTCTCAACACTTGTGATTTGCTGTTAAAAGGTAATACTCTTTATGAATTCAAGATCCTTTGCCAAAGCCATCTCATCAGTAATATCAAGCCAATTCTTATCCGATTTTTGAAGCTCCTGCAGGTAGCCTGGATTCGTAAACATCAGCTCTATTCTGGGGATGAGTGCCTTCATATCTGACACATTCTTTAAGGTCGGATCGTCAAAAATATATTTCTGAATGCAGTCCTTCAGTTGCTCCATATTTACGTGTTCGCTCAGGTAGCAGATATCGTAGACATCTTTGTATCTGGTGCTGCGGACTCCGAATCTCAACAATGATTTAAGCTTTTCAGCAATCATCTGCGCCGGAGAGTTTATGAGAAGACTGACGGCGTCCTCCTGGAAGCTTACGTCAAAAGCATATTCATCCTGCTCAATGGAGAGATCTTTATGTACGCCGAGATCCATTTTCAGGGATATGATTGTTCCTTCTGTATCAGTGACGGATATGAAGATACGTTTTCCCTTATAATCCTGATGATTGAGTTCAAGGATTTTTCCGTTGATTTTTATACTCAACCCATCGATGCAGTCGAGCTTTTCCACAAATTTGCGAATAGATTTATCGGATATGGAATACTTGATGAAATCAAGATCAAGATCCTGAGTAGCACGCCGGGCATTACCGGAAATGCTTCTCATGACGACACCGCCTTTAATCGTTGCATTTTGTGCCATACCGCTGTCAGCTATGGCTTTCAGTACGATGTCCTGTCCAAGCTTTGACTGGGCGTTCTGCTCACTGTAGCCGGATGCCTTGATTTTTTCTATTTCGTCATACAGATTCATTACAGCACCTCCATCTGTATCATATTCATCAGTTTTGAACCGCTTTTGAACATGGCGGCGTATTCCTCGACGATTCCGAAATCCAGTTCGAAGGCAAGTTTGCGGTAATTATTTATGATTTCCTTGTAATAGTCCATCGGTGTTCTGCTCCTAAACCTCAAAAGTTCGATTAACATACGCTCCCTGTCATATATGCGAATGTCGGAATGATTGTATTGAATTTCTGTGACGCCGGCATCAAATATTTCCTCTTTCAGGAAGGACTGTACGACACGGGGATCCTTTATCCTTGTATCCGTTCGTTTGGTCGCAAGGTAATAATGATCCGGGATCACATCAGTCAGGGAATGGTAGTAAAAAGCACTTTTCCAGGTGCATACCGTTCTAGGGTATTTCCGCATGATCACATCTATTTCAGATGCATTGCGTTTGGTAGAATATATACCCTTTTCCTTCATGAAAAGAGCTCC
>JAFWES010000079.1 GCA_017512805.1 Clostridia bacterium
ACCGGCAACACCAAGGATGGCACGGTCACGACCCTGACCAATACCTACTCCGTGGAGAAGACCGAAGCCACCGTGCGGAAGGTCTGGGACGACGACAACGATGCCGACGGCAAGCGGCCGGCGAGCCTGACGGTCACGCTGAGCAACGGCGAGAGCGTCACGCTGAACAAGGCCAACGGCTGGATGGCGACGGTGAAGGATCTGCCGAAGTTCGAGAACGGTGAAGAGATCGCGTACACCTGGACGGAGCCCACGCTGCCCGAAGGGTACAAGCTGACCAGCACCGCGAAGAACGGTACGGTCACCACCCTGACGAACAGCTATACGCCTGAGAAGACCGAAGCGAGCGTGAAGAAGGTCTGGAACGACGAGAACAACGCAGCCGGCAAGCGGCCGGCGAGCCTGACGGTCACGCTGAGCAACGGCGAGCGTGTCACGCTGAACGAGTCTAACGGCTGGACGGCGAAGGTAGAGAACCTGCCGAAGTACGAGAACGGCAAGGAGATCGCTTACACCTGGACCGAAGACAAGCTGCCCGAAGGGTATGAGCTGACCGGCAACACCAAGGATGGCACGGTCACGACCCTGACCAATACCTACTCCGTGGAGAAGACCGAAGCCACCGTGCGGAAGGTCTGGGACGACGACAACAATGCCGATGGCAAGCGGCCGGCAAGCCTGACGGTCACGCTGAGCAACGGCACGACCGTGACGCTGAACGAGGCCAACGGCTGGATGGCGACGGTGAAGGATCTGCCGAAGTTCGAGAACGGCGAAGAGATCGCGTACACCTGGACGGAAGCGACGCTGCCCGAAGGGTACACGCTGACCTCCACCACGAAGGAAGGCACGATTACCACCCTGACCAACACGCACACGCCCGAAACGACGGAAGCGACCGTGCGGAAGGTCTGGGAAGACAACAACAACGCGGCCGGGAAGCGGCCGGAGAGCCTGACGGTTGTGCTGAGCAACGGTGACGCGGTCACCCTGAACGAAGCCAACGGCTGGACGGCGACGGTGAAGGATCTGCCGAAGTATCGGAACGGAAACGAAATCGTATACACCTGGAAGGAGGGCCGGATGCCCGAAGGGTACACGATGACGTCCAACACGACGGAAGGCACGATCACAACCATTACCAACAGCATGCAGGCCGGCAACCTGCGGGTGGAGAAGACCTTCATTGTGAGGGACGCCAGCGGCAACGCCATCTACAGCCCGACGCAGAGAGTGGACAAGATGGATGCCAACGCGAAGTCCCAGTTCAACGGACTGCAGCTGACCATCTACGGGCCCGGCGGATTCGAAGAGAATCTGACCTACGCGCAGCTGCCCTACGAGGCAAGGAATGTGGTACCCGGCCGGTACATCGTGGTCGAAAAGAACGCGGTGGGCCTGCTGACGGGCTACACCATGGAAGTGGGCAGCAGCACCATGGCCGCCTCCGGCGACGTGCTGGATCAGGAATGGGTCACCATTACACTGACCAACGTCTACACCGCCGACACGGGCAGCCTGGAAATCATCAAGGATTGGAGCTTCGACCCGGCGCTGACCGACGAAGAACTGATCGCCAAGATGAACGAGCTGACCTTCACGATTGAAGGGCCGAGCTTCGAAGAACCGATGACCGTGACCTACAGCGAGTTCACGAACGGACGGTATCTGCTGAGCGACCTGATGCCCGGCACCTACACCGTGACCGAAACCAACGCGGAGGGCCTGTTCGCCGAAACCTATGTATGGACCGGTGGCACGACCACCGCGACGGCGGAAGTGGCGGCGAACGGCACGGGCAGGGCGAACCTGCGGAACACGTACGCGAAGGAGGCGGGCAGCATCACGCTGACCAAGACCTGGAGCGAGAACGTGGCGGATCTGGAGGAACTGAACGACCTGATCTTCCTGATCACGGGCGTGACCGATCCCAGCTTCCGGCAGATTGTGACCTACGCGGAATTCACGGGCGGCGCCTACACGATGACGGTACCGGTTGGCACCTACAACGTGAAGGAAATCAACCATAACACGATCCTGAACGACTACACCTGGGAGAGCGGCACCGCTGCTGTCAGCGGCATTGAAGTCACGGCGAACGCGGAAGCGACGGCGGCCTTCGAGAACAACTACAAGGAGAATGAAGGACAGCTGGTCATCATCAAGAGCTTCATCGGGATCGACAACCCGGACGAAGTGGCGGGTGATATAAGCAGCCTGAGCTTCACCATTGAAGGACCGAGCTTCGAAGCGCCGATGACCGTGAGCTACGGCGAATTCGTGAACGGACGGTACACGCTGAGCGACCTGTTGCCCGGCACCTACACCGTCACCGAAAAGAACGCGGAAGGCCTGCTGACCAGATGGAACTACACCTTCGACGCGGCTTCCAGCGCCACCGACGGATACGCATACGTGACGGAGGAATCCGGTAACGGCATGCCGGCGGTGATCCGACTGATCAACAAGTATGACCGGGAGGATGACGAGAAGGGCGGCCTGCGGATTCGCAAGACCATCAACGGCGGCGATAACGTAGACTTCAGCAACCTGACCTTCCAGATCCTGGGCCCGAACGGGTACGAGGAGACGGTGACCTACGCGCAGTTCACCAACGGCGTCCTGACCCGCACGGGTCTGGAGCCCGGCACCTACACCGTATACGAGACCAACGCGGCGGGAATCTCCATGCAGCTGACGCTGCTGGGATCCTCCGTGACGGCGGTCCGGGCGGCGGTGGCGGCCGGACAGACGACGGAGGCGAACCTGATCAACGACTATGATCAGCCGCTGACCAGCGTCGTGGTCATGAAGGTCTGGGAAGACATGGACAACCTGGATGGCACGAGGCCCGGATCCATCACGATGCGGCTGAACAACGGGATGTTCGTGGTCCTGAGCGACGCCAACAACTGGATGGCGCAGATCACCGACCTGCCCCTGTACAACGGGAACGGCACGGTGGCGCAGTACAGCTGGACAGAAGAGGCCGTGGAAGGATACACGATGACCGGGGTGCGGACGCTGGGCAACACGACGGTATTCACGAACACGCACGTACCGCAGGTGACCAGGACGTCGGTGACCAAGATCTGGGACGACAACAACAACGAGGCGAACCTGCGGCCGGCAACCCTGAGGGTGCGGCTGAGCAACGGACAGACGTACACGCTGAGCGACGCGAACAACTGGACGGTGACGGTGGAGAACCTGCCGGTAACCTACGCGGGCGTGCCGGTGACGTACACATGGACGGAGCAGACGGTACTGGGGTACACTTCCGAGGTACGGGTGGTGGACGATGTCACGATCTTCACGAACCATTACCGCGTGATTACGCCGCCGTCGCCGCCGTACAACCCGGGTAAGCCGAGAACACCGGTGTATGTGTTCGAGGAATATCCGACGCCGCTGGGAATCGAAGTCATGATCAACCATGTCGGCGACTGCTTCGAATAATGATTCAAAGCCAGGAAACAGGCCCCGGAGGGGCGGGAGACCGCCCCTCCCGGGGATCCCCTTCGGCCCCCGGTTTGGGGGGAGCCTTCGAACCCGCAAGGGGGAAGGAACACGAAGGTTACGTAAGAAAGGAGATACGAACCCATGTTTAAGAAGTATCTGGCTCTTCTGCTGGCGATGATGATGGTGATCTCCGCGGTGCCCTTCGGGGCGATGGCGGAAGAAGCGGACGCCACAGAAGAAACCGAAGAAGAACTGATGGAAATCGAGTATCCGGATGAGCTGATCGTGGGGCATACCACCATCACGAAGGGGGACTTCTTCACGGAGATGTTCGGCAACGACACGGCCGACATCGACGTGCGGGCCCTGATCCACGGATACAACCTGGTGAACTGGGACCAGAACCAGGGGGTCTACCTGATCGACGAAAGCGTTGTGGAAAACGTGATGATCATGGAAGACGACCTGGGGGACAAAACCTACTATCTGGCGCTGTACGACGACCTGTACTACAGTGACGGGACGCCGATTACGGCCTGGGACTACGCGTTCTCGATCCTGCTGATGATGAGCAAGGAGATCGAGCAGATCGGCGGGAAGATCTACCGCAGCGAGCACATCATGGGCTCTCACGAGTACCTGACGGGGGAGCTGCCGTACCTGTCGGGGGTGGGCGTGATTGACGATCATCTGCTGGCCATCACCCTGGATCACAACTTTCTGCCTTATTTCTTCGAGACCGGCCTGCTGCTGACCGTGCCGTATCCCATCAGCGTGATCGCGCCCGGATGCAAGGTATACGCGGGACAGGCGGAGGACATCGGGGGCGGATACGGGTTCGGCATCCGCATCGGAAACGAGGACGAAAGCATCGAAGGGCCGATTTACACGGCGGACCTGCTGCGGGAGACGATTCTGGATCCCAATGTGGGATACAACAGCCATCCCTCGGTGGTCAGCGGGCCTTACCGCCTGGTGGACTGGGACGGGACGACCGGATGGTTCGAGATCAACGAATATTACAAGGGCGCCTGGGTGTACAACACGCTGCCGGAGGACTTCAGCTTCGACATCAAGGATCTGGCGGGGACGGGTAGCGGCCATCTGGCCAACGACAGCCACAGCGGGCCGAACATTTTCATGGTGGAACGGGAACCCCTGGCGGACGGGACGGAAAACCCGATGTACCTGGTGAAGCCCACGATCAACAAGATCTGCTTCACGCTGGCGGATAACGACACGCTGGCGGAGGACATGAACGACGGGAAGCTGCACCTGGTGAACAAGGTGACCTACGCGCCGACGATTATGTCCCTGATGGGGATCGAAACGGATCTGACCCCTGTGGACGACGAGGCGGGCCCGGCGGAGGAGACCGCGGAAGCCGCGGAAGAAGCGGACGGCGAGGAGCCGACCGAGGAAACGGAAGAGGACGATCCCTTTGCGGACGAGGACGAGGAGGATGATCCCTTCGCGGACGAGGACGACGGGGAGTACGCCACCGCGGCCGGCGAGGAAGAAGAGGAGGGCAGCGGTTCCTCCACCGAAACCGGAGCCACGGCCAGCGGGCTGCAGTTCGAGGCCTATCCCCGGATCGGGCTGAGCTTCTTCACCTTCACGTACGAGAATCCCACGGTGCACGACAAGGAAGTGCGGCAGGCGCTGGCCTGGTGCATGGACCGGCATCAGCTGACCTTCGACTACACGGCGGGGTACGGCATCCCGGTGAACGGATACTACGGCATCGAGCAGTGGGAGTACCTGATCTGCACGCATCAGCTGGCCTATCCGATCAACTTTGACAACGATGTGGTGCTGACGCCGGAAGAGGTGGAGGAACGGGCCAAGCACAAGAACCGCTACGCCCAGACCCAGGAAGAATACGACCAGATGGTGGCGGCCTGGGAGATGCTGAATCTGGACAACCTGGTGGATTACAACGTATACGACATGGAGAACGATCCGGGCCGGACCGAGAAGATCGGGATCGACAAGGCCCGGGCGCTGCTCAACGACGCCAAGTGGACGCTGAACCGGGACGGCGGAGAGTACCGGCAGGGCGTGGACGACGTCCGCTGCAAGGAGATCGACGGGGAACTGGTGGCGCTGGACCTGACGATGATGTATCCGAGAGGGAACCACATCGTGGACACGCTGCAGGAAAACTGGCTGGATAACCTGGCGGAGGTGGGTATCCGGGTCACGCTGGTGCCCGAGGACATGGAGGAGCTGCTGAAGAGCTACTACCGGGAGAAGGAACGGACGACGGATATCATCTATCTGGCGACCAACTTCCACGTGATCGTGGATCCCAGCATCACCTATTCCACCGATCCCACGCCGGATCACCAGATCTGGAACAACACCTATTCGGACGACGAGGATTTGTGGTTCCGGGCGGTGAACATGCGCCAGACGCATCCGGAGGACATTTACGACTACGTCAGCAAGTGGATCAGCTTCCAGGAACGGTATAACGAGGTGCTGCCGACGATACCGCTGTACGGGAATATCTACTACGACTTCTGGACCGGGCAGCTGCAGAACTATCATATTACGGCGCACGTGACCTGGAGCCAGGCCATCCTGCAGAGTTACTTCGGCGAGGCGCCGGAGGCGACGGAAGCGGAGGAAGGCGAAGGGGATCCGGAGGACGACAATCTCTTCTGATTCATACAAAAAACAGCGGCGGGGTTTTCCCCGCCGTTTTTTTTCTGTTTTCACCAGATCATCACGAAAAGACGGATGTCAGTTCATAAAGGGATGATAGGATGAGGGGGTAAGATGGATGAAAGGACGGCAGAACCAATGGCAAAGGACACGAAGAAGGGATCGGGACGGAAGCGGAAGCGGATCGTCCGGCGGATCATCGGGATCCTGGCGCTGATCCTGATTCTGGGAGGCGCGGGGTTCTATGCCTGGGCGAAGATGCGGGATACCTATACGGTGACTTATGACGCGTATACCGCCACCACCGGGACCATTTCCAACTCCCTGAGCTTTTCTGGGAGCCTGGCGCTGAAGGACAGCAAGACCTATACGGCGTCCTCGGGCGGGACGGTGCGGAATGTGTACGTGCAGGCGGGGGACAGCGTGAAGAAGGGGGACCGGCTGGTCCGGCTGAGCAACGGAAGCATCAGCACGGCGGACTTCGACGCCACGGTGAACCAGGTCAGCGTGGAGACGGGGGACGAGGTGGCCGCCGGGGACAGCCTGGTGCAGATCGCGGACTTTACCCATATGCAGGTGTCCTTCCGGGTGGACGAATACGACATCAACGATGTGGCGGTGGGGGACGCCTGCACGGTGACGGCGACGGCCACAGAGAAGGCCTTTACCTCGGCCATCGACAGCATCAACTATATTTCCTCCTCCACGGGGAACGTGGCCTACTATACGGCGGTGGCCAATGTGGAGGCCGACGGGCAGGTCTATCCGGGCATGCAGGTGACGGTGACCATTCCCCAGGAGGAAGCGAAGGACGTGGTGATCCTCAAGGCGGACGCGCTGAGCTTTTCGCTGGAGAACCAGGCGTTCGTCTATAAAATGCAGGCGGATCAGAGCCTGACAGAAGTGGAAGTGGAGGTCGGGG
The DNA here is from genome assembly GCA_017512805.1 of Clostridia bacterium. GTDB lineage: Bacteria > Bacillota > Clostridia > Christensenellales > Aristaeellaceae > Aristaeella. The sequence continues at coordinate 7,055 of JAFWES010000079.1, forward strand.
TCAGCAACGGGAACTACGTGGAGATCAAGTCCGGGCTGGCCAGCGGGGAAACCGTGTATGTGGAGAGCAAGGTGGAGGAAAACACCCTGGCATCCATGTTCTCCAGCATGTTCGGGCAGCAGCGGTTTAACCAGCAGGGCGGCCGGGGCAGCCGGGACAACAGCGATCGGCAGTGGAACCGGGACGGGAGCGGCAGCGGAACCGGGGCGGCTCCCCAGATGCCCTCCGGCGGCAGCGGCGGCAGCGGCGGCTCGGGCGGGAACGGCGGTGGACGCTGAGATGGAACGGGACACGGCGGAAAAGGTCTTTTTCCGGATGCGGGACATCAACAAGTTTTACCGCATGGGGGATGAAGACATGCAGGTGCTCCGGGACGTGAACCTGGAGATCACCGAGGGGGAATACCTGTCGGTGCTGGGGCCCAGCGGCAGCGGCAAGAGCACCCTGATGAACATTATCGGATGCCTGGATACGGCCACCAGCGGCGAATACGTGCTGCGGGGGAACCGGATCGAGGATCTGACGGAGCCGGAGCTGGCGGATATCCGCAGCCGGGATGTGGGCTTCGTCTTTCAGAACAGCCAGCTGCTGCCCCGGCTGGACGCACTGCGGAACGTGGAGCTACCGCTGATTTACGCAGGGGTCTCCGGGCGGGAGCGGACCCGGCGGGCAAGGGAGATGCTGGAGCGGGTCGGGCTGAGCGACCGGATGGGGCATTATCCCAACCAGCTTTCCGGCGGACAGCAGCAGCGGGTGGCCATCGCCCGGGCGCTGGTGACGCATCCGGGGATCCTGCTGGCGGACGAGCCCACCGGGGCGCTGGACCAGAAGACGGGGAAGCAGATCATGCAGCTTTTCCGGGAATTGAACGAAGAGGGGCATACCATCATCATGATCACCCATGACCTACATATCGCGCAGAACGCGAAGCGGGTGGTGCACATCATCGACGGGATGCTGACGGAAGGAGGCGGGACGGAAGATGCTTAAAGGAATCCGGGGAACCCTGGTCATGATCGGGGAATGCTTCCGGATGAGCCTGAGCAACATCCGGGGCGCGAAGGTACGATCCTTCCTGACGGTGCTGGGGATCCTGATCGGGGTGATGGCGGTGATTGCGCTGATTACCACCGTCAACGGGGTGACCGGGTCCATTTCAGACAGCTTTCTGAGCATGGGCGCGGGGACGCTGATGGTGTCGGTCACGGGGAGCGACCTGAAAACCGGCATGACGACGGCGGATCTGGAGGCGCTGACGCAGCTGGAGGAGGTGGAGGGCATCACCCCCACGGTGAACATCAGCAGCGCCCGGATCAGCCGGGGCGGGAAATACGAAAGCCGGATCTCCGTCAGCGGGAAGAACGCCTACTACTTCCTGACGAACCCGGAGGTGGTGCTGCGGGGGCGGATGCTCAACATCGTGGATGAGCGGAACATGAGCGCGGTGTGCCTGATCGACGATGAGATGATCGAGAGCTTTTTCTACGGCGTGGACCCGCTGGGGGAGCGGCTGTATGTGAACGGGATCCCGTTCCTGGTGGTGGGAACCTTCTCCGCCGACAGCACGGAGAGCATCGCCTCGATTTTTTCCGGGTCGCCGAATATTCTGATCCCCTATACCACGGCCATGAAGATGAATAACGCCAGCGATGTGACCAGCTTCACCGTGTACATGGCGGAGGGCGTCACCAGCGATGAAGCCTCCGAGGCGGTGGAAGGGGCGATGGACGCCATGTTCTCCTATGAGGAGGATACCTTCACCATTACCACCATGGACGCCATCGAGGAAACCATGGAGACCATGACCGGGATGATGACGACGCTGCTGGCGGGAATCGCGTCCATCGCGCTGCTGGTGGGCGGGATCGGCATTATGAACATGATGCTGACCACGGTGACGGAGCGGACGACCGAGATCGGGCTGAAGAAGGCGCTGGGGGCCAGGCAGTGGCAGATCCAGCTGCAGTTCCTGATCGAGAGCTTTTTGCTGAGCCTGATCGGAGGGATCGCGGGGATTCTGCTGGGGCTGGGGCTGAGCCTGGCGCTGAGCAATGTGATGGGGACGTCGTTCCGGGTGAACATGGACGCCATCGCGCTGGGCTTCGGGTTCTCGGCGGCGATCGGGATCGTGTTCGGATGGGCGCCGGCACGGAAGGCCAGCAGGCTGAATCCCATCGACGCGCTGCGGGCCATGTAAGGAAACACCTCCGCGCTGCGCTTGCAGGCTTGAGTATTTACGAATCATGAAAATGGAGGAAAAGAAAATGAAACGAATCGCGTGCTTGCTGTTGGTGCTTTGCATGGCGGCGGGGACGGCCCTGGCGGATACCATTTCCTTCAGCGGGAAGGTGGAGGCCAGGACGACCAAGGAGATTTACGCGCCGGTGGGCGGCGTGGCGGAGGAAGTGCCGGTGAAGGCGGGGGAGACCGTCACCGCGGATACGGTGATCGCCCGGATCCGGACAACGAAGGTATACGCGACGGAGAACGGGACCATCACGGCGGTCTACGGGCAGCCGGGGGACGACGCCGAGACCGTGGCGGCTGATTACGGCGCGGTGATGTACATGGAAGGGGAAGCCCTGTTCACCATTTCCGCCAGCACGAAGAAGGCCTATGAGGCGAAGGAGAATTACATCGTCCATTCCGGGGAGACGGTGTACATCGCCAGCCGGAACCATAATATGAACCGGGGGCCGGCGACCGTCACGGCGGTGACGGAGGACGGATTCACCGTGCGGGTGACCGAAGGGGAATACTACGTGGGGGACAGCTTCGATATCTTCCGGAGCAGCGAATATACCAACGCGTCCCGGATCGGGCGGGGAACCCTCGCCCGGGTGACGCCCACGGCCATCACGGGAACCGGCAGCATCGTGCGCTACGCCGTGCGGGCCGGGGAGAAGGTGAAGCGGGGGCAGCTGCTGTTTGAAACCGTGGAGGGAGGCTTTGACGGGCTGGAGATGACCGGGACGGAGATCCTGGCGGGAGTGGACGGCACGGTCGCCAGCCTGAACGTGGAACAGGGCGGCAGCGTGACCAAGGACAGCGTGGCGGCGGTGATCTATCCCCGGGACGCGGTCTGGGTGGCGGCGGAAGTGGCCGAGACGGATCTGAACGACCTGCAGGTCGGGCAGAAGGTGAAGGTGGAGCTGGACTGGAACCAGGATCAGGGGATCAGCTATGAGGGACAGGTGGAGATGATTTCCCATCTGGGGACGGTGGGGGAAGAGAGCACCACCTTCCCGGTCTATATCTCCTTCCAGCCGGACGAGAATACCCGCTTCGGAATGACGGCGCTGGTGTCCACGCTGGAGGAAGAAGGGAAGACGGCCTCAAGCGGCACTGGGGAGTGATCTCTGGCGAGACTCAAGGCCCCCGGAACCGAAATACCCCTGCGCAAGGCTGTTCAGATGAGCCGTAACTGGGAGATTGATTTCCGGCGCACAGCGTTGACAAAGACTCCGGAGACGGGTATAATCCTTTCCGATGCGATTTCAGGGCTTTGCGGGCGATGAACGCGGCTCGGGGGAGCCCAGGACGGAAAGGAAAGAGAGAGGAAACAGTCATGAAAGGGAACGTGTTAGTCGGTCAGTCCGGCGGCCCCACGGCCGTCATCAATTCCAGCCTTGCCGGCGTCTTCAAGACGGCGATGGAGCGGGGATACTCCAAGGTGTACGGTATGCGGTACGGCATCCAGGGTTTCATGGATGAGCAGTATATCGACATGTCCGACCATATCAAGAACGAGCTGGATCTGGAGCTGCTCAAGCGGACGCCTTCCGCCTTCCTGGGGACCTGCCGGTACAAGCTGCCGGAGATCCATGAGGACAAGGCCGTGTACGAACGGATTTTTGAGCTGCTGGACAAGCTCGATATCGAAGTGTTCATCTACATCGGCGGCAACGATTCCATGGACACCATCCGCAAGCTGTTCGACTACTCTCTGCTGACCGGAGCGAAGCAGAAGTTCGTCGGCTGCCCGAAGACCATTGATAACGACCTGGCGATTACCGACCATACCCCCGGCTTCGGCAGCGCGGCCAAGTACATCGCCACCTCCACCAAGGAAGTGATCTGCGACGCGCTGGGCTTCTCCTATAAGAAGAAGAACGTGAATATCATCGAGATCATGGGCAGGAACGCGGGCTGGCTGACCGGCGCCGCCGCCCTGTCCCGCAGCGAAGACTGCGAAGGCCCCGACCTGATCTATCTGCCCGAAGTGCCCTTCAGCATTGAGGATTTCACCGCCAAGGTCGGCAAGCTCCTGGAGAAGAAGGACGTGGTCGTGGCCGTGGTGTCCGAAGGCATCAAGACCGCGGAAGGCAAGTATGTCTGCGAATACGCCAGCGAAAGCACCACCACCGACGCTTTCGGCCACATTCAGATGACCGGGACCGCCGCCTATCTGGCCCATGTGGTGCATGAGCAGCTGGGCTGCAAGACCCGGGCGGTGGAACTGTCCACCCTGCAGCGGGCGGCGGCGCATCTGGCCAGCAAGATCGACGTGGATGAAGCCTTCAACGTGGGCGGCGCCACCGTCAAGGCGGCCGATGAAGGCTGCAGCGGCGTCATGGTCGTGATCGACCGGGTGTCCGACGATCCGTATCAGAGCGCCACGGGCGTGTATGATGTGCACCGTATCGCCAACGGCGAGAAGGTGGTTCCGCGGAAGTGGATCAACAAGGACGGGGACTATGTGACCGAAGAGTTCCTGGACTATGTGCGGCCGCTGATTCAGGGGCATTACGCGCCGATGATGGTCGAGGGGATTCCGCGCCATCTGAACATGAATCTGAAGAACTACGACTGGGCGCACACCGCCAAGCGCTGATTTTCATTGCATAGAGAATAACAACCCCCCTCCCGATTCGGGAGGGGGGTTTGTAACAGGTTGACCGGCTTAATGTTTTACGCTATCATGAATGGATCCCTGTTGATCGGGAAGGGACTATTTTAGTCCGTGGTGTCCATATGCCCGTCCCGGTACATGGAGAAGCGGTCCATGGGGTAGTTTTTCAGGTTGTCCAGGATCCGGCGGCCATCGGCCTTGGCCAGCAGCCCGGTTCTGGCCTGCATGACCAGGTTTTCCGCCTGGTGCCTGGAGGGGCCGCCGATACATCCGCCGGGGCACATCATGCCCTCCACAAAGTCCGCGTCCAGCCTGCCGGCTTTCAGCAGCTGCAGGGCCTTTTTGCATTCCGCGCCGCCGGCACAGGTCTGCAGCTTGATCTCGGACACGTCCTCGCCCATCTCCTGCATCACTTCCAGCACCGCCGCGGCCACGCCGCCGGACCCGGCAAAGCGCTTTCCGAAGAGGGAGGCCTCCTGATAATCCTCTTCCACCGGCTCCACCGCGATGCCCCGGGAATCCAGCATGGCCACGATTTCACCGTAGGTCAGCGCGTAGTCCGGCCGATCGGCGATAAACTCATTGAGCGTTTCGCCTTTCTTGGCGATGCAGGGCCCGATAAAAACGGTGACACAGTCCGGATCGAGGGCCTTCAGGTACCGGGAGACCGCGACCATGGGGGAGACGGTATCCGATTTGCAGGTATCGTACAGCGTGGGGAAATGATGCCGGATCATGGAAATGAAAGCCGGGCAGCAGGAGGTCGTCATCTTGCGGCCTTCCTTCCGGGCCTCGATCCATTCCTTCGCTTCGGAGGCGGCGGTCATATCGCCGCCCAGGCCGACCTCCACCATATCGGCGAAGCCCAGCTTTTTCAGGGCGGCTTTGACGGACGCCATCCCCACATCCTTGCCGAACTGGCCCTCGGTCGCGGGGGCGCACATGGCGATCACACGTTTTCCGGCCTTGATGGCCCGGATCACATCCACGGCGAAGATCTTGGTGCCGATGGCGCCGAAGGGGCAGGCGTGGATGCAGTGCCCGCAGTGGACGCACTTTCCCTCATCGATGATGCAAAGGCCGTATTCATCATAGGAGATGGCGCCGGCGGGACAGGCCGCCTTGCAGGGGCGCTCCAGATGGAGAATCGCGCCGTAGGGGCAGGCTTTCGCGCACAGGCCGCAGGATTTGCACTTGTTGGGATCGATCTTCATGCGGTTTTCCCCGGGGGAAATGGCGCCGAAGCGGCAGGAGTTCAGGCAGGCCTTTCCCAGGCAGAAACGGCAGATATCGGTGACGGAATAATCCTGAATCGGACAGTCGTCGCAGGCGGCGGGAATGACCGCCACCACGTTCTTCGTCTCCTTATCCACGTCCGGCGCCAGGCCGCAGGCCAGGCGGATGCGGCCGCGAACGATTTCCCGTTCCTTGTAGACGCAGCAGCGGTATTGGGGCTTGGGGCCGGGGCTGACCCGAATGACGATCTTTTCCTTGTTGTCCTCCGTCAGCTGATCCTCCCAGGCCAGGCGGCATACATCCCGCAGGATGGCATGCTTCAGTTCCACAATGCTTTTATCGTTCGTGACCATAATGCTGTTTCCTTTCCGTACGCTTGTTTGACGCGGGGATTCCCACTGAGACGGATTATACCATAATCCGCCTGCGGCCCGCAACAATCAAAAAGGCGGGCGAACCGTCCGACCATGTCGGAAAAACGGGCGCCCGATTCGAAAGTTGCGCTTCCCGCCGCAATGTGGTATGATATCCACCGGAATACATAGGTATGATATCCGCCGGAATACATAGGTGTGATATCCACCGGAATACACAGATGATCCCCACCGGAATACACAGGGACGAACCGACATGCGGAGGAGCGGCCTCCGACAAAGGGAGGGCAAAGCCGATGGATAAATGGGACCGGCGGTTCATGAAGATGACCTACACCATCGCGGAATGGAGCAGCTGCTTCCGGAAGGGGCGGAGCATCGGGTGCGTCATCGTGCGGGACAAGCGGATCATGACCACGGGATACAACGGGGCGCCGGCGGGGATCAGGACCTGCCGGGAAAAGGGAGAATGCCTGCGGGATAAGCTGGGGATCGCCAGCGGGACCCGGATGGAGACCTGTTACGCGGTGCACGCGGAGCAGAACGCCATCGTGCAGGCCGCGAAGCTGGGGGTGTCCATCGACGGGGCGACCCTGTACTGCACCCATCAGCCCTGCAGCATGTGCTGCAAGATGATTATCAACAGCGGGATCCGGCGGGTGGTGTACCGGGAGGGGTATCCCGATCCCTTCACGCTGGAGCTCTTTGACGAGGCGGGCGTGGCGCTGGAAAAGTTCGAAGAGGAGCTGGAGTAGCGCGCCGGGACGGCCCGACGGAAAGGAGACGCGACGCATGAAGTATCATATCGACACGATCCCGATCTGGGACGCGGCGAAACTGGACGGGGAATGCCTGATGTGCGCCCTGGAGCGGCGGACGGAGCTGGGGGAGGCGGAGCGGTATCTGGGGGCTTCGGTGATGGAGCCGGATACGCGGATCCAGGTGAACAAAAGGGGCTTTTGCCGGAAGCATCACGGGATGCTGTTCGGGATGAGCAACCGACTGGGGCACGCGCTGATGCTGGAAAGCCACATGATCGAGAACCGGGAGCGGCTGGCGAAGAGCTGGCAGGCGCTGGAAAAGGCCGGGGAGCAGCTGGAGGCGGCCGGCCTGGGAGACAAGCTGAACGGGAAGGTCAAGGGGCTGAAGGACAGCGTGAAGAAGGAAGCCGCCGCCATCAGGGAGATGGCGGGGACCTGCGTCATGTGCGATACGATTCAGGACAATATGACCCGGTACATGCACACCTTCTTTCACCTGTACAGGAGCGATACGGAGTTCAGGACGAAGTTCAGCGCGGGAAAAGGGCTGTGCATCCCCCATACGGGGCAGCTGCTGGAGACGGCGGCGGAGGAGCTGAGCGGAAAGGAGCTGGGGGCTTTCGTCCGGGCGCTGGCCGCCAGCGAAAAGGAGAATCTGGACCGGATTCAGGAGGATATTTCCTGGTTTATCAAGAAATTTGATTACCGGTACGAGAAGGAAGACTGGAAGAACAGCCGGGACGCGGTGGAGCGGACGGTGAACAAGACCAGAGGCTGGTGCGTGGGGAAGGAGCCGAACGAATGACGATCGGGGATGTCAAGGAGATTCTGGAAGCCGATGTCCTCCTGGGGGAGGACAGAATGGACGAAGAGGTGGATACGGCCTGCGGGTCGGATCTGATGAGCGACGTACTGGCCTTTGTGAAGGAAAAGGCCGTGCTGATCACGGGGCTGATCAATCCCCACGTGGTCCGCACCAGCGAGATGCTGGACATCTCCTGCATCGTGTTTTCCCGGGGGAAGCTGCCGGGTCCCCAGATTCTGGAAGAGGCGGAGGAATGCGGCATGACGGTGCTGGCCACGAACATGACCACCTATACCGCCTGCGGGGAGCTCTATACGCACGGGCTGCCGGGGAGCAAACGGCGGGCCGCGCCGGAAGGAGCGTGACGGCCATGGCGGTTCTGATGGAAAAGAAATTTCCCGTGGAAGCAGGGGCGTATGAGACGGCGGGAGAGGTCAGCACCACCATCAAGCGGACGCTCAAGCAGCTGGGGGTCAGCGCGGAGGTGCTGCGCCACGTCAGCGTCGCCTGCTACGAGGTGGAGCTGAACCTGGTGATTCATTCCGACGGCGGGGCGCTGACCCTGCAGGTGGAGCCGGACAAGGTGACGCTGATTTCCCAGGACGTGGGGCCGGGGATCCCGGATATCGGGAAGGCCATGACGGAGGGGTTCTCCACCGCCAACGAGGAAGCCCGGACGCTGGGATTCGGGGCCGGCATGGGCCTGCCCAACATGAAACGGAACGCGACGGAGTTCGATATTCAGAGCGAGGTGGGGGTGGGGACCACCATCACCATGAGCTTCGCCCTGGACATGAAGGGATAAAGCCTGTTCCGCCCGGGGCGGCGCGGGGGAGCCTTTTTCCCGGCGAAGGGCGGACGGTTCACCGGCGGAACGGCCGGGCGGCCGGACCGATGCGAACCGGGGTTCACGGAGGAGGGACGGAAGTTGGAAGCGGTAAAGCGGTTTCACTCGGTACGGCTGGAGGCGGATAAATGCCGGGCCTGCACCAACTGCCTGAAGCGTTGTCCCACGGAGGCCATCCGGGTCCGGGGCGGAAGCGCGCACATCATCGACGAAAGGTGCATCGACTGCGGGGAATGCATCCGCGTCTGCGGATATCACGCCAAGGTGGCGGTGACGGATCCCCTCAGCGTCATCGAGGGCTGGAAATATAAGATTGCCCTGCCGGCGCCCAGCCTGTACGGGCAGTTCAAGAACCTGAAGAATATCAGCCAGCTGCTTTCGGCCATAAAGGAGCTGGGATTTGACGAGGTGTTCGAGGTGGCCCGGGGGGCGGACGTGGTGAGCCGGGCCATCCGGGAACGGCTGAAGAAGCCGGATCTGCCCCGGCCGGTGATTTCGTCCGCGTGTCCGGCCATCGTGCGGCTGATCCAGGTGCGGTTTCCGGACCTGATCGATCACATCGTGGACATCCGCCAGCCCATGGAGGTGGCGGCGATGATCGCCCGGCGGGAGTTCGCCCGGAAGCATCAGGTGCCGGAGGAGGAGATCGGGTGCTTTTTCCTGACGCCCTGCCCGGCGAAGGTGACGGCGATTCATCATCCCATCGGGCATGAGAAGAGCGCGGTGAACGGGGCCATCAGCGTGATGGAGATCTACGGCCCCCTCAGCGCCCTGCTGCGCAAGGCGCCGACGGATGAGGCGCTGCAGGAATCGTCGGACTTCGGGGTCGGATGGGCCCGCAGCGGCGGGGAATGCGACGCGGTCTGCCCCACGGAAAGCATGGCGGTGGACGGGATTTCCAACTGCATCAAGGTGCTGGAGGAGATTGAGGACAACCGGCTGAACGGGCTGGAGTTTTTCGAGGGGGCGGCGTGCCTGGGCGGATGCGTGGGAGGGCCGCTGAACTTCGAGAACACCTATGTGGCCCGGAACTGGATCCGCAGGCTGGTGGACATCCGGGACGCGGATCTGAACGTGGACAACGGGATGATGACCAAGTATCAGCTGTATGACAGCAAGCGGATTCAGCCCAACTCCGCGCTGAAGCTGGACGACGATCTGCTGGAGGCGCTGCGGAAGATGGAGCGGATCGAGGAGATCTACCAGTCGCTGCCGGGGTATGACTGCGGGAGCTGCGGAAGCCCGACCTGCAGGACCTTTGCGGAGGACATCGTTCAGGGGAATGCCCGGGAGATGGAATGCATTTACCGGATGAAGGATCATCTGAAGATTATGGCCCAGCAGATGGTGGATCTGGCGGAGACGACCCGGGAATAGGGTTCGGCGGCGCGGCCGCTCGAACCGACACGCGCGGGAGACCGGCGGGAGAAGGAACGGAAGGAGTACAGGGAACCATGACGATAAAAGAACTGATCGAACTGACGGGGGCAAAGAACATGACGCCGGAGGCTAGCCGGGACACGGAGGTGACCTGCGGGTATACCTGCGACCTGCTGAGCTGGGTGATGGCCCACGGGAGGGCCGGGATGGCCTGGATTACGGTGCAGACCCACATGAACGTGATCGCCGTGGCCAGCCTGATGGAGATGGCGGCGGTGATCGTGCCGGAAGGGATCGAGATGGAAGGCCCCACGCTGGAAAAGGCCCGGGAGGAAGGGATCTGCGTGCTGCAGAGCGAAAAAACCGCCTTCGAGCTTTGCGCGCTGATGGCGCAGGCGGGGCTGAAGGGGACGCCCCGGGAGGAATAAAGGGATGCTGGTGGATCTGCACATGCACAGCTGCCTGTCCCCCTGCGCGGATGACGACATGACGCCGGCGAATATCTGCGGCATGGCGCACATCAAGGGGCTGGAGGCCATCGCGGTCACGGATCACAACTCGGCGCGGAATCTGCCCTATGTGAAGGAAGCGGCGGATTATTACGGGCTGATCCTGCTGCCGGGAATGGAGATTACCACCAGGGAAGAAGTACACCTGCTGGGGTATTTCAGGGATGTGGAGACGGCGGTGGAGGTCGGGGAGTTTTTTTCCGGCCACCTGCCGCCCATGAAAAACAGACCGGATTATTTCGGAAACCAGCTGGTCATGAATACGGACGATGAAGTGCTGGATGTCGAGGAAAGGCTGCTGATGGGCGCGACGGATCTGAGCCTGCAGGAGTGCGTGAAGATCATCCGGGATCACGGAGGAGCCGCCGTGCCGGCGCACATCAACCGGGGACACGGGCTGCTGGTCACGCTGGGCCTGTTTCCGGAGGATGTGGAGTTCCCGGTGGTGGAGGTGCGGCCGGAGCTGCCGGTGAACGAGAAGCTGATTACGGGGAAGCGGCGGCTCTGGTCGTCGGACGCCCACCGGCTGGGGGATATCCTGGAAGCGGTCAGCGATCTGCCGGTGGATCGGTTTTCCCTGGGCGGGCTGTTTGACGCGGTCAGCGGCCGATGAAGAGGCCGCGGGCGATGCGGGCGGGACGTTCGCCGCGGGGCGGAAGGAAACCCGGGGGAAAAAATCCCCGGGAGCGAGGCGGAAAAGGATCCGCAATGAATCCGCAAAGGAGTTGAAGGAATTTTGCAGAGCATGACGGGGGTGGGCGCGGGAAAGGCGGCCGGAGACGGATGGGAAGTGACGGCGGAGCTGAAGACCGTGAACCATCGGTTTCTGGATGTGAACCTGCGGCTGCCCCGGAATCTGGCTTTTCTGGAGCCGGTGGCCCGGGAAAGGATTTCGGCAGGAATCACCCGGGGCCATGTCGAAGTGTATCTGAACGTGATGAGCACCGCCGGCGGCAGCCGGGAGGTGGTGACCGATCCGGGCCTGGCGGCGGCGTACGCGAAGGCGGCGGAGGAGATCGGGGCGGCGGCCGGGATCCGGGAACGGCTGGGCATCGGCCAGCTGATGGCCCTGGAGGGGGTCGTGACCCTGACGGAGCGGGAAATGGACCAGGAAACAGTGGCGGCCCTTTGCGGGGAAGCGCTGTCGGAGGCCCTCGAACAGGTGAAGCGGACCCGGGCCCGGGAAGGGGCGCATCTGAAGGAGGACCTGAAGCTCCATCTGGACCGGGCCGCGGCGCTGAGGGAACAGATTCTGGCCCGGGCCCCGGAGGTGGTCACGGATTACCGGAGCCGCCTGGAGAGCCGCCTGGCCCAGCTGGGCGCGGGGGGCGTGGATCCCCAGCGGCTGGCGCAGGAGGTGGCCCTGATGGCGGATCGGTGCGCCATTGACGAGGAGCTGGCCAGGCTGGACAGCCACATCCGCCAGATGAACCGGTATCTGGAGGCGGAAGGGCCGGAGGGGAAAAAGATGGACTTTCTGATTCAGGAGATGAACCGGGAGGCCAATACCATCGGGTCCAAGGCTTCGGACGCGGCCATCGCCCAGGCGGTGGTGGATCTGAAGAGCGAAATCGAGAAGATGCGGGAGCAGATTCAGAACGTGGAGTAGGGAACGGTCCGCTCGGACGGTTTCCCAGACGGGGGGCCGGGGCGGCGTCCGCCGCGGTTCGCCGGAACGGACGAAGGACGGGAAGCGGCGTTCACAGAGGAGAAGCATGCAACTGGTGAATATCGGGTACGGGAATATGGTGGCGGCGGATCGGGTGATGGCCGTGGTGGCTCCGGAGGCGGCCCCCATCCGGCGGATGATTCAGGACGCCCGGGACGGGGGGCGGATCATCGACGGCACCTGCGGGCACAAGACCAAGGCGGCGGTGATCCTGGATTCGGGGCATGTGATGCTCAGTCCCCTGATGCCGGAGACCATCGCGGGGCGCATGAACGGGAAAAAGGAGACGGAGCAGGCATGAAGGAAACAAGAAAGGGAATGCTGCTGGTGATTTCCGGGCCTTCCGGCGCGGGAAAGGGGACCCTGGTGGAGAAGCTTCTGAAAAAGGATCCCAGCTTCTGCTTTTCCGTGAGCGTGACCACCCGGGAAAAACGAAAAAACGAAGAAGAAGGCGTGCATTACCACTTTATTTCCGAGGAAGAATATGATAAACTGCTGGACGCGGACGCTTTCCTGGAGCACGCCAGCGTTCACGGACACCGGTATGGAACGCTCAAGAGCGAAGTGTACGAGCGGATGGACCGGGGGCAGAACGTGCTGCTGGATATCGACCCCCAGGGGGCCAGGGCGGTGATGGAGAAGGAGCCGGACTGCGTCAGCATCTTCATTCTGCCCCCGAGCTACCGGGAGCTGAGGGTTCGGCTGGTGACCCGGAACACGGAGCAGCAGGAGGAGATCGAGCGGCGGCTGGGGAACGCCCGGGCGGAGATCGCCCAGATGAACAGATACCGGTATCTGATCGTGAACCGGGATCTGGAGCTGGCCTTTGAACAGCTGCAGGCGGTGGTCCGGGCGGAAAAGCAGAACGCCATCCGGTATTTTCCCGAAATAGAGGACTGAGGGCCCGGCCGGTTTTTGTCCCTTCTTCCGGGCGGGTCCGCCCGGAACGGGAAGCGCGCTGTCCCCGCATGCCCCAAAGAAGAAACACAGGAGGAACACAGAGCATGTCCATTGTAGATCCCAACGTATTGGAACTGTTGAATCACGCAGACAGCCGCTACACCCTGGTGGTGGAGGCCAGCAAGCGGGCCCGGGAATTGGTCAGCGGGGCCCAGCCCATGATCAGCGCGGAGGGGATGAAGCCCCTGAAGGTGGCCGTGGAAGAGATTAACCGGGGGCTGCTGACCTACGAGTTGCCGGCGGATGAGGAATAAGAGGAGCAATCAAATGAACTGGACCGGCAGAGAGATTGTGCTGGGCGTAACGGGAGGCATCGCGGCGTACAAAAGCGCGGAGGTTGTCTCCCGTTTGCGTCATCTGGGCGCGAACGTGCATGTGATCATGACGAAAAACGCCACCGAGTTCGTGGCGCCGCTGACTTTTCAGACCCTGAGCGCCAACCCGGTGGCGGTGGATACCTTCAGCGCCCCGGAATACTGGAACGTGGAGCATGTGGCGCTGGCCAAACGGGCGGAGGTTTTTGTGATCGCCCCCGCGACGGCGAACATCCTGGCGAAGATGGCCGCCGGCATCGCGGACGACATGCTCAGCACCACGGCGCTGGCCACAAAGGCGCCCATTCTGGCGGCGCCGGCCATGAATACCGGGATGTGGACGGCGGAAGCCACCCAGGCGAACGTGGCGCTGCTGCGGGAGCGGGGGGTTCGCTTCGTGGGGCCCGGGAACGGCCTGCTGGCCTGCGGGGACAGCGGGGACGGCCGCATGAGCGAGCCGGAGGAGATCGTGGCGGCCCTGGAGGAGATTCTCCGGCCCCGGATGTCCCTGGAGGGGCTGAAGGTGCTGGTGACCGCGGGGGCCACCCGGGAGCGGCTGGATCCGGTGCGGTTCCTGACCAACGACAGCAGCGGAAAGATGGGCTTTGCCATCGCCGAGGCGGCCCGGGAACGGGGGGCGGAGGTGACCCTGGTCAAGGCGTTCACCACCGCGGCGGTGCCCGCGGGCGTGAGGATCGTGGAGGTGGAATCCACCCAGGATCTGCTGGAAGCCATGAAGATCGAAGCGCCCCGGCAGGATGTGATCATCCAGGCGGCCGCGCCGGCGGATTACCGGCCCATCGACGTGATGGGGACGAAAATCAAGAAGCAGGAAGGGCAGGAGCTGGTGCTGCGGCTGACGGAGACCCCGGACGTGGCCAGGGCCGTGGGGCTGATGAAACGGGAAGGGCAGATTCTGGTGGGCTTCGCGGCGGAGACCGATCATGTGACGGAGCATGCCCTGGGCAAACTGAAGAAGAAAAACCTGGATATGATCGTGGCCAACGACGTGACCAGACCGGGGGCGGGGTTCGGAGTGGGTACCAATATCACCACCCTGATCACCGCCGCGGGGGCGGAGGAAAGGCCGCTGCAGAGCAAGCGGGCGCTGGCGGAGGATATCCTGGATAAGGTCATCGCCCTTCGGGGATAAGGGTGGAATGGGGAGGCAGACAAAAAAACGGCGGGGAAACCCCGCTGTTTTTGTATGCGTGTTTTTTAATCCGCGACAGTTTGATCGAAGGGGAGATCCAGCTGGTTGGTGCCATCGCTCCAGAGCCTTTCCAGGTGATAGAAGGCCCGATCGTCCCGATGGAACAGATGCACCATGATGAAGCCGTAATCCAGGACCACCCAGCGGCCTTCCCGGGCGCCTTCGGAGCGGCGGAGGGGAACGCCGGCTTTGGCCATCATTTCGTCCACTTCCTGGGCGAGGGCTTCCACCTGGGAGACGGTACGGCCGGAGGCGATTACCATGTAGTCGCAAAGGACGGTCAGGTGCCCGACCCGCAGGGCGACGATGTCCCCGGCTTTGCGGTCGTAGAGGGTCTGGGCCAGCTTGAGAACGATTTCCTGATCCTGCATGTGTTTCTTTCCTTTCCAATCATCATTCGGATGAAAGCGCTTTGACCGGCGCGGAGCCGCGAGGGAACCCGCCGGTTATTTTCCCGCGCTTCGGGTTTCGGGGAGGGATTTGAGCCAGTCGATGGTTTCCTGCGTCCGGGGATGGAGGTATTTGCCCCTCTGCCGGACATAGGCGGAGGTCCCTTCCAGGGACAGAAGCAGGGCCCTTTCCAGGGAGAGCTCCGACAGAACCCGGACCTGATCCAGCAGGGGATAGCCGGGCCGGGTGGGTTCGATGGAATCCGCCAGGCAGACGCACATGGCCAGGCGGGACATGCCGGCGCGGCCGGTATTATGATATGCGATGGCCTCCAGGACGGCGGGATCCTCCATGCCGTATTCGTCGCGGGCGACCTGGGCGCCCACCAGGGAATGCAGCAGGGCGTTGCTCTCCAGGACGGTGGGATCATCCGTCAGGGAATGGGCTGCCGCGATGCGGCGCATGTCCTTCATGGGGAGGCACTTGGCGCAGTCGTGCAGCAGGCCGGCTTCCTCCGCCTGACGGGGATCGACCCCATAGAGGCGGGCCAGATGGCGGGAATAGGCGGCTACCGAAAGGGAATGGGCAAAGCGCCGGGGATTCAGGGCGGCAAAGAGCTTTTCGATCCATTCGCCGGCCCGCGCCATTCGGGGGGCCGTGCCGTACAGGCCCTTCAGGGCGATGAATTCCCGGAGGGGATAGGAAAGCCCCTGGACGGAGCCGCCGGCGGAAAGCTGGTCCCGGATCCCGGAGGAGGAAACGGTCAGGGGCTCCATGGTCAGCATGAGAAAACGGCCGCCCAGGGCGGTCAGATCCGCCAGCTCCCGGTGAAAATCCCCGGGGGAAATTTTTCCGACGCGGGGGCAGACCAGGAAGGAGCACAGGCGCAGCACTTCGGGAAGACGGCGCCACCCCCGGAGCTTCATGGCCCCGTCGGCGCCCAGAAGGCAGAAGAGCTCCGCCTTGGGGTATTCCCGCTTCAGGGCCAGGAGGGTATCCACGGTATAGGCGGGGCCCGGCCGGTCTATTTCCAGCCGGGAGGGAATGAGCCGATCATCCTGCGTGCAGCCGGTCACCGCCATTTTCCAGCGGTCTTCCCGGCCGGCGATACAGGGCTTATAGGCTTCGTCGGCGGAGGGAATAACCAGCAGCCGGTCCACCCGGCCGCTGTCCAGCGCCGCCCGGGCCATTTGCAGATGGCCCTGATGAAAGGGGTCGAAGGCGGCTCCGAGGATGCCGATGCGCTCTTTTGCCAAAACCAAGTCCTCCTTGCAGAAGCGTCCGGATGGGGGTATTATAATCCAATCCGGGCCGGGAGGGAAGGAAAAAATTTATCCGAAAAAACGCTTGCAATTCAGGGGGAAGCGTGTTATTATTGATGTCGGCGAATTTTTCGCCGTATTCCTAAGGGGAGGTGAAATACGTTGCCGAATATCCAGTCCGCCAAGAAGCGCGTGAAGGTCAGCGAGACGAAGAATCTGCGGAACCGCATTGTGAAGAGCGGAGTGCGCACTTCCATCAAGAAGTTTGACGCCGCTGTCGCTGCTGATCCGAAGAGTGCGCAGGCCCAGCTGTCCGCCACCGCGGGCGCCATCGACAAGGCCGCGGCGAAGGGCGTAATCCATAAGAATGCCGCCAACCGCAAAAAGGCTCGCCTGGCGAAGCAGTTGAACAAGGCTGCCGCCGTGTGAGACGCGAGAAAATAAAACTCCCTTCCGACAGATCGGAAGGGGTTTTGTTGTTTCCGGGGCCGGTTAGTCCTCCAGGATCTCTTCCTCCACCACGTCGGCCACCAGATCCTCCAGGAGCATATAGCCGGTGGTTTCGTCGGCTCCGTTGTAGACCAGGGCCCAGTCACGATTGGCGGAACGGACGGTGACGGGGAAGCCCTCGGAATATTCCACCAGGATATCGGCCAGGAGGCTGGCTTTTTTGTACAGGGGGGCCTTCAGATCCCGGACGCCGGTGATGACCGTGGCATCGTAGGGATCCACCTTTTTCAGCTTGGACTGATCCAGCTTGCTGTTGGCGGAGCGGAGGGCCTGAAGACGCTCGCGTTCCGCCTGGGCGGCGGCCTTCGCTTCCTCCCGGCGCTGCACGACGGTTTCGTAGGGCTCGGGGCGGGCGATGCTCAGATGCTTTTTGACCACATAGCCCACGGCGGAATTATACCGGATGCGGGCCCAGGATCCGTCCCAGGAGAGGACATAAACCTTCGTCCCGTAGGGGATGTTGGCCAGATAATTATCCTTGGTGGTACTGGGGCTGGAACGGAAGGTCAGGGTTTTTCCGTTGGCGGTATTGACGTACATGGAACCCAGCTGCATATCCGCGGCCAGGGCAGAGCCCAGCGCCAGGGACAGGAGCAACGCGCACAGAAGGACAGCAAAAACCCGCTTCGACATGAAGATTCACTCCTTCCGCCCCCACCCAAAAGAAGGGGCTTTCATTTCTATTTGGTGGCTATTCAGCCGCTTCGTACTGAGGTATTCCCCTCCTGGGGACGGCTCGCGCCTCCGTTCGCTTACGCAGCGGTTCTAAGCTCTGTCTTCGGCATTCGCCTCGCCAATCGCTAAGAACCGGCGAGACTCAAGGCCCCTGGAGGGAAACACCTCAGTACTCCGCTTTCTGGACTGAACAGTAACTTCTTTGCCTTTATTCTATCAGGAAGAGCGGGAAAAAGCAATGAAAATTTCCGCCTTGCCAGAACGCGGATTTCAGGGTATGATGAGACGGTGCCGGTGGGGAGGGAAAGCCTCTTGGGTCCCCGGAGAGGGAGAACGGCACAGGAGAGGAGATTATCCGGAAGATGCTGGAATTAAAGAATATTACGTTCCGGGTCCGGGACGAGGGCGAAGAAAAAGGGATCATTCATGACCTGAGCCTGACCCTGCCGGACGGGAAGCTGATCGTGATTACCGGGCCCAACGGGGGCGGAAAATCCACCCTGGCCCGGCTGATCGCGGGGATCGAGACCCCTGACGCGGGGCGGATTCTATTGGATGGAGAGGATATCACCGGATGGAGCGTCACCCAGCGGGCAAGGGCGGGCATCGCGTTTGCCTTCCAGCAGCCGGTGCGGTTCAAAGGGCTGCAGGTGATTGACTTGCTGCGGCTGGCTTCCGGGAAGCAGATCAGCATGGGGGAGGCCTGCGACTATCTGTCCCGGGTGGGGCTGTGCGCCCGGGATTATATCGACCGGGAGGTCAACGCCAGCCTCAGCGGCGGGGAGCTGAAACGGATCGAGATCGCCACCGTGCTGGCCCGGAAGGCGAAGGTGACGCTGTTTGACGAACCGGAGGCGGGTATCGATCTGTGGAGCTTCCAGAATCTGATCGGGGTGTTCCGGGAGATGCGGGAGGACATGAAGGACCGTTCGATTCTGATCATTTCCCATCAGGAGCGGATCCTGAACATCGCCGATGAGCTGGTGGTGCTCAGGGAGGGGCAGGTGACCTGCCACGGACAGCGGGAGGAGATTATGCCCTCCCTGATCGGAACGGCCAGCGCCGTGCCGGACTGCCGAAAGGGCCAGACCGGGGAAGGAGGGGAACGGGCGTGATTCAGCTGGACGAGATTCAGCGCAGGCTGCTGCGGGAAGTGGCGGATCTGCACGAGGTGCCGGAGGGAGCCTACAATATCCGCTCCAACAGCCGCAGCGCCGGGCGCCAGAGCACGGCGAACATCGAAATCATTCCCCGGGAAGAGGGGAACGGGCTGACCATTCGGATCAAGCCCGGAACCAAGCACGAGAGCGTGCATATTCCGGTGGTCATGACGGAGAGCGGCCTGAAGGAAGTGGTCTATAACGATTTCTACATCGGCGAGGACGCGGATGTGGTGATCGTGGCGGGATGCGGCATCGACAACTGCGGCAACCAGGACAGCCAGCATGACGGGGTGCACCGGTTCTTCGTGGGGAAGAACGCCCATATCCGATATGTGGAGAAGCATTACGGCAGCGGGGACGGGAAGGGAAAGCGGATCCTGAACCCGGTGACGGAGGTGTACCAGGAAGAGGGCTCCAGCGTGGAGATGGAGATGGTGCAGATCAAGGGCGTGGACGACACGAACCGCACCACCGTGGCCGAGCTGGGGAAGGGTGCGAAGCTGGTGGTCCGGGAGCGGCTCATGACCCACGGGGAGCAGCGGGCCCTGAGCGTATACGATGTGCGCCTCAACGGCGAAGGGGCCAGCGCGGACGTGGTGTCCCGGAGCGTGGCGAGGGACAGATCCTATCAGAAGTTTGACGCCAAGCTGCTGGGAAATGCGCCCTGCACCGGGCATACGGAATGCGACTCCATTATCATGGACGAGGGGCGGATTCTGGCGGTGCCGGGGCTGGAGGCCAACGACGTGGACGCGGCGCTGGTGCATGAGGCGGCCATCGGAAAGATTGCCGGGGATCAGCTGATCAAGCTGATGACCCTGGGGCTGACCGCCCAGGAAGCCGAGGAGCAGATTGTGAACGGGTTTTTAAAATAATCTCTTTCAAACGCAAAAGAGTCCCTTTCAAATGCAAAATAGTCCCTTTAAAATCTTATGATTCTGTGATATACTGACGGGTGGGAGAACGAGAACAAGGAGGCGCCCGGATGAACGATCTCTGGATCACGGTTCGCAACATGAGCTGGAACCTGACGCACCGGCTGGGGTTTGCGGACGTGCTGGATATCCTGATCGTGGCGGCGATTCTGTATGAGGTGATGATCCTCATGCGGCGGACCCGCAGCAGCGCCCTGATCAAAGGAATCATCCTGCTGCTGCTGATCGTGGGGGCCAGTTCCTTCCTTGGGCTGACCAGCCTGACCTGGCTTCTGAGCAGCATTATCAAGAACGGGATGCTGGTGGTGATTATCCTGTTCCAGCCCGAGATCCGCAAGGCCCTGGAGAAGATGGGCCGGAGCACCCTTTTCGGAAAGGGAAACCGGAAGGCCGCCGGGCAGGATGAGCAGGAGCGGATTATCCGGGAAGTGATCCAGACGGCGCTGGACCTGAGCAAGCGGAAGGTGGGGGCGCTGATCTGTTTCGAGCAGATGACCGGGCTGCAGGATGTGATTGATACCGGGACCAGGGTGGACGGGGAGATTTCCGCCCCCCTGCTGGAAAATATCTTCGAGCCCAACACCCCCCTGCATGACGGGGCGGTGGTGATCCGGGGGGACAAGGTGGAGGCGGCGGCCTGTATTCTGCCGCTGACGGAGGCCAGCGGCGTATCCCGCGAGCTGGGCACCCGGCACCGGGCCGGGATCGGCCTGAGCGAGAACAGCGACGCGGTGGTGATCATCGTTTCCGAGGAAACGGGCACCGTCAGCATGGCCCGGGGCGGGCAGCTGTTTCGGCCTCTGCATGAGGAGGAGCTGCGGATGATTCTGGAGGAGATCTACAAAGGAGAGCCTTCCAGGCTGATGACTTTCTTCCGCAGCCTGTTCAGGGAACGGAGGACGGCATGAGGAAACAGCAGCCGATCGGCGGCGAGCCGAAGAAACAGCAAACCCCATGGGAGATCCTCCTGCAGAGCGTGAAGCATCTGTGCCTGCACAACTGGGGATTCAAGGTGCTGGCCATCGTGATCAGCATTCTGATCTGGGCGGGCCTGATCAGTCAGGACGAGACGCTGACGCGGGAAAAAACCTTCACCGACGTCAGCGTGAATATCAGCGGCACCGACAACATGAAGCGGAACGGATACATCGTCACCAGCGATCTGAGCGAGGCGCTGGAGGATGTGACGGCGGTGGCGGCCGTGCCGCAGCAGCAGTATGACCGGGCGGAGGCTTCCGCCTACAATATCCGGGTGGATCTGAACCGGATCAGCGGCACCGGGGAACAGGAGCTGCGGCTGCTGAGCACCACGTCCGCCATGTACGGGCGGGTCACCAGCCTGAACCCGGAAAGCGTGAAGGTGCAGGTGGACGACTATATCTTCCGTTACCGGATTCCCGTATCGGTTTCGGTCACGGGGGAGACCCCTTCCGGCTGGTACCTGGGGACCCCGACCGTGGATACCCCCCTGGTGGCGGCCAGCGGCCCCCGGAGCCTGCTGAACAGCATCAGCCGGGCCAGGGTGTTCCTGGATACCTCGGAGATCCAATGGGAGGAAGGGACGGCCTACATCACCGGGGATCTGCATCTGTACAACCGCAGCGGCGAGGCGGTGGAGAGCAATCTGCTGGAAATCAGCTATGACGGGGTCAAGCTGGACAGCGTGGTGCTGGAAATCTCGATCCTGCCCACCCGGACCTTTGATACGGAGACGCTGATCAAGACCATCAACCAGGTGGCGGACGGGTATGAAGTCCGTTCGCTGCATATCAGTCCGGAGAGCATCACGGTGGCGGCCCGGAGCGAGGTGCTCAGCCAGGTGAGCGAGCTGTCCCTGAGCGAGCATTATGTGGATCTGAAGGAGCTGACGGAAACCACCAGCTACCAGATCAAGGTCAATAAGCCCAGTGAGGACGCCATCCTGAACAACGATACCATTTCGGTCACCGTGGAGGTTCAGCCCGTGGAGGCCGAAACGGAGGACGGCGAGCCTTCGGGAACGGAAACGGAAACGGAAGAAAACCTGCGGCCGTGACGGCGGCGGGCGGAACGTCGGGGACGGTCCGGATCAGGGATATGCGAATCATCCCCGCGCGAGAAATCAGCGCGGGGATTTCGCGTCGCGGAGGAAAGAGAACAAGATGGGAACCCTGGCGAATTCGGTTTTTCAGACCCTTTTAGGCTGGGTCCGCGCGGTGACGCTGGAAATTTGGAACACCTTTTCCTCCCCGGAGGGGACCACCTTTCTGGAATGGGTGGCGGCCCGCTGGAAGGGGATCGCACTGGCCTTTTGCGCGGCGGGGGCGGCCATAGATCTGGCGGTGTACCTGCTCCGGTGGCAGCCCTACCGGGTCTGGCGGAGCCGGCGAAACCGCCGGCGCGCGGAGCGGGAGAAGCCGGAGCCGAAGGAGGCGGAGGAGCCCGCCGGGGAGCCGGAGACCTACGGGGAATCCGGATCTTTTGCGGGCGAGCTTCCCCTGACGGCGGCGGCGGAGCTGGCGCCCTCCCTGATCCGGCAGGCGCGGCAGGATTCGCGGGAGAATGCGGCCGGCGAGACGGAAAGGCGGGGGGTCCGGCGGAGGATCGCCCGGTATGTGGAGAACGCCTATGACGGGGATCCGGCGGAGGACCGGGCGGATCGGCCCCGGGAATGGGAAGGGGACGCGGAAGCGGATCCCCCGGAGGAGGAATACCGGCCGGAGCCGGCGGAAGAGCCGGAAAGCGCGGGCCGCATCACGGAGAAGTTTGAACAGGCGATCCGGCTTCGGCGCCGGCGGAGCGTCCGGGCGATGCTCAGCGACCGGCCGGAGGAAGAAACGGAGACGCCGGATCAGCTGATCGACCGGAACGAGGCGTACCGCAGGCCGGTCTATCCCCGGGGATGGACGGAGGAAGAAGAAAGATGATGACGGAATACGGACATTTTCCCCGCTTTATCATCCTGACCGGGAATTACGGCAGCGGAAAGACGGAGCTGGCGCTGAACCTGGCCCTGGCGGGGGCGGCGGAAGGAATGCGGACCACGCTGGTGGATCTGGATATCGTGAATCCATATTTTCGCAGCGGGGAAAAGGCGGCGGAGATGAAAGCGGCGGGGATCCGCATGCTGATGCCCACCTTCGCCCTGACCACGGTGGATATTCCGGCGCTGCCGGCGGAGATTCAGAGCGTGTTTGAGGATCCGGGCGACCGGGTGATCTTTGACGTGGGGGGCGACGATACCGGGGCCGCGGCCCTGGGGCGGTACGCGCCCGGGTTTGCGCGATACGCGGGAGAGACCGCGGCGCTGATGGTGGTGAACTGTATGCGGCCCCTGACGGGGACGGAAGAGGACATCCTGGACCTGTCGGAACGGATTTCCGCCCGGGGGCGGCAGCGGATCGGCGGGATGATCAATAACACCAATCTGGCCGGGAAGACGGAGCCGGGGATGGTGGAGGACGGGGAACGGATCGTGCTCGCGTGCGCGGAAAAGATGGGGATCGGGAACGTCATAACCGCCGGAATGACCTCAGTGCTGGCGAGGTGCAGCCTGCGGACGCCGGTCATCCCCATCCGGAGGTATATGGTGCCGGAATGGATGGAGGAAGAATGAGAACGGACCTGCCCGAGGCCTTTGTCCGGCGGATCCGGGCGCAGCTGGGGGCCGGGAGCGAGGCCTTTTTCGAGGCGATGTCGCAGCCCCCGGTCCGAGGGCTGCGGATGAACCCCCTGCGGGAGGGCGGCCGGGTTCCCTTCCGGGACGCGGGCGACCGGATTCCCTGGTGTCCGGAGGGATGGGAGATTCCCGCGGATTCCACGGCGGGGGTCACGATTGCCCACGAAGCCGGGGCTTTCTATCTGCAGGAGCCGGGAGCCATGATTCCGGCCCGGGTCATGGATGCCCGGCCGGGGGAGCGGATCCTGGATCTTTGCGCGGCCCCCGGCGGGAAGAGCACCCAGATGGGGGCGGACATGAGGGGCGAGGGCCTGCTGGTATGCAATGAGCCCGTCCCCAGGCGGGCGGCGATCCTGAGCCGGAACATGGAACGGATGGGGATCCCCCACAGCGCGGTCATCTGCGCCTGGCCGGAAAAACTGGCGGACCGATGGTCGGAGGGGTTTGACGGCGTCATGGTGGACGCGCCCTGCAGCGGGGAGGGCATGTTCCGGCGGAATCCCGAGGCCGCCGCGGAATGGAGCGAGGAAAAGGCGCTGGGATGCGCGGCCCGGCAGCGGGAGATCCTGGAGGCGGCGGCCCGGATGGTGCGGCCGGGCGGGCGGATGGTCTATGCCACCTGCACCTTCCATCCGGCGGAGAACGAGGAGCAGGTGAAAGGCTTTTTACGGGCCCACCCGGAGTTTGAGGCGGAAGGGTTCACGCTGCCCGGGGCGGACGGAAGCGGGGGAATGTTTACCTGCTGGCCGCATCTGAGCCGGGGAGAGGGGCAGTTCACGGCGCTGCTTCGGAAGAAGGGAGACGCCCCGGCGCGCCTGCCCGGCGGGGAGGCCGGATTCCGGATGAATCCGGAGGCGCGGAAGATGCTCCGGACCTGGCCGGACGGGCTGGAGGAGCCCAATGCCCTGTTCGGAAACACGGCGGTGCTGCTGCGGGAGATTCCCGATCTGGCGGGGATCCGGGTCCTGCGGCTGGGGCTCCATCTGGCGGAGCTGCGGGGAAAGAACTGGATTCCCGATCACGCGGCGGCTGTGGGGCCAATGACGGCGGGAAGAACGGTGACGGAGCTCGACGGAAAAGAGGCGCTGAGGTATCTGGCCGGGGAGACGGTCGAAGGGGACGCGAAGGGATGGACGGTGATGATGCACCGGGGGCTGGCTCTGGGATGGGGGAAGGGCAGCGACGGGATCATCCGGAACCACTATCCCAGGGGACTGCGAAACGGAAAGCTGACGGAGTAGGGGACGGGGAAAACGGAAAAAGGGAAAAGGGGGGCACAGGGATGATCCGGAATGTGGTGTTTGATATGGGAAATGTACTGCTGCGGTTTGAGCCGGAGCTGTTTATGACCCGGCGGGGCATCGTGGATCCGGAGGACCGGGACACCGTGATGCGGGAAATGTTCCAGAGCGTGGAATGGGTGCAGATGGATATGGGGATTCTGAAGGAGGAGACCGCGGAGCCCCTGATCCTGGAGCGGATTCCGGAACGCCTGCGGGACCGGGCGCGGGATATGCTGTATCACTGGTGGGAGCCCCGGCAGATGCTGCCGGGGATGGAACGGCTGGTGAAGCGCCTGAAAAAGGCGGGGTATGGGATCTATCTGCTGAGCAATGCCAGCGTGCATCAGCCGGAGTACTGGGAAAGCGTGCCGGTGAGCCAGCTCTTTGACGGGACGATGATTTCCGCGATCGTGAAGGTGATCAAACCCTGCCCGGCGATTTACCGGCTGTTTACGGAGGAGTTCGGGCTGAAGGAAGAGGAGTGCGTATTCATTGACGATTCGCCCGTGAACGTGGCCGGGGCGGTGGCCTGCGGATGGAAGGGAATCGTGTTTCACGGGGATCCGGTGGAGACGGAAGAAAAGCTGAAGGCCTTGGGGTTGGACTTTTAATCGCGGGCCTTCGGGTGCCGCCGCTTTTTCAGTAAACAACCGCTCCGCACTGAGGTATTCCCCTCCTGGGGAAGCCTCTCGCCCCCGCAACCTCAATCGGCGCACAGCCGCTTTGGGGCAGCGGCTGCGCTTGTTTCGGTTGAGGCGGTCACCTTCCTTTCGCCTTCAGCGAACGCCCCACAGGGGCGACGGTCGGCTCCCGCCCCGGCGATTCAGCCGGGGCGTTTTTCAGCGGTGGGCCAGGCCTCTGGCCTCGGCCAGCGCTTCGGCGAGGGCGGCGACGTCATCCTCGCTGTTCATGCGGGAGAAGCCGAGGCGAAGGGCTCCGTCGATAACCCGGGGAGGGAGACCGATGGCTTCCAGCACGTGGGAACGGCGGCCCTGCTTGCAGGCGGAGGATTTGGACACATAGACGGATTTGGATTCCAGAAAGTTCATGAGCACCTCGGAACGCCACCCGGGGAGGGACAGATTCAGAATATGGGGCGCTTCCGTTTCGATGAAACGGGCCTCCGGAACCTTTTCGGCGATCAGGCGGCGGGCCAGGTCTTTCAGGGAGCGGATCCGGTCGGTCTGAGGATCCAGGGCGCAGGCCGCGGCGAAGGCCGCGATCTGGGGGAGGGGCTCGGTGCCGGCCCGGAGGCCGGATTCCTGGGAGCCGCCGACGATCCGGGGGGCCAGGCGGAGGCCGGGACGGATATAGAGGGCTCCGATGCCCTTGGGGGCGTGAATTTTGTGACCGCTGACGGAGATCAGGTCCGCCCCCAGGGACCGGGCCTGAAAGGGGATTTTCCGAAAGGCCTGAACCGCGTCGGTATGGAGGAGGGCCCTGGAGCCGGCGGACTTCAGCAGGCGGGAGACGGCCGCGATATCGGTGACCGCGCCGGTTTCGTTATTAACCATCATCAGGGAGACCAGGACGGTATCCTCCCGAAGGGCGGCCGCGACGGAATCGGGGGAGATCCGGCCGGTGGCGTCCGGCCGGAGACGGGTGATTTCATAGCCCTGGGCTTCCAGAAGATCCAGGGAGCGGCGGACCGCGTCATGCTCCGCCAGGGAGGAAAGGATGTGCCGCCCTTGCCGCTTCATGGATTCCGCGCCGGAGAGAATCGCCAGGTTATCGCTCTCCGAGCCGCAGGAGGTAAAGAGCACCTCGGAGGGGGAGGCGGCCCCCAGGGCCTGCGCCACCGCGGCCCGGGAGGATTCCAGGAGCGCGCGGGCCTTTCGGCCGAGGGTATGGGTGGAAGACGGGTTGCCGTACTCTTCCAGCATGGCGTGGAGAGCGGCCTGGGCGGCCTCGGGGCAGACCCGGGTGGTGGCGGCGTTGTCAAGGTAATGATCCATCGGGAACCTCCAATATACCGTAAACGGAAGAAAATCCGGCAGAGCCGGGCGGGCCCAGAACAGCCAGCTGCCATTGTAGCAGAAAAAAGAGCGAAAAAAAAGCTTGACTTCATTCCCGGACTGCGGTAGAATGGCCGATGGTATCAATAGCTCCGCTAGCCCCGGTAGCTTTTGTACGAAGCCGGACGTGCGACCATCACGGCCGGAGGAACCTTGCGAAGATTCATTTGAGGAGGGACACCCTTGAAAACGTTTTTACCGAAAGCCGCGGACATCGACCGCAAGTGGTACGTTGTGGACGCGGAGGGGCAGGTGCTGGGCCGTGTGGCCAGCCAGGTCGCGAACATCCTGCGCGGGAAGAATAAGCCCATTTACACGCCCAATGTTGATACCGGAGACTATGTCATCATCATCAACGCGGACAAAGCGATTCTGACCGGCAAGAAGCTGGATCAGAAGTTCTACTATCATCACAGCGGATACGCCGGCGGCCTGAAGGCGACCAGCTATCGGCGGCTGATGGCCGAAAAGCCCGAGATGGCGATGCGCCACGCGATCGTGGGCATGCTGCCCAAAGGGCCGCTGGGGCGGAAGATGGCGAAGAAGCTGCACGTCTATGCCGGCGCCGAGCATGAGCATGCGGCCCAGAAGCCCGAAGATCTGGAACTGAAGTGAGACGCGAAAAGGAGATAGAGAAGAATGGCTAAGGTAGAATACAGTGCTGTTGGCCGCCGGAAAAAGGCTGTGGCCCGCGTCCGCCTGGTGGCCGGCGAGGGGAAAATCACCATCAACAAGCGTGATATCGATCATTATTTCGGTCTGGAAACCCTGAAGATGACCGTGCGGCAGCCTCTGGCGCTGACCAGCCAGGGCAGCTTCGACGTGCTGGTGAACGTGAACGGCGGCGGGCTGACCGGTCAGGCCGGCGCGATCCGGCACGGCATCAGCCGGGCGCTGTGCAAGGCGGATCCCGATCTGCGGGTGTCCCTGAAGAAGGCCGGGTTCCTGACCCGCGACCCGAGAATGAAGGAACGGAAGAAGTACGGCCTCAAGGCTGCTCGTCGCGCTCCGCAGTTCAGCAAGCGCTGATATCCCCGTATGATGGCTCCGGAACCGGATCGGTTCCGGGGTTTTTTTTCGCTTCGCGGGTTGATATTCGGCCAGAAAACGCATATAATAACCCGAGTTTGACAGTTGCGAGACAGAAGAAACCCGCTGAGCGTTGCCTCATAACGCATAGCGGGTTTTCTCAATTTCGAGAAATGTTGTATGTAAATATCACTTCAGATATTTTTTCAGCATCTGGTTGA
>JAFWES010000080.1 GCA_017512805.1 Clostridia bacterium
GCCGCTGTGGCCCCCGCCGCCCCCGCCGCCGCCGCCCCCGCCATGGCCGCCGCCGCCGGAGTGGGAGCTGATATCGATTTTTTTCTGTTTGGTCATACGCGCCCTCCGATTCATGTTCAGGGCGGTGAAGGCGGCCGCGGCGCCGGCGGTCACCGGCAGCGCCGCGCCTTTGATGTTCCCGGCCTTTGGCCGGGTTTCGTATTTCCGGCTGATATACAGGTAGACCAGCAGCAGCGCCAGCACCAGCGCCAGCAGAAGGTTGCTGGTGATTTTCATGGGGCGGGCGATCTTTTCCCCCCGCAGGAGGGCCAGCGCCTGGGAAAAAACGCGCTGGGCGCAGGCGTAATAATCGCCGCCGCGGGCCAGGCGGAAGGCGTTATCGGTGAGGGTTTCCGCTTCCCCGGATCCGATAACCCGGTAGATGGCGCCGTCGGCGTAGACGGTCAGCTGGCGGACGCCCATATTGATCAGGAAAATGAGGCCGCTTTCCCCCAGGGGCACGTACTGCCGGAGGAGCCGTTCCGCCAGCGCCTCATTGCTGCCGGCGGACAGATCGGCGGTGCAGAACACGGGAACGCCGTATTCGCACAGGGGGAGCATGTCCTGATACAGGGCGGCCTCTTCCTCGGCGGAAAGAAGGTCCGCGTCATCCTGAATACAGGGCTGGGAAAGGGATTCCGCCGGGGCGGGGGAAAGGACGCAAAGCCAGCCCAGCGCGATGCAGCAAAGGAACGTGAGAATCCGTTTGTTCATACCGTTTCCTCCTCCTTTTCCCCGAAGAACGGCACCGGCCGGGAGGCATATTCGTTGTGGGAGCGGTTCATGATGATCAGCTCGATGGCGGAGGCCAGCAGCATCGCGGCGGAGCAGGCGTAATAGATCATATCCTCCACCTGCCCCGTGACCAGGCACAGCAGGCCCGCGGCGCAGGCTAAAAAGCACAGCAGCCGGGGCCACCAGGGGCCGTTTTTCTCCCGATTCAGGTGCCGCGCCGTATGAACGGCCATGACGACGGTGGCGATCAGCAGCGCGATGGTCACCAGGCTTCTTTGCGAGGCCGCGCCTTCCGCGGTTATGTAACTGAGAAAAACCGCGGCGCAGGCGAAAAGAACGGAGGACGAGCCGATGACCGCGCCTGCCTGTTTGGGCACAGACCCTTTCAGGAAGGACAGCGCCCCGCCCGTTCCCTTCAGCATGGCCTGGGCCGGGCCGACAAAGGGCTTGTCCGCGTTCTGGGGATCCGGATCCCACGCCCGGGTCCGGCGGGTATAGAGCAGCTCCTGGGTGCCCGAAAACTGGAACTGCGTCAGGACGGACAGCGCCGCGCACAGGAGCATCAGCAGATCCGGCTTGAGGGTCAGGAAGGTATGCAGCACCGCGAAGAGAACCGCGGCAAAGGCCAGCACCACCCCTGCCACCCTGCCGCTGCTGACGGGAACATCGCAGACCACGTGGCCGCTTTGCCCGTTGACGGCGGTGTATACCACCCGGGATCCCTGCCGGTGGGCCAGAAGCCAGACCGGCAGCATGACCAGCTCCTGTTCGAAGCGGGCGTCGGGGAGGCCGAGATGCCCCTCCGCTTCCCCCTTCATCTTCACGGAATCCATTTTGTTCTCTTCCTTCACCTGATCCATGAACATGCGGACCGCCGTGGCGGCGGCTTCCTCTTCATAGGTTTCGGCCGGAACATCCGCTCCCTGGGCGAAAAAGCCGCTGAGAAAGGCGGGATGAAAGGGGATGGCCTGGTCCGCCGTATGGCTCAGGAGCGCGGCGGTTTCATCCTCAAAGGCGGTGGAAGCGTCGTACAGGATGCCCTGCTGGCGGATCCGCGCGTCCATCGACAGATCATAGGTTTCGTCGTAGCGGTAGTTCCCCTTGGTATAGCTCTTCCGGCCCTCCAGACGGACGGGGCCCTCCGCGGCCACAGAATAGGACCAGAAGGGGACGTATACCGGCCGGAAATGGGAGATCGTCTCGGCCTTTTTCAGGTCGGAGGGGGCCAGAAGGAATTTTTTCAGATGGCCGCGGTAGGCGGCCTCGCAGTCCTCCCGGGTTACGGAGAAGGGGACGATTTTCGCCGGGCGCTTCGTCCGGGCCAGCTTTCCCGTCAGCACCACGTCGCTGCCGCAGAAGCTGCAGAAGCTGGTGACCTCCGTGTCGGTGGAGTAGACGGCGGCTCCGCACTGGGGGCAGTGAAATTCCGTCACCTCCAGGGTGTCGGCGGCGGGCTCCGGGGGAAGCTTGGCCAGTTCGGTCACCTCGCCGCAGCGGTCGCAGCGCATGCCGCGGGAGGGAATATCATACCGCAGTCCGCCGCCGCAGTGGGGGCAGCCATACCGCCGGGAGGCGGCGCCGGTTGTTTCCATCGAATCATTCCTTTCTGTGGTTCGGATGAGTTCCATTATATGCTCCCCGGCGCATTTTATCAACGGGGACTTTTCGAAACGGAAGGCCATCATGAAAAAAAGGCGGTCTTGCGAAGCGATGGTCCGCTTTTTTTTCAAAAGGACTTCAAAAGCCGCGGGAAATGCGGTATAATTAAAAACTGTTCTGACGGCGGAAAAGAAACGCCGCCAAACACGGTTTCCGAAGAGAACGCGCGGAAGACGAAACGGGAGCGCGACCAAAGGGGAGGAGAAAAAGATCATGGCACTGACACCGAAAGACATTGCCTCCATGCTGGATCATTCTACACTGCAGCCCTGGCTGACGGAAGCGGACATCCGTCACGGATGCGAGATCGCCCTGAAATACGGGACGGCCAGCGTTTGCGCCCGGCCCTGCGACGTGCCGATTCTCTCGGAGATGCTGGAGGGGAGCGGGGTCAGGGTCTGCACGGTGATCGGGTTCCCCCACGGGGCCAACGAGACGGCGGTGAAGCTGGCGGAAGCCCAGCTGGCCCTGGCGGAAGGATGCGAGGAGCTGGACATGGTGCTGAACATCGGCAAGCTCAAGGCCGGCGCCTATGAAGAGGTGGGGAACGAGATCCGCCTCATTGCCAACGCGGCCCATGAAGCCGGCGCGATCCTGAAGGTCATTCTGGAAACCTGCTACCTGACCGACGAGGAGAAGGTCACGGCCTGCCACCTGAGCGAGCAGGCGGGGGCGGACTTCGTGAAGACCAGTACGGGATACGGCTCCGCGGGCTGCACCATAGAGGATCTGAAGCTGATGCGCTCCAGCGTGAGCCAGAAGGTCCGGATCAAGGGATCCGGCGGGATCCGGGATCTGGATACGGTGCTGGCGGCCCGGGCGGCCGGAGCCAGCCGGTGCGGCGTATCCGCCACGGAAAAGATCATGGCCGAGGCGGAGAAAAGATACGCGGAAGGAACGCTTTGAAAAGGCCGCGCGCGGCGCGGCGGACAGGAAAGGACAGACCAGTCATGTACAATAAAGTCGCAACGGATATGCGGTTTGTGGACCGGGAAAAGGAAGTGGCCAAGCTCTGGAAGGAAAAGGACATCATCCGGAAATCCTTCCACCTTCGGGACGGGAATCCCCAGTTTACCTTTTTTGACGGGCCGCCCACGGCCAACGGCAAGCCCCACATCGGGCACATCGAAACCCGGGTGATCAAGGACCTGTTCCCCCGGTATCAGACCATGAAGGGGAAGAGCGTGCTGCGGATCGCGGGATGGGATACCCATGGCCTGCCGGTGGAGCTGGAGGTGGAAAAGAGCCTGGGCCTGGACGGGAAGCCTCAGATCGAGAAATACGGGATCGAGCCCTTCATCGCCGAGTGCAAGAAGAGCGTGTGGAAATACCTGCACGAATGGGAAAAGATGAGCGACCAGGTGGGCTACTGGGCCGACATGGAGCATCCCTACATCACTTATGAAAACAACTATATCGAAAGCGAATGGTGGAGCCTGAAGCAGATCCACGAAAAAGGCCTGCTGTATCAGGGGCACAAGATTGTGCCCTACTGCCCCCGCTGCGGGACGGCGCTGTCCAGCCATGAGGTGGCTCAGGGATACAAGAACGTGAAGGAAACCTCCGCCTTCGTCCGGTTCCCCGTGAAGGGGCAGGCGGATACCTATCTGCTGGCCTGGACCACCACGCCCTGGACGCTGCCCAGCAATCTGGCGCTGTGCGTCAACGCGGCGTACACCTACTGCAGGCTGCGCGCGCAGGGCGTCCGGTACATCATGGGCAAGGATCTGGCGGCCCGCGTATTCGAGGGCCAGGAATACACCATCGAGGAAGAATTCCCCGGATCGGCCCTGGAAGGCCTGGAATACGAGCCCCTGTATCGGTTCCGGGAGCCGGACAAAAAGGCCTGGTTCGTGGTCAGCGACGGGTATGTCACCATGGATGACGGCAGCGGGATCGTGCATATCGCGCCGGCGTATGGCGAGGACGACAACCGGGTCTGCCGGGAGCACGGGCTGCCCTTTATCAACCTGGTGGATACGGAAGGAAAATTCGTGGAGGGGACCCTTTGGGCCGGCACCTTCGTCAAGGACGCGGATCCCCTGATCCTGGCGGACCTGAAGGAGAAGGGGCTGCTGTTCGCGGCGGTGCCCTTCGCTCACGACTATCCTTTCTGCTGGCGCTGCGACACGCCGCTGCTGTACTACGCCCGGCCGACCTGGTTTATCGAAATGACCAAACTGCGGGACAACCTGGTGCGCAACAACCGGGCCGTGAACTGGATGCCGGAGCATATCAAGGATGGCCGGATGGGCAATTTCCTGGAGAATGTCATCGACTGGGGCCTGAGCCGGGAACGGTACTGGGGAACCCCCCTGCCCGTCTGGAAATGCGAATGCGGGCATATGCATGTGATCGGCAGCAAAGCCGAGCTGCGGAAGATGGCCGTGTCCGATCCGGGCGAAGAAATCGAACTGCACCGACCCTTCATCGACGCGGTGGCGCTGAGGTGCCCGCAGTGCGGAGGGGAAATGCACCGGGTGAAGGAGGTCATCGACTGCTGGTACGACAGCGGAAGCATGCCCTTCGCCCAGTGGCACTATCCCTTTGAAAACAAGGAAGCGTTCGAAAAGAACTTCCCCGCCCAGTTCATCAGCGAAGCCATCGACCAGACCCGGGGCTGGTTCTATACCCTGGAAGCGATCAGCACGCTGCTGTTTGACCGGGCGCCTTTCGAAAACTGCATCGTCATGGGACACGTGCAGGACATGGAAGGCCGGAAGATGAGCAAGCACCTGGGGAACGTGGTGGATCCCTTTGTCATGCTGGACAAGTTCGGCGCGGACGCGCTGCGGTGGTATTTCTACACGACGGCAGCGCCCTGGCTGCCGAAGCGCTTCGGCGAGGAGGCGATCCAGGAGGTTCAGCGGAAGTTCCTGGCTACGCTGCAGAACACCTATGCCTTCTTCGCCATGTATGCCCAGATCGACGGATTTGATCCGCTGGCGCATCCGCTGGAAAAGGCGGAGCTGACGCTGATGGACAAATGGATTCTCAGCAAGCTGAACAGCCTAATCGCCCGGGTGGACGATGACCTGACGAACTACCGGGTCACCGAGCCGGCCAATGCCCTGGCGGGATTCGTGGACGAGCTGAGCAACTGGTACGTGCGCCGGGGGCGGGAGCGCTTCTGGGGCAAGGGCATGGCCGGGGACAAGGAAGCGGCGTTTGCCACGCTGTACCACGTGCTGGTCACGCTGAGCAAAATCGCGGCGCCTTTCATCCCCTTCCTGGCGGAGGAGATCTATCAGAACCTGGTGGTGAACAATGTGCCCGGCGCGCCGGAGAGCGTGCATCTGTGCGATTTCCCGGCGAGCGACGCCGCGCGGATCGATCCGGATATGGAGAAGCAGATGGACGCGCTGCTGGAAGTGGTGCAGCTGGGGCGGGCCTGCCGGAACGCGGCGAACCTGAAGGTCCGGCAGCCGCTGGAAACCCTGTATGTCAAAGGAGCGGCCTTTGAACAGGCGTACCAGGAGCTGTGCGAGGACGAGCTGAATGTGAAGCGGGTGGTCTTTACGGAGGATGCCCGGGCCTTCACCACCTGGCAGCTCAAGCCGCAGATGCGGACCCTGGGACCGAGGTACGGGAAGATTCTGAAGAAGATCGGCGAGCATCTGACCACCCTGGACGGCAACGATGTGGTGGACGCCTTCGAACGCGGTGAGAAGGTATGCTTTGACATCGAGGGAACCCGGGTGGAGCTGGAAAAGGACGATGTGCTGACATCCCCCATGCAGAAGCCCGGCTTTACCAGCCAGACGGATCACGGGGTGACGGTGGTGCTGGATACCAATCTGACCGGGGAACTGATCCGGGAGGGATACGCCCGGGAGGTGGTCAGCAAGATCCAGACCATGCGGAAGGAAGCGGATTATGAGGTGACCGACCGGATTGAAATCAGGTACGCGGCGGACGCGGAGCTGAGCGCAGCGATTCAGGCCGGCGCGGAGATGATCCGGAACGGAACGCTGGCGGTGAAGCTGGAGGCCGGCGCCGCGGAAGCGGGCTGGGCCGCCAGGGAATGGGATATTAACGGGAAGAACGCTGTGCTGGCCATCCGGAAAGCGTAATACACGAATGAAAATCACCATGATCGGGCAGGACATACCAATGCTCCTGCCCGCCCTTTTAACGGATCTTCTTTTTGCCGGGCGGGAGCGGGACGCCCGGGTCTGGGTGGAGGAAGCGAACCCCGCTATGGCGGAATGCGCGGAAGGATACGGGGACGTGATCTTCCGGAAGGCCGGCCTGGGCGGCTCCCTGCGGGCCACCGGGGACCGGCGGGAAGCCCTGCGGGGGGCGGACTGCGTGATATACGCGGGGGATCCCCAGGCGGCAAGCCGCTTCTTTCAGGACCGGAGCGCCCTGGAAAGCGGCAATGAAGAGGATCCGGGCCTGACGGATCAGGCCCGGGTCAACGGCGGAATCGAAGGGCTGATGCATACCCTGCGGGCCGGGGAGGCCGTGCTGGACCTTTGCCGGGCCATGGAAGAGGCCTGTCCGCGGGCGCTGGTTATCAACCTGGGGCAGCCGGTGGCGCGGACCACGAAGCTGTTTCTGGACCGGGGATTCCGCTGCTACGGGCTGGGCCGGACGCCGCGAAAGGGCGCCAACGGCCTGGACACGCTGGCGAAGGGCCTGCAGCTTAAGCCCGAGGATCTGGACGCGGTCATCGCCGGCCTGCCGGGATTCAGCTTCCTGCTGTCCCTGAAGAGCAAGGGGGACGGCATGGACTGGATGCCGAAGCTGAAACGGGCGGCAAAGAACGGGGAACTGGGACAGCTGACGAAGCGTTGGCTCGGCTGGTGGGACGCGCTGGCCGTCGGGGACGTGACGGATCACGCGGAGTTCCTGCCCGCTCAGCCGGATTACCGGCCGGAGGAAAAGCCGGCTTTCGGGGAAAGCGTGGAGCGGCGGAAGGAACGCATCCGGTATATGAACGCGGTCCGGGAACAGGGGGCCGACGGGGGAGAAGGCGCCATGGCCCAGCTGCTGCTTTTGTCCAAGGCCCCGCCGGTGCGGCCGATGCGGCTTGCGCTGGCGGTATTGAGAAAGGAAGACGGAATCCATCCGTCGGTGGCGCATGAAAACCGGGGCGATCTGCCGCAGCTGACAGGCGGGGCCGTTGTGGAGACGGATCTGAAGCTGGTGGCCGGGAATCCGGTTCCGCAGGGGATCCGGGTACCGTCCGCGCTGGCGGACATTCTGGCGGAGATCGATGAGGTCAACCGCCTGGCGGCCCGGGCGGCCGCCGGGGACCGGGAAGCCCTGCGGGAATGCGTGGAGACCGATCCGGCCCTGGGCGGGCTGGACCGGCTGTACTGTCTGGATGTGGTGCAGGCGCTGATCCGGATGCACAAAGACATGCTGCCCCGCTGCGCCTCGGTTTAACGGAAAACGCAGGCAACGAGATGTCCCGGGCCGCTGGCTGGATGCCAGGAACGAGGGGCAAATAAAAAAGGGACAGGAGACGAGCATGTTCCAGGCGACGGGATGGAAGGACTATGAGGTGCTGGATACCGGGGACGGGGAGAAGCTGGAGCGCTGGGGGGATGTGATCCTTCGCCGGCCCGATCCCCAGACCATCTGGCCCAAGGCGGATCCCCGGCTGTGGGAACGGGCGGACGCGGTATACCACCGCAGCGAGCGCGGCGGCGGCAAGTGGGAATTCCGGCGGACGCTGCCGGAACGCTGGACCGTTTCCTGGGAGGGGCTGCGATTTTATGTCCGGCCCACGGGGTTCAAGCATACGGGACTCTTTCCGGAACAGGAAGCGAACTGGCGCTGGATGGGGGAGAAGATCCGGGAAAGCGGCCGGAAGGATCTGAAGGTGCTGAACCTTTTCGGCTATACCGGCGGAGCCACCGCGGCCTGCGCCGCGGCGGGAGCGCATGTGACCCATGTGGACGCGGCCAAGGGCATGGTGCAGTGGGCCCGGGAAAACCGGGCGCTCAGCGGCCTGCCGGAAGATAGCTGCCGATGGATCGTGGAGGATGCCCTGGCCTTCGTGAAGCGGGAAATCCGGCGGGGGCACAGGTATGACGGCATCCTGATGGATCCTCCCAGCTACGGGCGGGGGCCTTCCGGAGAGGTCTGGAAGCTGGAAAACGAGCTCTACGGCCTGGTGGAAACATGCAGCCGGGTGCTGAGCGAGGACGCGGTATTTTTTCTGATCAACAGCTATACCACCGGCTTTCAGGCCAGCGTGCTGAGCAACATGATCGGGAAGTGCGTTTCGCCGCTGCGGGGCGGAAGGATCGACAGCCGGGAGCTGTGCCTGCCGGTGACCTCCGGCGGAGTGCTGCCCTGCGGAGCCAGCGGGAGGTGGGAGCGTGCCTGATATCCTGTACGAGGATAATCATGTGATCGTGGCGGTCAAGCCTCCCAACATGCTGAGCCAGGCGGACAAAACCGGGAACGCGGACATGCTGACGGAGCTGAAGGAGTACATCCGGGAAAAATATCAGAAACCGGGAAATGTATACCTGGGACTGGTTCACCGGCTGGACCGGCCCGTGGGCGGGCTGATGGTTTTCGCCCGGACCAGCAAGGCCGCGTCCCGGCTGTCGGAGCAGATGCGGCAGCATGACATGGGCCGGGAGTACTTATGCGTGGCCTGCGGGGAGATGGAAGAGTCCTTTACCCTGACGGATTACATCCGCTGGGACGGGATCCTGAACCGCATGGTGATTTGCGAGGCGGACGAAAAAGGCGGGCAGGAGGCGATTCTGCACGGGCGCAGGATCGCGGCCCGGGAGGGCACCTGCCTGTGCGCCCTGAAGCTGGAGACCGGGCGGAAGCACCAGATCCGGGTGCAGATGAGCCATGCCGGCGCGCCGCTTTGGGGGGATCACCGGTACGGGGACGGGATCTCCGGACAGCAGATAGCCCTGTGGGGATATAAGCTGGTGTTCCGGCATCCGACGACGAAACGGAAGATGCGTTTTTTTACCCTGCCGGAGGGCGGCGTCTGGAGCCTGTACGCGGATCTGCTGACCGTGCCGGAGGATACGGAGGGCCGGGAGAAGGAAAAGAAGCTGCATCTGACCCCGGAGGTGATTTCCGCCTTTTCCCGGTATAACGGGCGGCTGTTTGTGCCGGATGACGAAGAGCCCGGCGAAGAAGACGAAATGACGGAAGAACCGGAGGAAGAAGACCTTCTTTTGCTGTAAGAAAGGAAACGGGATTGAATCAGCCATTCAGCTATGAAGTAACGCATGTCTGCAGGCAGAGCGGCGCCCGCCTGGGTGTTCTGCATACTCCCCACGGGGATATCCAGACCCCGATTTACATGCCGGTGGGGACCAGCGCCTGCGTCAAGGCCATGACCAGCCGGGAGATGGAGGAGATCGGGACACAGATTCTTCTGTCCAACACCTACCATCTGCATTTGCGGCCGGGGGAAAACCTGATCCGGGAAGCCGGCGGCCTGCACCGGTTTATGGACTGGAACAGGCCCATTCTGACGGACAGCGGCGGATTTCAGGTGTTTTCCCTGGCGGGAATCCGGAAGATCAAAGAAGAGGGAGTCACCTTCCAGAGCCATCTGGACGGAAGCCGGCAGTTTATCTCCCCGGAGGTTTCCATGGATATTCAGGAAGCCCTGGGGTCCGACATCGCCATGGCTTTTGATGTTTGCACGGCGTTCCCCTGCGACTGGCGGACGGCGAAGGAGAACATGGAGCGAACCCACCGGTGGGCGGAGCGGTGCAAGGCGCATCACAGCCGGGAGGATCAGGCGCTCTTCGGAATCGTGCAGGGGGCCTTCTTCGAGGATCTGCGGATCGAGAGCGCGAAAGCCCTGCGGGACATGGATTTTATCGGATACGGGATCGGGGGCCTGAGCGTGGGGGAACCCAAACCCGTCATGTATGATATGCTGGAGAAGATTCAGCCCTATATGCCGGAAAACAAGCCCCGTTACCTGATGGGCGTGGGGAGCCCGGATTGCCTGATCGAGGGCGTCATCCGGGGGATCGATATGTTCGACTGCGTTCTGGCGACCCGGATCGCCCGGAACGGATCGGTGTTCACCAGCCGGGGCCGGGTGGTGGTCAAGAACGGAAAGTACGCCCACGATTTCGGACCCCTGGATCCGGAGTGCGACTGCTACGCCTGCACCCATTTTTCCCGGGCGTATATCCGGCACCTGTTTAACGCAAAGGAGATCACGGGGGGGCGGCTGGCTTCCATCCACAATCTGCGGTTCCTGCTGCGGATGATGGAGGAGATCCGGCAGGCCATCGCCGAGGATCGGCTGCTGGATTACCGGAAGGCGTTTTACGAAAGATATGACCTGACCAAGAATTTCTGAACCGCATGCCCCCGCGCGGCGGAGGGAGCGGACAGGCAGAATTTGCCGGCTTCGCGGGGAAAGCGGGCCGGCTTTTGCCGGAGGGAAAGGAGACCGAGTTCATGAAACGACTGCTGACTGTGCTGTGCCTGCTGCTTTGCTGTCTGTCCGTGGCCGGGGCGGAGGTGACCATTACCCGGCAGCCGGAGACTCAGACCGTGAAACCGGGGGGCAGCGCGACCTTTACGGTGAAGGCGGACGGGGCGCGGGGCCAGGCAGTCACATGGTACTTTACGGATCCGGAGAGCGGGAAAACCACCACCGGGCGCAAGCTTTCCGACGAGGTGGAGGGGCTGAAGGTGAAGAGCCCCAACACCCTGAGCATTACCCTGCAGCATATTCCGGAGGAGATGCACGGCTGGACCCTGTACTGCCATATCGGGAAAAAGGGCCGGGGCGTGGATTCGGAGGAAGCCATGATCCTCATCGGGGGAAAAGAAGCTTCCGCGGCCGCGGCGGAGACGGACGGGACTGAAACGGAAACCGGAGATCCGGACGAGGATCCGACGGAAGAAACGGAAACCGGAGACTTGGATGAGGATCCGGCGGAAGAAACCGAAGCGGAGGCCGGGGAGAACAAAACCGGCACCGGGAGCAGGGAGAATACGGCGGCGTCCGGCGGGGTGATGAACCCGGAGATCCGGGGATTCGACGCCAAAGCCAAAGAGGAATACCAGTATCTGCAGCTGGGGACGTATTATTATGAGGCGGACGGAACCAGGGCCCCGCTGGTGTGGCGTGTGCTGTCCCGGGAGGGCAATATCGCGCAGCTGATTACGGAACACGTGATCGACGCGGTGCAGATGCTGAAAATTGAGGATTATGATACGGCGGTCAAAAATAAAAGGAAGTTTAAGAGCCTGTACAATACCCCCTATGAGGAAATGGACCTCTATTTCTGGCTGAACGGAGAGATGGCCGAGGTCATGTTCGAAGTTCAGGATTTCAGCTCGGCGATTGTACCGCATAAGATCACGGAATCCGTGAAGGGGGCGACGGATGTACCCGAGAAGCCCGGATACCAGGATCATGGAAGCGGGGCGCCCCTCACGGCGGAGGAAGCGGAGCGCTTTCCCTATGGGAAGGATCTGTTCTATATCATGACCTATGCGGACATGAAGAATGAGCTCTTCGGTTTTCCGAAAACGCACCACGGAAACACCATCGAGAACGCGGGGGAGAGAGCCATCCCGGAAAGCGGCAGGCGGAAGGCGTACCCGACCCCGTACGCAAAAGCCAAGGTGCAGTATCCCGACTGGAAAAAGGATACCCCCAACTACAATCTGGATGTGGTCATCAACTACAAGGGAATGAATTACGGAGGCGCCTCCCCCTACTGGGCCATCAAGCGGCGTCCAAATTATTACATGATCGGCATTGTGGGGGCGAACGGGCACCTGAGCTGGAGCAACATGGCCTCCGTCAGAATCGGCGTCCGGCCGGCTGCCATCGTGGATCTGAACAAGCTGCGCGTGGCCGGAGGCAGCGGCACTCTCAAGGATCCCTGGGTGATGGAAGTCGCGGAGTGACGGGGTTGGGCCGACGGCCGGCTACCCCGGGAACCGCGCAACCGTACGGATGGAAACCGACGATTACAGAGGAGGAACCCTTTATTGCACTGTCCATTTGCGCGCCGGATGGGACCGGCGCTTCTTCTTTCATGTCTGCTTTCATTGCAGCTTTTGATTCCTGGCGCCGCGGACGCCGATTTTGGTTCGGCGGGAATCGCGCCACTGACCCCGGTGCCTCCGGTGGAAACGGCGGTTCCGGACGAAAACGCTGCCGCCGGCTACGGCTTAGCGGGAATCGCGGCGGTGACCCCGCAGCCGCCGACGGAAACGGAAGCCCCCGCGGAGACGCCCGTTCCCGCGCCGACCGAAACGGCGGTTCCGGATGAGAACATCGCCGGCTACGGCTTAGCGGGAATCGCGCCGGTGACTGCTGTGCCGCCTGTGGAGACGGAAGCCCCCGCGGAGACGCCCGTTCCCGCGCCGACCGAAACGGCGGTTCCGGACGAGAACATCGCCGGCTACGGCTTAGCGGGAATCGCGACGGTGACTGCTGTGCCGCCTGTAGAAACGGAAGCGCCGACAGAGACGCCCGTTCCCGCTCCGACCGAACCGCCGGAGACCCCGCGGCCGGAGGCTGCGGTGACGCCGGTTCCGGATCCTACGCTGGTTCCCGCCGGGACGGAAGTTGCCAGGGATATCAGCAAGGAGTGCTTTTTTAACGGACGCTCGGGCCAGCGGCACACCCTGACGGACGGCACCTACAGCCGGGATTTTCAGCCGGGCCTGCAGAACAGGGCCCGAAGCGTGCGGATCACGGCGCCTGAGGGAGAGGTGATCGGCGCGATCTACATCCAGTGGCACAGCCTGCCCATGGCGCTGAACATTCAGGTTCAGGACGGGGAGGGAAACTGGACGACGGTTGCGGACTGCGACGGCGACTTTTTTGCCCAGTATATCCCCATTCCGAATCTGACGGACTTCCGGATTGTGAACCGGGAGGATCCCAAGGCGAAGCTGCGCATCTGCGAGATGAAGGTGCTGACGCCCGGCATCCCGCCGGATACGGTGCAGGTCTGGCAGAAGCCCGGGGAGAAGGTGGACATGATGCTGATCGCCGGCCATCCGGACGATGAGCTGCTCTGGTTCGGCGGCCTGCTGCCTTATTACGCCGGCGAGCTGAAGAAGAACGTGCTGGTCATTACCGCGGCCATGAACCGATCCATCCGCCGGCTGGAGCTGCTGGACGCCCTGTGGGCCTGCGGGGTCCGCACGCATCCGATCCACTGCGTGCTGCTGGATTACTCCACCGCGGATCTGGATGAGATTTTTGACATCTGGGAAGGGAAGGAAAGGCTGCTGGAAATGTTTACCGGCTTCTATCGCCGGTATAAGCCCGATGTGGCGGTGCTGCACGATATCAACGGAGAGTATGGCCATGCCATTCATAAGGCGGTTTCCTGGCTGGGCCGGGAATGCGCGGAACTGGCCGCGGATGAAACGGTCTATCCGGAGCAGGTTTCGGAGGTCGGCACCTGGGATATCCCGAAGATCTATATCCATCTGTATCCGGAAAACACCGTCAGGATGGACTGGAACCGGCCGCTGACCGCCTTTGACGGGAAAACGGCCTTTGAGGTGGCCGCGGAGGCCCTGAACTGCCATCGGACGCAGACGATCCACGGATGGACGCTGGAACAGGGCGGAGAACTGGACAATGCCCTCTTCGGGCTGTACCGGACGCTGGTGGGTCCGGACCGCGAAAAAAACGATTTCTTTGAAAATATTGCCGGGGAATGACCCGGCGGGGAAGCATCCCGGACGATCCGCAGATATTCGGGATGGCGGGAAGGCTGTTGGCCGGGGAAAAATCAGCGGTTTCGCCGCTGCGCTTTCTGGACTGAACCATTATCGGACATCTGGACTGAACGATGACCGGACATAAAGAAAAGGGGGGAGCTTTCGCTCCCCCCGATGTTTTACCCGGTGATTACTGGGCCTTCCAGGTATTGTACTGGTTCTGATACTCGGTCAGGATATCCTGATAGCCGGCAGCATCCAGCGCGGACTGGAATTCAGCGATCATGCTGTCCACATCGGCAACACCATAGGCACCCAGCTCCAGGGACTTGCCATACTCATCGAACACGGCAGCGCAGGCAGACCAAGCGGCCTCAACGGGAGCCTTATTGGGACGGAAGCCAGAGGCCACGGTTCCCTTGGCGGCGTTGTTGAAGTCATCGTACATGGCGACCTTGTTGTCGGGCTCGTCCACGGTCAGGGTCAGGGGCTTCACGGAGGTGGAGCACCAGGCGTCATGGTGATACAGCTTGGTGATGCCATCGGCGTTGAAGTTGATCTTGCCGTTCTCGAGGATGTAGTCTTCACCCTCGATACCGTAGGTGTACAGGTTCGCGAGCTCGGTATCGGTGTACAGATAGCCCAGGAACTCGATGGCAGCCGCGGCCACTTCGTCAGAGACGTAAGCGGGGATGGCATAGCAGGAGCCCAGGGTGGTGGTGGAACGGCCCCAGTTTTCGGTGACCTTCATGAAGGATTCAGCCTGGTTGCCGTCACGGCCTTCAGATTCCTCGTTGTTCGGAACGTTGGTCCACCAGTTCAGCATCCAGTCCTGGGTCTGGTTGGTGGCGGAGGAAACGACGCCGCTCATCTCATCGTCTACGTTGAAGTAACCCTTCTCGCCCCACTCGGCCATCATGACGCAGAAGTCATGATAATCCTGACTCTGGATGGGGTTCACCAGCTCGTTGGTCGCCTGATCCACACCGATGATGCTGAACAGCTGCTGGTCAACGAAATCATACTTGTCCAGATAGAAGCGATAGAACATGGGGGTGCCGGCGAAGATGAAGGGATACTTCACGCCAGCTTCCAGCGCCTTGTCCATATAGGGCTCCAGAGCCTTCAGACGGGACAGGATGTCGGGCTGACCTTCCACATCGGCGATCATAGCCGCCAGGTCGATGCCGGCCTTCTCCGCGTTGGATTCCAGGACCTTGATCATGTAGCCTTCCGCGCCTTCTTTGTACACGGGCACATAGTAGTCCTTGCCATCATAGCGGGCAGCTTCCCAATACCACTCGGGCATGGATTCCCACAGCTTAGTGCCGGGCAGCAGGGCGGACAGATCCTTCGCGCCGTTGGAGGCGTACAGATCGTTGGTGCCGATGGTGCCGTACCAGTTGGCCGTCCACAGCAGGTCAGCTTCCTGACCCAGCAGGGCGTTGTTGCCCTTCTGGCCATATTCGCTGTCCATGAACTCATGGATGTCAACAGCCACTTTGCTGCCCAGCGCGGCCAGGCGAGCGTTGATGGCGTCTTCGACCTTCTGGATCGCGCCTTCGTCCAGAGAAGTCATGTAGCTGTGACGATACAGCCGCACCGTCGTGACACCTTCCGCTCCCGCAAAGGAGAC
The DNA here is from genome assembly GCA_017512805.1 of Clostridia bacterium. Classification (GTDB taxonomy): domain Bacteria; phylum Bacillota; class Clostridia; order Christensenellales; family Aristaeellaceae; genus Aristaeella. The sequence goes on from JAFWES010000080.1 coordinate 15,734, forward strand.
GAGAGAAAGCGCCAGGCACAGAGCCAGAACCAGAGATACGAGTTTCTTCATGGTATCCTCCTATAAAAAGTATTTTATTTCATGCCTTGCGGCAATGAAACCAATAGTTGTTGCCCGCGCAGTGCGATTCTCCGCACTGCGGAGCGAAGCCCGGTCGCCCGCATTGTCGCGGCTCCACACTGTGGAGACCGCTCTGTGCGGGCTCTGTAAGGATTCTTCGCGATTCTCCGCACTGCGGAGCGAAGAATCCTTACCCCTTAACAGAGCCTACGGTCAGACCCTTGATAAAGTACTTCTGGAAGAAGGGGTAGGCGATCACGACCGGGCCTACGACCACGATCACCGTCGCCATGGTGGCAGAATACTGGGGAACCGCGTTCCCCATAGCCTGCAGGGCAGACGAGGGGATGTTCTTGTTGTTCAGCAGCGTTTCGATGGACTTCTGAATATTGATCAACAGCAACTGCAGAGGCTTCAGATCCGCCTTGTCGATGAAGAGGAATGCATTCTGCCAGTCGTTCCAGTAGGCGGTGGCCATCATGAACCCGACGGCCGCCAGGGAAGGCTTCATCAGGGGCAGGGTGATCTGGAAGAACGTCCGGTACTCACCCGCGCCGTCGATCTTTGCGGCTTCCATCAGCTCATCGGGAATGGAGCTGTGGATGTAGGTCCGCAGAATGATGACGTTCATCGTAGAGACGCACAGGGGCAGAATCAGCACCCACAGGGTATCCTTCAGTCCGTAATATTTGCTGAAGAAGATGTAGGCTGAAAGCTGTCCGCCGGAGAAGAGCATGGGAATCAGCAGATACACGGAAAGGAAGCCGCGCAGGTTGAAATCCCTCCGGGAGATGGAGTAGGCGAACATGCTCATGATCAGCAGGCCCAGGAAGGTGCCCAGGACGGTGACCGAAATCGTGATGAGGTAGGACTGCCGCAGCTGAGAGCCGTAGCGGAGCACCGCGTTCATGCCGTCCATGGACCACTGCTTCGGGAAATAGGTAAACCCGGTGGAGTTGATTTCGGTTTCAGCGGTAAAGGCGGAAATCAGCACCAGCAACAAGGGCAGCAGGCAGAAGAGGGTAAACAGAACCAGGCAGATACCGAGGATCAGCTGACCCCAATGAAACTTTTTCTTATTCATCGTCTTTTCCCTCCTATCAGAACAGCGCGTTTTCGGGACTGATCCGGTTCACCATGAAATTGGCGAACAGCATCAGCAGCAGTCCGACAACGGACTGGAAGAAGGTGGCCGCCGCCGTAAATCCGAAGTTGGAATTCTTGGAAATGGCGTTCAGCACGTAGGAGTCAATTACCTCAGTCGTGCGCAGCAGCGAGGAGGTATGCCGGGTCACCTGATAGAACAGACCAGTATCGGAATGCATGATGCCGCCTACGGAAAGCAGCAGCATGACAGTAATCATTGGGATCAGGGAGGGCAGGGTGATATGGCGGATTTCATGCCACTTGTTGGCGCCGTCGATGCGGGCGGCTTCATACAGGGAGGTATCAATGCCGGCCAGGACGGACATATACAGCACGGAACCGTATCCGACGCCGTTCCACATTTTGACAATCGTCAGGATTGTGGGCCAGTACTCCGGCTTGCGGTAGAAGGGAATATTCCCTCCCAGCAGATTATTGATGATGCCGGTGCCCGAGGACAGGTACGCCATGACGATGAACTGGACGGCCGCATAGGATACGAAGACGGGCATGATCATGACGGTCTGCATATACTTGCCCAGCCGCTTGCGGGAAAACTGGTCGATGGAGATGGCCAGCACCACATTCAGGAACTGGCCCAGGGCGGTGAAGATCACGTAGTACATCAGCGTGTTCTTCAGCATCCGGACAAAGGTGTCTTTCGACTGGAGGAGGAACTGAAAATTCTGCAGCCCGACCAGCGGACTCCCGAAAATCCCCTTGGTGTAGTCAAAATTCTCGAACGCGAGAACCAGACCGCTCATGGGGATGTAATTGATGAACAGCATGACCAGGAAAACCGGAAGCGCCAGAACCACTAAAGCTCTGTGCTGCCATGTGTTGCGCAAAAAAGCTTTCATTGCCACATCGCTCCTCTATCAATAATTTAACGGTGAACAAAACAAGGAAGACTCCTCTGACGGAGATCCTGAGATCATTCACCGATCTGATGACAGCAATTATAGCACAACATTTTACTTCTGTCCACCAAAAAATGAAAAAACATGTTCAATCCGGGATTTCGAAACAGTTCCTCAGGACATCTCATCCGCCTTCCGGGCCTGCTCCAGCTCCTCCTCCCAGGTCAGATGCTGATATTCCGCGGCCCGGGGATCCTCTTGGAACCAGGCGAGGATTTTCGTTTTCCTTGGGCTATGCTATCGGGTGTGAAGACAGAAAAAGAGCTTTTTGACGGGCCGGGGGTTTTGTTTCATCGTTGCGGGAAGTATAGCGTATATCCGATCCGAAGGCAAGCGTGCTTTTGTCAAAAAGAATCAAAAAACGAAAGAAAAACAACAAAAAACCGTCCCTCACAGGAGGGACGGAGGACGCGCGGGTGATCAGACCCGCCAGATATCGGCCGCGTATTCCCGAATGGTGCGGTCGGAAGAGAATTTGCCGCTGTGGGCGATGTTCATCAGGCATTTCCGGGAGAATTCATCGGACCCGGACCCCGCGTCCCGGATGGCCCGCAGCTTCGTTTCCAGATAGGAAGGAAAGTCCTTCAGAACAAAGTAGTGGTCCGGCCTGTGCCAGCTGGCGCCGGACAGAATGGCGTCCCGCAGCTCGGCCAGGGAGCCGTCCGGATCCCGGAAGGTGCCGTCGGAGAGGGTGTCCAGCGCCTTCTTCAGATCGGGTTCGCTTTCATAGATTTCCGTCGGATCGTAGGTATCGCGAATCGCGTTGAGCTCTTCCACGGTGGCCCCGAAGATATAATTGTTCTCCCGGCCGGCCTCCTCCACGATTTCCACGTTGGCGCCGTCAAAGGTCCCCAGCGTGACGGCTCCGTTCAGCATCAGCTTCATATTCCCTGTGCCGGAGGCTTCCGTCCCGGCGGGGGAGATCTGTTCGGAGATGTCGGCTGCGGGGATGATCTTTTCCGCCCAGGAGCAGTCGTAATTCTGCACGAAAACCACCCGCAGCCGGCCGGCGGTCTCCGGATCGTGGTTCAACTTTTCGGCGATCTGGTTGATCCAGTAGATGATGGCCTTGGCCCGGACGTAGCCCGGGGCGGCTTTTGCCCCGAAGAGGAAGACCACGGGAGGCAGATCCCGCAGCTGTCCGGCCTTGAGCCGATCGTAGATCACCAGGATGGACAGGGCGTTCATAAACTGCCGCTTGTACTCGTGCAGGCGCTTGATCTGCACGTCAAAGACCCAGTCGGGATTCAGGGCCACGCCCTCCCGCCGCAGGACGTCCGCGCATAGCTGCGTTTTCTTTTCCCGCTTCACGGCGCGGAAGGCGGCGCAGAGGGCGGCGTCAATTTCCGGCTCCAGCTGCTTGAGCCTGTCCAGATCCGTGATAAAGCCCGCGCCGATCCTGCTTTCGATCAGCCGGCTCAGCTCCGGATTGCACAGGCCCAGCCAGCGGCGCTGGGTGATGCCGTTGGTTTTGTTCCGGAACCGGTCAGGGTAGAGCTCCGCCCAGCGGGCGAACAGATCCTCCCTCAGAATCCGGGAATGGAGCTCCGCCACGCCGTTGACCGCGTGGGTGGCATAGACCGCCAGCTGGGCCATATGCACCCGGCGCCCCTCGATGATGCAGCGGTCCGGCAGGACGGGCAGGCCTTTCTCCTTCATCTCGGCCCGGAAGCGGGCGTCGATGCGCCGGATCACGGCCACGGTCTGCGGACAGACGGAGGAAAGCAGGGACAGATCCCACTTTTCCAGCGCCTCCTGCATGACGGTGTGGTTGGTGTAGGCGAAGGTGTCCCGGGCGATTTCAAAGGCGGGCTCAAAGTCCACGCCTCTTTCGCCCAGCAGGCGGATCAGCTCCGGAATCGCCATTACCGGATGGGTATCGTTCAGCTGAATGGCGGTTTCCGCGGCGAAGAACCCGTAATCCGCCCCGTGCCGGGATTCGTATTTGCGCAGGAGATCCTGCAGGGAAGCGGAGCAAAGCACATACTGCTGCCGCACCCGCAGCAGCTTTCCTGCCCGGGCGGTATCGTTGGGATACAGGAATTTGACGATGTCCTCGGCCTGATTCTTGTCGGCGCAGGCCAGGGCATAGCGCTGCTGGTTGAACAGCGGGAAATCCACTTCGTGGAGGCTTTCCGTCTGCCAGAGGCGCAGCGTCCCCACGTTCTTCATGCCGTACCCGATCACCGGAAGGTCGTAGGGCACCGCCAGCACATTGCCGGAAGCCATGGGAACCACCACCGCTTCATCCAGGCGGCGGAGGGACCAGGGATCCCCCAGGCGGGACCAGTCGTCCGGCTCTTCATGCTGACGCCCGTCCACGAAGGACTGGCGGAAAAGCCCGTAGCGGAAACGGAGACCGTAGCCCGTCAGGGGAATATCGCAGGTGACCGCGCTGTCCAGGAAACACGCGGCCAGCCTGCCCAGACCGCCGTTGCCGAAGGCGTGATCCTCCACGTCTTCCAGGGCTTCCGGGCGGACGCCTTTTTCCGCCAGCAGGGCCCTGACCTGGGGCAGCAGGCCCATGCAGTACAGATTGTTGTGGATCAGCCGGCCGGTCAGGTATTCCATGGAAAGATAGTACGCCTGCCGCCCGCGGGCCCGCTCCGCCTCCTTTTGGACCCACACGGGGGTCAGGGCTTCCAGCGCCGCGGCGGAAAGCGCGTTATGCAGTTCCCCGGGGGATGCTTCCGGGAGCGTCTTATGGCTCTGGGTCAGCAGCAGGGTTTCGGTCAGACGGATCAGTTCTTGGGCATTCATCGATTATCACCTCGGTCCTTTCTGTTTGCGGGGGAACGGTTCAGCCTGCCGGATCCGGCGGCGCGGGACGTTCCTGCGCGCCCGCCCGGGAGGATCCGGCCGCGTCCGATGTCCGTTTCCGGGGGAAAAGCCGGCGGAGCCATTCGGGGACCGCCGGTCCGGCGGCCTTCGGCGCGCGGCGGAGGGGATGTCTGTCCTTCGGCTGCGCGTCGGCGGCCGGGGCCCGGCCGGTTTCCCGGTTCCAGGCCAGCAGCTTTTTCGCCAGCTCCGGGGAGGCTGCGCCAGGCAGCATGCGCCACCGCCAGTTGCCCCCGACGGTGCCGGGCAGGTTCATGCGGGCCCGGCCGTCCAGGCCCAGTAAATCCTGCATGGGGAGGATGGCGGTGTCCGCGGGGGACGCCAGCACCGCCCGCACGAAGGCGGCCGGGGCGTCCGCCAGGGCGTCGAAGCCCAGGAGGGCCTTCGCCTTTTCCAGCTCCTCCGCCGGGGCCTTCTCCGCCCATCCCAGCACGGTATCGTTATCGTGGGTGCCGGTATAGTAGACCAGATTCTTCCGGATGTTTTCCGGCCGGTGGGGATTGGTTTCATCTCCGCCGAAGGCATAGGAGAGCACCCGCATACCGGGGTACCCGGTCCAGTCCATGAGGGCGAGCACCTGGTCGTTCACCTCGCCCAGATCCTCGGCCACCACCCGCAGCTCCGGAATCTCCTTTTTCAGAACTTTGAAGAAGGGGATCCCCGGCCCGTCCACCCATTCGCCCCCGCGGGCGTTGGGCGCGCCGTAGGGGATGGCGTAGTAGTGCCCGAAGCCGATGAAGTGGTCAATCCGCACCAGGTCGAACAGCCCGGCGGTGGCCCGCATCCGGTCCACCCACCAGTAATAACCGTTTTCCCTCAGGTAATCCCAGCGGTACAGGGGGTTGCCCCAGAGCTGCCCGTCCTCGGAGAAATAGTCCGGCGGGACGCCCGCCACCCGGACGGGCAGCCGGTTCCGGTCCAGCTCGAAGACCTGGGGGTGCGCCCAGGTATCCGCCGAATCCTCCGATACGTAGATGGGCATGTCCCCCATCAGAAGAATGCCCCGGGCGTTGCAATACGCCTTCAGGGCCCGCCACTGGCGGAAAAACAGCATCTGGCAGAAGATCCGGAAGGTGATTTCCTCCCGCAGCATGGACCGGTAGACCAGAAGGCTGGTGAAGCGGTGATTCCGGATCCCCCTGGGGGACCAACTGTTCCACATCCGGCCGCCCTGCTGATCCTTTACGGCGGAGAAGAGGGCATAGTCCTCCACCCAGGGGTTGGCCTGCCGGAAGACGCTGATCTCTTTTTTCAGCTTTTCCCCGCTTTGCCGAAAGGCCCGGCGGAGCAGCGCCGTTTTGACCTTTTCCGCCCCGGCGTAGTCCGCCGCCTCCGGATCCGCCGGCCCCGGGAGCTCGCTGTCCGCGTAATCAAGGAGCCCCTGGTCCCGAAGCAGGGACAGGGAGATCAGCAGCGGATTGCCCGCGAAGGCGGAGGAGGACTGGTAGGGGCTTTCCCCGTAGCCTACGGGCCCCAGGGGCAGCACCTGCCAGAGGGAAAAGCCAGCGCTTTGCAGAAAGTCCGCGAAGGCATAGGCTTCCGGGCCCAGATCCCCGATGCCGCCGGGGGAGGGAAGACTGGTAATATGCAGAAGAACACCGCTGCGGCGCATGGAACGCCTCCTTCCTGGGTGCGGGTCAATCGGGGGGGAACGTGCGGCGCCCGCCCGTAAAGGGCGGGCGCCGCGCGGTTTACTGGATAATCATCCGGCCGCAGGTTTCGCATTCCACCAGCACCCCGTTGCGGATTTTGCTCAGGGTGGCGGAGGGAAGGGAGGTATTGCAGCCGGAGCACTGCCCGAACTGCAGGCGGGAAACGGGGGGCGTGATGTGCTTCTTGATGGCCATGTATTCGGCCAGAAGATCCGGCTCCACCGAACTTTCCAGCGCTTTGGCCCGGGCCCGCTGGGCTTCCAGCTCCTCCTTTTTGGTTTTACTCTCGTTTTCGTAGTCCACCTTCAGCTGGTCAAAGGCCTGCTTGGCTTTGGCGGCTTCCACCCGCACGGAGCGGAGCTGCTTGTCATAGGCGCCGGCGTCGCTGTTCATATGGCTCAGCTCCGCTTCGAAGGAATGCAGCTCCTCCCGGGCGTCGGACATCTCGCGCACCATGGCCTCGACGGAGGCTTCGTCCTCCGGGTCCAGGCCGTTCATCCGGCCGCGAAGCTGGTCCAGCCGGTCCACCGCCCGGGCCAGGGCCTGCTCCAGCATTTCTTTCCGGTCAGCCAGACCCGAAATGCTGTCTTCAATCTGTTTATACTGCTTCTGACGCTCGAGGATGAAATCCCGGGAGCGCTCCAGCTTTTGCCGGGTCGGGGAGCGCCGGATCTCATTGGCGATGGTATCCGCCTTGATATCCTCGGTCTGAAAGGTCCAAAGGGCTTCAAAATTGCTCATAATACCTGGTACCTCCTGTCTGGCAGGAACAAGGGGGCATTCAGTCTGCCTGCCGCGGATCCGGGCCGGCGCCATAGGCCCCCGCCCGGGAATGATAAATGCCCAATTTGTATTCTACCTGATTCAGGGCGGTTTGTAAAGCGTCGGCCAGGGCGAAAATCCCCGGCTGCTCGGTGGCAAAGTGGCCGCACTCAAAGCACGGTAGGCCCGCGTCGGCCATGGCCAGGGCGTGATGATGCTTCACTTCCCCGGAAAGGAAGGCGTCCGCGCCCAGGGTGGCGGCCTCCTCCCATTCGCCGGAACCGGCGCCGGAGCACATTCCCAGGCGGCGAACCGTCCGGGCGGGATCCCCCATGAGACGGACCGTATCCCCCAGGGCGGCGCTGAGATATTCCCGCAATTCGCCCGCGGGCATCGGGACGGGCAGCGTCCCCACCCGGACAAAGCCTTCGCCCTCCACATCCAGCAGGGCGCAGCACTCCGCCAGGGCGTCATTGATGCCGCCGGGCGCCCGGTCCAGGCAGGTATGGCAGGCGATGAGCCCGACGCCTTCGCGGATCAGGCGAAGGATCAGGCGGCCTTCGAAGGTTTCATCCGTGACCCGGCGGATGGGGTCGAACATCAGGGGATGATGGGTGACGATGAGATTGGCGCCGTGGGCCGCCGCTTCGTCGATGACATTTTGGGTGACGTCCAGGGCAAAAAGAATGCCGGTCACCTCCCGGCCCTTTTCCCCCACCAGAAAGCCGGAATTGTCCCAGGGCTCCTGGGTATCGAAGGGAGCCGCCTGATGAATCAGGTTCAGCACATCCCCGCAGGTCAGCCTGTTCATGTTTTCATTCCTCCGTTCCATGGATCGTGACAGAACCAGTATAACGGAAAGATCCCTTTTTCGCAAGCGGCTGAGGCCTGTCCGGGGGGCTGCGCGGGGCAGGCCGCTGCGCTCCCGGGGGGCACCGTCCCGTCCAAAATGATTCCCGCCGCAGACAGGATTTTCAGGGACGGATATCGAATAAAAGCGGAGGATAAGGACACGGAGAATGTTTCAGCAAGGAGACCTGTTTTGTCCGCGGCCGCTGCGCGGACGCGGCCGCAAAACCGTCATCCGTGGCCGGAAAGTCAGAAACGGAACCTGGTTCAGGGAGGAGGTGAGGGCCCGTGGCCGGAAGATATCCGCCGGGCTGGCTGGAGGAGCTCCGCAGGCGAAACGACATCGTGCAGACGGTATCCGGCTATGTGGCCCTGAAGAAAAACGGAAAGAAATACTGGGGTCTTTGCCCCTTTCACGGGGAAAAGACGGCCTCCTTCTCGGTGGACGGGGAGCAGCAGCTCTACTACTGCTTTGGATGCAAGGCCGGCGGGACGGTCATCCATTTTCTGATGGATATAGAGCACCTGAGCTTCCACGAGGCGGTGGAGCAGCTGGCGGAACGGGCGCGGATGCCCCTGCCGGACATGATCCGCGACGAGGATTATGAACGGCGGCGGACGCAGAGGGAACGGCTCCTGGCGGCCAACCGGGAGGCGGCAAGGTTCTTCCACGAGACGCTGTATTCCCCGGCGGGGGAGGAGAGCCTGAACTATCTGAGAGGCCGGGGCCTGACCGACGGGGTGATCCGGAAGTTCGGCCTGGGGGCGGCTCCCGCGGGGTGGGATACGCTGACCGGCCATCTGCGGGAGAAGGGATACACGGAGGAGGAGCTGAACCTGGCGGGCCTGACGGTGGTGAAGGAAGCGGAGCCGGCGACGCAGGAACACCCGGGCCGCCCCCGGCGGGCCTTCGACATGTTCCGCAACCGGGCGATTTTCCCGATTATCGACCAGTACGGGAACGTGCTGGCCTTTGGCGGGCGGATTCTCGGAAAGGGGGAGCCCAAGTATCTGAACACCTCCGATACGCCGGTTTTCAACAAACGGAAAGGGGTCTTCGCCGCCAACCTGCTGAAAAAGGAACGGCATCTGGACCGGGTGATCCTGACAGAAGGATACATGGACGTGGTCAGCCTGGTTCAGTTCGGGGTGAGAGGGGTGGCGGCCACGCTGGGGACGTCCCTGACCAACGAGCAGGCCCGGCTCCTGAAGCGCTTCGCGCCGCAGGTGTATCTGGCCTACGACGGGGATTCCGCCGGGCAGCGGGCGATCCTGCGGGGCCTGGACATATTCCGGGAGGAAGGGATCCCCGTGCGGGTGCTGGACTTTCCGGACGGCCTGGATCCGGATGAATTCATCCGCCGGGACGGGGCGGAAGGCTTCGCGGGCCTGCCGGTCCTCAGGCCCGAGGCCTACCGGATTCGTCGGCTGAAGGCGGAGGCCGACTTTTCCGGCGAGCAGGGGAAGGCGGACTTCGCCAGGAAAGCGGTGGCCCTCCTGACGGGCCTGGACCCGGTGGAGCGGGAAGGATACCTGAAGCAGCTGACGGTGGAGACCGGGTTCCCACGGAACGTGCTGGACGCGCAGATGGCGGAGGAGCTGAAAAAAGCGGGAAAGGCCGTTCCGCCAAAGGCGGCGGCCCCGCGGGAGGATCCGTCGGAGGCCCTGGGCGTCACCGGCGCGACGTTTCAGGCCGGGCGGCCGGGAACGGGGGGCAGGCCGGCGCAGGACGAAACGGAATGGAAGATTCTGCGGGCGCAGGAGATGCTGCTGAGCCTGGTGGCGACGGGACTTCTGCCGGCGGATCTGACGCAGGAAGAGGATTTTGAAGGGTCCGAGTTGAACATAATCTATCAGGATCTGAAGGCGGGGATGAAGCCCGCGGACCTGATCGACCGGGAAACGGACGGGGAGATGCGCTCCGTGCTGACCCGGCTGCTGCTGTCCCCTCAGGCCGGCGACACCGACGAGATGATCGCCATGGCCCAGGACTGTGTCAAAAAGATCCGCCGGGGCCGCATGGAACAGCAAAAGCAGGAAATCGGGAAGCGCATGGCGAACTGTAAGGACGAAGCGGAAGAGGTAAAGCTGCTGCAGGAATATCAGCGGCTGGACGAGAAACTGCGGAAGATGGCATAGCAGGACGGGATCGGGCCCGACAGGGGATATAAGAAAGGGAGAGATGTCCTTTGGTACAGGAAAAGCCGGACAATAAGCAGGTAAGCAGGCTGGATGAGCTGTATGCCTATGGAAAGAAAAAAGGCGTCGTCACCTCCAAAGAGGTCATGGAATATCTGACGGAACAGGAGATGGAGCCCGAGCAGCTGGACAAGATCCTGGAAACCCTGGAAGCCTACAGCATTTCCGTGGTCAACGACGAAACGGATCTGCCCACCCCCGAGGAAGCGGCGGCGGATAGCGCGGCCCAGAGCGCCATGGCGGCGGAAAAGGAGATGCCTCCGGAGGAGCTGGATCTCTCCGTTCCCGAAGGGATCGCCATTGATGACCCGGTTCGCATGTATCTGAAGGAAATCGGCAAGGTGCCGCTGCTGACCGCGGATCAGGAGATCGAGCTGGCCAGGAGGCTGGAGGAAGGGGACGAGGAGGCGAAACAGCAGCTGGCGGAGGCCAACCTGCGGCTGGTGGTTTCCATCGCGAAGCGCTATGTGGGCCGGGGAATGCTGTTCCTGGATCTGATCCAGGAGGGGAACCTGGGCCTCATTAAAGCCGTCGAGAAATTCGACTACCGCAAGGGGTTCAAGTTCTCGACCTATGCTACCTGGTGGATCCGTCAGGCCATCACCCGGGCGATCGCCGATCAGGCCCGGACCATCCGCATCCCGGTGCACATGGTCGAGACCATCAACAAGCTGATCCGGGTGTCACGGCAGCTGCTGCAGGAATACGGCCGGGAGCCCACCCCGGAAGAGATCGCCAAAGAGATGAACATCTCCGAGAGCAAGGTGCGGGAGATCATCAAGATCGCTCAGGAGCCGGTCAGCCTGGAGACCCCCATCGGCGAGGAAGAGGACAGCCATCTGGGGGATTTCATTCCCGATGAAGACGCCCCCGCCCCGGCGGACGCAGCCTCCTTTGCCCTGATGAAGGAGCAGCTGACCGAAGTGCTGGATACCCTGACCCCGCGGGAGGAAAAGGTGCTGCGGCTGCGTTTCGGCCTGGACGACGGCCGGCAGCGGACCCTGGAAGAGGTGGGGAAGGAATTCAACGTTACCCGGGAGCGCATCCGGCAGATTGAGGCCAAGGCATTGCGGAAGCTCCGGCATCCCTCCCGCAGCAAAAAACTCCGGGATTATCTGGACTGAACGCCTTTTTGACACACAGCAGCGCGGGAAACCGCGCTGTTTTCAAAGCGGGGAGAATGCCGCCGCGGGGGCGGAGGAAAGCCGGGAGCCCGAAAGGGCCGGAATGGGGAGCGGACGATGAGGCTGGATGAAAGGCTGAGCCTGGCGTATGACCTGTATGAGACCTGCGCGCTGGCGGCGGATATCGGAACGGATCACGGGTACCTGCCCCTGGCGCTGCTGTCCGGCGGAAAGTGCGAGCGCATGATCCTCACGGATGTGAGCCCCGATGCCCTGAACAACGCCCGGGGGCATTTCGCGCTGTCGGGCCTGGAGGATCGGGCGGATCTGCGGCTGGGGGACGGACTGACCCCGCTGACGGAAGAATGCGGCATGATCTCCGTCCTCGGGATGGGCGGGAAGACCATCCGGGATATCCTGCTGCGGGGGCGGGACCGGATCCGGGGGGCCAGGCTGCTGCTGTCCGCCCATACGGATCTGCCGGAGGTGCGCTCGGCGGTGGCCGAGCTGGGCTATCACCTGACAAAAGAAGAACCCTGCCGGGCGGCAGGGCGGTATTACCTGATCATGAAGGCGGAGCCGGGGGCGGAAAGCCTGACCGAGGAGGAGATCCGCCGGGGAAAACGGGTGACGGAAAGCGAAAGCCCGGCGCTGGCCGGGTACCTGGCCCACCGGCTGAAGGCGGAGGAAGCGCAGCTGCGCGGCCTGCGCGCGGCGCCGCGGGCCGAGCCCTCGGCCCTGGCCAGGGCGGAAGCGGACGCGGCGTTTTACAGGTCGGCGCTGAAAGCGGCGGAAGGCCGGCGCGCCGGGAAAACGGGTCAGAAGGACTGAAAGGAAGAGGGCACGAAAAGCTCCCGGAAGGTGCGGGTGGCATACCGGTCCGTCATGCCGGAAAGGTAATCCGCCACCCCCCGCTCCAGCCCGTCCCGATAGGTAATCACGATGTACTCCTCCGGCATTTCCCCCGGATGGGCGCAGAAGTAGTCAAACAGGGTGCGGAGAATATAGTCGCACCGCCGCTCCTCGGGATCCCGCCAGCCGTCCCGGTACACCTTTTCGAACATGAACTCCCTCAGGCCGTTCATGGCCTCCTCCACCTGGGGGCTCATCTCCAGATGGGGGCGGTTTTCGCTGTTTTCCACAATGTCCCGGATCATGGTATCGATGCGCTTGCCGTGGGTGGCGCCCAGAATCCTCAGGCAGTCCGCGGGAAGCTCAAAATCCTTCAGGACCCCGGCCCGCAGCGCGTCATCCAGATCGTGATTCAGGTAAGCGATGCGGTCCGCCCGGCGGACGCATTCCCCCTCCAGCGTGGAGGGAAAGCCGGCGCCGGAATGGTGGACGATGCCGTCCCGGACCTCCCGGGTCAGATTCAGACCCGCGCCGCCGTTTTCCAGCCGCTCCACCACCCGGAGGCTCTGCTCGTTATGGCGGAAGCCCCCTTCCAGCAGATCGTTCAGGGTGCGCTCCCCGATGTGCCCATAGGGGGTATGGCCCAGGTCATGCCCCAGGGCGATGGCCTCCGTCAGGTCCTCGTTGAGGCGGAGGGCCCTGGCGATGGTGCGGGCCACCTGGGAAACCTCCAGGGTGTGGGTCAGGCGGGTCCGGTAATGATCGCCTTCGGGGGAAAGGAACACCTGGGTTTTAAATTTCAGGCGGCGGAACGCCTTGCAATGGATGACCCGGTCCCGGTCCCGCTGGTAATCCGTACGGATATCGCAGGGGGAGACGGGGTGATCCCGCCCCGCAGTCTTCTCCGAAAGGGCGGCATAGGGGGATAACAGAAGCCGCTCCGCGGATTCAGTACGCTCCCGAATGGTCATGGAAAACCGCCTCCTCACTCAGCCGAGTTTCGTTTCCGATGAACAAATACAGTATACCACAGGGAACGGGGAAAATATACCACAGACAACGGGGAAATTCCTGCCGAAAAGGAGAGAACAGATGAACGCGGAAATCTTTCTGGACACCTGCGGCCGTTACGGGATCGATTTCTACACCGGGGTTCCGGACAGCCAGCTGAAGGGCCTGTGCGACCTGCTTTACGCCCGCTACGGTACGGGCACGCCCACCCACATGGTGGCGCACAACGAGGGCGGAGCCGTCGGCCTTTGCGCCGGACACTATCTGGCCACCGGCCGGCCCGCGCTTTGCTATATGCAGAACAGCGGCCTGGGAAACGCGGTGAACCCGCTGGCCTCCCTGATGGATCCGGCGGTCTATGGGCTGCCCTGCCTGCTGGTCGTCGGCTGGCGGGGGGAGCCGGGGGTCCGGGATGAACCCCAGCATGTGAAGCAGGGGATCATCACGCCGGGACAGCTGGACCTTTTGGGGATCCCCTGGCGAATCCTGTCCGGGGAGACGGACAGGGAAACCTTCGAGGCGGATTTTGCCGCCCTGTGGCAGGAAATCAGAGGGGGAAAGTGCGCGGCCTTCCTGGTGCGCAAGGGGGGACTGACCACCGACAAAAAGCCGGATTACCGCAACGGCTATCTCATGACCCGGGAGCGGGCAGCGGACATCCTGACGGCGGCGGGCGCGCCTTCGGACGTGTATGTCTGCACCACGGGGAAACTGAGCAGGGAGGTCTTCGAGATCCGGGAGCGCCGGGGCGAAGGCCACGGGCAGGATTTTCTGACCGTGGGGAGCATGGGGCACGCCTCCATGATCGCCCTGAAGATGGCCCTGGATCAGCCGGGGCGGCGGGTCTGGTGCCTGGACGGGGACGGGGCGGCCCTGATGCATCTGGGGGCGCTGCCGGTTATCGGGCGGGCGGCCCCCGGAAACCTGATCCACGCGGTCATCCGGAACGAAGCCCACGAAACCGTCGGGGGGATGCCGGTGTGCGACCGGGGGCTGAACCTTTCGGCCCTGGCGGCGGCGGCGGGGTACGGACGGGTGCTCTCCGCGTCGGACGAGGAAGGCCTGCGGGCCGCGCTGGCGGAGGCCAAAGCCGCCGCCGGCCCGGTGATGCTGGAGGTGCGGTGCGCCTGCGGGGCCAGACCGGATCTGGGCAGGCCCACCACGACGCCGGCCCAGAATCGTGACGAATTGATGCAAATATTACAAAAAGTTCATGATTTTGACCACAAGATGTAGTATGAAAGGGTTGACGCGCCGCAGGATTTGGGATAATATGGATCCGATTTTGGAGTGAAGGGGGGAAAACGGCTATGATTGCGAGATATGGTCATAAGCCGGTCTTTCAGTACAAATTCCGTCCCTTTGCCCGGGATCCTCAGCCGCAGGACGGCGGTTTTACCGTGACCCTGTATGAAAACGGGATCCTCTCCTTTTCCACCTTTGACGCCAACGGCGGGTTTTTGGACGAGATTTGCTTCTCGCTTCCCTCCCGGGTGCTGCAGTGCTTTTACGCCCTGCTGCGGAACGCGGCCAGCTGGCTGCCTTCCACGCCCTGCGACCTGAGGGGGACGCCCGACAGCCCGTACGGTTCTTCCTTCGCCTTTGACGGATACGATCCGATCCGGGTCTGGGGGATGAATCAGCTGCTGAGCGAGCCCTGCGGCAGCGCCGGGGGGTTTTTCGCCCGGCATCTGTATGTCCTGTTCGAGGATATCAGCAATGTCATGGTGGAATACGGGATTAATCTCTCTCTGGACGGGTTCACCTGGACGGATCAGATTCACCCCTTCCGAAAAAACCAGCTGCACACCTCGGCGCAGCAGCGCGTTGTATAATACAGGGCTCCCCTTCGGGGGCTTTTTCTTTTCGGCCGCAGGGGGGACGGGCTGACAGGGGCCGGCCGCGCGGATGATTCGTCAGACAGAAGAATTAAAGGAGGCAGAACGATGAATACGGAACAGATGTTTCAGGACTGGCTGGCCTGCCCGGCCATGCCGGAGGAGCTGATGGCGGATCTGCGGGGCATGGACGAAAAAACGAAAACAGACAGCTTCTACCGGGATCTGGCCTTCGGGACCGGCGGCCTGCGGGGGGTCCTGGGAGCCGGAACCAATCGGATGAACCTTTTTACGGTGCTTCGGGCGACCCGGGGGCTGGGGGCCTATCTGAAGGAGCGCTATGACCGGCCCTCCTGCGCCGTGAGCTGCGACAGCCGGATCCACAGCCGGGATTTCGCGGAGCTGACGGCGGCGGCCCTGGCGGAGATGGGGATTCGGGTGTACCTGTACCCGAAGCTGCAGCCCACGCCCATGCTGAGTTTCGCTGTGCGGCATCTGGGATGCAGCGCGGGGGTTATGATCACCGCCAGCCATAATCCGGCGAAGTTCAACGGCTATAAGGTCTACGGAGACGACGGCTGCCAGATCACCCTGGAAGCGGCGGACCGGATCATGGCCCGCATCTGCCGGGAGCCGGTTCTTTCCGACCGGCTGCCCGACGTGGGGACCTATCTGGCGGACGGAAAGGTGTCCTATATTACGGAGGATACCATCGAGGCCTATTACCGCGCGATCCTCAGCCTGCGGGTGAACCCCTGTGACACCCCGCTGCACGTGGTATATTCCCCGCTGAACGGGGCGGGGAATGTGCCGGTCCGGGAGATTCTGCGCCGCATGGGGAACATCCGGGTGGACGTGGTGGAGGAGCAGGAAAAGCCCGACGGGCATTTTCCCACCTGCCCCTACCCGAACCCGGAAATCCGGGAAGCCATGACCCTGGCCATCCGCAAGTGCGTGGACACGGGGGCGGATCTTTGCTTTGCCACGGATCCCGACTCCGACCGCATGGGCGCCGGCGTCCGGGTGGGGGAGGATGTCCGGCTCATCAGCGGGAATGAGATGGGCCTGCTGATGCTTGATTATCTGATCCGGAACAAAAAGAGAACCTCCGAGCTGCCGCCGGTGGCGGTGAAGACCATCGTCAGCACCCAGCTGGCGGAAAAGATGTGCCGGAAGCGGGGCGTGGAGCTGAAAAATGTGCTGACCGGGTTCAAGTTCATCTGCGAGCAGATTCACTTCCTGGATGAGGCGGGGCAGACGGACCGGTTCCTTTTCGGCTTTGAAGAGAGCTACGGGTATCTTTCCGGAACCTTTGTCCGGGATAAGGACGCGGTCAATGCCGCGCTGCTGCTGTGCGAAATGGCGGCGAATCTGAAGCGGGATGGGAAGACCCTGCTGGATCAGCTGCGGGCGATCCGGGAGGAGTTTGGCTATGACGCCCAGAAGACCCTGACCTTCCAGTACGAGGGGCAGGACGGGGCACAGAAGATGGGGGAGATCATGGAGAGCCTGAGGCGCCCCATCGATGCTTTTGAGGCCCCCCTCATGGCCGGAGCGGTCCGGACCGATTACCTGAAGGACGAAACCGGCCTGCCCCGGAGCGACGTTCTTTCCTTCCGCCTGGCCGGCGGGCAGCGGTTTATCGTCCGCCCCAGCGGCACCGAGCCCAAGCTGAAGGCGTATCTGTTCACCGAAGGGAAAAACCAGGCGGAGGCCGAAGCGGAGCTGGCCGCGCTGGAACCCGCGGTCGCGGCCCTCTGCGAATCCTGAAACGCCCGGCCCCACCGCCCCCGGGCGCCGCGCCCGGGGCCGGTGGGGGAACAGAAATAAAAAAACCTGCCAGTCCGGCAGGTTTTTTGAATGAAAATCAATACTGGTTCTGACGCTGCGCTTCGAAGCATTCGCGGCAGTACACGGGCCGATCTCCACGGGGCTGGAAGGGCACCTGGGTGGTGCGGCCGCAGCCGTCGCAGATCACTTCGTACATCTGGCGGGGGCCGTTGCCGCCATTCTGGGCGCGGCGGGCAGCGCGGCAGGCCGGGCAGCGGCTGGGCTCATTCTGGAAGCCCTTTTCGGCGAAGAACGCCTGCTCGCTGGCGGAGAAAACGAATTCGTTGCCGCAATCACGGCAGGTCAGAGTCTTGTCCTCGTACATGGATAAAACCTCCCAAAAAAATGATTGTTGACCCGCGCCACATGGGAATACACTGTGCTTTTTCCTTACGATGGCGTCAAGCGAACAACCATAGAGGGAAGCGTAACCAGCAGACCAGGGTTAGGGTTCAAGGATCATTATAGCATCTTTTTCCCATTTTGTACAGGGAAAAAGAAAAACTTTTTTACTTCCACTCCAGCGGATACTCCTGCACGGCGTATTCCAGCTTGCGGCCGTTGGCCCGCAGGGTGGACAGGACGGAGTCGATATTGGCTCCGCTGTCATAGGGGGTGGGAATAAAGTCGTTCCTCCCGGTTTTGGAGGAGATCCGGATGGGAATGATCCGGAAGCCCCTGGGGGTGCAGACCCCGTCCTTCACCCGGAAGCGCATCTGGAAAACGAAGGAGCTCATGTCACTGGGCTTGGAATTCCCGGAGAAGCAGAAGTTCCCCAGGGAGTAGCAGATATAGACGCCGTTATACTGCTCAATAGGGTTCATGCGGTGGGAATGATGCCCCACCACCAGATCCGCCCCCGCGTCGACCGCCAGGCGGCCCATGCGGATCTGATTGTTGGTGGGGGAGTAGTCCAGCTCGTTCCCCCAGTGGAAGGAAACGATCACCAGCGGGTATTCCGCCTTGGCCGCGGCAATATCCGCGGGGACCTTGTCCCACAGCTTTTCATACCGGTCGATGCACAGATAGGACAGCATGGCGATTTTCACGCCCTTGGCCTCGAATACCCCCAGATGCTCCGAGTTGGACCAGACGATGCCGGCCTCTTCCAGATGCCGCTGGGTCTCCTCATAAACCTCCTGGCCATGATCCATGATGTGGTTGTTTTCCAGGGAAACGGCTTCGATTCCGTTGTCCGACAGCATGGATACATACTCCGGCGGCGCGCTGAAGAGGAACTGGTTTTCCTTCTTGTTGGCGGGGATGTAGGTGGAGTCGGTCAGGGTGCCCTCGAAATTGACCAGGGTCAGATCATCCTCCAGAAAAACGTTCCGCATGTTCCGCATGGTGAAGTTGATATCCCCGCCCTGGGCGCTGAGTTCGTCCTCGAAGATGTTTTTGCGCTTGCGGGAGTCTCCGCCGATGGTAAAATCCCCCGTGCAGGTGACGGTCAGAATATCGGACCCGTCCGTATCCAGAATCTTCTGCTTTTCGGTGACCACTTCCTCGATGACCTCCTCGATCAGCAGGTCATCCTCCTCTTCCGCGAAGGCGGAGGGGAACATCAGCAGGGCGGCGCATGTCACCAGGCAAAAAAATCGTTTCATCGGGCACCTCCTCAAGCGGATTTCCCGGAATGCGTCCGGACGAAGGCGGCGATCCGGTCAAGAGAGATGTTCAGTTTGTCGATGGCTGTGGCGTAGCAGCAGCGGATGTTTCCCTCCCCGCTTTCCCCGAAGGCGTTGCCGGGCACAGCGGCCACCTTCTGTTCCATCAGCAGGGCGGAACAGAATTCCTCGCTGGTCATGCCGGTGGACTGAATGGACGGGAACACGTAGAAGGCCCCGTAGGGTTCAAAGCAGTCCAGCCCCATGGAACGGAACCCGTCCACCATCAGGCGGCGGCGGCGGTCGTAGCTTTCCCGCATGGCCAGAACATCTTCATATCCGTTTTCCCGGCCCCGCCTCAGGGCTTCTTCCGCGGCGACCTGCCCCATCCGGGGCGCGCACATGATCCCATACTGATGGATTTTATTCAGGATGGAGATCATCTCCCGGGGCCCGCAGACATATCCCACCCGCCATCCGGTCATGGCGAAGGATTTGGAAAAGCCATTGATGGTCAATGTCCGCTCCGCCATTCCCGGCAGGGCGGCGAAGGAGAAATGGGCCTTGCCCCCGTAAATCAGCTCGGAATAGATTTCGTCGGAAATGACCATCAGGTCGTTCGCCAGGATCAGGGGCACCAGGGCTTCCAGATCCTCCCGCTCCATGATTCCGCCCGTGGGGTTGTTGGGATAGGGCAGGATCAGGGCTTTGGTTTTCGGCGTCACGGCGGCGGCCAGCTGCTCCGGCCGCAGGCGGAAGGCATGCTCCTCCATCGTCCGGACCGGGACAGGGGTTCCCCCGGCGAAAACCACGCTTGGCGCGTAGGAAACATAGCTGGGATCGGGCACCAGCACCTCGTCCCCCGGGGAAAGCATGGCCCGCAGGGCCAGATCAATGGCCTCGCTGGCGCCCACCGTCACCAAAATCTCGGCCTCCGGGTCATAGGGCGTACCGTATCGGTGCTCCAGATAGAAGGAAATCTCCTTTCGCAGGGACAGCAGCCCCCGGTTGGGCGTGTACTGGGTTTCCCCGTCCACCAGGGAGTTGATGGCCCGGTTGCGGATGGCATAGGGGGTCTTGAAATCAGGCTCCCCCACCCCCAGGGAAATGGCGTCCTTCATGGTGGAGGCCAGGTCAAAGAAACGGCGGATGCCGCTGGGAGGTACCGCCGCGACGGCGGGATTCAGAAAACGGGCATATCCGTCCGGTCTCACGGGGAAATCACCAGCCGTTGATCCGACTCCTCGCCCTCGAAGACGATGCCTTCTTCTTTATACCGCTTGAGCACGAAGCTGGTGGCCGTCCCGGTGACCAGTTCCAGGGTGCTGAGCTTGGCGGAGACGAAGGCCGCCAGCTCCCGCAGGGTCCGGGCTTCCACCAGCACCAGCAGGTCGTACGCCCCGGACATCAGGTATACGCTTTTGACCTCGTCAAACCGGTAGATCCGGGCGGCCACGGCGTCGAACCCCATGTCCCGCTGAGGGGTCACCTTCACCTCAATCATGGCCTCCACGCGCTCCCGGTCGGTCAGGTCCCAGTTGATCACCGGGGCATACCGCAGGATCACCCGCCGCTTTTCCAGACTTTCAACGGTTTCAGCCACCTCTTCCAGGGAGGCGCCGGTCATCACGGCCAGCTTTTCCAGAGGCAGGCGGCAGTCCTCCTTCAGCACATCCAGCAAAGCCGATTCCAGTTTCGTCATCGTACATTCACATCCTTTGCACAGGGAACGTTCATCACCCGCATATTGATTCCGTACGGCGGATCCGCCCCTCGGGGAAGGGGAGGTTCCCCGCCCGCCGTGGATCCGGAATCTGACCGTACAGCGCTCCCATTTTACATCAGAAAGACCTTGCGCGCAAGCAGAAGGATTGGGACTTTACAGAAACCGCCGAATGTGGTTAAATAATGGACGGAAGAAAACCGGGCTTCGCGGGAGGATCATCCCTTCCCCGGGGCGGAATAACGCATCGGCGAAACGGAGGAAACGGATATGAAAGCGTTCATGGACAAGGATTTTCTGCTGAATACGGATGCGGCGAAGACGCTGTATCACGAAGTGGCGGCGGGGTGCCCCATCATCGATTACCATTGCCATCTGAATCCCCGGGAAATCTATGAGGATATCCGGTACGAGAATATTACCCAGGTCTGGCTGGGAGGCGACCATTACAAGTGGCGCCTGATGCGCAGCGCCGGTGTCCCGGAAAAATACATCACCGGCGACGCCACCGATTACGAGAAGTTCGAAAAATACGCCGAAGTGCTGGGCAAGGCCATCGGCAATCCGCTGTATCACTGGAGCCACCTGGAGCTGCGGCGCTTCTTCGGCTATGACGGCATTCTGAACAAGCAGACCGCCGCGAAGGTCTGGGAAATCGCCAACGCAAAGCTGCAGAGCGAGGGGTATACCAGCCGGGGCCTGATTAGCATGAGCAATGTGGAAATCATCTGTACCACCGATGATCCGGCGGATTCCCTGGAGTGGCACGAAAAAATGGCCGCGGACGAAACCCTGAAGGTGACCGTGCTGCCGGCCTGGCGCCCCGATAAGGCCATGAATCTGGAAAAGGAGACGTATCCGGAGTATCTGGCCCAGCTGGAAAAAGCAGCCGGGATGACCATTTCTTCCTTCGCGGATCTGAAGGCGGCGCTGCACGCCCGGATGGACTTCTTTGAGGCCCACGGCTGCAGCCTCAGCGACCATGCCCTGAACTATGTCATGTACGCCCCCGCCTCCGGGGAAGAGGTGGAGCGGATCTTCAAGGCCCGGCTGGGCGGCGCCCTGCCCACCGCGGCGGAGGAGATGACCTTCAAGTTCGCCTTCATGACCTTTGTCGCCGCGGAATACGCGAAGCGCGGCTGGGTTATGCAGCTGCACTACGGCTGCCAGCGGGACAATAACCCGGTGATGTTCCGGAAAATGGGCCCCGACACGGGCTTCGACTGCGTGGACAACTATGCCCCCTCCGGCCAGACCGCGCGCTTCCTGGGATACCTGGAAGATCGGGGAGAACTGCCGAAGACCATTCTGTATTCCCTGAACACCAATGACAACGCCGCCATCGACTCCATCCTGGGCTGCTTCCAGAATGAGACGGCCGTGGGCCGGATTCAGCATGGGTCCGCCTGGTGGTTTAACGACCATTTTGACGGCATGAGCGAACAGATCAGGAGCCTGGCGAACCTGGGGTATCTGGCGGGCTTCGTGGGCATGCTGACGGACAGCCGCAGCTTCCTGAGCTATCCGCGGCATGACTACTTCCGCCGCATCCTTTGCCGGATCTTCGGCGAATGGGTGGAAGAGGGGTTCTATCCCGAGGATATGGACACCCTGAAGGAAATCGTCCGTGACATCAGCTACGGCAACGCCAAACGGTATTTTAACTTCCGGACGAAGTAAAACGTCCGTCCGTCAAAAAGGCAGGCAGGGCATCATGCCCTTCCTGCCTTTTTTCGGGTGATCCGGCCGGCCGCGGCATACGGTTTTCCCGCGGAGGCCGGGAGGGTTCATTTTCTTCCCGGAAACGGTTTTCCGGACAGCTTCCAGGCCAGCAGGGTCAATCCGCCGAAGACCAGGATCCCCGCGCCCACCTGCAGCCCCAGGGCGAGCCAGCCCCCAAAGGGAAGAAGGGCGCCGAGCCCCCGAACCGCCAGCAGCATGGCGAAGCCGATGAGGGCGTATTTCAGGACGTAGCCCAGAAACCGGCCGTAGGGGAGCTCCCGGCGGAGAATCAGAAACTGCACCAGGGGCACGGTTCCCTCCGCCAGGAGGGTTCCCACGACGGCTCCCATGGCCCGCATCCGGGGAATCAGCAGGAGATTGGCCGCCAGGTTGACCGCCGCGCCGGCGCAGACGCTTTTGACGAAGATATGATCCCGCCCCTGGGGGAGCACCCACTGGGTCCGGATGACGTTGGCGAACCCGATCATGATCAGGGTGAAGGCCAGGGGGATCATCAGATCCCCCGAACCGGAGAACGCCGGCCCGTAGAAAAGAACGGAGAAGGGCCGGGCCACCGCCGCCACCCCGAAGGCCATGGCGGAAACCATGGCCAGCACCAGATCCATGCTGCGGTCGATCTGCCGCCGGATGGCTTCCGTTTCCCCTTTTTGCTGCATATGACTGATCTTGGGCATCATGACGGTGCCGAAGGCGGAGATGAAGCCGGAGAGACAGTAAATGATTTTTTCCGCGTTTTCGTACAGGCCGTTTTCAACGTACCCCGCCATGCGGCTGACCATGACCTTATCCATGGTGCGGTAAATGTTGACCGCCATCACGGAAATAAAAAGGACAGCGCAGGGCCCCAGATGAGCCAGGCTTTCCCGGAAGGGCACCGGACGGTATCTGACCTTTCCCCGCAGGCCGGGGAGGCAGCTCAGGTTTCCCAGCAGGGTGGACAGGCTCCAGACGAAGGCATAGATCCACAGGTCCTTTTTCTCCTTGACGAAAATGAACACGCAGACGGCGGCCGCGGACTTGATAAAGGTATTGCGCAGGGCAATGGGCCGGAAGATGTCCAGGCCCATCAGGCACCAGTCGAAGCTGACCAGGCAGCTGACGCTCATGAGCGTCAGGTGGAAGGCGATTTCCTTTTCTTCCCCGGCGAAGAGAAAAACGTACCCAAACCAGGCGGCCAGGGTCAGCCCGGCCACCAGAAGCTGCATCTGCCACAGGGAGGAGAAGGTACGGTCCAGCCGCTCCCGGTCGTCCCTGACCCGGGCGACGGCCCGGACGCCATAATCGTTCAGGCCAAGCATCCCGATGAGGCAGAAGATATAGGAAACGCTCCAGGCATGGGAATAAAGGCCGACCCCGTCGGTTCCGACGGTGCGGGCCAGATAGGGGGCTGTCGCCAGGGGCAGCAGCACGGAAAAGAGCCGGTAGGCCATATTGTAGAAGGTGTTTTTCCGGGTCGTGGATGCCATGGCGTCAAAGGCTCCCTTCCTGAATCATCCGCGCCGGGCGGCGCTGAAAACCCGCGCCGGATGGCGCTGAGAAGCTGCGAAGCGGGGTGCTGAAAATCCGCGCCGCGGGGCGCGGAAAAAAGATCCCGCCGGACGGGACTCCGGCGGGAAAAAACGGGCTACAGCCCCAGCAAAGCCTTGGCGATGCCGAAGTACACCAGCAGGCTCAGGGCGTCCACAATAGTGGTGATGAAAGGACTGGCCATGACGGCCGGATCAAAGCCCAGCCTTTTGGCGATCATGGGGAGGGTACAGCCCACCACCTTGGCGCACAGGATGGTAATGGCCATGGTCAGGCAGACGACGGCGGCGACCAGCACCGTGATGTCCGGGTTGCCCAGCAGCAGCCGGTCCACCAGCATGATCTTGCCAAAGCAAAGCACCGCCAGGGCCAGACCGCACATAACGGCCGTCCGGACTTCCTTCCATATGACCTTGGGCAGCTCCTTGAATTCCAGCTCTCCCAGGCTCAGGGCACGGATCACGGTTACCGAGCTCTGGGATCCGGAATTGCCCCCCGTGTCCATCAGCATGGGGATGAAGGCGGTCAGCGCTACCTGGGCCGCCAGGGCCTCCTCAAAGCTGGTAATGATCAGGCCGGTAAAGGTGGCGGAGACCATCAGCAGAGCCAGCCAGGGGATCCGATGCTTAAACAGGTCCCAGGGGGTGGACCGGAGATAGGTCTTATCGCTGGGCGTCATACCGGCCATGATCTCCATGTCCTCGGTGGTCTCATCTTCCAGAACGTCCATGGCGTCGTCGAAGGTGACAATCCCCACCATGCGGTTGTCGTTATCCAGCACCGGGACGGCCAGCAGATTGTATTTGCTCATCGTCCGGGCGACTTCTTCCTGGTCGGTATGGGTGTTGACGGTCACCACCCCGGAGCCGCTTTCCATGACGCTGTCAATGGTCTGCATATCCGAGGGGGCCAGCAGCAGGCTTTTGACGCTGACCGTTCCGATCAGCAGGCGGCTCTTCAGCACGTAGCAGGTATAGATGGTTTCCTTGTCCACCCCGGTCTGCCGGATGCGGAGGATGGCATCCCCCACGGTCATGTTCGGGGTCAGGGAAACGTATTCCGTCGTCATCACCGATCCGGCGGAATTTTCCGGATACTGGAGAATCTCGTTGATCTCCTTGCGCATCTGGGGATCACTCTGGGCCAGAATCCGCTGAACCACGTTGGCAGGCATTTCCTCCACAATGTCCACCGCGTCATCCACGTACAGCTCCGCCATGACCTGCTTCAGCTCGCTGTCGCTGATCCCGCGGATCAGGGATTCCTGTTCTTCGGGCTCCATTTCCACAAAGCTTTCCGCCGCCAGCTCCTTGGGCAGCAGGCGGAAAAGCAGGGGCATCTGCTCCGGCTGGCATCCGGCAAACACGGCGGCAATGTCCGGCGGATTCATGGTCACCAGAATATCCCGGACGGTCGAATACTTTTTGTCTTTCAGCAGAACCTGAAGGGTGTTTTCAATCCGAACGTTGTGCTCCGGCATGCGTTTTTCCTCCTCTTCTTTCTTAATGATGAGGAATCCCTCCTGTATCAAGGGAACCCCGTCGCCGGAAACCTTCCGGCGGAATGGGGGGAGCGGGCATACGGGTCAGGCATATGAAAAGGCGCGCGAAAACACACCCGCAAAAACAGGTGCTATACGGTTTTCGGACAGACGCGCCACAGGAACGGTTACAGAGGGAACGGGAACGTCAGGACGTTCGGGTTCCGCCGCCTTCGCCCAACCGGCACGCCGCTGCTACTCCCAGCGTCCATGACATTTCCTCCTTTTTCCGTTTTTCACCCGGGACGGGCGTTCGCCACCCCGGAACCGGCATTATTATAATGGATGGGACAGGGAAAAGTCAACCGAAGATTTTGGACAAAATGCCCGAAAATGCAACTTTACAAATCGCCCAATGTTTGATAAGATAATCCAGGTTCAAATGAACCGCCGGCGCAGGCGACCGACGCTCCAACGGCGATCCGGGCTGGCGGCGATGGGACCGAGAAAGAAAAACGGAGGAATAAACCGATGACCAAGGCTGAAATCATTGCCGCCTATGCCATGCACGAAGGCGACACGGGCTCCCCTGAGGTGCAGATCGCGCTGCTGACCGATCGCATCAACCATCTGAACGAGCATCTGAAGGCGAACAAGAACGACCATCACTCCAACCGCGGGCTGCTGCTGATGGTCGGCCGCCGCCGCAATATGCTGGAGTACCTGAAGAGGACGGACATCGAGCGGTACCGTTCGCTGATCGCCAGGCTGAACCTGCGGAAGTAATTCCCGCAGGCAGGTTCGGGTATTCCGGAAGGGTTTCCGCGTTTCCGCGCCCACAGGGGCGGAGAGCGCGCTGCGTCAAAGCCGCCGGAGGAGGATCCTTCCGGCGGCTTTGGCTGCGTCAGGCGGAAGAAAGCGCCTTTTCGGGATATCCTGACGAAGCTAAGCCGGACAGGCAGGACGATCGCGTATACGCGTTCGCTGATGGGGGCGTTTCCCTCCCGGAGCGGGGAGGGCTTTTCGCCCCCGGCCGGAGAGATCGTGTGTTATCCCCTGAAAATCGCGCTGCAGCAGGGGTTTTCATCAGATAGCATACGAGGTTTCGGCCAAAGAGGAAGAAAGAACGAAGAGAGAAGAAGAGAGAGAAAAAAGGAGAAAAGCGAAATGGAATCCAAATGCTATTCCATGGATCTGGCCGGCAAAAAGCTGACGCTGGAATTCGGCCGGTACTGTGAACAGGCCAACGGCTCCGTTTGGGTGCATCTGGGCGATACGGTGGTCATGGTCAACGCGACGATGGCTCCCACCCCCCGGGAAGGCGTGGACTTCTTCCCCCTGGCGGTGGATGTGGAAGAGAAACAGTATTCCGTGGGGAAGATTCCCGGCGGATTCATCAAGCGGGAAGGCCGTCCCACCGACAAGGCGACCCTGACCTGCCGGCTGATTGACCGGCCCCTGCGGCCCCTGTTCAATAAGGGCATGCGCAATGACGTGCAGGTGGTGGTCACCGTGCTGAGCGTGGAGCAGGACGTGCCCCCGGAAATTCCGGCGATGATCGGTTCCTCCATTGCCCTGGCCGTGTCCGACATTCCGTGGAACGGGCCGACCGGCGCGGTGCTGGTGGGCCGGGTCAACGGGAAGTATGTGATCTGCCCCGATGAGGCCCAGCGGGCGGAAAGCGATCTGAGCCTGTATGTGGCCGGGACGGAAGAAGCGATCATGATGGTGGAAGCCGGCGCCAAAGAGCTGAGCGAAGACACCATGCTGGACGCCATCCTCTTCGGCCATGAGGAGATCAAGAAGCTGGTAGCCTTCCAGAAGCAGATCGTGGCCGAAATCGGCAAGGAAAAGAAGGTCGTGCCGCTGATCACCACCGGCGACGATATCAAGGCCGCGGTGCGGGAATTCGCGCTGGAAAAGTGCAAGTGGGTCTATGAAACCTTCGAGCGCAAGGAACGGCAGACCCGGGAGGCCCAGGTGAAGGAAGAGACCCTGGCGGCCCTGAGCCAGCAGTTCCCGGAGCGGGAGAGCGAAATTGAAGACGCGCTGTACTACCTGAACAAGGAAGTCATGCGGAGCAAGATCCTGAACGAGGGGATCCGTCCCGACGGGCGGAAGGTCACCGAGATCCGGCCCATCTGGTGCGACGTGGGCGTGCTGCCCCGGACCCATGGCTCCGCCATCTTCACCCGGGGCCAGACGCAGGCCCTGACGGTGACCACGCTGGGAACCGTGTCCGAAGGCCAGACGCTGGACGGGCTGAGCACCAGCGAGACCTTCAAGCGGTACATCCATCAGTATAACATGCCCCCGTACGCCACCGGCGAGGCGGGCCGCATGAAGAGCCCCGGCCGGCGGGAAATCGGCCACGGGGCCCTGGCGGAGCGGGCCCTGCTGCCCGTCATTCCCTCCGAGGAAGAGTTTCCCTATGCCATGCGGCTGGTGAGCGAAATCCTCAGCTCCAACGGATCCTCCTCCATGGCTTCCGTATGCGGCAGCACCCTGAGCCTGATGGACGCGGGCGTGCCGATTTCCGCGCCGGTGGCCGGCGTGGCCATGGGCCTGATCACCGATCAGGAAAGCGGAAAGCTGGCTGTCCTGACCGATATCCAGGGCCTGGAGGACTTCTTGGGCGATATGGACTTCAAGGTGGCGGGCAGCATGAACGGGATCACCGCCCTGCAGATGGATATCAAGATTGCGGGGATCAACCGGGCTATCCTGCAGCAGGCCCTGAATCAGGCGCTGCAGGGACGGCTGCATATCCTCAAGATCATGCTGGAGACGCTGGGTCAGCCCAGGGATGAGCTGAGCCCCTACGCCCCGAAGATCATCAACTTTACCATCAATCCCGACAAGATCCGCGAAGTCATCGGGCCCGGCGGCAAGATGATCAACAAGATTATCGCCGAAACCGGCGTCAAGATCGATATCGAGGACGACGGCCGGGTCTTCATCTCCACCCCGGACAGCGATGCCGCGGAGAAGGCGAAGAAGATTATCGAGGGCATTGCCAAGGATATCGAGGTGGGGGACGTGTTCACCGGGAAGGTGGTCCGGATTATGAATTTCGGCGCCTTCGTGGAGCTGGCCCCCGGCAAGGACGGGATGATCCACATTTCCAAGCTGGATAATCACCGGGTGGAAAAGGTGGAGGATGTGGTCAATATCGGGGACGAACTGGAAGTCAAGGTCAACGAGATCGATGCCCAGGGCAGGATTAACCTGATCCGGAATGACATCGTGTACGAGAATACCGCGCCGGCTCGTCGGGAGGGAAGCGGCAGCCGCCGTCCGCCCCGCCGGGACAGCCACTGACAAATGAAGCTTTCAGGGAGGCGCCGCGCCTCCCTGAAGGTTTTTCCGGAGCGTAAATGATGATGAAGAGAATCCTCTGCCTGGATGTGGGCGATGCCCGGATCGGCGTCGCCGTTTCGGATCCGGAACGGATCATCGCCACCCCGGTGGAGGTCATCCGCCGGGTCGGATGGGGGCCGGACTGCCGGCGCATCAAAGCCCTTTGCGATCAGTATGAAACCGACGAGGTCCTCAGCGGCCTGCCGCTGAACATGGACGGTACGGAGGGGTTTCAGGCGGAAAAGGTCCGTACCTTCTGCGCTCAGGTGGAAAAGCAGGGGTTGAAGGTCTTTTTCCAGGATGAGCGCCTGACCACGGTATCGGCGGAGGACGCTCTCATGGAGGACGGACTGGACGGACGGGAAAGGCGAACGCGGGTGGACATGATCGCCGCGGCCCTGATCCTGGAACAATGGCTGGAAGAACAGCGAAAGCTGCAGAAAATGTAAAGGAGAAAGCACATGAACGAAGAAATGGACAGCCGGAACATGGACGAAATGGACGAGGATGTGGAATACATCGACCTGATCGACGAGGAAGGCAACAGCGAGACCTATGAGGTGCTGGCCTCCTTCCCCATGGGGGAGGTTCAGTACGTGGCGGTCACCGAAGCCGTGAAGGAAGCGGAAGACGAAGAATCCGAAACCGATGAGGATGAGGAAATCCCGGTGATGCTTCTGCGGATGGAGACCGACGAGGAAGGAAACGACATTTTTGTGGCCGTGGACGACGATGAGGAAGCGGAACAGGCCTTCAATGCCCTGGAGGAGCTGCTGGGGGACGAAGAGGAATAAGAAGGTCGGAATTTGGTGCGTCCGGGGCATTGACGGAAAGGCAGAGAAGGTCTAAAATAAGATCTGCATCCGGCTTCCGTCCGAAAAGAAGCCAGAAAAAAATAAACCTGTTCATATCAGGGAGAATTGGGGGTCTTTCATTATGTCCGGGTGGTATATCCTGACGCTGTGCGCCATCGCGGCGACCGTTTGCTACGTGATCTGGAATTATCTTCGGATCCGGAAGATGCCGGAAGGCACGAGCGAGATGGTGGAGATGGCCGGAATCATCCGCAGCGGTGCGAACACCTTTATGAAAACCGAGTATCGGACCATCGCCATCGTGGTGGCGATTCTGGCCGTGGCGCTGACGCTCTTCGTGGAAAAGACCAGCGGCATCACCTTTCTGATCGGCGCCTGCATGAGCAGCGCGGTTTGCGTGCTGGGCATGCGCAGCGCCACCTTCGCCAACGTGCGGACGGCCAACAAGGCCCGGGAAAGCATGTCCATCGGCGAAACCGTGAAGGTCGCCCTGTGCGGCGGCTCCATCTCCGGCCTGAGCGTGCAGGCTTTCGGGCTGCTGGGCTTCGTGGCCGTGCTGCTGATCTTCGGCAACGTGGATCCCAACGCCCAGAGCGGCGGCCTGATCACCAACCTGGGGAATATCAATCCCACCATCATGCATGTGTCCACCTACAGCCTGGGCTGCTCTCTGGTGGCGATGTTTAACCGCGTGGCCGGCGGCAACTACACCAAGGCGGCGGACATCTCCGCGGATATCCTGGCCAAGGTCCGTAACGACCTGCCCGAGGACGACAGCCGCGTGCCCAACGTCATTGCCGACTTCATCGGCGACAACGTGAACGATATCGCCGGCAACTGCTCCGACCTGCTGGAGAGCTTCGTGGCCACCATCGCCGCGGCCCTGATGATCTGCGTGGTGCTGTTCCATCAGCATGGGGAAGTGCTGAACGAAGGCGCTTTCCACGCGCTGACGGTTTATCCGGTGGCCCTGGCGGGTCTGGGCCTGATCGGCTGTCTGCTGGGCCTGCTCTACGCGGCGGTCAAGAAGATGGGCGACAATCCCTCCCGGGAACTGAACCTGGCCACCTGGATCTCCGCCGGGCTGACGCTGGTGATGGGCTTCTTCGGCGCGATGGTGATCTTCCAGAAGGTGGACGCCTCCGTTCTGACCGAGCTGGGATGGAAGATCGGCTGGGTCAGCCCCTGGGTCTGCGCCGTGCTGGGTATCGCCAGCGGCGTGGCTATCGGCTCCATTACCGAATACTATACTTCCACGGACTATAAGCCCACCCGGGTGCTGGCGGAAATGGCGCCGGAAGGGGAGGCCTTCGTGGTCACCAAGGGCGATGCGGTGGGCTCCCGCAGCGTTCTGCTGCCGGTGCTGGTGATCGGCCTGGCCCTGTATCTCTCCGGAACCCTGGCGGGCATCTACGGCGTGGCGCTGGCGGCCCTGGGCATGCTGAGCTTCGTGGGCGCGACGGTTTCCATCGACGCCTTCGGGCCGATCGCGGATAACGCCGGCGGCCTGGCGGAGAGCTGCCACCTGCCACACGATGTCCGGAAGATTACGGACAAGCTGGATGCCGTGGGCAACACCACCGCCGCTGTGGGCAAGGGCTTTGCCATCGGCTCCGCGGCCTTCGCGACCGTGTCCCTGATTGTTTCCTACGTGGGCTCCTATTCCAAGGGCACCCCCGACCTGAACATCGCCAGCTTCGTGGTGGTGGCGGGCGCCATCATCGGCGGCGCGCTGGTGGAATACTTCGCGGCCATGCTGACCGATAACACCATCGATTCCGCCAAGCTGATGGCTGACGAGGGCGACAAGCAGCTGACGCCCGAAGTGCTGGCCGGAAAGAAGACCCCCGACTACAACCGGATGATTGAGCTGGCGGCCAAGGAAGCCCTGCGGAAGATGCTGGTGCCCTCCGTGCTGGCGATGGTCATCCCCGTGGTGGGCGGATTCATCTTCGGCGTGGAATTCGTGGGCGGTATCCTGATCGGCGCAACCATCGTGGCGATTCCCCGGGCCATCTTCATGGGCAACAGCGGCGGCGCCTTCGACAATGCCAAGAAGTATATTGAATCCGGCGCTCTGGAAGGGCACGGAAAGGGTTCCGCGGCTCACAAGGCGGCCGTCACCGGCGATACCGTCGGCGATACCCGCAAGGACGTGGTGGGCGTGGCCCTGGACATCTTTATCAAGACCATGTCCACCGTGGGCAACACCCTGGTGAGCCTGTTCCGGGTGACCCTGCACTGATCATCATAAGCAAAATAAAGGACCGCGTGCCGTCAGACACGCGGTCCTTATTCAATTAACGCTTCAGCAGCTCCGAAATCACCGCCGGGACACATCCTGCCGTATCCCCGGCGGTCATGCTGTATGCATTGGTCTTTTCCTGTGCCAGCTCCCCGGCCTTTCCGTTGATCCATGCCGCCGCGGCTGCCGCTTTCAGCGGATCCGGCAGCCACCCGGCTACGGCGGCCAGGATGCCGCTGAGCACATCGCCGCTGCCGGCCGTGGCCATCCCGGGGCATCCCGTGTCCGTGAAAAAGACCTGATTCCCATCCGTGATCAGGGTGGCGGGCCCCTTCAGCAGCAGGACACAGCCCGCTTCCTTCGCGAAGCGGCGCGCGAGGCCGACGGGATCCTGCTGAATGTCGGTGACAGAGCGGCCGCACAGACGGGAAAATTCCTTCAGGTGAGGGGTCAGGATGACCTTCGGTCTGGCTTTTTTCAGCAGGGAAGCGCACTCCGGCAGGGAAGAGAGGAGGTTCAGCCCATCGGCGTCAATCACCAGGCGGCCATCGCAGTTTTCCAGCAGCCACCGCAGGGACGACAGCGCCTGCCGGCTCTGGCCGATTCCCATGCCGAAGGCAACGGCCTTTGTGCCGGCGGTCAACTCCTGCAGCGCGCCTGGGTCATAGGCCAGATGCCCGTCCTCGTCCGGCAGCGGAAAGGCGGTGGCTTCCAGCAGGCCGGGACTGATAATATCGTAAAGGAAGCGGGGGAATCCCACTTTGATGACGCCCGCGCCGGCGCGCATTCCGGCGGAGGCCATGGCGGCCAGCCGGATCGCTCCGTTGTACCGTTCGGATCCGCCCACCAGGGCGATATAACCGAAGGAACCCTTATGGCTCAGGTTCGGGCGGGGAGGGAAGAGGGCGGCAATGTCCTCCGCCTCCAGGAGAACCATGGGAGGTTCCACCGGCCGGATTCCAATGGGACAGTTCACCTTGTTCGCCATCATATCCTTTGCCATGTTCAGAATATGCCCGGGCTGGAAGCTCCCCACGGAAACGGTCATGTCGGAGCGGACGCAAAGCTCCGCCATCCCGGTATCACCGTTGAGCCCGCTGTTGATGTCGACGGAAACCACGTAGGCGCCGCTCTCATTGATGGCGTGAATGGCTTCCGCCGCGACTCCGGTGACCTCTCCCCGGAAACCGGTACCGAAAATACAGTCAACTACGGTGGCCGCGCCCCTCAGCGCGTCGGGATCCCCCCAGCGGCTGACTTCCACCCCCTGATCCAGGCACTGGTCATAATAGGTTCGCCCGTCCGGAGAGAATCGGTCTCCCAGCAGAACCAGGCGGCAGGAGATTCCCGCCTCCCGCAGCAGTAAAGCCAGGGCATATCCGTCCCCGGCGTTGTTCCCGCTGCCGCAGACGATGGCTACGGGCCCTTTCCAATTCACGGCCTCAAAGATGCCCCGACTGGCCCGGAGCATCAGCTCGCGGCCCGGCGTTCCTCCGGCGATGGTGGCGGCATCGCTCCTTCTCATTTGATCCACGGACAGAATTTCGATCATGGTGTATCTCCGTTTCCTTTCTTTACCGCGTTCACGTTTTCTTTACCAATCCTATCATACATGAAATTCCCCCAAAATGCGAGTTTTGGAATCCGGATGACTTTTCGCTCCTGCTGGGGTATCCTCCTTGACGGTGGCCGGGGATCCCCCTATAATAGCGGCAGAATGCAGGGAATGAGGTGTTTTCATGCTTCCGGAAGCTGTCATCTTCGACATGGATGGCCTGATGTTTGATACCGAGCGACTGTCCTCCCAGGCATGGCAGGCTGCCGGAAAGCGGATGGGCGTTGATTTGAATGAGTCGGTCATATCCCGTTTCCGGGGCACGACGCCCCAGGTCAGCCGCCGGGTGTGCCTCGAGGCCTTTGGACCGTCGTTTGACTATACCGCCGCCAGAACGCTGCGGACGGAGTTTTTGGAGCAGGCGATCCGGGAGCGGGGGCTTCCTGTCAAACCCGGACTGAAAGACCTGCTGTCCCGTCTTTCCGAGGAAGGGATTCCGGCAGCGGTAGCATCCTCCAGCCCGTTAGAGACGATCCGGTGGTATCTGTCCCTGGCTGAAATCACACCATTCTTTCAGGCGATCGTTTCCGGGGAAGAAGCGGCCCGCTCCAAGCCCGATCCGGACTGTTTCCTGCTGGCTGCCTCCCGACTGAAGAAACCGGCGGCTTCCTGTCTTGTGCTGGAGGATTCGGAAAACGGACTGCTCGCCGCGCAGGCGGCCGGGATGAGATCAATCTGCATTCCCGATCTTGCCATGCCCGCCCCGGAAATTTTGGCCCGTACCGAAGCTGTCCTTCCTTCTCTGTCGGAGGTATGGCCTTGGCTTCAGCATGCATCGTCAGATCACAGATGAGTTCCTTTCATCGTTTCCACCGTCCGAGGTCGGTCATCCGTGGCTAAACGGCATGTTTTCGGCCTTCGGCTTGGAAATATGATTTTTTGGAAATTAGCTCTTGACCTGGGACAACTTTTATGCTATACTCCCTTCTGTTCCGTTAAGGGTCACGCTTCTATGAGGCATAGATCCGGAAGGAAGGTCGCATGGCTCAGTTGGTAGGACCCACTGGTCAAGTTATCAAACTGCCGTTCATGAGTATCTTAAGTGACTGGCACACTGGCAGACAAGACCGACATGCGTAGGAAGCTGAAATGGCCGAACGATTTCAGTGAAAATGGATTAAAAGTTCGGAATTAGGTGCCATGGCTCAGTCGGTAGAGCACCTCGTTCACATCGAGGGGGTCACAGGTTCGAGTCCTGTTGGCACCACCAAACTCCCTTGAAAACACTAAGTTTTCGAGGGTTTTTCATTTTCTCCGGATGTTGACATTTTCATTTTGGAGAGCCGAAATGAGCGGAATCCATCACGCCGTTCATATCGAAAAAACAGATGTTTTCCGAACGATACATTCTTCTCCCCCGCCCGGAGGGGTGTTCAATATCCGGGTTGTCCACCGTCCTGCATAACAAAGTGCCTGCCTCTTGAGATACACGCGTCGGTGTGGCTCAAGTGACAGGCACTTTGTGTCGAGGTGAACAATGCGATAGAAATCGGTGTGGCTTAATGGCCGGAAATCGTGTATAACAATGGGGGACATATCTTGATAATCCTGCAAAAAATGCTCATGTACGGTAAAGTATCACAAGAAAATTATGTCGAATTGACAGCCGCCTCCGCTATACCGAATAAGGAAATAAAGAGTCCTCAAATTTTGCGCTACTAAATGAAGACGAGCGGAAGTAATCTCCCGCTCGTCAGTA
>JAFWES010000081.1 GCA_017512805.1 Clostridia bacterium
CCGTTCATGCCCAGCCGGAGGAGCCAGCACCGGAAGGTGTACGCCGGGTTGTCGGTGACCGGGCGGGCCGGGCTCGCGGAAGCCACCGTCAGGGCTTGGTGGGAAATCGCGAGGCAAAGCTGGATGTAGACCTTGACCTCGCCGTCGTTGAGTGTGCTGTTGAAGGCCCGGAACTCGATGGTGCCCTTCTGGAAAACGCTGTGCAGGTTGAGCAGGTGGTACCGGGAGGGGTCGTAGTGCTGGTGTGCGTGGTACTCCCAGCACATGTCGTCGTACCAAATCCGGGCGAAATCCTCGGAGGTCGCGGGCTTCCGGCGGTTCAGGGTCGCGAGGAAGTGTGGGTCGACGGGCTGGCACCAGCGGCTCCGGCGCTCCGGGCTGATTTGGAGGGCTTGGGTCAGGAGGTCTTCCTTGGCGTTGACCAAGTTGACCAAGTTCCGCAGGGTTTTGGGGGTGTGCTCCCCAAGGCCGACGTGTACGTGGATGCCGCAGGAGGGGTCGGCGTGTGCCCCAGCCGCCCGGAGGGCCCGGACGCAGGCCTGCACCGTTTCGATGTCTTCCCAGCGGCAAATCGGGCTCACAAACTCTGTGCCTTGGTCGCGCGGCCCGGCGATGCTCGCGTCGCTGACCAGCTTCCACCGCCGCCCGTCCGGCGCGGTGACCTCCCAAGCGTCGTACGCGCCGCCCGCATGCCGGAAGGTCGCTCCTTCGCCGAGGGTTTCCGCGACCACCTGCGCGGCCCGCTGGCGGGTGATGTGGTTCATCTCGATCTCGATGCCGAAGGTCTGGGTTTTCATGGGGGTCTCCTTTCTCCCGGCGGCGGCTTCTCCCGCCCGGCCCGGCTGTGCCTTCTGGGCGGTTTCCCGCCCGGCGCGTACATCCATCACTCTGCCGGGCCGAAAAGTCAACGGTTTTTTTTGCGAAAAAGGAGGCCGCGCTTCCTTATACATGCGCGTAGGGGCCGGAAAAAAACCCGGTTTTTTTTCGCCGGGCGGGCGGTTTTTCGCCGCCCGGGCGGGCACACCGACCCGCCGCCCGGAACCGCCGCCGGGCACACTTTCCGACTTTGCTCTGCGAAAGTCCGGCGGGCGGCACACTTCTCCGCTTTGCTCTGGAAAAGTCCACCCGGGCACAGGACTTTCCGACTTTGCTCTGGTGAAGTCCGGGCGGGCGGCGCTTCTCCGCTTTGCCATGAAGAAGTCCGGCGGGCTGCACACTTCTCCACTTTGCTCTGGCGAAGTCGGCGGGCAGGTTGGTGTGCCCAGCCGCCGGGCCGAGGTGTGCCCGGGAGGGGGCGGTCAGATCCCTGGGTGTGCCTGGCGGAGACCGCGCCCCCCTCACGCGTGAATTTCCGACAAATTCGGGGGTGGGGGTATCGGCCCGCCCGGACATCAAAAAAGCCGCCCCGAAGGACGGCAGAAGGAGGAACCGTGAATACGAATCTGAACATGCAGACCATGCCCATTGACCGGCTGAAGCCTGCGAAATACAACCCCAGGAAAGACCTGAAGCCGGGCGATCCCGCGTATGAGAAGATCAAGCGCAGCCTGCACGACTTCGGGTATGTCGATCCCATCGTCTGGAATGAGGTGACGGGCAACATCGTCGGCGGTCACCAGCGCTTCAAAGTGCTGAAGGCTGAAGGTGCGACCGAAGTGGACTGTGTTGTGGTGCACATCGATAAGGATAATATCGGCTCAGCTAAATCCATCATCAATAATGGTGGGATCCTTGAAAACGAATTCATGAGAGCCAATACAACTTCTCTAGAACCGTCAACAATATGTTGACGATTCTCTGTTGATTGACATATTTCTGAAGAGCGCAAAAGCCGAAAATTATACTTGAAATTATTATACTTTTGAGTACAAAATTATCGGAGATTTGCGCATGGCTTGGAGTTAAGCAAACCAGTGTCCCGTAATATCTGAAGACGCTGATGGATCTGGATCTGGTAGAACGTGAGGTCCCGGTCACAGAAAGCAACCCGGAAAAAAGCAAAAGCGGACTGTATCGCATTACAGACAACTACATAGCCTTCTGGTTTAAATTTGTTTATCCCTACAGAGCATTCCTGGAACGGGGCGAAAAAGCATATGTTATGGAGCAGATCCGAAAGATGTTTGTTCAGAACTATCTTTCATTTGTTTACGAAGACCTGTGCAGAGAAAAGATGTGGGCGTTCTCATCCATGAATCTGTGGGATTTCCGCTTTGACAGACTGGGCCGGTATTGGGGACCGGTATGCGGAGAAGTGGATATACTCGGAATTGATTCAGTCGGCGGCAACATGATTATAGGCGAATGCAAGTATTCTGCAGCCGAAAAAGGCTTATCAGTCCTGCACGCATTGCAGGAAAAGGCCCGTGCGATGGAGGCAAAAACCAGGCTTTCCTGCAATCAATATATCGTGTTCAGTACTTCCGGCTTATCCAAAGGTCTCAAAGAAGAAGTCGCAGGGAATTCCAACATCCTTCTGGTGGACACCTTTTTCACCGAAAAAGGATGAACGCATGCTCCATAACCTACAACGGTAACAAATTATTGCAGCCTGTCCCCGTTGATTTCGGAGAAAGGCTGTGTTTTAATGCTGTTTCTTGTCCGGGAAAATTTCTGAAAAATCCATTGAAATCAGCCCCAGGTTTGCTATAATATAGGTGTATTTTTATGCTCACGTGCAGGGGTTAAGAATCCGCGCTGGCAGGCCGGTACATGAGATGAGAACTTCTCATACGGTCCTTTGGAGGGCATGACGCTGCCCACTACCGTAAATATTGTTTTCAGGTGCAGGTATGTCAGCGGAAAGGAATTCGTATCGGATGAATTCCAGGATGTCGGATGGTTTAAACCGGACGAAGCCTTGCAACTTATCCGGTATCCCTATATGAAAAAAGCTTTTGAGGATGCCAACGGGTACAGCGGAAAACCGCATTTTGCCACTTTCAGGAAAGCGGATCATGACATTGAGTTCGTAAGCGACTGCGTCATCTGACAGAAAAATGTCTGTTGGGGTATCTTTCACCTTAATTACATGTATGTCCTTGTAAGTTTATTTCTGAAATTGTTTACTATGATCGGCGGTGAAATATGTTAGATTCGATCACCAGAATGACAAAGGAAATTGTTTCAGTCCTGAACGGAAATGTACACAGCTTCTGGCTGTACGGAAGTGTTGTGCAGAACGATTTCCGTTTGGGCTGGAGCGATATTGATATTCTTGTCCTGACCGGAAAGCAGATCACAGATAAACAAGCTCAGGAACTGGTACAGCTGAGACGGTTCATGGCAGCGGATGCGCCAGGCAATATGTATTACCCTCTTTTTGAGGGAGTGATAGCTAACCTGGATGAGTATCTATTCGGAACATTCAGTCGTCTGGTATACTGGGGCACTACCGGTCAGCGGATTATAAGCCGTTATAAACCGGATTCGTTTTCCCAATATGAACTTGCAAGGAATGGCAAGTCTGTTTACGGCAGTGATGACAGGAGTATCTTTACAGTTCCTGGCAGGGAGACACTGATTGAAGCTGTTCGAGGTCATTATGAAACGATCCGGAAATATGCACAGCAGACTGACGAGCGGCTTTATTCCTGTGGATGGCTGCTGGATATATGCAGATGTATTTATACTTTGCGGAAGAATGATGTGATTTCGAAAACACAGGCAGGGATCTGGGCATTGCAGGAACATATCTTTCCCAATGAGGAACCGTTAAAGAAAGCAGTTGAAATAAGAAAAGAGCCGATGGCTTACAAAGACCGGAAAGACATACAGCAATGGTTAAAAGGACTGGGACCGGTTGTTCAACAATATGCAGATGTCCTGGAATCTGAACTGTCAGGCATATAACGAGTCTTGATACAAAACAAACTCGGAATCATCTTAACCATGAGAAACTGCCGAAGAGAGAGGAGACAATCAGTAATGCTGGAAATACTGAAGAACAGGTTTCAGGGCAATATGAATCTCCATCCGGAGCTGCAATGGGCTGATGTGGAGAATCGTCTGCGTGAAAAGCCAGACGTCATGGAAGTTTTGCGGAAGATGGAAAAAAGCGGCGGTGAGCCGGATACCATTGGTTTTGATAAAAAAACAGGGAAACTGATTTTTTGCGACTGCGCTAAAGAGTCGCCTTCCGGGCGAAGAAGTCTGTGCTATGATGATGAAGCTTTCCAAAAGCGGACGAAAAATCCGCCAATTGGGAGCGCTGAAAAGAAGGCTCAGGAGATCGGAGTTTTGCTGTTGACAGAAGAACTCTATTACAGGCTGCAAGCCCTTGGCGACTTCGACTTAAAAACTTCTTCCTGGATCAGTACCCCGGCAGAGATCAGAAAACAGGGCGGAGCCCTTTTCTGCGAAAGGCGTTACGGGACTGTATTCACGTTTCATAACGGGGCAGACTCATATTATTCTGTGCGTGGATTCAGAGGTTATACTCTTTTATAACTTCATTTTATCAGGACCCTGATGATTCAGAAAACCGGAAGATATTTTGAGTTTGCTTGCTACCAAGCGATGATTCTGGTATTATTTTACTGCATCATTTTTAGAGAACATGATGCAGTAAATATTTCGTGAGAGGGACAATAATGCATCGTTTTGATTATCAGTTCCTTGCAGACAGCCTTCCGGCAAATCTACTGGAAATTGCAGGTATAATCTATGACCTGCGGGGAAAAGGTGAAATCAGAAAGATGAATAATCTTCATCTGTTTCAGGAACTGCAGCATACTGCCATGGTCGATTCCATACAGAGCAGCAACGCGATCGAAGGAATCGTTACAACAGCGGAAAGAGTCAAAAAACTCGTCTATAAACAATCAGAACCGTTTACACATGACGAGCAGGAAATCCTCGGATATCGGGATGTGCTGGATGAGATCTATAATCACCATGAAGATCTGGAGATCACCGGGGACCTTCTGAAGCATTTTCATATGCTTATACTCAGGACGACTTCGCCGGACGCCGGAAAATACAAGCAGCAAAACAACTGGATCCAGGAAAGAGATGAGCAGGGGAGAATCAGTATCCGTTTTCTACCGGTAAAAGCAAGGGAAACTCCGCAGGCCGTTGAACAAATGATTCTTGCCTGGCACGAAGGAAAACAGGACAGCAGGATCAACGGACTGTTACTGATTGCCTGTGTGATCGTTGATTTTCTGTGTATTCACCCTTTCAGGGACGGAAACGGGCGCGTATCCCGTCTTCTGATGTCTCTGCTCCTGTTGCAGGAAGGGTTTGATATCGGGAAATACATATCCATTGACAAAAAGATCAACGAATACCGGTATAACTATTATCAGGCACTGAAAGCCTGCAGCGACGGCTGGCATGAAAACAGGAATACCTATATCCCCTTTATCACTTATCTGCTGCAGATCCTATATAGCTGCTACAAAGATCTGGACAGTAAATTTATTGAAAACTCAGCACGTAAAAACAGTAAGTCAAAACAGATTGAGAACACCCTGATGCAAAGCTTTGTCCCGGTATCCAAGGAAGAAATCGCAGCCCGGTTCCCCGAGATCAGCATCACAACAGTCGAGAGAGTGCTTGGGAAACTGGTAAGGGAAGGAAAGATCGAAAAGATCGGCACATACCGCAATGCGAGATACAGGAAACTGTAATGTGCAGGATGAAAGCCAATACAACTTCTCCGGAACCGTCAACAATATGTTGACGATTCTCTGTGGATTGACATATTTCTGAAGGCTGTTTCTTGTCCGGGAAAATTTCAGAAAAATCCGTTGAAATCAGCCCCAGGTTTGCTATAATATAAGCGTATTTTTATGCTCACGTGCAGGGGTTAAGAATCCGCGCTGGAAGGCCGGTACATGAGATGGGAACTTCGGTTCTTCTCATATTTTTGACGGAAAGGGGCTTGATAGCCATGCGGAATAGAACTACGCTCCTTAGAGCAGAACAGAGCAGCGCAGAGCATGGGCTAACTGCGTCCTTTTTGCGTCTTGCGATTGCGAGGCGCATGAAACTGAATACAACATTCGTGATGGATAACCGTCGGATTCTGACGGGGTAAGTATACCCTGTCAGGTTCGGCGGTTTTTGTCGTGCAGGCATAATCACAAGGAGGCAATTTGAATGAAATCGAAAACAGGAAGAAAGCTGCTGAGCTTTTTGCTTACGCTAGCGATGGTTGTCGGACTTGTGCCGGGAATGAGCCTGACGGCGTATGCGGATACAAGCATTATCGGAACTACTATTGAAGTCTATGGCTATGGCATTGGCACTGTCAGATACGACATGAACTGCAGGAGGCTCGTCGTATTTAACAGGTCCTGGCTGACCATTGACCCTGGTGTCACCCTGACGCTGAACAATCCTAATTTTGCATTCACGGATAATTCCAGGATTTTACTTTACGGTACGCTGGCAGGAAGTGCAGGCAGTGATGCTGTGTGGAGTAACAGCAGTTATATCAACGTCTATCTCTCCGACGGTGCGAAGTACACGGTCACGGGGCTGTCGTGCGGGGACGGTGACAACTACCTTGTCTATTACGGCTACGACGCTGCCACGGACGGCAACGGCACGGTGAGCGTGAAGAACGGCTCGACCAACGTGACCAGCGCCAGCATAGGCTACAAGACGACCACCTACACCTTCACCGCCACGCCCAGCGACGGCTACAAGTTCAAGAACTGGACGAAGGGCGCGGGCGGCGAGGTGCTCGGCACCGATACCAGCATCAACGTCACCTGCGAGCAGAACGGACAGTATCAGGTGTATGCGAATTTTGAAAGCGACAAGACAGCGCAGACCATCACTGCAGAGGATGTGACCGCCACCTACGGCGACACGGATAAGAGCGTCAGCGGCACGACCTCCGGCGACGCCGTGATGACGCTGCCGAAAACCGGAGACGGAGCGAAGCCAGTGCTCTGGCTGGGTATGATCGCGGCCGGACTGGCCGTGGCGTTTGCGGCGGGGTTTGTGAAAAAACGTCGGGAGAGATAAGACAGCTTGGGAACGAAAAGGACCGTCCCTATCGTTCCTTCCCGATCTTTTCGGGATCATAGTCAAAGCTGGCGCAGATAATCCGGAGCCCGTCAGGCGTTAGGGTTCTGCCGTATAGTTGGTCAGTCAGGTACTGCTGGTACTTTTCATATTCTTTGTTCGCTATCTGTTTCATCGTACCCTCCGGTCATTTCGGAAAATGGAATTTGTTAATCTATCCGTTTCTTTATTTCTTCCTTGACCTTATCCAATTCGCTGCATGTCAGAAGGGGAATCAGACTGTTTATCTCGTTGATGCTCTTGTCCCACCATTTGAAGTGAAGCAGGAGTTCGATCAGCTCATCATCAAAGCGTTTTCTCAAAGGTTTTGCAGGATTTCCAACAACGATTGTATAAGGATCGACATCACTACCGACAATGCTGTTGGCACCAATGATTGCTCCGTCTCCGATATGAACGCCGGGAAGAATCACAGCGTTTTGTCCGATCCATACGTCGTTGCCAATTATGGTATCTCCCTTGAACGGCATTTCAGACGGATCTGGAACGTTCATTTCCCATCCTTCAAGTGTATAAAAGGGGAAGGTCGTTACAGTATTCATCTGGTGATTGGCATCATTCATCACAAACTCGACGCCTGCTGCAATCTGACAGAACTTGCCGATGATAAGCTTATCCCTGCTCCAGGGATAAAAGTTAGTCACATGACCCTCAAATTCCGAGTCTGCAATGTAGGTAAATTCTCCGACGATGATATTCGGATTCCTGACAGCTGGTTTGACGTATATTTCTTTGTCATATCCTGCAATCGGATGGATTACATCTGGATCTGGTTTTTTTCCGTTCTTCATCTTTGGTCACCTCATCAATCTGGCCATTTCAGAAATCGTTTTTCCCTTCACTGATTCATCTGCGGATACATTCACATAGAACTTCCCGCTGCGATATGAAGAATACCGCATGAAAAGATCCTGCGAGTACAACGTTTCAAATCTGCGGATATCTTCATATTTCCAGCAGAATATTCTGTCCTGATAGGTTTCATACAGGAAAGGCGCTGTCGTGAACAGTCTGAAGTCCACTCTGTCATCCAGAGCTTTCAGCATCATAGGGATCGTTCCCATATAGCCGGATTCAATCACAATAATTCTGTTCTGTTTGATCGAGCTCAGCAGGTCGAGAAGGATGGTTTTCAATTCCGAATGCTCATTCAGAGCCGGAAGTATTCTCTCCCTGCAGTAAGCAGAATAATCATCAAACTGGATGTGACCGGATTCCAGGGCTTCGTATAAAGGAAGGCGTATATCGTCATCCACGTATTCTGTTTCTGTTATGTCTTCCAGAAAGCGGCGGCTGATCAGCCACGGACAGATATTATCTCTTCCTCTGCTGCGAAAGAATACATATGGCAATAATGCATCCCTCATCAGAAAAACATAAGCGGTATCTTCTTCATATCCGATCCATTCACAGTACCTGTATATTTCTTCAAGAAAAGGATTTGCAGAAATACCTCTGTGACTCCCGGCTTCTTCAATCAGATTTCCAAGCAGTTCCTCAAGTTCATATTCATTCTTTCCGTAAACGGTATCTGACAGCCTTTCATGATCGACAGAGAAAGGAACTTCCCCACATCGGTGCAGAACAGCTCTCAGCCTTGTCAGACAGGAGAAATCCGCTTCCATCCTGTCATTCAGATTTGTATATCCTTCATCGGTCAGATCATCCAGTACTTTCAGGAGCTGTTTTGCTTCGCAGATATCTGCATCGGAAAGATTCTTATTCTCATATCCTTCTAGCTTTCTGCGGTAGTAGTTTTCATTGAACGACATAAATCCCATTGTTGACCTCACAAATGCCGATTTTACTCAGCGGTTTCCCGCTTCTCATAAGTAAGCCGCACATCGTATCCCAGCGCGTCCATCATAGCGAGGAACGTCTTATTGACGATCTGCTCCCGGCTATTCACAATACGACTAACGTAAGCGGGAGAAGTCCCGACTTCCTCTGCAACCCATCATGGCGAGGAAAGTCTTATTAACGATCTGCTCTTTGTTCCGAACGATCTTGTTGACATAGGAAGGCGAAGTTCCGATACTCTCAGCAACCTGAGCCTGTGTCCTGCTTTCTTCGATACATTTGGTCTTTACGTCGATTTCTAT
The DNA here is from genome assembly GCA_017512805.1 of Clostridia bacterium. Classification (GTDB taxonomy): domain Bacteria; phylum Bacillota; class Clostridia; order Christensenellales; family Aristaeellaceae; genus Aristaeella. The sequence continues at coordinate 9,144 of JAFWES010000081.1, forward strand.
ATTGTTCTTCAGCATAAAGTCACCTTACAAGAACTTGAACAATAACTCAATTTATTCTATCACAAAGCCTGCCGTTTTACCAGAAAAAAATAAGCGCCCCACCCGAAGGTGAAGCGCCATAATTCCTGTCTGCCTTATGCCTTGATCTCCGTCCCGCTGGTGAGAGTGAAGACGATGTCTCATCAGATATGAAAAATGCATCCAGTATTCTTCCTCAGAGCTCACATGCATTGAGGTCGGAAATCATCCGAAACGCAAATGATATGTCTACGGAGGAAAAACTAGCCGCGACTTACGAAAATGATGATTATGAAGTCCATAGGCTTGATGAAATGAATCAAATGGCTAACGATGTCAGGGACAACAAAGCTAAGAATTCTGCACTCCTGTATCTCGCAATAGCAGCACCTTTCGTCATTGTTTTCGCTATTCCTGGCTCAAGAAAAATGATTGTCAGTGGAGCAAAACGATTATTACACCTGGCCGCATAATATAAAAATACGTCCTGTTGACTCTGCGTTTTCAGTATAATCTTTATTCACCCTGCCCATACCCATCCTCTCACTCCTGTCGCATTGACAGGAGTTTTTCCGTTTGCGGCGAAAATAACAGGTGTGTGCTTGAGTGCAAGCTCATGCTCGGCATATAATGGGATTTGTGGAAGATGTCGATATATCGGAATTTGCGGAGGAGAAGGAGATGGCCGAGACATTGGTGAAAAGGGTCACCGAAGTGGACGAAACTATTAGTGACTTTATCCATAACGGTTTTACTCGCTATGGCGAACGGAATGATGTGGTTCTTAATTATGATGAATTCTGTTTTATCGCGGAAAGCAGCGATGGAACGATAATTGGTGCCATCACAGGGCGGGCATATTACAACGAAGTTCACATCGGAGATTTAATTATTGCTGAAAGGCACAGAAGGACTGGAGTGGGAAGGCGGCTTGTCAGTACAGTCGAGGATGCATATCGTGATAAGGGATATTCCGTTGTGACCCTTTCGACATTTGGATTTCAAGCGCCTGAGTTTTACAAAAAGCTGGGATATGCCGTTGAGTTTGTTCGTAGACACAAAGACCCAAAATTAGACAAGTATTTTCTGGCAAAACCGTTGTAAAAAGAATTCGGTAAACATATTCCAGTTTTGAGGATGGTATCAATGAAGCAGATTACGAACAAAGAATATGAAGAATGGCAGAAATACAAGGAGGAGAAAGCGAAAGGCCACATCTTGATGCCGGACACTCTCCGCTTCATCTGCGCTGCCAATGATTATGATCCGACGAAGATCGGTCAGCATTTCCTGGAGGTGCTGCCCAAGGTATGCCCGCCGGAAGAGGCGTACAGGCTCCACCTATAAACCCAGGCAATTAAAAATGGCATCCTGCTTCCAGAACCTCTGGTGTCAGGATGCCATTTTGTATTCCTGCCTTTGGGCATTTGCGTCGATTTTCAAAAATGCGTCGATTTTTGGTTTCGACTCAAAAAATGCGTCGATTTGCGTCGATATTTCCGTTTCGTTGGTTTGTATCAAAGTTGGCAGGGTTTTTACAAGTATTTTATCGGCTACATGCACGATGGCGGAGAAGGTCAGGTCCTGTTTGAATATGGCGTGGAAGGCGTACATTGGGAGCAGGACGGTGATCATGTGAAAATGCTTCCCAGCCTGTCCAGCCCCAACACCACCTTGGCTAAAGCGTTTCTTCTTCCTTCTGCTCGCTTGACACCCCTTGCTGTAAACGATAAAATAATGGCGTACAGCGATGCGTATTTGAACAGCTTGGCGATTACGGATGCCTTCGCCAAGGAGCAACGGTTCCAGCCTGCTTCTGAAACCTATACCATGATTCAGTCCGAATTGCAGCTTTTCCGGGACAGCACAGTTGCGGAGATCGTGACCGGCAATATTTCGGTGGAAGATGGTCTGGCCGCTTACAAGGATGCTGCTGAAAGCCTCAATTTGGCTCAAGCCTTGGCGGAAATGAACGCTCAGTAATCTTTGGTCTTCTACGCAGGCTGCTGTCGCAGGACGGCAGCCTGTTTCTTCGCAGGAGGAAGGAGCATGGAAATTCAGGCAGCAGAATACCTGAAAGCTATCAGGCTGCTGATACTGTCCGCTTCAATGCAGAAAATCTATAACCCTTCGGCAATGAAAGTTTGGATCGAGGCAAACGGGAAAACCGTCAGTATCCCGGGATGGGAAGATATTTCATTGAGCAAATAAGGAAGGAACAAATATCATGATCAGAATGTTTGAAACCCATAAGATCAGAAAACAAACGGAGCTAAGCGATACGCTGTGGAAGGTGCGCATCCTGGATGGCAGCGAACTGGAGCGGGATGTTTTCGTGCCCTCCTGCATCGAGATGCTGCCCGGCCTGGGCAATTACCGGGGAGAAGCCATTTTTTCCAAGCGGTTTTTCGCCGAAGGCAATATCCGGCTGGAATTCAAGGGCGTCAGCCATACAGCCACGGTGATTTTGGACGGCCAGGAAATCGCTTCCCATTACGGGGCCTATACGCCCTTTGAAGCGGTGGCGACAGATTTAAAGCCCGGCGAGCATCTGCTGGAGGTGCGCACGGACAACCGGTTCAGTGAAGCGTCCACCGTGCACGTGCCCAACGACTATATGACCTATGGCGGCATCACCCGGCCCGTGGCGCTGGAGCAATTGCCGGGCTGTTTCATCCAATGGGCCCACTACACCCCGAAAAGGACGGGGAACAGCTGGGCATGCCAGGCGGAAATCTGTATCAGGAATCTGGAAAAGCTGGAAAAAACCGTAACCGTTTCTTGTGTGCTGAACGGTGTTCGTACAGAATTGGGGATCGTAACACTGGAGCCTGAAAAAGCCACAGTCATTCAGGGCATTCTTCCCGCTGAGAACGTGAAGGAATGGACGCCGGAAAGCCCGGTACTTTATTCCGTAGAAGCTCTGCTGATCGAAAATGGTACGCCCATGGACGACCTGATCGAGCGGATCGGCTTTCGGGAAATCAAAATCACGGGCAACAAAATCCTTCTGAACGGCGCGCCCATCCGCATCAAGGGCTTTTGCCGCCATGAGGATTTCGGGGGCTTCGGCTGCGCCATTCCCACGCCTGCCATGCAGAAGGATATTCTTTTCATCAAGGACATGGGCGGCAACGCCATCCGTACCTCCCATTACCCCAACGACGAAAGGTTCCTGGATCTGTGCGACGAGCAGGGCATCCTGGTGTGGGAGGAAAACCATGCCAGGGGCATCAAGGAAGCACAGATGAAAAACCCGCTGTTTGAAGAGCAGTGCGAAACGTGCAACCTTGAAATGGTGACCGCCCATTACAACCACCCCAGCATTTACATTTGGGGCGTTATGAACGAATGCGCCTCCGACACGGAGATCGGCCGGGAATGCTACGGCAAGCAGCTTGCGCAGCTTCGTTCCCTGGATCAAAGCCGCCCCGTTACCTTTGCTTCCTGCCGCTTTACCCACGAAAACGGCACCAACATTTCTATTACGGATATTTGCCTGGACTTGCCGGACGTGGTGTCCTACAACATGTATCCCCAATGGTACATTGACGTGGACGTCAGCGCTTTCCTTCGGGAAATGCAGGGTCGGATCAATGAAGGGCCGGGAGCGGGCAAGCCCTTCATCGTCAGCGAAATCGGCGCAGGCGCGATCTACGGCTCCCACAGCGTGGAACACCTGAAATGGTCCGAGGAATATCAAAGCGAGGCCTTAGAAAAGCAAATCACCGCCGTTTTATCCAATCCCGACTGCATGGGCGTGTATATTTGGCAGTTCTGCGATTGCAGGATTAGTTCGGAATGGTTCTATAACCGTCCCAATTGCCACAATAATAAGGGCATTGTGGATGATTACCGGCGGCCCAAGCTGTGCTATGAAACGGTCAAGCGGCTTTTTCATGCCTACAAATAGATTCACGTCCATCATTATTCAAAAAACCGGCGATCTTCATCCGTCTAAGGGTGATACATCGCCGGTTTTATTCCTAAAGCTGCCTTCCGTTTCTGCCTCTTATCTTACCCTTCTTAATGAAAGTATCTCATTCGTACCGTAGGGTCATTTACCGCTGCAATCAGAAGTACGGCGGTGACAAGCCCTGCTCCACACCACATGTGACTGAGGAGCAGTTGAAGCAGGGATTTGTTGCCGCACTCAAAGGCGCCATGAAACGGATCCTGGAATTCATCGCCGACAAGCCGTGCGGTCCGGCGGCGTATTGCTGGCTTTCCTATGAGCCGGAGAACGAAGCAGCAAAGGCATGCCTCTTTTGTTTGTGATATCGTTCTTTTTGACCGATTGAAAAACACCGGGCTTGGGTGTAAAATCGGCAGAGAAAAGAACGGAGGGATCGGCATGATACAGAATATTGAGCCCGCTCATCTGGATAACGCGTTCCGGCGGGCGGAACCGGAAGCGGACTCCCGGATCATCCAGTTTGACGGAAACAGGCTCCTGGTCCGGTATGACGGGGAAAGCCAAGCCCTGGTCTTCCCGCGGAAAAAGCACTATTCCGGGCAGCAGGCGTTCCTCTACCTTTTTTCCATCGACAGTGAATCGTATTTTCTGGCGCCGGATCCGGAAGAATCGGTTCACCTTTCGGCGCGCAGCGGCGTTTCGAAGGCACCCGATGCGGGCGGACAGGGTTCCGAAGGGGATTCCCCCTCCCGCTTTCCCGCGCCGGATAATACAGGTGCGGACTGGCCCCGGTATTCCCTGCAGGAGCTGCGGGGCCTGAAGCTTTGCGGAAACCGGGACATCTTCGCCGCCTATACGGCCTTTCACCTTCGGCAGTGGTATCGGACCAGCGTGTTCTGCGGGGCCTGCGGCGCCCGGACGGTTTTTGACGAAAAGGAGCGGGCCAAGGTTTGCCCCGCCTGCGGAAACCGGATTTACCCCCGGATCAACCCGGCAGTCATCATCGGGGTCACCAACGGGGACAGGCTCCTGATCACCCGCTACGCCCGGGGCTTTGCGCACAACGCTCTAGTGGCCGGCTTCTGCGAAATCGGCGAAACCGCCGAACAAACCGTCATGCGGGAGGTCCGGGAGGAGGTAGGTCTCCGGGTCAAAAACATCCGGTATTTTGCCTCCCAGCCCTGGGGCATCGCTTCCGATCTGCTGATGGGCTTTTACTGCGATGTGGACGGATCGGACGTCATCCACCGGGACGACGGGGAGCTGGGATACGCCCAGTGGGTGCCGCGGGAGGAAATTGTCCTGCAGCCCTCCGATTACAGTCTGACCAATGAAATGATGAAACGCTTCCGCGACGGCCTGGCATAAGCCTTCCCGCATGGCGGAGAACGAAGCGGCCTATCCGGGAATCCCGGAAAGCAGCATAAAATAATACGCTTGAAAAAAGCAGCACGGCGGCATCCGGAAGGAAGCCGCCGTTTCAATACCTTGTGATAAAGTGTTTCAGCTGAAATGCCGGGTCAGATCATGTCCTCCGGATGGAAGACCTCGTCGAAGCGTTCCTGGGTCAGGAACCCGAGGCCGACGCAGGCCTCCTTCAGGGAGACATCGTGCTGATACGCATACTTCGCGGTTTTCGCCGCGTTTTCGTATCCGATATATGGGTTCAGCGCGGTGACCAGCATCAGGGACCGGTGAAGGTTTTCCGCCATCTTTTCCCGGTTGGCCCGGATCCCCGCCGCGCACCGGTCGGTAAAGGCTTCGATGCTCTCCGCCGTCAGCCGGCAGGACTGCAGGAAGTTATACGCGATCACGGGCATAAACACGTTCAGCTCGAAATTGCCCTGGGACGCCGCAAACCCGATGGCCGCGTCGTTCCCCATGACCTGGACCGCCACCATCGTGACCTGTTCGCACTGGGTCGGGTTCACCTTTCCCGGCATGATGGAGCTCCCCGGCTCGTTCTCCGGGATGGAGATTTCCCCCAGTCCGCACCGGGGCCCCGAAGCCAGCCAGCGCACGTCGTTGGCCATTTTCATCAGGTCCCCCGCCAGGGCCTTGACCGCCCCGTGGGCGAACACCAGCTCATCCCGGGAGGTCAGGGCGTGGAACTTGTTTTCCGCCGTGCGGAAGGGTTTGCCCGTCAGCTTTGCGATTTCCGCCGCGGCTGCCTCCGCGAACCCCGCGGGCGCGTTCAGCCCCGTGCCCACCGCCGTGCCCCCCAGGGCCAGGGCATACAGGGGGCCCAGCGCCAGACGGATCATCTCCGCGTCCCGCTCCAGGGAAGCCCGCCAACCGCTGATCTCCTGCCCGAAGGAGATGGGCACCGCGTCCTGCAGGTGGGTTCGTCCGCTCTTCACCGCCCCGGCGTTTTCCCCTTCCAGCTTCCGGAGGGTTCCCGCCAGCCGCTCCACGGCCGGCAGCAGCGTATCCTCCAGGGCGATCACCGCCGCGATATGCAGCGCCGTGGGAAAGGTATCGTTGGAGCTCTGGCTCATATTCACGTCGTCATTGGGATGCAGCAGCTTTTTCCCTGCCAGAGCATTTCCCCGCCCGGCAATCACCTCGTTGGCGTTCATGTTGCTCTGGGTTCCGCTGCCCGTCTGCCAAACCACCAGGGGAAAATGCGCGGCCAGCTCCCCGGAGATCACCTCGTCCGCCGCCCGGCAGACGCAGCCCAGCTTTTCCGCTGTCATCTTCTCCGGCTTCAGGGCGTGATTCGCCCGGGCCGCCGCCTTTTTCAGAATGCCGAAGGCGTGAATGATCTCCTCCGGCATCGTTTCCTTCCCCACCCCGATGGGAAAATTTTCCCTGCTCCGCTGGGTCTGGGCGCCCCAGTATTTATCCGCCGGCACCCTCATTTCCCCCATGGAGTCATGCTCGATGCGGTACGCGCCTGTTTCCGCTGCCATGGTTTAACCCCCTTTTTGTTTAAGCTGAATAGACAATGAAAGCCTCCGCAGCCAGTGACGGCCGCGGAGGCGCTTATTATCGTCCGAACAGGAACAGAGTCACCCCGACAATCAGAAGGATCAGCAGCAGGCAGGGCAGCCCGATGGTCAGGATTCCCGACGCCCATAGGGCCAGAAAGTCCCCCTTTTCCAGCTGGGGTTCGTCCCCCGCGAGCTCCCGCTTGATCTTTTCCGATTCCCGCATGGATGGTCTCCTTTATGCCCCCGTCTTCATGGTCTTGACATCGAAGAGGAATTCCTTGTTCTCGCCCAGCTTCCGCTCCGGATAATGGCAGGCGCAGAAGTGATTGGGTTCGATTTCCACCAGGGGCGGCGGAACCCGGCGGCACTTGTCCGTGGCCATATAGCACCGGGTGCAGAATTTGCATCCCGCCGGCGGGTTCACCGGGCTGGGGATGTTCCCCTCCAGAATGATCTTTTCCTTCTCGGCGGAATCCGCCTCCGTGGTGGGAATGGAGCTCAGCAGCGCCACCGTATAGGGGTGCCGCGGATCGTCAAAGATGGTCTTCTTGTCCGCCAGCTCCACGATGCTCCCCAGATACATGACCGCGATCCGGTCGGAGATGAACTTCACCACGCTCAGGTCATGGCTGATGAACATATAGGTCAGGTGCTGCTTTTCCTTCAGCTCCTGCAGCAGATTGATGATCTGGCTCTGGATGGACACGTCCAGCGCGGAAACGCACTCGTCGCACACCACGAACCGGGGCTGCACCGCCAGCGCCCTCGCGATGCAGATCCGCTGCCGCTGACCGCCGGAGAACTGATGGGGATAGCGGTGAATCATGTATTCCTGCAGGCCGCATTTCTCCATGGTCTCCACGATGTACGCCCGCAGCCGGGCCGATCCATGCTTGAAGAAGTGATGGGTCACCAGCCCTTCCTCGATGATCTGCCCCACGGTGAACCGGGGATTCAGGCTGGAATAGGGATCCTGGAAGATGATCTGCAGGCTCCGCCGCAGATCCCGCATCTCCTTGTAGGAAAGACGCGCCAGGTCGATGCCGTTATCCAGCATGGCCTCGTACTTCTGGAATTCCGCGTCGTCCCGGTATTTGGCCTTCACGGCGTCCAGCTGCTTCTGCAGCCCGGCAATCTTCTGTTCCAGCCCGGCAATCTCCGCCTCCGCCTTCTTCAGGCCGGCGTCCGCCCGGTCCCGCTTGCGGGCCATGCCCGCCCGCTGGCTGTCCTTGCCGTTCTCCGCCTCGTGGGCGTAATGCTCCAGCTCCGCCCGGAGCGCCTGGGCCTGGGACCGCAGCACGTTGCGCTTCTTGTTCTCCTGATAAATTTCCCGTAGCAGCTGCATGCCCTGCGCGTCGTCCCGGGCATAGAAGCCGCCCAGGATCTTCGCCACATTGCTCAGGGCGGTATCCTCATCGCACTGGGCCATATGATAATCCTGCAGCAGGTAGAAATCCGCCCCGTCCTCGCCGCCGGCGGCCGCCACCTGGGCCTCCAGTTTTTTCACCTTCTCGGTGGCCTTCGCCATGCGCTTGCGGTATTTGCCGGTGTTCTTCAGGGTGTCCCAGACATAAGCCGGCGTCCGGTCCTCCAGCGTCTCCCCGTAATAGAGGGTACATCCCGCCGTCTGGGGATACAGCTGCAGCAGCACCCGCCCCAGGGTGGATTTTCCGCATCCGCTCTCGCCCACTACCCCCAGGGTCTCTCCTTCGTAGATATCGATGCTGATATCCTCATTGGCCCGGACATAGAGCTTGTTTTTCTGGAAAATGGAGGTTTTGGCGACAGGAAAGTACTTTTTAAGATTCGTGATGGACAACAGCTTTTTTGTGCTCTGCACTGTTCCTTACCTCCTTTTCGGGATAGAAGCACCGGATGGCCTGCTTTTCGTTGACCTTTTGCAGCGGCGGTTCCTCCTCCATGCATTTCCTCGTGCAGTATTTGCACCGGGGCCCGAACTTGCATCCCTTGGGCAGGGCCAGGGGATGGGGCACCACGCCGGGGATGGGCTCCAGCCGGTCGCTTTCGATCTCCAGCCGGGGGATGGACAGCATCAGCCCCTCGGTATAGGGGTGGCTGGATTCGCAGTTCTGAAAAATGACTTCCGCCGGCGCCTGTTCCACCACCTGTCCGCAGTACATGACCGCCACGTCGTCCGCCATCTCGTTAATGACGCCCAGGTCATGCGTAATGAAAATGATGGCCGTGCCGGTGGACTCCTTCAGCTGGTTCATCAGCTTCAGGATCTGGGCCTGGATGGTCACATCCAGCGCGGTGGTGGGCTCGTCCGCAATCAGGATCTTGGGCTTGCAGGCCAGCGCCATGGCGATCATGACCCGCTGGCGCATGCCGCCGGAAAGCTGGTGGGGATACTGCTTGATCACGACCTCCGGGTTGGGAATCTGGACATCGTAGAGCATTTTCACCGCCTGCTCGTGGGCCTGGGCCTTGTTCATCCCCTGATGGATCATGAAGGGCTCCGACAGCTGCCGGTCCACGGAAAACACCGGATTCAGGCTGGTCATGGGCTCCTGGAAAATGACGGAGATGTCATTTCCGCGGATTTCATACATTTCCTTCTGCGACAGCTTGGTCAGGTCCCGGCCCTCCAGCAGGATTTCCCCGCTGTCGATATATCCGTTCCCGTCCAGCAGCTGCAGGATGCTCATGGCGGAAACGGATTTTCCCGATCCGCTTTCCCCCACGATGCCGATGGTCTTTCCCGCTTCCAGGCTGTAGGAGACGTCGTTGACCGCCTTGACGATTCCTTTCTTGGTCGTAAAGAAGGTGTGCAGGTTCTTGACTTCCAGCAATGGCATTCTTCTTCACTCCTTCCTTACTTATCGTTGCTGCTCTTGGGATCCATAACATCCCGCAGGGTATCGCCGATGGTATTGATGCAGACCGTGGTCATGATCAGGATCGCCGAGGTAAACACCCACTGCCACCAGAAGTTGATGGCCGCGGTGGCGTTGCTGGCCCGGCTCAGCATATTGCCCCAGCTGGGCTGCGGATAGTTGACGCCGAAGCCCAGGAAGCTGAGGGAGGTCTCCGTCTGCATGGAGGCCGCGAAGCTCAGGGTCATATTCACCAGGATCACCGATACGATATTGGGCAGGATGTGCTTGAACGCAATCCGGCTGCTCTTGACGCCCATAGCCTGCGCCGCGGTCACGTACTCGCTTTCCCGGGCCACCAGCACCTGGGCACGGGTGATATAGGCGAAGCCCGGCCAGCCCAGGAAGCCCAGAATCACCATGATCATGTACAGCCGCTCGTCCGTGCTCATGGATACCTGGGACAGCAGGGAGTTGAGGATCAGCATGAAGGGATACAGCGGAATGGAGCTGAATACCTCCGCGATACGCATCAGCAGCATATCGACCCAGCCCCCGGCAAAGCCCGCGGCCAGTCCGATGGACACCCCCAGGATGATCTCGATGATGACCGCCACCGCGCCCACCGTCATGGTGATGCGGCCGCCGGCGATGACCCGCTCCGCGATGTTGGCGCCCCGGTCATCCGTGCCGAACAGGTAGCCCTTCAGGCCCCATTTGTTCAGCAGCTTCCCATTGGCGTCCACGGCATAGCTCTGGAAGGCGCCGGCGTATACCTTCGCGGCTCCGGCCACCTGGGGCGCTTCCGCCTGATAGTAATGATCCCCGCCGAAGGAATATACATGCCCCTTGTTGGTCAGCCCGGTATAGTGATAGGTCCCCGCCTCGATGTCCACGAACTGCTCGCCGTCCTCCAGATCCGGCACTTCCACCACGTCGCTCTGGAAGTCGCCGGTCAGGGCGATGCTGCCGTCGTCCAGCAGGATGGCCACGCTGGTGGATGCTGCCCGGACCTCGGTGATTTTCCGCCCGTCCAGGAAGGCGGACATCTTCTCGCCCTTCCCCCCGCCAATCTTGGTCCGCACGCTGGAGTACAGGCCCTTCGTGCCGGTATAGACGCTGGTCTGTTTATCGTTCAGACCCACCACGTAGTTCAGCGTGAAATCCACGTCCACAATATCCGTCCGGCCGATGAACCGGTCCAGATTGGCATACGCCTGCTTATTGCCCCAGATGTACAGGGTCCCGTCGTCCATCAGGATCGCCGTGGCCTGGAAGCCCGCGGTGACCCGTTTGATGTGATTCACGTCCAGTTCCCCGTTCAGCACCGCGTCCGGCACCGGTTCCAGGTTCGGATTGGCGAGGATCACGTCATCCACGGCGTACTGGCCGAAGCGGTTGCTGCCCCAGCCGTAGAATTTCCCGTCCTCCCCGATGGCAATGATGTGGTCCTGTCCGGCCGCCACAAAGGCGATCTTCGCATTGCGAACCTCTTCGGGGATATTCTTGACATTGATGCCGGTGGCGCCGATCGCGCCGATCCCCCAGACATAAACCTTTCCCTCGTCGCTTAGGCCCACGGTGAAGCTGGAATAGCTGTCGATCATTTTGATATGACCGTTCAGCTCCCCGGGCACGTTCATAAAGTCCAGCGTCGGCGGAAGATCCTTCTGGGTGGTTTCCGTGAAGGCGTCATAGTACTTGGGCATAAAGTTCGGCACGATGAACACGATGGCGAACATGGCCAGCACCACAAATACGGAGAATACCGCAAACTTGCGCTCCAGAAAGCGGTTGAATACCTGCCGCCCGGGGCTGACGATCAGCTCGGAATCGTCTGGCGCCTTGTCCTTCTGATCCTCATCCTGATTCTCCTTGTTCTTCCTGTAAAACCACTTTTCCTCAAACTGCGTTCCCAGCAGCCCCCGAACCAGCCAGCGGGCAACCTTGCGGAACACGTTTTCTCTTTTCTTTTCCATATTCCTGCCTCCTCCCGCTTATTTGCTGATCCGAACCCGGGGATCCACCAGCCCGTAGCACAGGTCGGTCACCAGGTTGGAGAACAGTCCGATGAAGGTGTAAATCACCTCCAGGAACATGATCATGTCGTAATCCGCCGTCCGCATGGCGCTGAGGAACAGCAGCCCCATGCCCTTGAAGCCGAACATGGTCTCCAGAATCATGGCGCCCTGGATGGTACCGAAGAAGCCGCCCACAATGATGCTGACCATGGGCACCAGCGCGTTGCGCCATGCATGGCTGTAAATTACGGCCTTTTCCGTCAGCCCCTTGGCCCGGGCCGTGCGGATGCAGTCCAGGTTCAGGGCGTCGATCATGGACGCCCGGGTAATCCGGGTGATGGACGCCAGGGATCCGAAGGTCAGGCAGATGGTGGGCAGCGTCACATGATGCAGCACATCCAGCACTTCCCGCCATCCGGTATAGTTGGCCCCCGGCGTCTTCATGCCGCTGACCGGGAACCAGTGCAGAATCGAGCAGAAAAACACGATGAAGACGATGTAGATGATAAAGCTGGGGGTGGAGAAGCCGATCAGCGTAAAGAACTGGGTAAACCGGTCGAACCGGCTGTTCTTCTTCACCGCGCATTTGATGCCCAGGGGAATGGTGATCCCCAGCACCGCAATCTCCGTAATGATGCCGATCAGGAAGGAATTGCGCATGTGGGTCGGCACCACGTCCACCACCGGCAGGTTGTACTCATAGGAAAACCCGAAATTTCCCTGAAAAATCCCGGAATAATGCCCGTCATAGAAAGGATACAGCCCCAGCCATCGCAGGTACAGGATCAGGTTGTTATCCGTGTCCGTGCCGTAGAGGCGCTGATATTTCAGGTACAGCTCGTCAAACTTGGTGGCCTTTTCCTCCTCGCTGAGCCGCTTCATGGTCTGAATCTCAGCACGTGCGTCCGTGTATGCCCGGTTGGCAGGCATCATGTGGTACAGCACGAAAAGGATAAAGGTCAGCAAAAAGAAAACGAGCATCATATACACGAGCCTTTTTGCGATATATCTGGCCATGGGGATTCTCCTTCGCTGCTTTCCACCGGCGGGGAAAGCGGTTTTTGTTTACCGGGATACCGGGATGAGGCGCCGATTCAGCCGCGGGGCAGGGACGGGCCCGCCGCGTTCCGCGGAAATGATCCGTCCCGCTGTGTTCGCTTGATGGGTTCCAGGCTGAACCGTGAACCCGAAAAAACACAAGAAACGCATCCGGCGGCTTTCGCCGCCGGATGCGGGTTTCAGGCATACAGCCCTTTCAACCAATTGACATTACTTCAGCCACAGCACGTCCGCCGCGTCCTTGATGTAATAGGCAGAATAGTCGTCATACATCGCGGGATCGATGGTCATGTTGAAGGAATAGTCATACGCCGCGGAGTTGAAGCCGGTGGCGAAGTTGAACGCGCAGTACATGGGCGTACCGGCATAGTAGCCGTACACAGCCGACTGATACAGTTCGTCCAGCATGGGCGCGAAGTCGCCGATGGTGTTGTACACCACCATGCCCGCCTTGGCCACGTTCTCGTTGGCCTTCAGACCGGTCTGCAGCAGATCGGTGAAGGGGTTGTCCACGGTGCCGTACCAGTTGATGACCAGCGGCATGTAATAGTCGCCGTTCACTTCTTCGGTCTTGTAGGCGCCGTCCACGGACTTGTAGCCCTTGTCGTTCTCGTTGATGTATTCCGCGGGGATCTTCTTATAGCGCACGCCCTCGCCGGTGTATTCAGTGCCGTCCGCGTTGTAGATCCAGCCGCCCTCTTCCAGCACTTCGATGGCAGAGTCCGCAGAGGTGGCGTAGCTGTCCAGCAGCATGCCCTGCTCCATGGCCGCCTTGTACATCCAGGAACCGGTGTAATAGGGGCCATCCACCACGCCGCCGTAGCCGCCGGTGAAGTCCTTGGCGAACTGCGCCCGGTCCATGCACAGGGCGATGGCCTGCCGCACGGCGGTGAACTGCGCGGGGCCGAAGTCAGCCCGGAAGCCCAGCTTGCCGTAGCCGGCACGGCTGTAATGGCTGTACACATACGCGCCGTTGGATTCGTCCGCAGCCTTCAGGGCCTCGTCGGTTTCCGCGCCGCCGGTGATGCCCGCGATCACGTCCAGGCCGCCCGCCTTGAAGTCTTCCAGCTGGGTGGCGGAAACGATCTTCTTATAGATCACGGTGCCGATCTTGGGGGTGACGCCTTCGTAGTTGCCCTTGAAGTATTCGTTCTTCACCAGGGTCGCGGTGTTGTCGCTGGTGTCGAAGCTCTTCACGACGTAGGGGCCGCTCCAGGGATAGGCCGCATAGTTTTCTTCGCTGGTGTCGGTGCACAGCTTCTTGATGTTCGCCGCCTGGACGTACTTGTCGCCGTCCTTGGCATAGAACGCATCGCTCAGATAGCAGCCGTTGCCGTCATCCAGGATGTCCACGCCCTCGCCCAGCCAGGCCGCCACAGGCTGCGCGCTGAAGTTGCCGTAAATGATCTTGTAGAAATAGTTGGCATAATCCGCGGGGATCGTCACGGAGAAGGTGTAGTCATCCAGCAGACGCAGGCCGCTCAGCTCCTTGGTGCCCTTTTCGCTGTCGGGGCCGGCATACAGCTGATAGGCGTCTTTCCAGCCCTGCATGGTCAGGCCGGAGGTCTCCCGGGCCGCCGCTTCGGTGAACACGGGGGTCAGGGAAGCCATCGTGTAGGCCAGATAGTTCTTCGCGGTCACGGCGCTGCCGTCGCTCAGCTTCAGATCATCCTTGATCTTGATGGTGTAGGTCAGGGTGCCGTCCTCGTTGAGCTTCTCTTCATGAGATTCCACAACGGTGTCATTCCAGGTGTAGCCGCCTTCCTTGGTGGTGGAGACGGTTTCCAGGCCGGAAGTCAGGGCTTCGATATCATTATCGGCGGCGCCGGGGCTGCTCTTGCCGAAGGTGGCATAGCGGAACTGGCCGCTCAGGTCGGTGGTGTTGCCCAGGATGATGGAATTATCTTCCTTTTCAGAGCTCCAGTCGATCAGCGCCTTGGCGGGGCTCCAGAAGGGGTTGGTGGGATATTCCTGCACGCCCTTGATCTTGGCGTTGTACAGGTCATAATATTCGTTGCTGTACAGCGGCACTTCCGGCAGCAGATAGTTCCAGCGGGTGATGTACATTCTCCACCAGGCGGCGTAGACGTCGTCTTCCGTCTCGTACTCGCCGGCGGGGGTGGTGTTGTACACCATGGCCATGGTCAGGAAGTCCAGACCAAGCTCTTTTTTCTCGCCATCCACCTCGATGTACGCGAAGCCGGTTTCCTCGTCTTCGATCACGTCGGCGATGGTGATATCCTTGCCGTACTTCTCGTACAGGGAGGTGTAGTCCTCACCGTACTTGTAGTTGCCCAGGGTCATGGTCACGAACTCGGGTTCCACTTCTTCCGCGCTTTCGGCGCCGGCGAAGCTGAACATTCCGATGACCATCACCAGCGTCATGAGCAGTGCCATCAGTTTCTTCATGGTTCTTCCCTCCATAATATATTTATTTCACGGGTCAGACCCGTAAAATACAATCTCCGGGCCGCCGGTCCGCCGGAGGCCCCGCTTGGGAAAAAGCTCAGGGAGTAGTTTACCACATTCATGCCCTATTTGCAAACCAAATTTTCAATTGACCGGACCGGTTCTGCAGGACCGGTTCAGCCGCGTTTTCCGTTTACGGCAGCGGTTTACGCTCATAGGCGCCGTTCTCTTTTTCGGCGATGCCCACGGACCGCAGCAGCAGAATAATCGCCACCCCCAGCCCCGCGGTCAGCAGGCAGCAGGCCAGAAACACCCAGTCCTGCTTCAGGAAAAGCCAGTCCCCCCGGATCGCCCGGAGCAGCAGGGACATCAGCGCCCCCGTCGTCACCAAGGCTGTCACCGCCGCCGCGGACCGGGAAGCGCGGATAAAGCTGTGCATATACTGGTCCCGCCGCTGCGGTTTCCCCCGGAAGGGCAGGCTCAACGCCCCCATGATCAGGTACGCCGCCGGGAAAAGGCCCGCCAGCAGCGGCACCATCACCGGATACTGTCCCGCCGCCTGGTGCGGCGCGGTCAGCACCCGAACATACACCGCCGCCAGCAGCACGGCCGCAGCCAGGGCAGCGGTCAGCTTCCACCCGGCCTCCCGCGCATCCCGGCACACGTACCAGATCCCGGTGTAAACGGCCATTTTCCGCGGCCTTCCCTTCCGGTCCGTTCCCTCCACCGTTTGAAAATCATCCATATACTTCCCCGTATCGCTGAGGCTCTCCCTCAGCTTTCGCGGGGTTTCAAATCCCCAAAACGCCATTTCGCTTTCCTCTCGCGTTCCCCCGGGCCCTGTTCGGCCGCTCCCCGGACTGTCCGGCCGCTCCGCCTCCGTCAGGGCACCGCCTCACCCGGGAAGGCCCCCGCCGGCTCTTTTCCGCAGCTCCGCCTCCGTCATGAACCATCCGTAATGCCCGAAGACCGGCGCGCATTTTTCGCACACAAAGGCGTAGTACCCGTTCCGGGGCAGGGTCTGCGTATTCAGCAGGGCCTCCGCTTCCTCCAGAAGCCCCTGGACGGTTTCCTCCGCGGCTTCCGCCCCCAGCTCCGCCTCCGCCAGATCCGCCAGGTTCAGCAGCGTGATGGCCTGCTCCGCCTCCCCGTGGGGCTGCCGCTTCATCACCTCAACGGCCCCGCGGAACATTTCTTTCGCCTCCGCGTATCGGCCGCAGCTGCCCAGGGCCAGCCCCATATTGTTGTACAGGCCCCCCAGCCGCCCGTCCTCCGGCGGCAGGTGCTCCTCATAATTGCGCCGGGCCTTCTCAAAGAGCGCCACGGCCCCCTCCGGGTCCCCGAAGGCCTCCCGGACGGTGCCCGCGTTGACCCAGGTGGTCCCCGCCGTCACCGTGTCCTCCATCCCCAGCTTCTCCACCAGGGCCAGGGCACGCGCCGCGTGATCCAGGGCTTCCTCCCGCTTTCCCTGCTTGCGGAAAAAGCCCATCATCTCGTTCCGCAGCATCAGCTGCCCCCGCTCATCCCGGTTCTGCTCCGCCTCCGCCAGCCAGTACCGCAGGTGCCGCTCCGCCCCGGCCCAGTCCTGCCGGTCCTCGTAGTCCCGCATCTTCTCCAGAATCCGGTCCCGGGGCACCGGCCGCGGGGGCTGCTCCTCCCCCGGTTTTCCGCTCAGCGGGCACAGGGGTTCCGCGTAGTCTTCCTTCTCCAGCGCCATGGCCCAGCCTCCTCCCTCAGCCGCGTTTCGTTTCTGATCCTTTTGCGCCGCGCCCGCACCGCGGCATGGGCAAACCAGCTCTCCTTATCCTTCGTGTCCCGGATGGATCGGCATTTTCCGGGCCAGGGGAAGGAGCCTGCGCAGGGATTGCATCATCTCGTGCTGGTCGCCCCCGGGCAGATCCGTCCGCCCCCACCCGTGCTCAAACAGAGTATCCCCGGTGAACAGCTCCTCCCCGATCCGATAGCATACGCTGCCCGGGGTGTGTCCGGGCGTATGCATCACCTGGATCTCCATCCCCGCCAGGGTCAGCGTCTCCCCCTCCCGGACCGTGTCGGTAGCGTCCGGCGCGGTAATCTCACGGCGCAGCATCCCCCGGCCCGCGTTCAGCCCCGGGTCCCGGAGCATCTCCCGGTCCAGGGGATGAATGAACAGCCGGGTCTCCCCCTCCATCAGCGCCCCCACGGCGCCGATGTGGTCAAAATGCCCGTGGGTCAGAAGGATCGCCGCGATCCTCCGGCCCTCCGCCGCCTTCCGGATCCGGTCCGCTTCATCCCCCGGGTCAATCACGATACAGTCCGTCCGGTCCTCCGCCCCCAGCAGATAGCACCGGGTCGCCACCGGCCCCACCGTCACTTCCCTGATCCACATGCCCGTTCCTCCAAAGAAAATATCCTTTCCTTCAAGCCAAGCGGCTGAACAACTGCCTCAAAAGGCTTTTTCGGAGTCCAGCAGGATGGTGACCGGCCCGTCATTCACCAGCTCCACCTGCATCTCGGTGCGGAAGCGCCCGGTCTCCACCCGGATCCCCGCCTCCCGCCACCGGGCGATCAGCTCCTCGTACATCCCGTTGGCCTGCTCCGGCTTCGCGGCCCGGAAATAACTGGGCCGCCGTCCGCCCCGGGCGTCCCCATAGAGGGTGAACTGGCTCACCGCCAGGATGGCCCCGCCCGCATCCAGGATGGATTTGTTCATGACCCCGTTCTCATCGTCGTAAATCCGCAGGTGCATCACCTTCTCGGCGATGTACTTCAGATCCGCCGGGCCGTCCTCCGTCGAAACCCCGATCAGGGCCACCATTCCTTTGCCGATTTCTCCCGTCATCTCGTCCCCCACCGTGACCTTCGCCCGGGTCACCCGCTGTACGACGCACCGCATTCCGCTTCCGTCCTCCCGTTCCATTTCCAGCCCCGACCGCCCCGCCAAGGGCGCTCCGCGGCCACAGCGTTGCATGGCTGCTGTTACCCAAATCGAAGATTTGGACAGCAGCTCAAAATCCGCGCACACGCGGATTTGCCGTCCGATTCCGTACGGCCTTTGGCCTTTTAAAACGCAATCAGGATCCATCCGTCAGAAACAGCTCCCGCTTCCGCCGGACCATCTCCTCCACCCGTTCGATGTACATTTCGATATTGCTGAGGTTGGGCGCCCTTCCGATATGCCCCTCCTCCGGATAAATCCGCTTGGAGATGCCCCCTGCCCCGAAGGCCAGGATATGGCTGTTTTCCTCCATGATATCCACGTTATACACGCACTCGTGCCCCGGCAGGGCGTAGCCCGTGTTTTCCTGATTGCCGGCCATGTACTTCTGCCGGTACAGGTAATAGGGGCGCATACCCAGCTTCCCGGCGGTCTCCGCCCCCATGCGCACCATCTCCGCCGCCACTTCCCCCGGGGGCAGCAGCTCCGCCTGCCCCGTCCAGTAGGAGGACCGCTTGATGGCCAGGGTATGCACCGTCAGGCTCTCGGGCCGCAGCTTCTCCGCCTCCTCCATGGTATGGGCGAAATCCGCCGCGTTTTCCCCGGGCAGGCCGGTGATCACATCCATGTTGATATGGGGAATTTCTTCCTCCCGGGCCATGGCATACGCCCTTCGCACATCCTCCGCCGTATGGGCCCGGCCGATGCGCCGCAGGGTTTCGTCGTTCATGGTCTGGGGATTGATGGAGATCCGCTTCACCCCCGCTTCCCGGATGGCCCGCAGCTTCTCCCGGGTGATGGTATCCGGCCGCCCGGCCTCCACGGTCATCTCCATGGCCCCGGGAAAGGCGGAGAGCATGTCCTCCAGCAGCCGCCAGAACGCCGCCTCCGGCAGCGCCGTCGGGGTTCCCCCGCCCACATACAGGGCCCGGAGCTTCTTCCCGCTCTCCCGCAGGATCGCCGCGCCGGCCCGCATCTCCCTGCCCAGGGCCTCCATATAGGGCCCCACCAGCTTTCCCTTTCCGATCTCCCCGGAGGAAAAGGAGCAGTAGGCGCAGCGGGTGGTGCAGAAGGGGATCCCGATATACACGTCCATCCACCCGTCCCCCGGGGCGGGCATCCCGCTTTGCACCGCCGCGATCCGCGCCAGCAACCGGGCCTTCTCCTCCGTCACGTCGAAGCGGCGCACCAGGCGCTCCACCGCCTCCTCGCCGCTGAGGCCCTCCCCCAGCGCCTCCAGCATCAGGTGGGTGGGACGCACCCCCGTCAGGCTCCCCCAGGGGGGGTGAATCCCGGTCCGCTCCCGGCAAAGCCGGTACAGGGTCTGCTTGCAAAGCCGCCTCGCCGCCCGTTTCCGGTGCAGCGTTTCCACCCGGGGATCCGCCTCAGCGGGGATCTCCGTCTCCCCGGACACCCGCCGTTCCCCGTCCGTAAAGGTGATCCGGTACATCCCCGCCGTCTCCTCCGCCGTAAAGCGAAAAAGGGGCGGGTCCTGAAAGTCCCGCTCCGCATAGCCGAAAAGCCGGGCCGTATTGATCAGCTCCGGCTGAATGGTCTCCAGATAATCCGCCAGCTGGCTCATGTCGCTTACCCCGTAATCCGGTACACATCCAGCACATCCGCCTTGTTGCGGAGGGCCTGGATCACCCGGTTCATCTGCTCCCGGCTCTGAACGTCCAGCGTCAGCTTCAGCGTGGAAATCCGCGTCCGGTCATCCGTCTGCACCTGGGCCGCCTTAATGGAAACGTTCATTTCCCCGATGACCGAGGCGATTTCCCCCAGCATGTTCACCCGGTCATAGACCAGGATCTTGATGGAGGCATAGAAGCTGCCGCCGCTTTCCGCGTCCCATTCCACCGGAATCCGGCGCTCCTGCTCCGCCATGGCCGCGTTGGGACATTCCGCCTTGTGAATGGTGACCCCCCGGCCCCGGGTGATATATCCGATGATATCGTCCCCCGGCACGGGGCTGCAGCACCGCGCAAAGCGGATCGGGATGTCCAGATCCTCGTTTCCGATCATGACGATGCCGTGGTTGGCCCGCCGCTGGGTCAGCTGCTTTTCGTCCGCCCGGTCGGGGATGGTCTCCGGGATCACCGGCGTTTCCGGTTCCTCCCGGCTCTTCTGCTCCTCGATCAGCCGGCTCACCACGTACTGGGCGGCCATCCCGCCGTACCCCACGGCGCAGCAGATATCCTCCCATTCGTTAAAGCCGTATTTCCGCAGCATGCCCTCGTAG
This sequence comes from Clostridia bacterium, assembly GCA_017512805.1. Lineage (GTDB taxonomy): Bacteria > Bacillota > Clostridia > Christensenellales > Aristaeellaceae > Aristaeella. The sequence goes on from JAFWES010000081.1 coordinate 29,493, forward strand.
TATTCGCGCTTGGCCAGATCCGCCAGCCGCGCGTTCCGCCGGGCGCACTCGTGCTCGATCATGTCCTTCCCCAGGGCCATATTCTCCTGCCGCAGCTCCTTTTTCAGGTACTGGCGGATCTTGGCCTTGGCCTGGGGGGTCTTGCAGATGCGGATCCAGTCGGAGCTGGGGCCTTTGCTGGAGCCGGAGGTCATGATCTCCACCCGGTCCCCGGTGGCCAGTTCCGTTTCCAGCGGCACCAGCTTGCCGTTCACCTTCGCCCCGGTGCACTTGTTCCCCACCGCGGAGTGAATCCGGTAGGCAAAATCCAGCGGGGTGGACCCTTTGGGCATGGAAATGACGTCCCCCTTGGGGGTAAAGAGGAAGACCTCGTCGTCGAACAGATCGGTCTTCAGGGTATCGATAAACTCCTGGCTGTCCCGGGTGTCGCTCTGCCAGTCCAGAATCTGCCGCACCCAGGTCAGCTTGGCGTCCAGCTCGTCCCCCTTGGCTCTTCCTTCCTTGTAGCGCCAGTGGGCGGCGATGCCGTATTCCGCGATATGGTGCATTTCCCAGGTCCGGATCTGCACCTCAAAGGGGAAGGGCATTTTCCGCCCCCCCATGACCGTGGTATGCAGGCTCTGATACATATTGGCCTTGGGGACGGAAATATAGTCCTTGAACCGGCCCGGCACCTGGTTCCACAGGGTATGCACGATGCCCAGCACGGTATAGCAGTCCGGCACGGTATCCACAATGACCCGGATGGCGATCAAGTCGTAGATCTGGTCGAAGGTTTTGTGCTGCAGCACCATCTTCCGGTAAATGGAATAGAAATGCTTGCTGCGGCCGTCGATATCGAAATGGATTTTCGATTCGTCCAGCCGGGCGCTCAGCTCGTCGATCACCTGGCGGATGTTTTCCTCCCGCTCCGCCCGTTTCATGCCGACCAGGTGCACAATATTGTTGTATCCGTCCGGATCCAGGTATTTCAGGCTCAGATCCTCCAGATCCTGCTTCAGGGCATACACCCCCAGCCGGTGGGCCAGCGGGGCGTAGATGTCCAGCGTCTCCCGGGCGATGGCCTTCTGCCGCTCCGGGGGCTGATACCGCAGGGTATACATATTGTGCAGCCGGTCCGCCAGCTTGATCAGCACCACCCGGATATCCCGGCTCATGGCCAGGATCATCTTCCGGATGCTCTCCGCCTGGGCTTCCTCCCGGTTGGCGAAGTCCAGCTTGTTCAGCTTGGTAACCCCGTCCACCAGCTCCGCCACTTCCTCCCCGAATTCCCGCTTCAGGGTGTCCAGGGTGATATTCTGGCAGTCTTCGACCGTATCGTGCAAAAGCCCCGCCGCGATGGTGGGCGGATCGATCATCAGGTCCGTCAGAATGCTGGCCACAAAGGTGGGGTGGATAAAATAGGGCTCGCCGCTCTTGCGGACCTGCCCGTCATGGGCCGCTTCGGCAAAATGCCAGGCCTTTTCCACCAGCTCCGCACCGTCCCCCGGATGATATTTGCGGATCCGGGCCAGCATCGTGCTCAGCGGCATGGCCTCGTAACTGGCAAAGCTCATTTCTCCTCCCCCTCTCCTTCCGATGATTCGTTCACAGCCCCGGGCCCCGGGGAACCGTCCTCTCCCTGCCCGCCGCCGAAGGCATTACGCCTTCCTCATCTTCGACACGTATCTGAACAGCGGGCTGTTGGCCAGGTCATTGCGGCCGTGGGGTTTCCAGGCCACCCTCAGCGGCGCCGGGGTAAAGGTCAGGAACCCCAGCTCCTGAAACACCGCCAGCGCGAAGAGGATCTGCTCCCGAGGCATCCCCAGATCCCGCGTCCGTTCCTCCGGACCGCTTCCGTCCCCCGTTTTCAGCGCTTTGTACACCACGCCCAGGGCCTCCTTCGACGGATCCACCTTCTCCAGCCTCTCCTTCAGGAGATGCTCCGGCCGCAGGATCCCCGCGCTTCCGGGACAGTCTGTTTTTTTCGCTGCCAGCCGGCTCATTTCCTGCAATCCCGCGAGAAAAAAGGCCTCTTCGCTCATCTCCGCTTCCGCGGCCCCGCTGTCCTCCGCCGGCTTCATGGCCTGCACCGCGATCTGGGCGCTGACCCGGCCGTTGAATTCGTTCCGGCCGGGGCAGAACAGCACGTCCACCTTCCGCAGGTTCTGGTCGGCCAGATCCCCCAGGCCAAAGCCGATCCCGCCCAGCAGGGTTCCGCCCTCCAGCAGGGTCAGCTTCAGGTGGCTCATGTCCTTTCCCACCCTGCGCCCCTCCTGCAGCTCCGCCCCCCGCACCAGGAACACCGGCGGCGGATTCCCGCAGCCCGTGGGCTCCAGATCCGCCAGGGCGTCGACGGTCTCCAGCGTCGCCGCCTTCAGGGGCAGCTCCGCGTCGTACTCCTTCACCGGCAGGAAGCGCCGGTCGTCGCAGCTTTCCCGGATCACCCGGTTCAGCCGCTCCCGGAAGGCGGGAATCTTCTCCGTGGGGATGGTCAGCCCCGCCGCCTGTTCATGCCCTCCGAAGCGCACAAACAGATCCCCGCACCGGTTCAGCATCTCCCAGATGTTCACCCCGGGGATGGACCGGCAGCTGCCCACCGCGTTTTCCCCCTGAACGCTCAACACCACCGTGGGATGATGCAGCCTTTCGCACAGCCGGCCGGCCACCAGCCCGATGACCCCGCTGTTCCAGTTTTCCCCCTCCAGGATCACCGCCCGGTCCCGCGTCAGGTCCACCTGCCGGTCAAAATCCGCCAGGGCTTCCTGAATCATCCGCCGCTCCGTCTCCTGGCGCAGGCGGTTGTTCTCCTCCAGATGCGCGGCGATGGCCTCCGCCTCCGCCGGATCCCGGGTCATCAGCAGCCGCACCCCCTGGGCGGCGCCCTCCAGCCGGCCCGCGGCATTGAGCCGCGGCCCCAGCCGGAACCCCAGATCCTCCGCCCGCACGGAGGGGCGCACCCCCGCCTTCTCCATCAGCGCCCGCAGGCCGGGGCGCCGGGTTTCACCCATCCTTCTCAGGCCTTCCCGGACGATGAAGCGGTTCTCGTCCGCCAGCTGGACGATGTCGCAGACCGTCGCCAGGGCGGCCACCTCGATCCGCTTTTCCACACCGGGCATTCCCTGCAGCGCCTGACAGATCTTCAGCGCCACCCCCGCCCCGCACAGCCGGCGGAAGGGATAGGCCCCCAGCAGGGGATTGAGCGTCGCGTCGGCTTCCGGCAGGGTCTCCGGCAGCGCGTGGTGATCCGTCACGATCACCTTCATCCCCAGCTCTTTGGCCAGCCGCACCTCTTTCACATTGGAGATGCCGCAGTCCACCGTGATCAGCAGGGAGCTTTTCTCCGCGATCTCCCGCACCGCCTGCGCGTTGAGCCCGTAGCCCTCCTGATGCCTCTGAGGAATCCGGAAATCCGCCTTCGCCCCCTCCTCCAGCAGCGTTTCCAGCAAAACGGTCACCGCGCTGACCCCGTCCACGTCGTAATCCCCGTAGACGGTGATGTGCTCCCCCCGCGCGATGGCGGCACGGATCAGGCCCACCGCCTTGTCCATATCCTGCATGGCCATGGGATCGTGCAGATCCGCCTCGGAAGGGTGCAGAAAGCGTTCGGCCTTCTCCGCCGTGTCGATGCCCCGGGCCCGCAAAAGCTCGCTTTCCCATTCCGGCAGGCCGGGAATCGGCTTCCCCCCGCCCGTAAAGCGCTTTCTGAATGCCTGCATCCGCCTTCCTCCGATTTGTTTTCCTTGGTCCCCGGTAACCGTTCTGTCCAGTCAGCGCAGCGCTGAGGTGTTTCCCGCCGGCAAATATACCGAACGGGGAGCCGCTGCCGGCCCCCCGTTCCCGTTCCGTTGATTCCAATCAGGCCTTGGCCTTCGCGGCCTTGCGCCGTTCCTCCAGGAACGCCCACACATAGCCGTTGATCATGTTGGCGCTGTACACGCCGCTGAGAATACCGATGATGATCGGCAGCGCGAACTCCCGGATGCTGGCCACCCCCAGCACGCACAGCGCCACGATGGTGATCAGCGTGGTCAGCGTGGTGTTGATGGTCCGGCCCAGGCTCTCCTTAATGGAGATGTTGGTAACTTCCTCCCGGGCCATGGTGGGATACTTCTTCGCATTCTCCCGGATCCGGTCGAAGATCACGATGGTGTTGTTGATGGAATACCCGACGATGGTCAGCGCCGCGGCGATAAAGGAGGAGTTCATCTGAATGAAGCCCCGCAGAATCACCATGAAGCTCAGCATGATCAGCACGTCATGCAGCAGGCCGAACACCGCGGACAGGCCGCTGTTCAGGTCGAACCGGATGGCGATGTACACCAGCATCAGCGCCGCCGCCAGCAGCACGGAAATCACCGCGTTGCGCACCAGGGTCGCGCCGGCCACGGGGCCCACGTAGTTTACATCCCCCACGGACTTCGCGTCCGGATACTTGGCCAGAACCTTTTCCTCGAACTGGGCCTGAATGTTCTGAATGTCGTCCTCCGCCACATCCTTGATCCGGATGACGGCTTCGCTCTCGTTGTTCCCCTGGTAGGTGACCGTATAGGTCTGGACGCCCATTTCGGACAGAATGCCTTCCAGGTCGCCCTTGACCGCAGTCGCACCCAGGCTGTATTCCATGCTCAGGCCGCCCTCAAAGTCGATGCCCAGGTTGATGCCATGGCCGGTGAGGGTCATGATCAGGGCCACCACGATAATCGCGCAGGAGATGATCAGGCAGGTTTTGGACCGATTCTGAATTTTCATTATGCCTGCGCCTCCTTTCCGATTTTCGCGCCGGTGTACAGGCTTTCCTTTACGAAGCCCGCGTTCACAAAGCGGTTCATCAGGAAGCGGGTCACCAGAATCGCGCTGAACATGGACACCACCACGCCCAGCAGCAGCGTCCGGGCAAAGCCCTGGATGGAGCCGGTCCCGTAGACCAGCAGCACCACGCCTGCGATCAGGGTGGTCACGTTGGAGTCCAGGATGGCGCTCATGGCGTTCTTAAAGCCCGTGCGCACAGCCGTCCGCACGCTCTTGCCCGCGCGGATCTCTTCATTAAAGCGCTCGAAAATGATGACGTTGGCGTCCACGGCCATACCGATGCCCAGCACCACGCCCGCCAGGCCCGGCAGGGTCAGCTGAATGTGCATAATGGCAATCAGCATGAACAGCACGATCACATAAATGGACAGCGCCCAGCTGGCCACCAGGCCGTTGAGCCGGTACCGGAAGATCATCAGCAGCATCACCAGGGCGATGCCGATGATGGCGGCGAACACCGAGGTGCTCAGGGCGTCCCGCCCCAGGGTGGCGGACACCTTGTCCACCTTCTGCTGAGTCAGCTCCAGGGGCAGCGCGCCGCTCTGGATCTTGGCGGCGATGGTCTGGGCCCGCTCCGCGGTCCCCATTCCATTGATCACGCCGGACCCGTTGGTAATGGCGCTCTGCACGGTGGGGTTGATCAGCATCTCCCCATCCAGATAGATGGCGATGTTCCGGCCGATATTGGCGCTGGTCACATCCCCGAAGAGCTTGCTGCCTTCGTCCGTCAGCGTGAAGGACACCTGATGATCGCCCTCGGCATAATAATACCGGGCGGTCTTGACCATATCACCGGTCATGAAGGTTTCCCCGGCCGGATTCCGGAATTCCAGCTTGGCCGCCGCGCCGATCAGATCCAGCACGGTATCGTCCTGCACGTCCGGAATTTCCACCCGGATCCCGTCGCCGCCGATCCGCTGGATGTTGGCCTCGGTATACCCCTTGTCGGACAGGCGCTGCTGGATGATGGTAATGGTCCCCTCCATCAGCTCGTCAAAGGTCGCCTCGGAGCCTTCCGGCGCTTTTGCGGAATATTCCACGTACATGCCGCCCCGCAGATCCAGGCCCAGCGGCAGCACCTGCGGCCAGGCGTCGGATTGGGTGGTCGGCAGCCAGGGCATCACCCGGTACAGCCCCCGGGGCGGAATGCTCCAGCCGCCGGTGCCCAGTACGGCCAGCACCACGGTGATGACCAGCACAATGCACAGCGCGACAACCGAGCCGGTTTTGCTGCCGCGCTTCTTGTTGGATTTCATAGCAATCCATCCTCCTTCGTGTAAACGCAATGCAGGCATTATATCCCTCTTGACCTTTTTCGTCAAGGAGAAATCGGAAGAATCAGAACAGTGCTTCGACAAATTCTCTGGCGTTAAAGGGCTGCAGATCGTCGATTCCTTCCCCGACGCCGACATACCAGACCGGCACCTCCAGCTCCTGCCGGATGGCCAGCGCGATGCCGCCCTTGGCCGTGCCGTCCAACTTTGTCAGGATGATGCCCCCGATCTCCGCCACTTCCTTGAAGGCCCGGGCCTGCTGCAGCCCGTTCTGCCCGGTGGTGGCGTCCAGCACCAGGATGCAGCGGGTATCCGCCTCCGGATACTCCCGATCGATCACCCGGCGCATCTTGTTCAGCTCGTCCATCAGGTTTTTCTTGTTATGTAGCCTGCCCGCCGTATCCACGATCAGCAGATCCGCCTGCTGGGCCTTGGCGCTTTTGATGGCGTCGAACAATACGGCCGCGGGATCGGCGCCCTCCTCGTGCTTCACGATGGGCACCCGGGCCCGCTCCGCCCAGACCGTCAGCTGTTCCGCCGCCGCCGCCCGGAAGGTATCCCCCGCGCAGAGCATGACCTTCCGCCCGATGCTCTGGAACCGCAGGGCCAGCTTTCCGATGGTGGTGGTCTTTCCGACCCCGTTCACGCCCACCATCAGCATCACCATGGGCCATTTCAGCGGCGGCCTGGGAATGTCCATCTGCTCCGTCATGATCTGCTTGAGGGTTTCCCGGGCCTGGGCCGCGTCCTTCAGATTGTTCTTTTTGACCCTGTCCCGCAGTTCGTCAATGATCACCGTGGTGGCCTTCATCCCGCAGTCGGACATGATCAGGATGTCTTCCAGCTCCTCATAAAAGTCCTCATCAATCTTCCGGTTTTCCCGGACCATGACATCCACCTTTTCCGTCATGTTCCCCCGGGTCTTGCTGAGCCCTTCCCGCAGCCTGGCGAACAGGCCCTTTTTTTTCTTCTCTTCGTTCATTCTCGTCTCTCCCCTGTTGATCCCGCGGGCTGATCCCGCGGCCAACTTCCATCATACCACAATTCGGCCCGTTTATCGAGTGTTCAGCGCAATTTTTCACCCGGAAGCCGTTCCTGCTCAGATGGGGATACCCGCTTGATCCGCCACGCGCTTCACCTCGTCATACGCCGCCCTGTATTCCGCTTCCGTCTGCATGTGCTCCAGCAGCACGGGCGCGTCCGCGGGCAGCGTCCGCTCTATGGTTTTCAGCACTTTCTCAAAATCCAGGCACCCTTCACCCGGCGAGCATTCCTCCAGCAGCGTCGTCAGCGCGGTCGGATTCAGCCTGCTGTCCTTCAGATGCGTGCTCTTGATATATGGCGCCAGCTTCTCAAAGCACGCTTCGATAAACTCCTCCGCCGCCAGAAACCGCCGGGGACAGTTGATCATATTCACAAAATCCATATGGGCGGCGAAATGCGGGCGGTCCACGTCCCGGATCAGCCGCAGGTATTCGTCCGGCCCGTCGGGAACCATCCACGGCATGGGCTCGATGCAGTAAAAAGCATACTGCGGCTCAACGGCGTCGATGATCTCCCGCGTCATGGAGATGATCTTCTCATACGTTTCGGGGAGGAAGTTGCTCCGGTCCGCCGCGTCCCAGCCCGCCGTCCCGGCCGTCCCGACGATATTGACGCAGCAGGGGATCCTGAGCCTGTCCGCCAGCGCCAGCTGCTTCTTGGCAAAATCCATCGCCTCCGCCGCCTTCCCGGCGTCCGGATCCATCACATTTTTCCATACGCCGACTTCGGCCATCATCACGTCATGCCGGGCCGCGATTTCCATGAAGGCGTCAATATCCCTTTCCGGCGTCCCGCAGTGAAAGGGGGCCGTAATGGCCCTGAAACGGGATCTGACCAGCATCTCTTCCCATTCTTCCATCGTCGCGTAATTCCCGACAATCGTTCCTCCAAGCCGCATCCGTTATACACCTCTTTCTTTATTCTATTTTCAGCGTCATCCTCATGTTTATTTTCAGCGGCATCCTCCTGCCGCCGGCCGCCCATAAAAAGACATTGTAGTATATCACGGATGCGCCCGGCCGGGCAACCGAAAACACGGAAAAACCAGCCGCCGTTGTTACGGTTCCGCCTCGCTCCCTGGGGATTCCGTCCCCCGGATCCGAAACACCCCTGCAGCCCGGCCATGAAGCTGAGCGGAACCCGCCGTTTCATTCCTGCACCAAATCCGCTCATTCCCTTGACAAAACCCCTGCTGGCCTTTAAGATAGCAAAGGTTTTTCTTCATTATGTCGGGATGTGGAGGTAATGTGATCATGGCAGAACTGACGATGGATCGGCTGGTGGCCCTCTGCAAAGGGCGCGGCTTTATTTTCGCGGGCTCCGAGATTTACGGTGGCCTGGCCAACACCTGGGATTACGGTCCCCTGGGCGTGGAGCTGAAGAACAATATCAAAAAAGCCTGGTGGCAGAAGTTTGTCCAGGAAAGCAAGTACAATACGGGCCTGGATTCCGCCATCCTCATGAACCGGGAAGTCTGGGTCGCCTCCGGGCACGTGGGCGGCTTCAACGATCCCCTCATGGACTGCAAGGCCTGCAAGGCCCGCTTCCGGGCGGATAAGCTGATTGAGGATTTCACAAAGGGCAAGGAAACCGGCGACGGCTGGACCAACGCCGAACTGGAAGCCTTCATCAATGAGCATGACATCGTCTGCCCCGTCTGCGGCAAGAAGGATTTTACCGGCATCCGCCAGTTTAACCTGATGTTCAAGACCTTCGCCGGCGTCAACGAGGACAGCGCCAACGAAATCTACCTGCGGCCGGAGACCGCCCAGGGCATTTTCGTGAACTTCCCCGCCGTCATGCGGACCACCCGCAAGAAGCTCCCCGCCGGCATCGCCCAGATCGGCAAATCCTTCCGCAACGAAATCACCCCCGGGAACTTCATCTTCCGGGTCCGCGAATTCGAACAGATGGAGCTGGAGTTCTTCTGCAAGCCCGGTGAGGATCTGGAGTGGTTCAACTACTGGCGCTCCTTCTGCAAAGACTGGCTGCTGAAGCTGGGCATCAAGGAGGAAAGCCTCCGCCTGCGGGATCACGAGCCCGAGAAGCTGGCCTTCTATTCCAAGGCCACCACGGACTTTGAATTCCTCTTCCCCTTCGGCTGGGGCGAGCTCTGGGGCATCGCCGACCGGACGGATTACGACCTGACCCAGCATCAGAACCATTCTGGCAAGACCATGGAATACATGGATCCGGTCACCAACGAAAAGTTCATCCCCTACTGCATCGAGCCCTCCCTGGGGGTGGACCGGATGCTGCTGGCCTTCCTCTGCAACGCCTATGAGGAGCAGGAGCTGGAAGGCGGCGACGTGCGCAACGTGCTGCACCTGCATCCCGCCCTGGCCCCCTTCAAGGCCGCGGTGCTCCCCCTGCAGAAGAACAAGCTGGGCGCCCTGGCCTCCGACATTCACGCCGAGCTTTGCAAGTATTTCGCCGTGGACTATGACGAAACCGGATCCATCGGCAAGCGGTACCGCCGGCAGGACGAAATCGGCACGCCCTACTGCATCTGCGTGGACTTCGAAACCGAGGAAACCCAGTCCGTCACCATCCGGGACCGGGACACCATGGAGCAGGTCCGTGTGCCCCTGACCGAGGTCCGCGCCTGGATCGAGGAACGCATGCGGTTCTGATACCTCCTTTAGACGCAGCAAAGGCCGCTCCCCATGAGAGGAGCGGCTTTTTTTGATGCCCGACGCCTGATCCCTGTTTCCTTCACCGGCAGGCTCCGCTGTCAGATATTTCCGGGTTCCCTGACAGACTGCCTTTCCACCAGCCTGATGTCCAGCACGGCATGCGCGTTTCGATACGTTTCATCCTCCATAGCCTGAAACAGCTGCTGCACGCCTGTGGCCGCCTTCTGGCGAATGTCCTGCGCAATGGTGGTCAGCTGGGGCGTAATCAGCCGGGCGGGCATGGAATCGTCAAACCCGATGACGGACAGATCCTCGGGCACCTGCATGCCCCTCTCCTGACAGCCTTTGAGAATGCCGCAGGCCAGCAGATCCTCCGTCGCCACAACAGCGGTCGGTCTTTCCTGCATATGGGACAACGCCTCCGCCACGGCTTCCCCGCCTTCCTGATGCACCGCGCCGTCAAACAGCCAGTCTTTTCTTTCCCGCAATTGATATTCCGCCAGCGCCTCCAGGTAGCCCTGAAAGCGGCCCTGAATGACGGAGGATTCATAGATGGATGGCGCAGCAAATCCGATTTTTCTGTGCCCTTTCTCCAGCAGATACCGGGTCGCCGTATAGCCGCCCCGGCGGTCGTTCAGGCACACGTCAAGCATGGGAAGATCCTCGTAATGCCGGTCAAAGACCACCAGCGGCGCCTGCGTCCGCTGAATCAGGTCCCGGGTAATCGCGTCCTCGTGCGGCAGCACCAGAATCATGCCGTCCATCTGCCAGGTCTGCTGAAGGGCCAGCACCTGCTCCACCTGATCAAAGGAGCAGACCATGACGTAATACTGTTTTTCCCGCAGCAGTTCCTCCAGGTATCCCACCAGCTGACCTGTATAGGGATCCAGCAGCATGCTGGCCGCGGAACCGTGCCAGATCGGCAGAAGAACCGCGATGATATGGGAGGATTTGGAAATCAGGCTTCGCGCGGCCATATTGGGAACATACTGATGCCTGGCCATGATTTCCCGGACGCGCTGCGCGGTCGCCGGCGAAACCCGCGCATGATTGTTGTGAATCACGTTGGATACCGTCATCACGCTGACGCCGGCTTCCGCCGCAATATCCTTGATCGTGCTCAATTCGCGATGCTCCTTCAGGAATAATCTTTGCGCGTCTCATGATATCGGTTTCATCTGTTTTGTCAAGTGTGCCCTGACGCGCCCGCCGGATCCGTCGGTTTGAAAGACGGCTTTCCCTTCGCCCCCGGATACCGGCAGAAAGGCTTTGCCGCAAGGCAGTCCTCAGCCCGTCGTCATCCGTTCCAGGATCGCGCCAAACAGCGCCTGCGGAAGCTCCAGCGCGTGGAGCTGCGCCAGGAATCCCTCGGGCGTTTCGTTCTGTCTGGCCGCCCGCATGATGTCGTTCTTCAGATCATATTCGATCCGCGCCCTGTACAGCAGCTGCTCCAGCCATACCGTCTTTTCCGGGGCCGGAACCTCCGGCAGCTTCTCCCAATGCAGGCTGCAGGCCTGCTGTTCGAGGCGCAGCGTCAGCGTCCGACGGGCTGCGTCATACGACGCGGAAAACGCGCAGGAAGCGTCATCCGGCAGCGTGTCCGTCACCCCGTTCAGTTCCACCGTGTATCTGCGGTTTTCCGGCAGCACGGATTCGTCCCCCTCCGCGGGCAGAATCTCCACCGTCAGTCCGCTTTCCAGCCGTACCCGGATACGGACCACCGCCCGGCGATAGTCCGGATCCCCCGGGAGCAGTCCATTGTCCTCAATCAACTCCGTTTCCCCGTCTCCGTTCGGGAAAACCCGCAGCAGGATCTCCTCCGGCAGCGCAGCGCCGTTTCTCGGCTGCTCCGCGCCGTCCATAGGGATAATGCCGCCCGGCCGCACCAGCACGGGGATCAGGTTCAGAGGGCGGTAAAGCTTCAGCTTCCTTCCGCCCCGGTATCGCCATCCGGTAAAGAAATCCGTCCAGATTCCCTCCGGAAGCCATGCTTCCGTTTCCGCCATCTGTGCCGAAGGATCCATGGGCTGCGTCACCGGGCACACGGTCAGACAGTCTCCCAAAAGATACTGGTTTCTCCGTTTAAAATACAGATCCCAGTCATCCCCTGCTTCATAGTACAGGGGTCTGAGCAGCATCTCTCCCTCTTCGCTGCACCGGACATTCTGCGTGTAAAGCCAGGGCAAAAGCCTGTGTCGGATGCGCAGGAAATGCTTCATTGTCTGCGCGTATTCCGCCGGAAAAAGCCAGGGTTCCTTGCACATGAAGGGATTGTTGGAAGAATGCAGGCGCATGATCGGGGAAAAGACCCCGAACTGAACCCAGCGCGTCGTCAGCTCCGGATCATAGGTCCCATGCATGTGCCCGCCGATATCGTGGCTCCACCAGCCGTACCCGATGTTCGCGGCCGTGGCGGTAAACCAGGGCTGGAAATGCAGGGACGCCCAGGTAATGCATGTATCCCCGGAAAAGCCCACGGGGTAGCGGTGGCTTCCGGGACCGCCGTACCGGCTCAGAATCAGCGCGGGATGTCCCGTCTCCAGGGCATGCAGATATCGGGTATGGTTCAGCGTAAAGAGGGGATCCATCCCCGGATCCGTGGTTCCGCCCTTCTGCTGCCAGTCCAGCCACCAGAAGTCCACGCCCATCGCTTCCAGCGGCTCCAGGACCGCCCTTTCCAGCGCCTGCAGAAAGCGCTCCGACGCCGCGTCAAACGGAAAAGGTTTTCCCGATTCTGCCTCTTCTCCCATGGCCGACGCCATGCGCGCATAGCTCTCCTCGCACGCCCGGATCCCGTCTGCCGGATGGTCGTTCAGCGTGACCTTCAGGCCGTGATCATGCAGCCAGGCCAGCAGCTTTTCCGGCTCCGGGAACTTTTCCCTGTCCCAGGTGTATCCCGTCCAACCCGTGCCGTATCGCGGATCAATCTCCGTCACGTGCCAGTTCATATCCAGCACCGAAACGGACAGAGGAATCCCCTCCTGCTCAAATGTTTCCATCAGATGCATATATTCCGTCTGCGTATAGGGATAATAGCGGCTCCACCAGTTGCCCAGCGCGAACCGGGGGACGACCGGCACCCTGCCCGACAGGCGCAGGAAATCCTTCATGGCCCCGCGAAAGTCGTGGCCGTATGCGAACAGGTACAGATCGATCCCATGCGGACGGGCCGGCAGCAGGCGCCCTTCCCCGTCCATCCGCATGGAAGCGCTGTCATCCAGCGCCGCATAGCCATGAAAGGACATAATCCCCGCTTCCACCGGAATCTCCCCGTCCGCCTCGTCCAGCGTCCGCGCAGTTCCCCCCAGGGTCTTTTCCGCGTCCCCGTAATGCCACACGCTGCCGTACACCGCGAAGGCCCCTTTCAGCGCCGCGCGAAGGCCCTCCGGAGAGAAGGGTTTCCGGTCATACACAAGCCGTACATGTTCCGTTTCCACGGTAAGCTCCCGTTCCGTTTCCTCCACCGTAAACGCCGGCACGGCAAAATCCCTGCACAGCGCTGTCTGCGTCGCCTCGTCCAGGAAACAGCCGGAGGATTCGTATTCCAGGCGGAAAAGCCGGCTCGTCAGCACGGTGATGCAGTAATCCCTGCCGCGAATCACGGCTTCCGGCCGCGCGTTTGGCATGATGGTCCAAAGATCCTTCGCTTTCATGGGCAATCCTCTCCTGAAAAAGGGGGCTGCTGCTTATCCGCAGCAGCCCCGATCATCACTGATTTCGATATCCATTGTACCTGAAGCGCCGCTTTTCCGCAACCGGTACGGAGCACTGGCGCGTTCAGGCGCGTTTGACCGTCCGGTTTACTGGCCCATATACCGGGCATACGCAGCAAGATGAATGTTGATCAGATCCTGCACGCCCATCTGGCCCAGCTTCGCAATGTAGCTGTCCCATTCCTCTTCCACGCCGCCTTCGGTCACCCAGTGGGCATACTGCTGACTGCAGTAGCTGGTGATGTCCGCGCTCAGGAACGCGATCTGTTCCAGCTCGTCCGCGGTATAGGACACGACCGGGAAGGTGTCCCGCGCATACTTCGCGTTCACCGCGTCGTCCGCCAGCTTGATGCCGTCGCCTTCGGTGGTGGGCAGGATAACCTTCGCTTCGAACTCTTCATTCATGTACTTGGGGCCGTGATCACGGAAGGAGAAGGTCCAGCAGGAGGTATCCAGATTGATGCCGGAGTCCGCGGCGGGCAGCAGCACTTCGTAGGTGCCGTCCTCGTTCTTCGCGATCTTGCCGTCGCCGATGGAGCCGTAGTAGGTCTGCAGGGACGCTTCGTCGGTGTAGAACTGATCCGCCCAGGCCAGAAGCTTGCCGGGATCGGAGCAGTTCTTCGTGATGACCAGTTCGTTCTTGCCATAGTTCAGGAAGGTGGGGTCAGATTCGACATAGCGGTTGCCGTCCGGGCCGGCCACGGCTTCCACCACCACATAGTCCTTGGCGTTGCCCAGCAGCTCGGCATCTGCGGTCCAGGCGAACACGATGCCGGTCCGCGGCCCGTTCTCCGTATCCTGCACCTTCGCCCGCACCATATCGGAGGTCTGGGTGAAATATTCCGGATCCAGCGCGCCGTTCACATACAGCTCGCGCGCCCACTTCACGGCTTCCTTGTAGTTTTCCGCCATGGGCACAAAGTAGGGCTGTCCCTCGGCGTTGATGCCCATGAAGTTGCCCGCGCGGCTGGTCTGCACGCCGAAGGGCAGCAGCAGGTTGTTCAGGTCAAACTGCAGGGAGGACGCGGCGATGAAGCCGTAGCGGCCTTCGCCGGACTTGGAGAACGCCACCAGCGTATCGGCCAGTTCCGTGTAGGTGGTGGGCATCGGGAGGTTCAGCTCCTCCAGCCATACCTTGTTGATGTACATTTCATTGGCAGTTATCGGCCGCATGGGCAGCTTCTTGGGCAGGCTCCAGATTTTGCCCTCGGCGTCCGTGCACATGGCCTTCATGGAGGGATCCTTCTCGAAGATCGCCGTCAGGTTCGGCATGTACTGCGGAATCAGATCGGTGAGTTCCACAAAATAGTCCTGATTCGGCACGATGTCCGCGTCCGTCAGGGAGATCGAGCCAAAGAACGCATCCGGCAGCGCGCTCAGGCCGCTGGCCAGCATCAGGGATTTCTGATCGCTCCAGGAACCGTTCCAATAGGGCTGCCATTCAATGTTCACGCCCGTCTTTTCGCTGATTTCCTTCAGGAACGCGGTCTGGGTGAAATCGGTTCCCCAAACCTCGGTCCAGCGGTTGACCGCCACCTTGAAGGTGGGGACGTCTTCTGCCAGGGATACCGCCAGGGTACCCAGCAGAAGGCACAGGGTGAGCGTCAGAGCCAACAGTTTTTTCATGATTTTTTCCTCCTTCTTGTTTATGTTCAGGCGTTTCCGCCATGAAACCGTATCAGCCTTTCAGCGCGCCGATCATGACGCCCTGATTGAAATATTTCTGTACAAAGGGATACATTGTCATGATGGGCAGCGAGGATACCACAATCGCCCCGTACTTGATCAGATTCGCCTTGCGGTTGATATCCGCCGCAGCGGAGCCGGTCATGGCCGAGGCAGCCATCTCATTGTTGATCAGGATATTGCGCATCACCAGCTGCAGCGGATATTTTTCCGGCGTGCGCAGATAGATCATGGCGTTGAAGTAGCTGTTCCAGTGGCCCACCGCTGCCCACAGGGCAATGACCGCCAGAATGGCTTTGGACAGCGGCAGGACGATCGTAAAGAAATACCGCAGGTTTCCGCAGCCGTCGATCTGCGCAGCGTCCCAGAGCTCTCCCGGAAGGCTGGTCTGAAAGAATGTTCTTGACACCACGATGTAGTAGGAGATGACCGAAAAAGGCAGCACCATCACCGTGAACGTGTCCACCAGGTGAAAGGTATTGTTCAGAATAATGAAGGTGGGAATCAGCCCGCCGCCGAAAAACATCGGAAAGATGAAGAAAAAGGTGAAAAATCCCCGCCCCACCAGATCCCGCCGCGAAAGCGCGTATGCCACCGGGATATTGACGGCCAGCATGATCAGCGTCCCGGCAAGGCTGTAGAGAATCGTATTCAGATATCCGTTCCACAGGTTGCCCATGGACAGCAGATAGCTGTATCCGTCCAGGCTGAAGCCCCTCGGCCAGAGCAGTACATTGCCCTGGGCCACCTGGTTGGGATCGCTGATGGAGGCAATCACGATGAAGTACATGGGATACAGGGCCACCAGCGTCATGATGACCGCGACCGTATAGATGATTGCATCGAAGGTCTGGTCCGCCCGGCTCTTCCGGATACGGTTTCGTTTTCCTTCTTTCTCAGGCATTACACTGCTCATGGATCGCGCCTCCTTTCAGAACAGCGATGTGTCGCTGATCTTTTTGGATATCTGGTTGACCAGGATCAGGATCACAAAGTTGACCACATTGTTGAACAGCCCGATGGCCGCGGAGTAGCTGTACTGGTTGGACTTGAGGCCCATCTTGTACAGGTAGGTGGAGATGATTTCGCTTCGGGCAATATTCAGGTCATTCTGCAGCAGATAGACCTTCTCAAAGCCCACCCCCAGCAGGCTCCCGCAGCGAAGAATAAAGAGCGTCACCATGGTCGGCACCAGCATCGGAATATCGATGGCGCGGATCATCTGCCATTTGTTCGCTCCGTCCACCTCCGCCGCCTCATACAGCTGCGGATCGATCGCCGACAGCGCCGCGATGTACATGATCGAATCCCAGCCCACATGCTGCCATACCTCCGTCCATACGTAGATGCCGGAGAAGGCATTCGCGCTGCCCATCAGATCCCCAATCTGAAATCCCATCAGGCCCATGATTTTCGGAATCACCCCGGAGGAAGGGGAAAGGAACATGATAATCATGCCGCACATGACCACGGTGGAGATGAAATGCGGCAGATAGGTGGACACCTGGAACACCTTTTTGAACCGCTTCGCGTACATCTGGTTGCACATCAGCGCCAGCAGAATCGGCAGCGGGAAGGTCACAACAATCGTATACAGGCTGATGACCAGCGTGTTCGTGATCGTATTGACGAACATGTAGGAATTGAAATACCGCTCAAAGTATTTCAGTCCCGCCCACCTGCTTCCCCAGATCCCCGCCGCCGGTTTGAAATCCTTGAAGGCGATGATCACGCCGTACATGGGCAGATAGGTGAAGCAAATGAAAATCACGATCGCGGGAAGCATCAGCAGATACAGGCCCCAGTTCCGCCTGATATGTTCCCAGGTATGACTCCTTCCAGCGCTGAAGACCGTTCGCATCCTGCGTCATCTCCTCTGAATGAAATCTGGATTTAACGTTAAACTTTACGTGGGCTTTTCCATTGCACTTTCTGGTCGGATTTAACGATAAACTTTACGTTCAACTTGAGTATAACGTTAAACTCCCCGCCTGTCAATCCCTTTTTTAAAATTTTTTGAATGATTGGCATTTTTTCCCGGATTGGCCAGAACGAACGCGGAAGGATCCGTCCCCGCCTCGTCTGATTCATCTTCTTCGCCTCTCACCGGACGACCCGATACGGGGATTCCTCCGGGATCTCAATCTCTCCGCAGCTGCGGAACTCGTCCAGAATCAGCTCCGAGATATCCGTCTGGATCTCCCGGACCCGGGGGCAGTCCCGGTAAAAGTCGAAATTGCCGGAGCCGGTAGCCCGGTAGTCGCACATGCACAGGGTATACTGCTCATCGGGCGCCACCGGCTCGCCGCTGTCGAGCGTCAGGGAAACGACCCGCTCCCCCACCGGCTTCCGCAGGTCGAATACATACCGCACCCCGGCGAAATAATCGTAGTTGTAGTAGGCCTCCTTGGGCTCGAGGAACGGAGAGGCCACCCGCAGGCCGTCCTCCGGCGTCACCTGAAAGAAGCTGGCGCACTGCTCCAGCCCCTGCCGCAGCACCCGGCCCGTCACCCGCAGCACCACCAGGGTATTGGTATACACATAGCTGGCCACCACATCCCGCACGGTGACCTCCCGGTCAAAACCCCGGACGGCGTTGCCCAGGGCGGCGCAGCTGATCTGCGCCCCGCTGGCGTGCAGCTGCACCCGGTTGAACAGCTGGGCGATCCCGCTCCCCTCCAGGGCCATAGACAGGTGGTCCTTCGGCCACAGGGGCCGGGACAGCCGTCCCACCGGCTGATCCAGCCAGGCGTTCACCTTTTCAAACAGCGCTTCTTCCTCCGGCCGAAGCGCCGCCCGGTCCGGCACCGGCAGCAGTTCCGAGGAAAACCGGCCTTCCTCATCCATGGTTACCCGGATAACCTTCTCCGCGTTGGCGGGCGGCTGCACCATCCAGGTGCCCGCCCAGGCGGCGCCGGGGAGCGCCAGATGCTGGTGCCCCGTCAGCAGCAGATCGAAGGGCAGCTCCTCGCACAGCCGGCAGGCGATGTTCTCGTCCGTATCCGACAGGAGCTTGCCGGTCGCCAGATCCTTTTCGATGCCTCCGTGATAGATCCCCACCAGCACGTCGCATTTGTCCCGCAGGGCCAGGCAGGCCTGCCGCGCGGCCTCCAGGGGATCGGTGATCTTCAGGCCTACCAGGTTTTCCGGCTTCTCCCACCGATTCACCCAGTCCGTCACAATGCCCACCAGGCCCACCCGCAGGCCGTTGCCCAAAACCCGGAGGGCCCAGGGCGCAATATCCAGCGCCCCGGTCTCATCCCGCACATTGGCGCAGAGGCATTCCGCGTTCAGCTCCCGCAGGTAGGCCCCCAGCTGTTCCTGCCCCAGGTTGAAGTCGTGATTCCCCAGGGTCACGAAATCGTATCCCCGGTCGTTCAGGGCCCGGGCGACGGGCAGGGGCTCCCCTTCCGTCCGGCAGTAATAGATCAGGGGCGAGCCCTGGATCGTATCCCCGCCGTCGATGATCAGGGTATTTTCATCCTTGGGAAAGCGCATGGAAAGGAGCCCCATGGGATGGGGCTCCCGGTCCCGGAAATGGGTGGGATACAGGTATCCGTGGGTATCTGAGGTAAAATAGATCGTCAGTTTGTTCTTCATGCTCAACCCCGCGCCAGCTTGGCCCGGACCTTCGTCGAAAACAGTTCAATCAGGATCATCAGCACGATCATGCCGGTCAGATACGCGCCGACCATGCTCCACCGGCTGGAGTTCATGCACTGAATCAGCGCCGCGCCGATGCCGCCGGCCCCGACGATGCCCAGGGTGGTGGCGTCCTTCACGTTGATGTCGAACCGATAGATGACCGTGGAAATAAAGTTGGGAATAATCTGGGGCAGGATGCCGTAGCGGACCTTCTGGAACCCGTTGCATCCGGCGGCGTCTAGGCTTTCCAGGATCTTCGTGTCGATGTCCTCAATCGCTGTGATGTACATCTTGCAGATCATCCCGATGGAGCAGACCGATTCCGTCACCACGCCGCAGAAGGCGTTGGGCCCCGTCACCCGGATCCACACCAGCGCCCAGACCAGGCTGGGAATCGTGCGGATGCCCAGAATCACGGTCCGGAAAATCAGTGCCACCGGCTTGGGCACGATGCGGTCGCAGGCCAGGAAGCTGAAGGGAATCGCCAGCACCCCGCCGATGAGGGTGCCCAGAACGGCGATGGCCACCGTCTGCAGCAGCTGATAGGGCACGCCCTCGTTGGTCAGATTGAACAGCAGGTTCGTATCCGGGTGCACCAGCCCGTAGCCGATGCCCTGAGCGATGGTCATGCCCTTGGTGGCCAGGCCCTTATATTCGATGGAGGTGCCGCTCCACCCCAGCAGCGCCGCCACGATCAGAAGAATCAGCGTATACAGCCACCAGAGCCGGGGCCGGGATTCGTAGGCCTCCTCGATGGTAAGGGGATGGTCCGCGTTCAGCAGGGATTTTGTCTTCGCCATGTTCTTCCTCCCCTCCTCAGCTCAGCTTCTTCCGCAGGTACTGGCTGGTGTTCTCGATGATGAGCACCACCACGAACAGGGCCAGCAGCACCGCGCCCAGGCTTTCGTAGTCCCGCCAGCCGATGAACTCGTTGATCAGGATGCCCAGGCCGCCCGCGCCCACGTATCCCAGGATCGCCGCGGCCCGGATGTTCATCTCCAGGCTGTAGAGGCAGTAGGACAGATAGGTGGGCAGAATCTGGGGCATGCAGGCGCTCCAGAAGGACTGAAACTTGTTCGCCCCGAAGCTTTCCGTGGCCTCGAAGGCGCCCATGTCGATGGTTTCGATGGATTCGTACATCATCTTCGCCACGATGCCGAAGGTGAACACGACGATAGCCACCGTGCCGGCGAAGGTGCCCAGCCCGAAAATCAGCGCGGCAAACTTGGCGATGATCAGCGTGGGCAGGGTCCGGATGACCATCAGCAGGATCCGCAGGAACCAGACCACGCCGGTGCTGCGGTTGATGTTGTTGGAAGCCATCACGGAGATGGGGAGCGCCATGGTCGCGCCGATGACCGAGCCCATGATGGACATCTTGATCGTGTCGAACAGGGCGTCCATCAGTTTTTTGGTACCGGCGGCGTCCCCGCCAAAATAGCTCCAGTTGGGATGAAAGATCCGCCCCAGAATGTAGCCGAGCTGATGTCCCCGCTCGATGATGATGCGGAAGTCAAACCCCGTCACCACCGCGGAAATCCAGATCGCCGCGATCGTCAGCACCGCGATGAACGGCGCCCTGGAGACGGGCTTTTTCACGGTGTGCCCGTTAGGCAGGGTGATTTCCCGGGGCGGAATCAGCCGGTCCAGCAGCGGGGTTTTCACCGCCGCTTCCGCTTTCTGCTTTTTTCTCATGTCCGCCTCATTTCTCGGCGGTGGGAATCGCCGCGCCATTATAGATGTTGTCCAGAATCTCCTGGGTCACGCTGGCGGTGGGCCCGTCATAGACCACCTCGCCGGCCCGGATGCCGATGACCCGGGTGCAGTAGTTCAGCGCCAGGTCCACGTGGTGAATATTGATGAGCACGGTGATGTTCATCTCTTCGTTGATGCGCCGGAAGTCGCTCATGACCTGCTTCGCCGTCACCGGATCCAGGGCCGCCACCGGCTCGTCCGCCAGGATGATGGTGGGGTTCTGGTTCAGCGTCCGGGCCAGGGACACCCGCTGCTGCTGCCCGCCGGAAAGCTGGTCGCACCGGGTGTAGGCCTTGTCCAGGATGCCCACCTTGTCCAGCGCCTCCAGGGCGTGCATCTTCTGTTCCTTCGTAAACAGGCCCAGCAGCACCCGGAAAAAGTTCATATCCGGCACCATGCTGGTCAGCACGTTCTTGATCGCGGTGGACCGCGTCACCAGATTATAGGACTGAAAGATCATGCCGATCTTCCGGCGGTACCGCCGCATGGCCTTCCCTTTCAGCGTCATCACGTCCGTCCCGTCCACGATGAGCTGGCCCCCCGTGATGTCGATCATCCGGTTAATGGTCCGGATCAGGGTGGATTTCCCCGCCCCGGACAGGCCGATGATGGCCACAAATTCCCCCTGGTCGATGGTCAGGTTGACGTCCTTCAGGCCCTTGACCCCATTGGGATACACCTTGTCCACATGCTTAAACTCGATCATCTGGTTCTCTCCTTCTTCCGACCGGACCCGGAAAAAACGCCCGGCAACTTACGGCTGCCGGGCGTTGGGAAATGCAGCTTACTTCACCACGGTCAGGGCCTGACGGGCGCCGTCATAATCGCTGTCCTGGGCGATGGCATAGCCGGCGTGGCTGTAGACGGAGAAGATTTCCTTGCCTTCGTCGGTGTTGATGATGTTGATCAGAGCGGTCTGCAGCGCACTGATGAACTCGGGGTTGTAGATTTCGGGCTTCGCGGTGGTCACCGCCACAGTGTCGTTATAGATACCGGGGGTCACGCCGATGACGTTCAGCTCATTCCAGATGCTGTCTTCGCGGCCCATGCCCTGCTTGCCTGTGGCGTCGGCCTGATCGGTGGGCAGATTCCACGGGGTCTCATAGTCCCGGCGGCCGTCGGCGTAGCAGCAGATGATGTCCACCTGCTCGGAAGCGGCCTGCGCGAAAGCGTCGGCATAGCCCAGGTTGACAACGGAACTCAGGTCGGAGATCTTCTTGCCGTCATAGTGTTCCATCAGCCACATGGTGGGATAGATATAGCCCGCGGAGGAAGAGGTGTTGCCGACCGCCCAGGTGCAGTCGTTCAGCTCGTCCCAGGTCAGGGCTTCGCCGGCATTGACCTTGGCGGCCAGCGCCTTGCCCTTTTCGGTGGGCGCGGCGTAGATCAAGGAGCGGTAGAAGGTCACCTGATTTTCGGTGGGCAGGGTCTTGTTCGCGTCCCCGTTCCAGTCCGCCGGATTCTCGCTGTCGTTGGACAGCCCCGCACGGGTGGCAGTCAGGATGACGTCGACTTCCTTGTTCTGGCTGTAGATGGCATAGGTGCCGCCGGGCAGCCAGCCCACATCGATGGTGCCGGCGCTCATGGCTTCACCAGTGGCCTCATAGCTGGTACCCACGGAGATTTCCACTTCGCCGATATCATAGCCCAGGTTCGCCATCTCGGCCTTGATCAGGTCGGGCAGGTTCTTCGTCCCGGTGATGATCACGTCCGCGTCCTTGGAGGGAACGAACTGGAAGGTCAGCTTGTCCATTTTCACGTTGTCCGCCAGGGCCGCCGCGCAGGACAGCACCATCGCCAGAGCAAGCAACAGGGAAACGAGTTTCTTCATGAATGTTTTCCTCCCCTACATAATAGGCCGCATCGCAGCCAGATACCAGTATACATGACCAGGGAGAATAATATGCAACAAAGCTGTTACGTTTTCATAACGATTTCAGTGCTGACCCCCTATGCCCGGATGAAGTGCCGGGAAGCGCATGCCGCACAGCAGCCACTTCCCTTTTCTTTTTACTCCCCGTAAGGATCATAGCTGTCCTGGACGCTGCAGACGCGCAGCGCCTCCCTGACCTCCTCCGCCCCCGTTCCCTCCGGGAAGGCGCTGCGGGGGACGGAAACGGTGACCCCGTCCGGGGTCGTGATATCGAAATAATTGTCGCTGAATACCGCGTCCCGGTTCTCGAAGTCCAGCTCCGTATAATAGGAAAATCCGCTGGATCCCAGATGAATCACGAAGCAGTCCCCCGCTTCTTCCACCCGGATTTCGTACTGAATGGCCGGCAGGTCCAGGTGCTTCGGCTTCACAAACAGAGTCGTTCCCCGGCTGATCAGTTCTCCGTCCACATACAGCCGGTATTCGCAGTATATATGGCGCCGCGTCTCCTCATCCGGCAGCAGCGCCTGAAAATCCTCATGCAGCACGGGAATCGCGCTCAGCGGTTCCACCCGGGCCGACGCCTCCCTCCGCGCGATGACCTCGAAGTCATCCCGGCGCAGCTCCACTTCCAACCGCCCCTCATACGCGGTCAGCGTATCATTATGCAGATACCAGGTCAGATCCGTCGACAGTTCCTGTTTCTCCCGGCAGGAGGCCATGCGCGGCGCGTAGAAGCGCCGGGCGCCGTAGTGCAGTGCCTTCCACCGTCCGAAATAATCCAGGGACGCCCAGGATGCCACCGGCCAGCAGTCGTTCAGCTGCCAGTAGAGGGAGCCCATGCAGCGGCCCCGGTTCTGCCGCCAGTATTCCACCCCGTACTGGATCGCCTTCAGCTGCAGCAGCTGGGAGATGTACGCGATGGACTGCAAGTCCTTCGGATACCGGAAATAGTCCGCCACATAGGTGAAGATCTTGCTGTTCGCGGTTCCGTTTTTCTGATGGGATTCCATCACATGGCTGAAAATGTTCCGGTCCTCGGGCAGCGTAAACGAGCGGATGGTCTTGATGGACGGAAAGGACTCAAACCCGTACTCGGAGCAGAAGCGGAAATATTCCTCCCGATATTCCGTAAAGGGCTTCCCGCTGTGCCATACGTCCCAGTAATGCTGATCGCCGTGATTCGGGGAGGCCGTCTCCCAGAAGCTGCCCCCGGAGGAAGGCGAAGAGGGCCACCAGGGCGTGACCCCGTCGCACCGCCGGACCACGTCCTTCAGGATCCGCTCAAAGATGATCAGATAATCCCGGGAATATCTGGGATGATGCCCCACCAGGCGCTCCCATCCGGCCCAGCCGGATTCCATCTCGTTGTTCCCGCACCACAGTGCCAGGCTGGCGTGGTGCCGGATCCGCCGGACATTATCCTCCGTTTCCGCGATGATATTCTCCTCAAAGTGCCCGCTTTCATCCAGCCGGTACACATTGCAGCTGAACATCAGGTCATGCCAGACCAGGATCCCGTATTCGTCGCAGGCGTCATAGAAATCATCGTCCTGATAATATCCTCCGCCCCACACGCGGATCATGTTCATGTTGGCCGCGGCGCAGTCCCGGATCAGGGCGCGGGAGCGCTCTCCGGTCACCCGGGGAATCAGGCTGTCCTGGGGAATAAAGTTCGCCCCCATGGCAAAGATTTTATGTCCGTTCACCTCGAAGGCAAATTCGCTGCCCCATTCGTCCGGCTCCGTGCACAGGCGGATCGTCCGCAGCCCGATGCGCACCGTTTTCTCATCCGCGATTCTGTCTCCGTCCATCAGCGCCGTCCGGACGGTATACAGCGGCTGATCTCCCAGCCCGTGGGGCCACCAGCGCTTCGGATGATCGATCCGAAGCATGACCTCCGCCGGCGCGTCCGCCCGGGCGGAGCCGCTTGCCTCAAGGGTCTGCCCGTCCGGATCGGTCACCGTAACCCGGATCTGCGCCTCCGCGGATCCGAAGCGGTCCGTTCCGTGAATGGCGGCGGAAACCGTCACCACCGCGCTGACTTCCCCGTGCTCCTGGCGGATCCGGACGTCCTCCAGTCTGGCCGCGGTGATTCCGCGGATCCATACGGAGCGGAAAATGCCCGCGTCCGGCAGCTGCGGACCCCAGTCCCAGCCGAACATGCAGTGCGCTTTCCGCAGGGCCGCCGTGCCGGGCATGGAGCCTCTGGCATGATAAAAGATATCGTTTCGCGCGTCCTCCTCCAGCACAAAGCGGATCGGCGAAGCAAGGCGCACGCTCAGCGTATTGGATCCGGGACGGAGCTTTCCCTTGATGGGGAAAATCCAGGTTCGGTGCATGTCGTCCGTTTCCGCCAGTTTCTCCCCGTTCAGGGTTACTGTGGCCAGGGTATCCAGGCCTTCAAAAATCAGCTCCGCTTCCTCGCAGGCCAGAAGCGCCGGATCCGCCTCGAATTCGCGTTCGTAAAGATAGTCCTTCCCAAAAAGGTCCCGGGCGGCGTATTCGTTTTCCCGCCAGAACGGATCCTCTATCATGCCTTCCCGCAGCATATCATTCAGCACGCTGCCCGGCACCCGTCCTTCGTGGAAAGCGGTCTCGTCCTCCGCACGCCAGCGCCAGAACCCGTCCAGAGAAAAACGGATATGGTTGATGCTCATCAGAGAAGCCTCCCTTCATGCAGGTGATCATTTGCCGAGATTATACTTTATCCCTGATCTGATGTAAAGACGACGATCAGGAGACCAGGGGCTCTGTCTCCCCCACACAAAAAAAGGGAACAGAAAACCGTCCCCTCCTGTCTCCTTACACATACCGTTCGATCACCGTATTCTGCTTTCCCTTCCGGCTGACGGATTCCGCGCCGATGAACCGGAACCGCCCCAGGCCCCGGACGGAGACGATCTGTCCCTCCCCGGGCGCCGTGTCCGGCCGCGTGCATTCCGCCCCGTCCAGGAAAACCTTCCCCGCTGGAAACAGCCCCTGCGCTTCCCCCCGGCTCAGCCGGAAGGCATGCGCCACCAGGGCGTCCATCCGTTCCGACGCCACCTGGATCACCTCCCGGCGCACCTGGAACAGCGTCCCCTCCGGAATCTCCCGCACCCTGGCCGCTCCGACGCTGGTGCGCCGGATGGAGGTCAGCCCGTCGCAGACATAGTCAGCGATCCGCTCCGCGCAGAACACGAAGGCTTCCTTCTCCCGGATGACGATATCCCCCAGCAGGCTCCGCTCAAACCCCAGGCTCATCAGGGAGCCCAGCACGTCCCGATGGTTCATTTCGGAGGCGAAGCGCATCCCCGTGGGCGTGACCCGCAGGCAGGCGATGGGAAAGCCTTTCCGCTCCGCCGCGGAAACCCCGAAGCCGGCCATGACCCGTTCGCAGCCCTCCGCCCCGCCGAAAAGGGTGATCTCCGGCTGCGACAGGCTGGGGCGGATCCGCTTCAGCACCGTCTGCTCCGCCAGATCCAGAAAATCCGTATAGCAGGGGATCCCCCGGCTCCAGGATCGATCCGCCATTTCCCGCAGCCGCCGCTCCGCCATCTCGTCCATGCCGATGCCCGCTCCTTTCCCCCATTGGGGCCCGTTTGACGTCCCTTCTTCCCGGTGCTTTTCCGCCGTCCCATAGGCGGCCGCAGCCGCGATCCCAATATGCTGCCTTGTTTCTTGTTCCTGCCCCGCGCGCGGATTCGATCCTTTCTTCGCTTATACACCCAGAATCCGCGCGGCCTTCAGCACCGCCACCTGGGTTTTGGCGTCCTGGATCGTCCCGTCCATGACCTGCTCCACCAGCTCCTTCAGCGGGATTCTGTGCACATCCAGAAACTCATCCGCGTCCAGATCCTGATGTCCCGCGTGCAGCTTCCGGGCCATGTACATGCTGATCCGCTCGTCGCTGTAGGCCGGCGCGCCGTAATAATCCCCCAGATAGGTCCATTCCTCGGCGCTCAGCCCCGTTTCCTCCCGCAGCTCCCGCTTGATGGCGTCCAGCCGGTCCTCCTCCCGGCTGTCCAGCTTTCCGGCCGGGATTTCCGTGGTCACCCGGGCGATGGGATAGCGGTACTGCCGCTCCACGATGACCTCGCCCTCCTCCGTCACCGGAATCACGCACACCGCCCCGATATGCCGGATAATCTCCCGGTAGGCCTGCTCCCCGTTGGGCAGGTCCACCAGATCCTTCTTCACATGCAGGATCAACCCGTCAAAAATATTCTCGGAAGCCGCCTCCGTCTCCCGCAGGGCGGCCAGCTCCTTCTCCGTATCAAAATGCATTTTTTCTCCTCCCTCGAAAAAAGGCGCCGCGGAAAAGCGGCGCCCCGTTGTTTTTTTATGCCTTGGGCTGAATGGTGGCCTTGATCCGGCGCACGCCCGCGGAGGAGGACTCCTCCTTCTGGATCTTGAAGGATCCCAGATCCCCGGTGTTCTCCGCGTGGGGTCCGCCGCAGATCTCGAAGGAATACTCGCCCATCTTGTAGGTCCGCACCCGCTCGCCGTACTTGCTCTCGAACAGGCCGATGGCGCCCTTTTCCTTGGCCTCCGGCACGGTCATCTCCTCACAGATCACAGGCACCTTCGCGTCGATGGCCACGTTCACCAGCCGCTCCACCTCCGCCAGCTCCTCCGGCGTCATCTTCCGCCCGAAGGAGAAGTCGAACCGCAGCCGCTCGGCGGTGATATTGCTGCCCTTCTGGGCCACCTCGTCCCCCAGCACCTTCCGCAGCGCGGCGTGCAGCAGGTGGGTGGCGGTATGCAGCCGGGCCGTCTGTTCGCTGTGATCCGCCAGGCCGCCCTTGAACTTCTGGTCCGCGCCCTGATGGCTCAGCTCCTGGTGCTTCTTAAACCGCTCCGCGAAATCCGCCTCGTCCACGGTCAGGCCCTTTTCCGCCGCCAGCTCCTTGGTCATCTCGATGGGGAAGCCGTAGGTATCGTACAGCTTGAAGGCGCTGCGCCCGTCCAGCACGGACAGGCCTTCCATCCGGGCCTTGACCGCCGCTTCCAGAGCCGCCTCGTCCCCGGCCTTCGCCGCCTCGATAATGGGCATCATATCCGGCGAGGGCCGCAGCTTCTTGCTCTCGGCCATTTCCTTCGCCAGGGCCACCGGATCCGCCGCCCCCAGAATCGCCTCCAGGTTCGCCCGCAGCTGGCTCACGTTGTTGTATACCTTTTCGAATTCCTTCTCGCCCTGCTTCAGGGTCCGGGCAAAACGGCCTTCCTCCAGCTGCAGCTGCTCCAGCGCGAAGGCGCCGTTGCGCTCCAGCTCGGGATATACGTCCTTATACTGGTCGATGATGACCTTGGCGATTTCCACGGTGAATCCTTCGGGCATGCCCAGCTGCATCCCGTAGCGCACCGCGCGCCGGATCAGCCGCCGCAGGATGTATCCCTGATCGGTGTTGGAAGGGCTGACGCCCCGGTCGTCCCCCAGGATGAAGGTGGAGGTCCGCATATGGTCCGCGATGATCCGGAAGGCCCGGGTGGTGGCTTCGTCCGCCCCGTATTCCTTCCCGCTCAGCTCCGCGATCCGCTTCAGGATCCCGGCGAAGGCGTCGATTTCGTATACGCTCTTTTTCCCGTTCAGGACGCACACCGTGCGCTCCAGGCCCATGCCCGTGTCCACGTTCTTCTTCGCCAGGGGCACGTACTTGCCCTCGGCGGTTTTGTTGTACTGCATGAACACGTCGTTCCAGATCTCCAGATACCGCCCGCAGGAACAGGCGGGGGAGCAGTCCGGACCGCAGGGCTCCTTGTCCGTGATGATGAACATCTCGGTATCGCTGCCACAGGGGCCGGTGATCCCGGCGGGGCCCCACCAGTTGTTGGCCTTGGGCAGGAAGAACAGATTCTCTTCCTTCACGCCGCACTGCCGCCACAGGTTGTAGCTCTCCTCGTCCCGCGGGCAGTCCTCATCCCCTTCGAAAACCGTGAAAGCCAGCCTGTCCTTGGGCAGGCCTAGATAATCCGGGCTGGTCAGGAACTCCCAGCTCCAGGGAATCATGTCCTGCTTGAAATAATCGCCCAGGCTCCAGTTGCCCAGCATCTCAAAGAAGGTCAGATGGCTGGGATCCCCCACGTCGTCGATATCCCCGGTGCGGATGCACTTCTGCACGTCGGTCAGCCGGGTCCCAGCGGGATGGGGCGTCCCCATCAGGTAGGGCACCAGGGGATGCATGCCCGCCGTGGTAAACAGAACGGTGGGATCGTTTTCCGGAATCACGGACGCGGACTGAATCCGGTGATGCCCCTTGGATTCCATAAAGGACAGAAACATTTCCCGCAGCTGGGCGGAGGTAAGCTCTTTCATCTCGTCATCTTCCCTTCCAAATTCGCCGGTTCTCCGGCTCGTGGTCCGTTTCAACTCAACGCACCGGCACATTATAGCAAAACCCTTTTCCCTTTGCAACAGAAAAAAACCGCCGCATTGGCGGCGGCGGCGTTACTGCTCAGCTTCATGGCCGAGCGCAGGACTGCCCGTCAGAACAGGGCCACAAACCGATCCCGCTCCCGGAGGATCTCCTCCATCAGTGGGCCGTAATCCATGTCCTTATGCGCCTTCAGCGCGTCGGACATCTCGGCGATGGGCCTGGCCAGAGGCGTCAGCGCCACGTTCAGCAGCGCGCCCTTCATCCCGTGGGCCAGCTCAAAGGCCGTCTCCTGATCCCCGCGATCCAGGGCGGCTTTCAGCTCGTCCACCTTCAGGGAATCCCTGGCCAGGCCGATCATCCGCAGATAAAACGCCTCCATGTTCATGCACCGCTGCAACCCCTCATCCACATTCGCGCCGTATTCGCGCAGCGCGTCCAGTGTCATCATGCTCTTTCTCCTCCCCCACTGCGGCGGGTTTCCGCCGCAGGATTCTGACCCTTTTTCCCCCCCGCTGCGCGGGGACAAAAAGCGAAGGAGACAGGGGACGGTTCTCTGTCTCCTCCGCAAAAGGAGACAGAGAACCGTCCCCTGTCTCCTTATTTTTGAAGCGCTTTCAGGACCTGATCCTGAACCGGGAGCCGCTTCACCCGCGGCCATTCCTTCTTGTACCGTTCCCCCAGCGCCTTCCGGTCCTCCGGAGCCATTCCCCGGATCAGCTCCAGCGTGTGCCGTTGCAGGGCGATGAGCATCAGCCGGGCGTATTCCGGCCCGTCCCACTGCCCCGGCAGGGCGCAGAGCTTCTCCATCAGGTCCCTCTTTTCCGTGGGATCCGCCTCCGTTTCCGCCCGCCGGCACAGGTCCCGGACCTTCCCATCCAGAATCTCGTGGCAGGCCGCCTCTCCGGGATGGGTTCCGAATCCCAGCAGGCCGTCGAACAGCTTCCGTTTTTTCTGGAGCTCCGCCACCGCCGCGTCATATTCCGCCAGCGCGGCGTCCAACTCCTGTTTCCATTCCATCTGATCGATACCCGTCCTTCTTGTCCTTTCCCTTCGGGAGGGGCCTTATCTCAGGCTGTTTTCCTCGTTTCTCCGGGCTTTTTCTTCCTCTTCCTCTTCCCCGCCCCGCTTCCAGAGCTTCCAGGCCAGGACCAGCAGGCCTCCCGCCGCGCCGACGAACAGCGCGGCGAAAAGCACCGCCACCCAGGGCGCCATGGAGGTATCCGAGGCGTTCCGGCCCTGAAACAGCTCCCAGGCGATATAAATCAGATATGCCGCCACCACGGCCATTAGCCCGGACCTGTTTCTTGAACTGTTCAAACTTTTGTGTCCTTTCCCTCAGTATCTCTTACTTCTGTTTCTGCTTGCTCAGGATGTCGAACACCACAGCCGCCAGCAGCACGAAGCCTTTTACCACGCGCTGATAGTTCGCGTCCAGATTGACCTGGAACATGCCCAGGTTGATCACGCCGATCAGCGTCGCGCCGATGACCATGCCCAGCACGGTGCCCGCGCCGCCGCTGGCGGAGACGCCGCCCACCACGCAGGCTGAAATGGCGTCCATCTCAAAGTTCTTCCCGGCGTCCGCGTTGGCTGCCGTAAAGCGGGTTACGGTGGTCATCGCCGCGATCGTGGTCAACACTGCCATGTTCAGGTAAGCGATGAACATAACCCGTTTGGTATTCACACCGGAAAGGCGGGCTGCTTCAATGTTTCCTCCAACCACATAGAAG
>JAFWES010000082.1 GCA_017512805.1 Clostridia bacterium
GTCAATGATGTCCCTGTAGTGCTTTGTAATATCGTTCTGAATATCAATCACGACAAGTGCTTTTCTTTTCATTTCTTCTGACCTCTACTTGCAATTCTCTTTCCTCCGTATTGGCATTTGAATCCTCTCGTTATACGCCGATGCCTATGGTTTTTGCTTTAATACGCGTTCTATCGGCACCCAGCCGATGTATCTTGGGCGATCGCCAGAAAGCGCCGTCATGGCTTCGATTTCCCGGTAATCGTCGATCCGCACCGTATCCCAGGCATGGAGGATCCTGCCTTCCCCGAGGCTGATGCCGCAGTGTCCCCAGTTGATCGGACCGTCCGGGCCTAGGCAGATGCAATCATAGAAGACAAACGCGCCTCGCTCTGGTATGCCCTGGAGCATTCCGTCAGCATAGAGCAAAGCGGACTCCTTGGCGGAATCCCCGCCGAAGATCTCAATGCCGTTGCTCTTTTCAAGTGCATCCTCAATGAACGAAAGGCACCAACTGGTGTATTCCCGGCTGCCGAGTTTATCTACAGCCCAGCTGATCATGTTTCCTGTGAGTTCGTTCAGCCATTCTTCTCTGGTTATCACGGATACATGCGTTTTCTCGTTGATTTCATCCGGATATTCGCAGGCAAAGCGCATCCCGATGGATTCCGCCGTCCGGAAAGAAGGCTCATTTGTGTATTTGCAGTAGGAGTACAAGGCTGGATAATCCGTATTCCGAAACGCCCAGTTGCGCGCGGCCCTGGCAGCCTCTTTGGCATAGCCTTTCCGCTGGCAGTCGCGGCGGATATGGAAGCCGATTTCGGGGAGCATTTCTCCGTTGATGTTTTGCAGCGTCAACCCGCAGTCGCCGATCATCTCGCCGGTATCCTTCAGGCAGACGGCCCAGAGACCGAAACCGTCCTTCCGGTATCGGTTCATGTTTCGTTCGATCCAGTCCCTGACGTGCTGCCCATCGAAAGTATAAGGATAATGCCTCATCGCTTCAGCGTCGCCGAGCACCAGAGACAGCGCCTGAAAATCATCGGGCTTCATTTCCCGGAGCTGCAGCCTTTGTGTTTCCATAATCACGCTTCGTCATCCCTTTCTCACCGCCAGGCAGTAACCAACGCCCGCTGGGGCGGTCATGTCGCTGTCCTTGAAAAACACCTCGGTCGCCTCGTCCGCATCCATGTGATCCCCGCCCTCTGTCTTCCAC
Source organism: Clostridia bacterium (assembly GCA_017512805.1). Lineage (GTDB taxonomy): Bacteria > Bacillota > Clostridia > Christensenellales > Aristaeellaceae > Aristaeella. Next base: position 1,196 of record JAFWES010000082.1, read on the forward strand.
TTCTCCGCAACGGTCCACCATGCGTTGGGGGATATGAATAGCATCGCCAGACCCATGACGCACAAAACGATACCGGCAACAGCTTCCTGTCTCATATCGTTCACTCCATTATCAGTTCAAATGTCGGTAAGCGGCTCGGTCATAGCCTTTCAAAGCTCCCCACTCTGCCGCTTATTCTCACTGTCCCTTGAGTCTTATCATGGCATCAGGATTGTTGTTGATGATTGCGCCATGCTTTTCGCAGGTCTCCATCTTTTCGCAGCTTCCGCAGGTCTCTACACCTCTGGCGAGGGCGCATTGGCGGATCGGACAGAGCGAGTCACAGTAGGGCGTCTTCACACCGTCAATCCGGCAGCCCGCACAGTTGATCATCTCAGGCGTGATCTCCACGCCGTTCAGTTCAGACCACTTCCTGGCAACCATACGGCGCAGCACGTCATCGTGGTCCATCGTCGCAATTCGGGCCTCACAGGTCTCGCAGTCCAGCCCACAGTATGCGATATACGCTCTCACAGGTATTCCTCCCATCAATCCTCATCGGTATTGTTGTCAATTCTCCTCAACTGCTCGCACAGCGCAGCCGCATCACCGGCCACTCCGTCGTATCGGTAATCATAGAATCCTTTGTCGAACAGCCCGTGTTTGCTTTCAAGCATACGTTCGACCGGCGCGGGCAAAAAACCACACATCCTGGCTCTGAACCGCGCCTTGATCGTATCCAGATCCGCGCTGACCAGGATTCGTACCGCGCCATCCGGCAACAGGTCAAGCTGATCCGGTTCCGAAATCACATAGAGGATATTGCCGCCGCTGACAGCGCCTGTCAGCTTCTTTCGGAACAGCTGTCTGGCTTCCGCTTCGGACTTCGCCATCCTCAGATAGTCCCTGCCGTTGACGACTTCCGCCCCGATCACGTCCCTGATGTGGGCCGCCAGCGTGGATTTTCCACTGCAGTTCTCTCCAATAAGTCCAATTACCATTTCAATTATTCTTTCTGCATGTCGATGAGTGCCCGCACTTCCTCCAGTTTCGGTGGATGCAGCGGCAGAGGGAAGCGGGAGATGGCCATTGCGGAGCAGGCGCTGGCGAAGCGCACCAGAGCGTCGTCGGCCATCCCATGCAATAGGCCGTACACGCACCCGGCCTTGAAGGTATCGCCTGCGCCTAGGGCGCTCCTGACCTCGACGTCAAAGGGTTTCATCCGGTGGAGGGCTGCGCCCTTCCGCCCGTACAGCATATCGCCGCCTCCCTGGGTGAGGATGGTCAGGCCCTCTGCCGTTTCCATCATCCGCTCCATGACGGCTTCCGGTTTTATGTCCGCGTAATACTGGCCTGTGCATTCCTTGGATACCACATTCACTGCGGCATGCTGATGCAAAGGAGAATCATGGGGACTGTCGATGGTCACATAGGGAATTCCGTGCTTGCGGCAAATCTCCATGGCATGCAGCGATTCCTTGCCAAAAAAAGGATCGATGGCCACGGCTTTGCAACCCACAATGTCCTTCTCCTGCGGGATGCTCCACCATCGTTTGCCGGAGGAAAACAAAGTTTGGAATCGGCCCATGGGGGAGCGTACCAGCCCGGCGATCACCACATAATCCATCACGCCGGGATCGTCCTTCCAAATGTGCAGCGGGGATAAATCCACCTTCCTGTCCCGGTAAAACGCCTGCAGCATAGGCGCGACTTCGGTGCCGATCCAGGTGCCGTCCATTCGGACGGATACGCCCAGCGAATCCAGCACCGTCGCCGCCGTGCCCGTCTCCCCGCCGGGGAGAAAGTATTGCGCTCTGATCTCCGCATACTCGTCCGGCTGCAAAAAGTCGCTCTTCAAAAGAAATGAGTGAGTACCCAATACCTGGCCGAAAAGATATACATCCGGTTTTATATCCATTGATGGTTTCCTCCTTCCTTTCATAGCAGTATCATGCCACCCGTACCGTCAGGTTTTTTACCCACTTCTCCTTTCTCAGCCAAAGGTGAGCAGTGACGATCTTGACAAAATCCGTCAGCTTTAAGACACCGTACATCAGCACAGGTCCCCAATTCGTCAGATTCGCCAACAGCAGGATGCCAGGAATGACCACAAGCAGTGTCACGCCGCCATCCACCACTGCCCCCATAACAGTGTCGCCTCCGGCCCGGGCCACTGAAAATTGCACGTTTGTATAAACCCACAGGGGCATATACAGGGAAACCAGCAGCACCAGATCCCGGCAGATTCCCTGGGCGACCTGGGAAAGGTGGCCAAACACCAGCGGCGTCAGCAGCGTCACCAATCCGCCCATCCCCGTCATGAACAGGCCGAACACCACAGCGGCAGACAGCATCCAGGTTTTCTGTTTTCGGGCTTCATCCAATTGCCCTTTTCCCAGCGTTTTGCCAATGATGACGGAGGTTGCCGTGTTGATGCCGCCAAAGGACACGAACAGCAGATTCACGATGGCCCATCCCGCCGACATGCCCGAGACCACGTCAGCACCGCCCCGACCGTTGTATACGGCGGTGGTGACGGTTTCGGAGATCACCCACAGCACCTCGGAGAACAGCATCAGCCAACCCCGCCGAAGGATATTGCCAAACAGCTTCCAGTCCGTGGGCAGCTTTTCCCCGCGTTTTCCCAGAAAGGGCTGCGGATTCCGCAGGACATAGAAGATGTAAAGCGCCATTTCAAAAAAACGGGCTATCAGGGTGGCGTAGGCTGCGCCGCGCACCTCCAGCCTGGGCGCGCCAAGGTTGCCATAGATGAGCACCCAGTTCAGTCCCGTATTCACCAGCGTGCCGATGACAGAGATCACCAGCGGCGCACGAACCTGGCCAATTTCCCGCATAGAGGTTGCAAGCACCACAGAGATGCAGAAAGGAATACCCATGAAGCCCATGAGCCTCATGTATTCCTCGCCCGCATCCAGGATGGCTTCCGCTTCGGCGTTTCCAATTACCATCAGACTGAGGATCTGCCGCGGAAAGGCGAAGCAAACCAGCAGGTAAAGAGCGATAAAGCTCCCGATCAAATAAAACTTGAACCGCAGCGCCTGCCGCATGCCGTCCCTGTTTTTCGCTCCGGAAAACTGGGTCATGTAGATGCCGCCCGCTGCGCATATGGCGTTGGACAGCACCATGAACACAAACAGAATCTGGCCCGCCACGCTCACGCCGGACATCTTCACATCCCCAAGCCCCGCCACCATGAAGTTGTCCACCAAGGAGACCAGTGACTGGATCAGCGCTTGTAGCATCACAGGGATGCCGATCATCAATGCCTGCCTGTAAAAAGGCAGACTGCCAAAATATCTTTTCACAAAATCGCCTCCTTCGGCGAAGTTTCACACACCGTATGTTTTGACAAAATGCCTGCTGAACATTTCCACCGAACGATTGCTTCCTCTGTTTTCTCCGGCTCCCGGTCGCACAAATGAATAAGGGCAGAAATCGGTGCGGTATAGGCAAAGGCAAGCAACTTAGGATCATCTTTCCGGAGCAGTCCCTTTTCCATCATGCCTGTGAATATCCGTGTAAACATCTCTGTAAGACCGGTGAGGAAGTGCTTTGTTGCGAGTTCCCGCGCACGTACGTCACGGTACTGCTCAAGTGTCAGGACCTTGCGCGTCATGATGATCTTCTCATCATGAACGGTGATGTTCACCATACGCATGGTCAGCTGGGTTAACTCATCCAGCGAATCCGGCACAGGTGACAAGTGCTCTGGCGAACCGAAATGCGCTCCATAATAGGCAATCATCTGATCCAGCAGTGCATTCCAGATTGCTTCCTTGCTCTCAAAATGCTTATAGACACCAGACTTCACAAGCCCGAGCGATGCGCTCAGTTCACGGATATTTGTCCCTGTATAGCCGTTTTGCGAAAACATCTCCAGCGCGGCTTCCAGTATCCTTTCTTTAGTGCCGTTTGCCATAATTACCTCCACACATAACATAGTGACCTTTCGTTCACCTATTATAGTGAACGAAAGGTCGCTTGTCAAGGTGTTGCGTTATTATTTACATTCCGTTCTTACAAAAAAGCCTCTGAACCATCACTAGCCCAGAGGCGATACTATTGATGAAGTCTGGCCGGGGATGAAACCATAGCTTTCCAACTTCCTGTTCAACGGACAATGAGAAGATTGACACCACCCTTCATTACGCTATGGTCAAGCAGAACAACGTGAAGATGTCACATAAAAAGTATATCGGCTAATACAAAAGCTTTTGTTTCCTTCCTTTTCCCGCAGCATTATGATATGATACAAGCTGTAATGCACGGATTATAAGGTGTACAGGCAATTACAGGAGGGCTGTTTCGATGGATAAGGCTCTGAAAATACCGGATGACCAGTATCGTCAGTGGATTGCTGATCTCAGCAAGCGTTATCAGAGAAGCCAGATCAAGGCCGCAACTTCTGTAAACAGTGAAATGCTTGGTTTCTACTGGCCTTTGGGACGGGATAATGAAGACATTTGCTGTCAGAGAGGCAGGTATAAATGGAAAAGGGCCGTATTGTTTATTTGAATGGAGTGACAAGTGCTGGTAAAACCTCCATTGTTGAAGCGCTGCAGGCACGAAGAGATGTTTTCTTTTATGTCGTGGCTAACGATCTGTTTCAGGAAATGATCGGTGAAGACTACCTGAAGGAGGATTACTGGAAATACCTTGGTGAAGTCATTATCATGATGTATCATACAGCAAAGCTGTTTTCTGATCTGGGTAAAAATGTAATCATTGACAGTATTCTGGTGGAACGGGAAGGCGTTGAACCTCATTATGAGCGAATGAAAGAGATTCTGCGGGACAATCCACTGGATCTCGTGGAGGTTTACTGCCCATTGGATATATGCAGGCAACGCAATATTGATCGTGGAGACAGATATGAAACACAGTCAGAAGAACAAGCCAAACTGATGTCAGCAGGTATTCAATACAGCTTGCGTGTAGATACAAGCAAGCAATCTCCGGATGAGTGTGCCGATGCCATTCTCAATGCCTTTTTTTAAAGCATTATTTTTTGAGTTAAACGGCCACCGACAAATCGGTATTTGTGCCGGAGGAAAGGAAAAAACCGTTATGTTATGTGCAATTGCCAGGATCGATACGCAGTCGAGGGAGAAGCTTTCGGCGCTGCAGCAGGCGGCGGAGCGTTTCGGCATTACGGTTCATAAGATATACGGACATATTACCCTTGCAACATATATGGGTGAAGATGACCGCGCTTTTATTGCGTCATGTAAAGAAATCCTTTCCGCCTGTACCCCATTCTCTGTTTATTATGAAAAAGTAGAGGTGCTCAGCGCAACATCCATTATTGTGGCATCTCCGCGAAAGGAAAACGCGCTCCTTGACATGCATCATGCTATTGCGGCGCAATGGGGGCATTCTTTAGACCATTGGACAAACAATGACCATTGGCAGCCGCATACCACTTTGGTATACGATCCGCAAATCGATTTGCAAGTGCTTGCCGAAGCCATGCAAAAGGAATTCATTCCTTTTTTCGCTCATGTGACGAGGATCGAGTTTTCACAGGTCACAGCGCATGGGTACGAAATCGTTGATTCTGTTGATTTGCATCTGACAATATACGGGTAAATCCACGTTGCTGCAAATGCTGGGGTCACTTCATATTATCTAATTAGTTCGGATTCTTAGGAGGGGCTTCCCGGTTTTTGACGTGAACGACTTGCCAGCGGCTCGTTCACTCGTACATCGCTGTTTTGCCCAAAGGTACCGTGTGGTACTATCCCGGTGGGAACCGGGAAACAGAGCGTCCCGGAGACGGCCCTGAATTCCGCGCCGAAAAGGATGGATGATCCGACGATGGCTGAAAGGCGGAAGGGGCCGGCCGTAAAAGAAAAAAACCTCCCCGGTGGGAGGCTTGAAAGGATGGAATTATTCAGCCTTCTCGAAGTAGAGACCGACGTCCGTTTCACCCATGTTGATCACGAAGCCCAGCAGCCCGTCCTGCAGCAGTTTCAGATCGAAGGAAATGGACATGTCCCCGATGTCCAGAGAGAAGTTGTACGCACCGTCGGCGAAGGTCATTTCCAAACCTTCTTCCCCGACCAGCGAGTTCAGATCGCTGCCCTGAAGCGTCAGCTTCCCATCCTGGAAGGTAAGGGAGGGTACTTCCACCATCTGGCCGCTGGCAATCGCGCTGCCGATATCCACGAGCATGCCCATGGCTCTCATATATTTGCAGGTCCAGTTGCCGTTAAAGTCCTCCGCGAGGGCATCGGGATTCACTTCTGCCAGTTCGATGACCTGTACCTCTTCCTGATTCCGATAGAAGGTCACGTTCATGCCCTCGTTGAACAGGGTTCCTTCCACGATCTGGAACATATCGCTCGCGCTTTCGCCGCCGTCCATATAGATCGCGCCGTCTTTCAGCTCCCACGTGCCGTCCCCCGCTTGTTCCCCGTCAGGGGTGAGCATGAGGTAGGTCCCGTCCTCATTCAGCGTCATGGTGAAGAGGGCACCGAACACGTTTCCGTACCAGTCGCCGGTGACCGATTCCACGGCCACCTCGGCCAGGGAGGCGATCCCCGTCATCATCAGCGTAAGCGCCAGCAGGATGGATACCATCTTTTTCATGTGTCATTTTCTCCTTTCGTTTTCCGGTTCCGTATTCAGGATAACCGTCTTTCCCTGTTATATTGCCATATCAGCCCCGAATTGTCAATCGGAGCGCAGAGAGGGAATGCCGGCCGCAAAATCATCGGGTGAGATCCCCCCAAAGGGCGTTTGACAGCGCGAATCCGCCGATGTATGATGAGACCACCTGATAATCAATCGAAAGGAGAAACAAAGCTATGTTTCTGATGGATGACGGAATCCGGATCCACGTGGAGGCGGAGATGCCGGAGGGAATCCGGGAAGGGGAGAAGGTCCCCACGGTGGTGCTGATCCACGGCTTTACCGGGCACATGGAGGAAACCCATATCGTCGCGGTGGGGAAAGCCCTGCGGGACGCGGGGTGCGCGGTGCTGCGGGCGGAGATGTACGGTCACGGGCTCAGCGGCGGTGAATTCAGGCATCATACGATTTATAAATGGCTGACCAACCTGATGACGGTGATCGATTACGCCCGGGGTCTGGATTCCACCGGAGACCTGTACCTTTGCGGGCATTCCCAGGGCGGGATGGCCGTGATGCTGGCGGCGGCCATGAAGCACGATCAGATCAGGGGTCTGATTCCCATGTCGCCCGCATGGATGATTCCGGAAGGCGCGAGGGAAGGCTTCCTGCTGGGAGAGCATTTCGACCCGGATCATGTGCCGGATACCATTGGCGCCTGGGGGGACCGGCAGCTGGACGGAAACTATATCCGGGTGGCGCAGACGATCCATGTGGAGGAGGCCATCGACCGCTATGACGGGCCGGTGCTGATCGTCCACGGGGATGAGGACGAGGCGGTGCCGTACCGATACGGACAGGAAGCGGCGAAGCGGTACCGGAACGCGGAACTGGTGACCATTGAAGGGGACGACCATTGCTACGGAAGGCATCTGGACAGGGTGACGGAAGCGATCGGCGCCTGGATGCGGAATCAGATCGGAAAGAAATAACGCGGAAACGGAGAACGAGGACGGAGGCATCCCCATGACCGCGAGGATCGTGGGAACGGAACCAAAGACAAAGAAGGAGGAAGAATCCATGGAACGCTGGCAGCGCGCAAATTATACCCCTGTCCTGCCCCTGGGGAAGGACGGAAAGCGGGTCACCGCAAGCCCGGAGCACATTGCCGTCTCCAAGAAAGCCGCCCTGGAGGGCATGGTGCTGCTGAAGAACCGCGGAGGCACCCTGCCCCTGGAAAAGGGCACCCATATCGCGCTCTTTGGCAAGGCCACCTTTGACTACGTGAAGGGCGGCGGGGGCAGCGGCGACGTCTATGTCCCCTATATGCGCAATCTCTACGACGGCCTGATACAGATCGCCGATCCCCTTACGATTTTCGACGGAACCGCGGATTACTACCGCGCATACGTTCAGGAACAGTACGCGAAGGGCGGCCTGCCCGGGCTGATTCCGGAGCCTGAACTCCCGGAGGAGCTGGTGAAAAAGGCCCGCGCCTTTGCCGACACCGCCGTGATTTCCATCTCCCGCTATTCCGGCGAGGGCTGGGACCGAAAGACCGACAAGGCTCCGCCGCCCCCCGAAAGCGGGTGGAGCGCGTCCATCGTGGGCCTGTCCTACGCCATTTTCGAGGACGGCGACTTCTACTTCACCGCCGCCGAGCGGGCCTTGATTGAAAAGGTGGCGGCGCTCTTCCCGCGGGCCGCGGTGGTGCTGAATGTGGGCGGCATGGTGGAGACCGACTGGCTGGAGAAGAACGACCGGATCGGCGCGGTGCTGCTCGGCTGGCAGGGCGGCATGGAGGGCGGCGCCGCCGAGGCGGAGCTGCTGATGGGGGTGGCCAATCCCTCCGGGAAGCTGTCCGATACCTTTGCCCGCCGCCTGGAGGACTATCCCAGCGCGGATACGTTTTACGAATCCGACGACTATGTGGACTACTACGAGGACATCTATGTCGGCTATCGCTATTTCGAGACCGTCCCCGGCGCGGCGGAAAAGGTCGTCTATCCCTTCGGATACGGCCTGAGCTACACCTCCTTCGCCCTCACGGAGCAAAAGGTGGTCATCGACGGGGATGAGGTGACCGCCTCCGTCTGCGTAACCAATACCGGGGACAGGGCCGGCCGGGAGGTCGTCCAGGTCTATGGCAGCGCGCCCCAGGGCCGGCTCGGCAAGCCCGCGAAGGTGCTCTGCGGCTACAGGAAGACCGGGCTCCTCGCTCCGGGCGAAAAGAGCTGGGTCACCGTGCGGTTCCCCGTCACGGTCCTGGCGTCCTACGACGACCTTGGGAAGGTCCGAAAGTCCGCCTGGCTGATGGAGAAGGGGGACTACCGTTTCTTCGTGGGCACCAGCGTCCGGGACGTGGAGGAGAGCGAAACCGTTCTGACCCTGGAGGAGGACCGGATTGTGGAACAGCTGACCGCCCGCGCGGTTCCCACCTCCCTCAGCCGGCGGATGCTTGCCGACGGAAGCTTTGAACCCCTGCCCATGAGCGAGCCCCATCCTGTCTACAATCACGCTCCCGAAACGCTTCCGGACGACGGACTGACCGGTTATATGCCCGAGGTTCGCCCGGTGCCGCGCCGCATGCGCCGCGTGACAGACCGGCCGCAGTTACTGGACGTGGCGGAGGGAAGAATGACCCTGGACGATTTTGTCGCCCAGCTTTCCGACGAGGACGTGGCGCATCTGCTGGGAGGCCAGCCCAACACCGGCGTGGCCAATACCTTTGGTTACGGCAACAACGTCCCCTCCGGCATCCCGAACATCATGAGCGCCGACGGTCCCGCGGGGGCGCGGTTCCTCCTTCCCACCGGCGTGAAGACCACAGCCTTCCCGGTGGAGACCCTGCTGTGCTGCACCTGGGATCCGGAGATCTGTTATCAGGTGGGTGCCGCCGGCGCGCTGGAGTGCAAGGAGAATAATATCGGCGCGTGGCTGACCCCGGCCGTCTGCATCCACCGCAATCCCATCTGTGGGCGCAACTTCGAGTATTTTTCCGAGGACCCGCTGCTGACGGGCAAGCAGGCCGCGGCGCTGGTCCGCGGAATCCAGAGCGAGCATATTGCCGCCACCCCCAAGCACTTTGCCCTCAACAACAAGGAGACCAACCGCCGCAACAGCGACAGCCGCGCCTCCGAGCGGGCGATCCGGGAGATTTATATCAAGCAGTTCGAAATCATCGTCAAGGAGTCCGACCCCTGGAGCATCATGTCCTCCTATAACATCATCAACGGCAGCCGCGCCTCCGAGAACAGGGATCTTCTCACCGGCGTCCTCCGGGAGGAGTGGGGTTGGGAAGGAATGATCACCACCGACTGGTGGACCTACGGCGAGCACTACAGGGAGTGCATGGCCGGCAATGACATCAAGCTCGGCTGCGGCTTCCCGGAGCGCCTTCTCGACGCCCTCGAAAAGGGCCTGCTCACCCGGGAGGCGATGAATACCGCCGCGAAGCATATCCTTGGCCTGATTTTGCGCATCGACTGACGGAACATCGAAGGAAGGGCCGAAAAGAGAATCCGGGAGTATTGACTTAGAGATCACTTTAAGGGTTAGGATGAGCGTACCGGCAGCCGGAAGGGCTGCGAAGGCTTCCGTTGTACTTCGGATTCGACGGAACTTCGGAAAGGATGGGATTCATGCAATACTTTACCTTCTATTCTCCTACGTTTTTCGCTTTCGAAACATCATGTGGGCGGGCATGATGGCGCATAACAATTCCTGCGGCGTGGGCCGGAGCCAGGACTGGACCAGCCACGACATTGAGCACGAACTGTCCGCCCTGTACGACTGCGCGCACGGAGCGGGCCTGGCGGCTCACCATTACGGTCGGGAAACGACCAAAGGTGAGCGGACCCGGATCACAGACAAAAGGAACATCCCGGGGTTGCCCGGGATGTTCCTTGTTTCACAGGGACGCGTCATTTTGTTTCACACAGGGACGCGTCATTTTGCTTCGGAGGGGACCGCTGAGGGCGGATTCAGCTTGAAGCTGGTCAGGGTCATGCAGGCGATGTCCCGCTGGAGATCGTCCCGGACGACGACATGGGTGACCATGGAGTTCTTCCCGTTTTTAATGAGGGAGGCCTCCGCGATCAGCCGTGTTCCCCTGACCCCGTTCAGATAGTTTATGCTGACCTGCTGCGCCACGGTGGGGCTGTGCAGGTGGTTCGTCAGCGCGGCCGACGCGAAATCCGCCAGGGTGAAGGTCGCACCGCCCATGACCCCGTTCAGGGCATTCAGGTGCTTGTCCTGAATGTCCATGCTGCAAACGGCTTTGCTCTCGGATAGCTCGTCCAGATGCATCCCGTTGGTGGTGGCGAAACGCTCCATCTGAAAATAACGCTGCGCCTCCTGTAGGCTTGAGAATAAAGCCATCGATTTCATCCCTCCTGTCCGTTTTTTCGGACAGACTATACACCCTGACTACCGTTCCGTCAATATCCGCTCCGCTTGAAGGACGGAACCGTTATATTTTCAGAAAAAATTCATCTTCTGATAACAGACAAATCGGCTGCCGTAAGATATAATGAAAGTTCAAAGGGGAATCTGTGCGGTTCCCCCATCCGTCTTTGTTCGGAAAGGAGGCGTTTGTTTTGTCCGCGTACATCTCCTTTGACGGCGTCTGCAGGGATTACCCTGCCGGGGATACGGTGGTGCATGCCGCGGATCACGTGACCTTTCAGATCGAAAGGGGAGAATTCTGCGTGGTGCTGGGGCCCAGCGGCGCCGGGAAAACCACCGTGCTGAACCTGCTGGGGGGCATGGACCGGGCCACTTCCGGGACCATCCTGGTGGACGGAAAGGAAATCACCCAAATGTCTCCCCGCCAGCTGACGGAATACCGCCGGACAGACGTGGGCTTCGTATTTCAGTTCTATAACCTGATGCCCAATCTGACGGCCCTGGAAAACGTGGAGCTGGCCAGGCAGGTTTGCCGGGACGCCCTGGATCCCCGGGAGGTTTTGCGCCAGGTGGGCCTGGAAGCCCGGATGAACAATTTTCCCGCTCAGCTTTCCGGCGGGGAACAGCAGCGGGTTTCCATCGCCCGGGCTTTATGCAAAAATCCGGCGCTGCTTCTGTGCGACGAGCCCACCGGGGCCCTGGATTCCCAGACCAGCGCCCAGGTGCTGGCGCTGCTGCTGCGGCTCAGCAGGGAGTATCATACCACCGTGGTCGTGATCACCCATAACGCGGCGATTGCCGATCTGGCCACCCGGGTGATCCGTCTGCGAAGCGGATCTGTGACGGAATCCCGGGTCAACGATCATCCGGCCCGGGTGGAGGATATCGCATGGTAAGGCGAAACGCGCTTTGGCGCAAGCTCCGGCGGGACCTGGGGCGGAACGTCATGCAGTTCGGAGCGATGATGCTGCTTTGCCTGCTGGGCACGTGGGTGTTCGCCGGGCTGGACGCAAACTGGCGGCAGGAGGCGGAAACCATCGAAGGATGGTGGGAAGAAGCGAATCTCTGCGATTTCTGGATCAGCGGCAGCGGCTTTTCCCGCCAGGATATCTACCGGATCCGGGGCCTGGAGGGGGTGGAGACGCTGCAGGCGCGCATGACCCTGGACGCGGAGTGTCCGGATCTGCCCGGGAAGGTGACCGCAGTGCTTCATGCCTTGGAGGGGGAGATGGTGCTGAACACCCCCACCCTGCGCAGCGGGGAAGGGCTGTCCCCGGAGGATGATCGGGGCTGTCTGGTGGAGGAACAGTTTGCCCGGGCCCAGGGCCTGAATCCGGGAGACGCCCTGAAGATTCAGGCCGCCGGCCTGGAGCGGAACCTGATTGTCCGGGGAACGGTGCTTTCCCCGGAGTATCTGATGACCGCGAAGGACATGGCTCCGGATCCGTCCACTTACGGTTTTATTCTGCTGAACAGTTCCGCGTTTCGGGAACTGCCTTTCAACCAGCTGATTCTGTCCGTCTCGGACGGCGCGGATGATGCCCTGCTGGAGGACGCGGTCCGGTCCATCGTGCCGGAAGCCGTGATCCAGACCCAGGAAACCCATGGCAGCACCCTGCAGGGGCGGAACTATATCTCTCTCTTCCGGAACATGAGCTATCTGTTCCCCGTGCTGGCGTATTTCGTGGCGGCGCTGGTGGTGGTGACCACCGTTTCCCGCCTGATGGATACGCAGCGCATCCAGATGGGGACCCTGAAAGCCCTGGGATATGGGAACGGCGCCATCCGGCGGCACTATCTGGCCTATGCCCTGATTCCCTCCCTCCTGGGGTCCGGACTGGGGCTGTTCTCCGCCCGGTATACGCTGCCTCCCGTGCTGTGGAAAATGCTGGAAGTGAATCTGCGGGTGCCGGAAGTCCGGTACGCGCCCATCTCGCTTCCGGCCTGGGGGCTGGCGGGAGCGGAGATCCTGCTGGCGGTGCTGATCTGCGTGGCGCACGAAGGCCGGGCCGCCCGGGAAACCGCGGCGGAACTGCTGCGGCCCAGGCCCCCGAAAGCCGGGTCCCGGGTGCTGCTGGAAAGAATCCCCTTCCTGTGGCGGCGCTTCTCCTTCAATACCAAGATGGTGATCCGAAACCTGTTCCGCAACAAGGGCCGGACGCTGATGAGCATGGTGGGGATGCTGTTCTGCAATATGCTGATCATCTGCTCCTTCGGGCTGCAGGAATCCATTCCCCGCTTTATCGGCCAATATTTCGGAGAGACCCTGCGCTACGATACCCGGGCGGAGCTGAAGGCCGGCCAGGCCGGGCCGCTGGATTCCTATCGGGCCCGGCTGGAGGCGGAGCGGGTGGACGGGATCATGGAGATGAGCGTCAGCCTGCGGTCGGAAAAGCGCATCAAAACCGTTCAGCTGACGGTGATCCCGGAGGACACCGAGCTGCTGGCGGTCGGTCCCGGGCGGACCGTCGCCCGGCTTCCGGAAGAAGGCCTGGTGCTGACGGAAAAGCTGGCGGAACAGATGACCGTGGGCGAGGGAGAGCCGGTCTCCGTCTGGCTCACCGGGGAGGATGAACCGCTGTCCCTGCGGGTGGCCGGGCTGACGGAGGTTTCCATCGGCCAGGGGGTTTACATGAGCCGGACGGCCTGGGAAAGGCTGCGAAAAGGGGATTTTGTCCCCACCGCGCTGCTGCTGAAGAATCCCACGGAGAACACGATCCTGAAGCTGGAGGATATGGACGGGGTGGAGTCCGTGAAATATCCCGCGGACCAGCACAAGCAGACCATGCGGGTGCTTGAATCCGCCACCTCCGCCTTCTCCATCCTCAGCGCTGTGGCCCTGGGGCTGGCTTTCGTCATTTGCTATAATATGGGACAGCTGAACTTCACCGAGCGGATCCGGGAATATGCGACCCTGAAGGTGCTGGGATACCATCAGCGGGAAATCCGGGGCCTCATGTTCAGGGAAAACAACCTGACGGCCCTCCTGGGAGTCGGGGCGGGGATCCCCCTGGGCCTCCTGCTGGTGCGGATCATCCTGAAAATGTGCGAGTTTGATCAGATGGTATTTGTGCCCTACGTATCGGTGAAAACGGTGCTGCTATGCAGCCTGGCCACCTTTGTCTTTACCTGCCTGATCCAGCTGCTGATTACCAGGAAGGTCAGGCGGGTGGATATGGTGGAGGCGCTCAAGAGCGTGGAGTGAGTTCTTTAGAATTGGAGGAAACGGAAAACCATGAAAAAGCTCCTTCTCCTGATCCTGGCCCTGAGCCTGCTTTGGAGCGGGGCCTCCGCCGCGGCCCTGGACCGCTCGGCCTATGTCATTGCCAGCGGCACGGTGGAAGCCGCGGCCTTTACCGACGTACTGGCTCCCTTCTCCGGCACCCTGCTGTCCTTTGACCTGCAGCCCGGGGACCGGGTTTCCGTGGGAGAGACGCTGCTGGGGATGCGCACCCAGATCCTTCGGGCGCCGCTGTCCGGAAGGATTACCGGCGTCTTCGCCGGCGAAGGCGAGGACGCGTCCGGCGTGATGGCCAGGTACGGCGCGCTGGCGGCCATCGAGCCGGAATACAGCTATTTGGTCCGGGCGACCACCACCGGCGCCTATAACAAGAGCCGGAACAAGGAGCTCCACATCGGGGAGACCCTGTATTTCCAGCAGAACTCCGGCACGAAGGACGACGGCGTCGGACAGGTCATCTCCGTTTCCGGCGACAGCTATACGTTGGAGATTCACAGCGGCGATTTCAGCCCCCGGGAAAACGTGACCCTCTACAGAAGCGCCGGGTACGGATATTCCGAAAAGGTGGGAACCGGAACCGTGGCCAGGCGGGATCCCCTGACCGTAACCGGGTCCGGACGGATCGGAAAAGTATATGTCCGGGCGGACAGCCGGGTATCCGCCGACGATCCCCTGTTTGAAATTCTGCCGGCGGACGCCGATCCGGGAGCGGGCAGTGACGTCCTGTGCCCCTGCGACGGGGTCATCGCTTCGGTGGCTGTGATGCCGGGACAGCAGGTATGGAAAGGCGCGCTGCTGGCCCGGATCTACCGGACGGATCGGATCGAGGTTGTCGCGGAGGTGGACGAAATGGACCTTTCCCGGATCCGGGTCGGCTCCGTCTGCCCGATCCTGCTGGACATGGACGAGGAAACGGTCCTGCAGGGGCAGGTGAGTGAAATCAACGCCCTGGGCGTCACCCGTCAGAACGCCGCCTGGTTCCGGGTGCATCTGTCCCTGGAAAACGCCTCCCACCTGCCGCTGGGGGCCAGCGCGTCGGTGTATCTCCCAAAATAAAACATTCCCGAAGGAAGGAACGTGAAAGATGGAATATCGGAGTCTGCCCCCCGCCACAATGCTCAATCCCGCGCCGGTGGTGCTGGTCAGCTGCGGAGACGAAAACGGAAAGCGGAACCTGGTGACCGTGGCCTGGACGGGGACCGTGAATTCGGAGCCGCCCATGGTCAGCGTCAGCCTGAAAAAAGAACGGTATTCCCACGGCCTCATCCTGTCCTCCGGGGAATACGTGATCAATCTGGCGGACGAGCCCATGCTGAAGGCCGTGGACTTCTGCGGCGTTCGCAGCGGAAGGGATCTGGACAAGGCGGAAGCCGCGGGGCTCACGTTCGCGCCCGCGGAGGGAATGCGTTTTGCCCCCGGGGTGGAAGGCGCTCCGGCCAGGCTCAGCTGCCGGGTCCGGCAGGTTTTGGAGCTGGGGAGCCACGATCTGTTTCTGGGGGAGGTTGTGGCGGTGCAGGTCCGGAAGGATCTGGTGGACGAGCGGGGAGCGGTCCGCCTGGAGAGGGGAAAGCTGGTGGCCTACAGCCACGGACTGTATCAGCGCCTGGGACAGGTGCTGGGCTTCTTCGGCTATTCCGTCGCCCGGGAAGAGGTCCGGCAGCGCAGAATGGCCGCCTTCAGGAACGGACAGAGGCGGGAGCCGACCGCCGCCCCAGTGGGGCGCTCGCCAAAGGCGAAAGGAAGGTGACCGCCTCAACCGAAACAAGCGCAGCCGCCGTTCAGGGTTTTCAGCGGAGAACGGGCGGCAGCCCCGGTCAGGGCTGTGGCGCCATTGAGGTTCGTTGCGCCCGGAAAACGGACGGCAGCCCCGTGCAGGAGAGGCGTACCCGCAGGGGAATACTTCAGAAAGCGAAGTGAATAATCGTTACCATTGTGAATTATATAACAAACCTGTCGCGGGTAAAAAACAGGAGAGTCCAAAAGTTAGCCTAAGCTAACACCTCCGGGCTCCTTCATTTCTAAATCTTTTGTTAAAAGAACGTCAAAAGGGCTTTTCTTTTCGGTTTCTTTATGATAAAATGGCTCGAAACGCTGAAGCTCTGTTTTTATGCGTGTGTTAAATTTGTCAAGGGGGTTGAAATGAATGGCTGACAAGGAAAAGTACGCTCAGCTGGAAGAAGCGATCGCCCGGCACAAGGGTGAGCGCGGCGCGGTCATGCCCGTCCTGCAGGAGGCGATGAACATCTTCGGCTATGTGCCGCAGGATGTTCAGGAGAAGATCGCTGACGGCCTGGGCGCGACGCTGAGCGAGGTGTACGGCGTATCCACCTTCTACAGCCAGTTCTCTCTGGAGCCCAAGGGCGAGCATGTCATCGGCGTATGCCTGGGGACGGCCTGCTACGTGAAGGGGAGCCAGAAGGTGCTGGACAAGCTGTCGGAAGAGCTGAAGATCGAAGTGGGCCGCACCACGAAAGACGGGAAGTTCACCCTGAACGCCACCCGCTGCCTCGGCGCCTGCGGTCTGGCGCCGGTGATGATGATCGGCGAGGAAGTGTACGGCCGGCTGACGCCGGATCAGGTCCCGGATATTCTGGCCAAGTACTGATCCGGGAGGGCTGAGCCATGAGGGATCTGAGTCTCCACCTGCTGGATCTGGCCCAGAACAGCATCACAGCCGGCGCCTCGCTGGTCAGCATCCGGATCACGGTGGATGAAAACGGCTGGCTGACGCTGGTGCTGGCGGATGACGGAAAGGGCATGAGCCCGGAGCTGCTGGCCCGGGTGACCAGCCCTTTTGCGACCACCCGGACCACGCGGAAGGTCGGGCTGGGGATCCCCATGATGATGGAAAACGCCGAGAAGGCGGGAGGATCCCTGCGCCTGAAGAGTGAGGTCGGCGTGGGGACGGAAATGACCGTGACCATGGATACCCGCAACATCGACTGTCTGCCCCTGGGTGATCTGTGCGGGACGGTGCTGAGTCTGATCATGACGAACCCGTTGAGCCCGGATTTCCTCGTGGAAGGGAAGACGGTGAAAGGGGAATGCCGGTTCGATACCCGGGAAGTACGGGCCGCGCTGGGGCATGATATCCCCCTGAACGAACCGGAGGTGGCCGCCTGGCTGCAGGAGGCCCTGAAAGAAGAAATGGAGCCGATTTTTGGAGGTGTATAAAAAATGAAATCTTTGGCTGATCTGCAGGCGATCCGGGCGAAGACCCTGGAGAACATCAACATGCGGAAGGATGACGACAAGGCGGCCCGTGTGGTGGTTGGAATGGCGACCTGCGGGATCGCGGCCGGGGCCCGCCCCGTCATGCTGAAGTTCCTGGAGGAGATCAAGAATCATGACCTGCAGCACGTGACCGTCAGCCAGACCGGCTGCATCGGCATGTGCCGGCTGGAGCCCATGGTGGACGTGATTCTGCCCGGGCAGGAAAAGGTAACCTACGTCAAGGTCAAGCCCGATATGGTGGACCGGATCGTGAAGGAACACCTCATGGGCGGAACCCCGGTGGCGGAATACACCATCGGCGCCGCGGAATAATCAATACGACGGCCGACAAGGCCTGAAATGCCAGAGGAGGAAAACCCATGGATTTTTATCGCGCGCACGTGCTGGTCTGCGGCGGCACCGGTTGCACTTCTTCGGGGTCCGCGAAGCTGATTGAGCGCTTCGAGGAACAGATTGCCGCCAACGGACTGGACAAGGAAATCAAGGTGGTCAGGACCGGGTGCTTCGGCCTTTGCGAAGCGGGCCCGGTGGTTATCATCTATCCGGAAGGCACCTTCTACAGCCGGGTCAAAGTGGAGGACGTGGACGAAATCGTCACCGAGCATCTGCTGAAGGGCCGGAAGGTGCAGCATCTGGTTTACGTGGATCACAAGACCCACGAGAGCAGCGTTCAGAAGAGCCTGAGCGAAATCGGGTTCTATAAGCAGCAGCAGCGTATCGCGCTGCGGAACTGCGGCGTCATCGATCCCGAAAACATCGACGAGTATATCGCCTTTGACGGGTACCAGGCGCTGGGGAAAGCGCTGACCGAGATGACCCCCGAACAGGTCATTGACGAGATTCTCAAGAGCGGGCTGCGCGGCCGCGGCGGCGCCGGCTTCCCCACGGGGAAGAAGTGGCAGTTTGCCCGGGCCAGCCAGGCGGAACACAAGTACTTCGTCTGCAACGCCGACGAGGGCGATCCCGGCGCCTTCATGGACCGGAGCCTGCTGGAAGGCGACCCCCATGCCATTATCGAAGCCATGGCCATCGGCGGCTATGCCATCGGGGCGGATGAAGGCTGGGTGTACGTCCGCGCGGAGTATCCCATCGCGGTCAAGCGCCTGGAGCATGCCATCGCCCAGGCCCGGGAATACGGGCTGCTGGGGAAGAACATTTTCGGCACGGATTTCAGCTTCGATATTCATATCCGGCTGGGCGCCGGCGCCTTCGTCTGCGGCGAGGAAACGGCCCTGATGGCCTCCATCGAGGGCAAGCGGGGCGAGCCCCGGCCGAAGCCGCCGTTCCCGGCGGTGCGGGGTCTGTTTGAAAGCCCCACCAATATCAACAACGTGGAAACCCTGGGCAACGTCGCCCAGATCATCCTGAAGGGAGCCGACTGGTTCCGCTCCATCGGGACCGAGAAGAGCACCGGGACCAAGGTCTTCGCCCTGGGCGGCAAGATCAACAACACGGGCCTGGTGGAAATCCCCATGGGCACGCCGCTGCGGACCATTATCGAGGATATCGGCGGAGGTATCCCCAACGGGAAAAAGTTCAAAGCCGTGCAGACCGGCGGTCCTTCCGGCGGCTGCATCCCGGCCAGCCTGCTGGACATCAGCGTGGAATATGATACGCTGACCAGCGTGGGCGCGATGATGGGTTCCGGCGGAATGATCGTCCTGGACGAAGACAACTGCATGGTGGACATCGCCCGCTTCTTCCTGGACTTCACGGTGGACGAGAGCTGCGGCAAGTGCACGCCCTGCCGGATCGGGACCCGGAGAATGCTCGAGATCCTGGAGCGGATCACGGAAGGCAAGGGCCAGGAAGGCGACATCGAAAAGCTGGAAAATCTGGCGGAAAACATCAAGAACTCCGCTCTGTGCGGCCTGGGCCAGACGGCGCCCAATCCCGTGCTGAGCACCATCAAGTTCTTCCGGGACGAATACGAGGCGCATATCAAAGAAAAGCGCTGCCCGGCGCATCACTGCCAGGCGCTGCTGAACTACGTGATCACCGACAAGTGCCGCGGATGCACCCTGTGCGCCCGGAAGTGCCCGGTGAACGCCATCAGCGGCACCGTAAAGGAAAAGCACGTGATCGACACCCAGAAGTGCATCAAGTGCGGTCAGTGCATGGCGAACTGCAAGTTCGGCGCCATCATTAAGGACTAATCGCGCAAGGAGGAAACAACACATGGAGAATCTCGTGAAGCTGACCATTGACGGCGTCAGCGTTGAAGTTCCTGCCGGCACGACGGTTCTGGAAGCCGCGAAGCAGGCTGGGATCAACATCCCTACGCTGTGTTATCTGAAGGATATCAACCAGATCGGCGCCTGCCGCATGTGCGTGGTGGACACCGGGGCCCGGGCGTTCGGCGCGGCCTGCGTGCTGCCCGTGTCCAACGGCATGAATGTGAAGACCAATACTCCCAAGCTGCGGGACGCCCGGCGGGTGAACCTGGAGCTGCTGCTGTCCAACCATGACAAGAAGTGCCTGAGCTGCCACAGGAATCAGAAATGCGAGCTGCAGCAGATGTGCATGGATCTGGGCGTGGAGGACGAGAGCACCTTCACCGGAAAAGTCAACCAGTATGAGATCGACGATCTCAGCCCCTCCATCGTCCGGAACAACAACAAGTGCATCCTGTGCCGGCGGTGCGTGGCCGCCTGCATCAACACCCAGGCGGTGGGCGTCATCGGGCCTGTGGGCCGCGGCTTCAAGACCCAGATCAAGAGCCCCTGGAATCAGAGCCTGAACGAAGTGGCCTGCATCAACTGCGGTCAGTGCATCAACGCCTGCCCCACCGGCGCCCTCTACGAGAAGGACGGCACCAAGGCGGTCTGGGATATGCTCGCCGATGAAAACGTGATCACCGTCGTGCAGCCCGCCCCTGCGGTTCGCGCCGCCCTGGGCGAGGAATTCGGCATTCCCATGGGCACCTCTGTCACCGGCAAGCTGGCCGCGGCGCTGCGGCGGCTGGGCTTCAACAAGGTCTTCGATACCGACTGGGGCGCCGACCTGACCATCATGGAAGAAGGCACCGAACTGCTGGGCCGGCTCCAGAACGGCGGCACCCTGCCGATGATCACCTCCTGCAGCCCCGGCTGGATCAAGTTCTGCGAAACCTATTATCCGGACTTCATTCCGAACCTGAGCTCCTGCAAGTCCCCCCACCAGATGGAGGGCGCCATGATCAAGAGCTACTGGGCGGAGCGGGAAGGCATCGATCCCCACACCATCCGCACCATTTCCGTCATGCCCTGCACGGCCAAGAAGTTCGAAGCGCAGCGCCCGGAAATGGGTCACGACGGCATGTCCGATGTGGACGCCGTGATCACCACCCGTGAGCTGGCCCGGATGATCAAGGAAGCCGGGATTGACTTTGCCAACCTGCCGGATGAGGACTTCGACAGCGTCCTGGGCGAGAGCTCCGGCGCGGGCGTCATCTTCGGCGCCACCGGCGGCGTGATGGAGGCCGCCCTGCGCACCGTGTATGAGAAGGTGACCGGCGCCACCCTGGATCCCGTGGAGTTTCACGAGGTTCGCGGCCTGAAGGGCGTTAAGGAAGCCGTCGTCAAGGTGGGCGATCTGGAAGTGCCCGTGGCCATCGCCCACGGGACCGCGAACGCGGCGAAGCTGCTGGACAGCATCCGCTCCGGCGAAAAGAAGTACACCTTCATCGAGGTGATGGCCTGCCCCGGCGGCTGCGTCAACGGCGGCGGCCAGCCCATCGTCAGCGCCCAGACCCGGATGGAAGTGGATCACAAAGCCCTCCGTGCCAGCGCCCTGTACAAGGAGGATGAGGGCAAGCCCATCCGCAAGAGCCACGAGAACGAGTCCGTCATGGCCGCCTATCGTGACTATCTGGGCGAGCCCAACAGCCACAAGGCGCATGAACTGCTGCATACGCACTACACGGCGAGAGCCAAGTACGCGCATTGAGTGGAAATATGCGGCCGGATTCCCGGAACGTTTGGATGAACACCTTCCCCGGACAGCGAAAGCTGTCCGGAGTTTTGTATAATCCGGTCAAAAGGAACGGGAAAAATAAGGGTTGAGTCTGATCCGATACCTGTGTTAAAATATAAAAACACCCTCAGAGAAGGAGGCGGATGGCATGCCGGAGATCAGGGAACTGATTCGGGAAGGAAAAGGCAAACGGGTCTACGCGACGGAGGATCCCGAAAAGGCTGTGGTGTACTATAAAGACGAAGCCATGGCGTTTCACGGCCTGAAGCGGGGGCGGATTCTGGGCAAGGGCGAGATCAACAATGCCATCTGTCAGCATCTGTTTACACTCCTGAAGGAGCACGGGGTCGATAATCATTTTCTGCGGACGTTGGATGCCCGGCAGAGCCTGGTGCTGCGATGTGAAATGATGCCTTTCGCGGTCAAAATCCGGAACCGGGTCGCCGGAGGGATGCATATCCGGACGGGGCTTCCGGTCGGAATGAAGCTGGAACAGCCGGTGATCGAATTTGTGCTGAAGGAGAGCGAGATGGACGTGGACGCCCTGGTGAACCACACCCATCTGCTGGCCATGAAGGCGGCCACCATGGAGGAGATCGAAGAGATCCGGGCGCTGAGCAAGCGGATCAACGAGATTCTGTCCAATTACATGAGCGAGATCAACATCGAGCTGATTGACTTCCGGATCGAGTTTGGGCGGTATCACGGGAAAATTCTGCTGGCGGATGAGATCAGCCCGGACACGGCCCGCTTCTGGGACAGCAGCACCCACGAGCCGTTGGATATCGACCGGTTCAAGCGGGATCTGGGGGATGTGAAGGAAGCCTATCAGGAAGTGCTTCATCGGATGATGGGGATATCGGAATAAAACGGAGAGACAGCGGATGAAAAGAATGATTGCGATGGGCCTGGCTTTGCTGACGGCCTTTTTTGCTTTTCCGTGGGCCTCGGCCGAGGAATCGGAATTCCCGGAGTTGAACGCGGAGGGATTTCTGGATGAAGGCGAATTCGTTTATTTCGGCGAAGAGGAAGGGCTCTGGCGGTATGCCAGCTCCACCCTGTGGGTGGAGGTCCGGCGGACCATTCAGGAAAAACCGGCCCGGACCTGGTATGAGGCGGAGATCCGATGCAAGGAGGGGAGCGAGGTTCCTCATATGATCGCCAACGATCCCGAGAAGGGGCTGAAGAGCACCGAGTATCCCCATAAGATCGCCAGGAAGAACAAAACGGTCATCGCCGTCAGCAACGACTATGCCCAGCTCCGGTACCGGCAAAAGGCCCGGATGGGCATTGTGATCCGGGATGGGAAGATCTGGTCCGAGAAGACCAGGAAGAAGGGAGCGAGCAAATTTCCCAACCTGGATACGCTGGCGCTTTTCCCGGACGGGGATATGCAGGTGTTTGACAGCGATGAACTGACGGCGCAGGCGTATCTGGACCTGGGGGCCCGGGATGTGCTGGCCTTCGGGCCCTGGCTGATCCGGGACGGTGCGCTCAACGAAGAGGCGCTGAAGAAATACGGCAGGAGCAAGGCGGAACGGGTGGCCGTGGGCATGGCGGAAAAAGGGCATTACTGGTTCATGATGCTGGAGGGAAGAATCACCCGCAGCAAGGGGGACGGGATTTCCTTTCTGGCGGAAAAACTGATGGAAAAAGGATGCAGCGTCGCCTTTAACCTGGACGGGGGGCAGACGGCCTGCATGGTCTTTATGGGACATCAACTCTGTAAAATGGTGAACGGAAAGCGGAATAAGGCGTCCCGGATTACGGCGGATATCCTCGGCGTCGGGACCAGTGATCTGGTGCCGGCGGTGGGCGATCCCTGGTAACCCCTTTGATTTAAAGCTTGCCAAAGGAACAGGAACTATGATATAATAAAAAACGATGCGCCGGGCGCATCAGAAGGATTCGCGCATAAGACGCAGGAGGGTTTGAAAACGTATGAGCACCACTTATGAAAAGATTTCCGGCAATAAGGCCAGGCTGAGTTTTGTTTTTCCCGCGGAGGACTTTGACACGGCGCTGTCCCGGGCGTTCCAGAAAATGCGTAAGCGCATCAGCGTTCCCGGCTTCCGCAGGGGTCACGCTCCCCGGAAAATGATCGAAACCATGTACGGGGAAGATGTTTTCTATGATGATGCCATCAACGATCTTCTGCCCGACGCTTATGACGCGGCCGTCGAGGAATACAAGGTGGAGCCGGTGGCCATGCCGGAGGTTCACGTGGATGAAGCCGGCGCGGGCAAGGACCTGAAGGTGACCTGCGAGGTTTATGTGAGGCCCGACGTGGAGCTGGGCCAGTACAAGGGCCTGGAAGCGGAAGTGGATCTGCAGGAAATGACGGATGCGGCAGTTGACGCCGAAATCGAGTCGGACCGGAACCGGGACAGCCGGACGGTGGAAGTGGAAGACCGGGCCGTTCAGGCAGGGGATACGGTGAACCTGGACTATGCTGGAACCGTGGACGGCGTGGCCTTTGACGGCGGGACCGCGGAGGGGCAGACGCTGGAAATCGGCAGCGGCCGCTTCATTCCCGGCTTCGAAGAGCAGATGATCGGCATGCAGATCGGGGAGGAGAAGGATCTGAACGTAACCTTCCCGGATCCCTACCAGAGCGCGGAGCTGGCGGGGAAGGAAGCTGTTTTCCACGTGAAGGTCAACAGCATCTCCGTGGTGGAGAAGCCGGAACTGGATGACGATTTTGCCCAGGACAACGGGTTTGACACCTTCGAGGAGTATAAGGCGGACGTGGTCCGCAAGCTGACCGAGCGGGTGGAGAAGAATAACGAGAACCTGGCCAAGAACGCGCTGGTGGCCATCGCGGTGGAAAACGCAAAGATGGATATCCCCCAGCCGATGATCGACCGGCAGGGCGACTACATGCTGCAGGAAATGGAAATGCAGCTGTCCTATTCCGGCCTTTCCATGGACCAGTACCTGAAGTACATGGGGATGACACGGGAAGCCCTGAAGGCCCAGAACGAGCCGGAAGCGATCCGCCGGATCAAAAACGAACTGGTGATCGAAGCCATCCGCAAGGCGGAGGGCATCGAACCCACGGAAGAGGATATCGAGAAGCAGACCGTCCGCCAGGCGGAGAGCTACGGACAGGATCCGGAAGATTTCCGCAAGAACCTGACGGAGAGCCAGAAGGAATATCTGAAACAGGACGCGGGGATCGAAAAGGTGCTGGATCTGCTGATGGCCAACGCGAAGATCATGAAGAAGGCGCCGGCAGCCGCCGGGGCGGATGACCAGGCCGAAACGGAAGAGGCGGCCCCGGAAGCCGACAAAGAATAACAGCCCCGATCCAGCGGGGGAATGACGAGAATGGCGCCGAAAGGGCGCCATTCTCAGAATATACGAGATCTGTTCTGTCCGCTGGCCCCAAGTGGGTTCCGGACAGGACGGCCGTATAGATACAGGGGTTCAAAGAGGAGGAAATCAAACATGCCGACAGTACCCTTTGTGATTGAACAGACCAACCGGGGCGAGCGCTCCTATGATATTTATTCCCGCCTGCTGAAGGACCGGATCGTGTTCCTCGGCGGGGAAATCGACGATGACACCGCCAATCTGGTGGTGGCGCAGCTGCTGTTCCTGGAGATGGAAGATCCCGATGCGGACATTTCCCTGTATATCAACAGTCCGGGCGGTTCCGTGACCGCCGGAATGGCCATCTACGATACCATGCAGTATATCCGCCCCCAGGTGCGGACGGTGTGTATCGGGATGGCGGCCAGCATGGGGGCTTTCCTGCTGATGGCGGGGGCCAAGGGAAAGCGGCTGGCGCTGCCAAACGCGGAGGTCATGATTCATCAGCCTTTGGGAGGAGCCCAGGGACAGGCGACGGATGTGGCGATTCGGGCGGAATGGCTCGTGCGGACCAAGGAGAAGATGATCCGCATGATGGCGGAGATGACGGGCCAGCCCCTGGAGAAGGTCAAGGCGGACGTGGAGCGGGACTATTTTATGAACGCGGAGGAAGCCCTGAACTACCATATCATTGACGAGATTTATCAGCCCCGGAAGAAGTAACGAAAGGAAAGAACATGGCAAACTACGGGAAGAGCACGCAGAAACCCCGCTGCAATTTCTGCGGGAAGACCTCGGACCTGGTGGAACGGCTGATTGCCGGGCCCGGTGTGTACATTTGCAACGAGTGCATTTCGCTTTGCAACAGTATTCTGGATGACGAAAGCGTATACGAAGGGGCGGAAGAAGCGCCCCGGGCGTCCTCCCGGCGGGCAAAGAAGTCCCCTCTGCAGGATCTGAGCCAGATCGCTCTCCCCACGGAGATGAAACGGACTCTGGACGATTATGTGATCGGACAGGAGCGGGCCAAGCGGGCCATGTGCGTGGCGGTATACAATCACTATAAGCGCATCAGCCACAAGAGCAAGCCGGGGGAAGTGGAGCTCCAGAAGAGCAATATCCTGATGGTGGGGCCCACGGGCAGCGGAAAGACGTATCTGGCCCAGACCCTGGCCCGGATGCTGGACGTGCCCTTCGCCATCGCCGACGCCACCAGCGTGACCGAGGCGGGTTATGTAGGGGACGATGTGGAAACCATCCTGCTGCGGCTGATCCAGGCGGCGGACTGGGACGTGGAGAAGGCGCAGCGCGGCATCGTGTACATCGACGAGATCGACAAGATTGCCCGCAAGGGGGAGAATATGTCCATCACCCGGGACGTCAGCGGCGAAGGCGTACAGCAGGCCCTGCTGAAGATTCTGGAAGGGACCGTGGCCTCCGTGCCGCCTCAGGGCGGAAGGAAACATCCCCATCAGGAGATGATTCAGATCGATACCACCAACATCCTGTTCATTTGCGGCGGCGCCTTTGACGGGCTGGTGCCCATCATCGAGAACCGGATCGGCAAGAAAGTGCTGGGGTTCGGAGCCGAAGTGCAAAGCGCCCGGGATCCGGAGCGGATGGACGCGCTGAAGGAAGTCCGGCCGGAGGATCTGACCAAATACGGGCTGATTCCCGAATTCGTCGGACGGCTGCCGGTGGTGGTGACGCTGGATCCCCTGGACGAGGATGCGCTGATCCGCATTCTGCAGGAGCCGAAAAACGCCCTGTGCAAGCAGTATATCAAGCTGCTGGAGCTGGACGGCATTCAGCTGACCTTCCAGGAGGAGGCGGTCCGGGAGATCGCCCACCAGGCGATTGCCCGGAAGTGCGGGGCCAGAGGGCTGCGGGCCATTATCGAGGACTGCATGCTGGATACCATGTTTGAGCTGCCGGGGATGACGGAGGTGAATGGCTGCGTCATCGACAGGGAGGCGGTCACCGGCGGAAAGCCCAAACTGATCAGCGGGACCAGGCGCCGCCTGCAGAAGCGGAGCGAGGAGCGCCGGCTTCCCAGCAGCGAGGTTTCATAAGATTCATGGAGGAGAAAGATGGCCAATCCGAAATATGAGGAACTGCCGGTTCTGCCCCTGAGGGGAATGCTGGTTTTTCCCGGAATGGTACTGCATTTTGATGTCGCCCGGCCCCGCAGTATCGCGGCGCTGGAAGCCGGCATGACCGCGAATCAGCGGATTGTGCTGCTGGCGCAGAAAAAAGAAGAGGAGGAAGAGCCTTCATCCGGGGATCTCTACCCCACGGGAACCATCGTGACCGTACGGCAGGTCATGAACCTGCCGGGGGAAAACGTCCGGGTGCTGGTGGAAGGGGACGTCCGCGGGACGGTGGAATCGTTCCTGGAAAACGAGGACTACCTGAAAGCCCGGGTGCGGATCTGCAAGGATCGGGTGGTTCGCAGCAACGAGGGCAAGGCCATGGTGCTGGCGGCCCAGAACCTTTTTGAAAATTACGCAAAGTCCAGCCAAAAGATTACGCCCGATATGGTGGAGGGCCTGAGGAGCCTGGAGAAGCCCGGGGAGATCGCCGATCTGCTGGCGGCCCATGTTTTGCAGAAATGGCAGGAAAAGCAGGAGCTGCTTTCCGAGCTGGATCCCCTTCGGCGGCTGGAAAAGGTGTGCGGCGTGCTGCTGCGGGAGACTGACCTGGCCAACGCGGAGAGAGAGATCCAGAGCAGGATCCGCAATTCCGTGGAGCGGAACCAGAAGGATTACTATCTGCGGGAGCAGCTGCGGGCGATTCAGAACGAGCTGGGCGAGGATGAGCAGGAGGAGGAGCAGGGCTATCGGAAGCGCATGGAAGAAACGCCTCTGAGCGAGGAGGCAAAAGCCAAGTGCGCCAAGGAAATAGACCGGCTCAGCCATATTTCCCCCGGGAGTCCGGAATACATCATCTCGGAAACCTATATCGACTGGATTCTGGATATGCCCTGGGGGAAGGAAACCACGGACAACCTGGATCTGAAGCGGGCCCGTGAAATTCTGGACCGGGAGCATTACGGGCTGGAGAAGGTCAAGGAGAGGATCATCGAATACCTGGCGGTGCTGCGGATGAAGCAGAACATGAAGGGGCCGATCCTTTGCTTCGTGGGGCCGCCCGGGGTGGGCAAAACAAGCATCGTGAAGGCGATTGCCGAAGCGGTGGACCGGAAATTCATCCGGATGAGCCTGGGCGGCGTCCGGGACGAGGCGGAAATCCGCGGCCACAGGAAAACCTACATCGGCTCCATGCCCGGACGGATCATCAGCGGCATGAAACAGGCGGGGAGCATGAATCCGGTATTCCTCTTCGATGAGATTGACAAAATGTCCAATGACTATCGGGGGGACCCGGCCAGCGCCATGCTGGAGGTGCTGGACGCGGAGCAGAACAACACGTTCCGGGATCACTATATGGAAATCCCCTTTGATCTGAGCAAGGTCATGTTCATCACCACCGCCAACAGCCGGGAGACCATCCCGGAACCGCTGCTGGACCGGATGGAGATGATTGAGGTTCCCAGCTATACGGAAGAGGAAAAGCTGCAGATTCTCAAACGGCATCTGCTGCCCAAACAGCTGGAGGCGCATGGGATCAGGCCGGACCAGGTCACCATGGATGAGGAGATCATGCGCCGGATGATCGAGGGATACACCCGGGAAGCGGGGGTCCGTACGCTGGAACGGACGGCGGCCAGGGTTTGCCGGAAAGCGGCGGTGTACCTGCTGGATCATGGGACGGACAGCGTCAACGTGGACGCGGAACGCCTGCATGATTTCCTGGGGGCGGTGCGCTATACCCGGGAACCCCTGGAGAAGGAAGCGCGGGTAGGGATCGTGAACGGTCTGGCCTGGACCAGCGTGGGCGGAGAAACCCTTGAAGTGGAGTGCATCCCCATGCCGGGGAAGGGAAATCTGAAGCTGACGGGCCAGCTGGGGGACGTGATGAAGGAAAGCGCGGAAGCCGCTTTCAGCTGGGTCCGGGCGCACAGCGAAAGCCTGGGGCTGGCGGAGGATTTTTACACAAAAACGGATATCCACGTGCATCTGCCGGAAGGGGCCGTGCCCAAGGATGGGCCCAGCGCGGGCATCACCATGACCACGGCGCTGGTCAGCGCCTTGACGGGGCGGAAAGTTCGGCAGGACGTGGCCATGACCGGCGAGATGACGCTGCGGGGGCGGGTGCTGCCCATCGGCGGCCTGAAGGAAAAGACGCTGGCGGCCTACCGGGCGGGGATCCGAACCCTGATTATTCCCGCGGAGAATCACAAGGATCTGGAGGAGATTCCTCCGGAGGTGCTCAAGCACTTTACCATCAAAGAGGTGGAGGAGATCCAGCAGGTGCTGGAAACAGCGCTGCTGAACGAGAAATAGGATGGAAATACGGAAGGCGGAGTTTATCACCTCCCTGGCGGACTACGGGCCCTTCGAAGGCCGGGGGCTGCCCCAGATCGCGGTGGCCGGGAAGAGCAACGTTGGGAAAAGCACCCTGATCAACAAACTCTGCAACCGCAATAAGCTGGCCCGGACTTCCTCCACCCCGGGGAAGACCCGCCTCATCAACATCTTCCTGCTCAATGACGCGTTCCATCTGGTGGATCTGCCCGGGTATGGCTTCGCCAAGGTGGATAAACGGGAGAAAGCCCGCTGGGGGAAGATGATGCAGGATTATTTTACCACTTCGCAGGAGCTGAAGCATGTGTTTTGCCTGGTGGATATCCGGCATGAACCCACCGAAGACGACAGAACCATGAACAGTTTCCTGCGGCAGATGAATATCCCCTTTACCGTCATCGCCACCAAGGCGGATAAGATCAGCAGGGGCGCGAGGAGCAAGCACCTGGCGCCCATCTGCCGGGCGTTGCTGGTGCAGCCCTGGGAGATCATCTGCTTCAGCGGGGAAGACGGGACGGGAAGACCGGAACTCCTCCAGCGGATGGAAGAAGTCCTGGACGGAAAAAATCCTCTTGCGTAATACACATAACCGTAGTATAATCACGTCGCCGTGGAGGGCGGAAGCCCGGAAAAGGCGAATAAATGGGACTGGGAACGGGAAAAGGGGCGGTTCGGACCAGAAAAGAGCCGTTTTCTTCGCTTCCTTTCCTGATTTATGTGAAAAAGTTCCGGAACGGTGGCAAAAAGTGGAGGGGAGTGTTCCGGAGCCGCAAAGGAGGAATGACGAATGACGCTGGTGAAATGCCCGCGCTGCGACCTGAACTACATTACCCCGGATCAGAAATATTGCAAGGTATGCCTGCGGGAAATGAAGGGCGGAACCGCTTCGGACGAGGTGGAGCTCTGCAGTATCTGCAATGAGGCCCCGGCGCTGCCGGGAAAGGACGTGTGTCTGTTCTGCCTGCGGGAGATGAACAAGAGCAACAGCGAGGAAACGGAAACAGAGGCGGACAGCGTGGATGCCAGCAGCATCGGCGATATGGACGATGTGACGGATATGGACGAGATTATCCCCGAAGGGGATGAACCGATTCCGGGCCAGGAATACGGCGAGATTGAGCAGGAGCTGAGCCTGGAGGAGGTCCGGGAGGACGAGGAACGCGGCGCCGACGACGAGGAAGAAGAGGAGATCTGATTGAACCTGTTTGCCATCGGGGATTTGCATCTGGCCGGAGGGCAGGACAAGCCCATGAAGATTTTCGGCCCCCAATGGGACAGGCATTTTGAAAAAATATCCGACCGATGGAAGGAACAGGTCAGCGACAGGGACACGGTCCTGATTCCCGGGGATATCAGCTGGGCCATGAGCCTGGAGGCGGCGCAGCCCGATCTTCAGGCCATCGGGGCCTTGCCGGGGAAAAAGGTTCTGATCCGCGGGAACCACGATTTCTGGTGGGGCGGCATCGGCAAGGTGCGAAGGGCGCTGCCGGCCGGGATGACTGCCCTGCAGCAGGACGCGGCGGATCTGGGGGAGTTTGTGGTCTGCGGAACCCGGGGATGGATGATCCCCACGGAGGACAGCCCCCTTTCCGGGGCGGACGAAAAGATTTATCTGCGGGAGCTGGCACGGCTGGATCTGGCGTTGGCCGCGGCGAAGCGGCTGGAGGGAGAAAAGCCCCTCGTCGTCATGCTGCACTATCCGCCCCTGTACCGAAACTGCCGGCAGAGCGGGTTTACGGAACGGATGGAAGCGGCAGGCGTCAGGCTCTGCGTTTACGGACACCTGCACGGCGGCGGGATTGCCGCCGGCTTCAGCGGGGAGCAGGGGGGCGTACGGTACGAGCTGACCTCCTGCGACAGCCAGGACTTTTCGCCCCGAAAAATTAATTTTTTATAACGGGAGATTTTGCAAAAATTTTTTAAAAGAGACCCTCTTGAGGGTCTCTTTTTTTTGTGCACCAGATATGGAAAGGACGAAGGAGCAAGAGAAATGATACGCCCTTAATCATTACAAAAATATTACAATAAAGTTACGAGATTGAGAAAAAAAGTCCTGCGTTTTTGCAAAAAGAATCCAAAAACGGGGTTGAAACGGAGAAAAACTTGTGATAAATTTGTGGGGCACAGTGGAATTACATCCCAAAAAGTGATGCAAAAGTGGGGAAGAAGGGGGAGTGCTGTCATGGAAGAAAAGGCCAGTCAGGCGCAGGCCGGCATCCAGACAGAAGCACATCCCCTTCGGTTCATCGGCAGTTTCAACCACAGCCTGGATAACAAGGGAAGGCTGGTGATTCCACAAAGCTTCCGGGATAAACTGGGCGAGACCTTCTGCATCGCCCCCAGCTACGATTTTCAGAGCATTGCGGTCTATCCCACGGAGATGCGGGAGCGGAGGAACGCGCAGTACGAACGGCTGGGGAATCTGAATCCGGCGCTGAACCGGTATCTGGAACAGTTTTATGCGCTGAGCTATGACGGGCAGTCCTGCGACGGTCAGGGGCGGATCCTGATTCCCGTGAACATCCGCGCCAAGATTCTCCAGGAGGAGAAGGACGTGGAAATCACCGGCGCAAACGACCATGTGCGCATCGTGTCCGCCGCCGTCAGCAGGAACAGCTGGAGCGGATTCCGGCAGGAGCTGCCGAATCTGCTGGAGCTGATCGCGGCCCTGGATCGGGGCGAATCATAAGACAGAAAGGAGAGGGGCGTCATGACCACGGCTTCAGGCAGCGCCGGGCGGATTCGCCGCAGTGTGCGATTTGCCCAGGTGGAACCGCAGAGGACTCCGGCGGCCCCTCAGCGGCAGCGGTTTACCGAGGCGGATCATCTGCGGGACCGGTCTTTTCAAAACACCCAGGACTGGACGGGAAGCATGGGCCTGAGTCCCAGCGGCCGCTTTCGGGTGCTGGAAAAAGGGGAGAAAAAAGAAAAACCCCTGACCCGCAGGGGGATCCGTAAAGACTGGGGGAGAGCCGCCCTGATCGTTCTGGCGGCGGTGATGACGACGGTGATCCTGGTGGAGACGGCCCATCTTGGATTGGGGCAGATCAATATCCGAAAGCTGAACGAACGGATCGCCTCCATGGAAGTGCGAAACGAGGAATTGCGGGAGACGCTGGCGCGATCCAGCGGGGATATCAGCGTATGCACGGAGGCTGTCAAGATGAATCTGGTCAGCTCCAACGGCGTCCGGCCGATCCCCCTGACCGCGCCGACGGACGCCCGGATGGTGCCGACGGAGCAGGCTGTCACAACGGAAAGAGGAGACATTAAAGCGTCAGCGACGGGGACGCAGGGGGACTGATCCTTCGGTCTCCCTGTTTGCGTCTCATTCAGTTTGAATAAACAAAGGGGATTGAAACAATGAAGCTGCGGGAACTGATCACAGATATGCCCTATGTGCTGGAAACCAGAGGAGACCTGGATACGGAGATCCTGGAAATTACCTCCGGGAGCAAGGACCGTACGAAGCAGGGGCTTTTTTTCTGTATCGTAGGGGCCCGGTTCGACGCCCATGACTATGCGTGGGAAGCGGTGGAAAACGGGTGCGCCGCGCTGGTGGTGGAGCGGTTCGTCGAACTGGACGTGCCCCAGGTGAAGGTCAGCAACGGCCGGGCGGCCATGAGCAGGATTGCCATGGCTTTCTACGGCTATCCCTCCCAAAAGATGCGGATGATCGGGATTACGGGCACCAAGGGCAAGACCACCACCACCTATCTCCTGAAGAGTATCATCGAGAAGGCGGGGATGAAGTGCGGGCTTATCGGTTCCACCGGCGCGATGATCGGCGGGCGGCATCTGGACGGAAAGCTGACGACGCCGGATCCCATCGACCTGCAGAAAATGCTGCGGCAAATGGCGGATGAAGGCGTGCAGGCGGTCTGTATGGAAGTCAGCGCCCACGCCATCGACATGTATCGGCTGGATGGGATGAGCTTCGAGGTGGGCTGCTATACCAACCTGAGCCAGGACCATCTGGACTATTTC
Source organism: Clostridia bacterium (assembly GCA_017512805.1). Classification (GTDB taxonomy): domain Bacteria; phylum Bacillota; class Clostridia; order Christensenellales; family Aristaeellaceae; genus Aristaeella. The sequence continues at coordinate 34,334 of JAFWES010000082.1, forward strand.
TATACCATGGAACGGTATTTTGAAACCAAGAAGGCCTTCTTCACGGGCGGCATGGTGCAGAACGCCTCCGTAAACGCGGACGATGAAAGCTCCGCAAGCCTGATTCCGGATCTGAATATGCCCTTTGTGACCTATGCGATTGCCAATAACGCGGACGTGTTCGCCAGGGACATCGAGATCACCGAGGAAGGGGTGCATTTCAGCGTACAGATGCAGGGGCTGAAGGATCTGCGTATCCATATGAAAATGACGGGCATGTTCAATGTATACAATGCCCTGGCGGCGACATCCTGCGCCCTGATTCTGGGGATCGAACCGGACCGGATCCGGGAGGGGCTGGAATCGGTGGCCTCGGTGCCGGGGCGGATTGAAATGCTGCAGACCGGGACGCCCTTCAAGGTGATCCTGGACTATTCCCATGCCCCGGAGGCGCTGCGCAACATCCTGAAGACCGTCCGTCAGTTTACGCGGAACCGGGTGATCGCGGTGTTCGGCTGCGGCGGCGACCGGGACAAGGGAAAGCGGCCGATGATGGGAGAGATTGGAGGCAAGCTGGCGGATTACTGCATTCTGACCTCCGATAACCCCCGAACGGAGAATCCCCTGGTGATTCTGGCCGCCATCGAAAAGGGCATCAAGCCGACGGGGGGCGCGTACGAGGTCATAGAGAACCGGCGCGAAGCCATCCGCCGGAGCTTGGAGATGGCGGAGGACGGCGATGTGATCGTCCTGGCCGGGAAAGGCCATGAAACCTACCAGGAGGTCATGGGGGTCAAGCGCCCCTTCGACGAAAAGGTGATTGTCAGCGAGCTGCTGCATGAAATGCGTATGCGGGAGGAAGAAAAATGATGCTGCGGATGATGGGGGGCATGCTGCTCTCCCTGGGGATTGCGCTGATGGCCGGGCCTTTCCTGATTCGGCGGCTGAACAAACTGCATTTCGGGACGGTGATTTATGAGCTGGGTCCCGCCCATCAGAAGAAACAGGGAACCCCGGTGATGGGGGGGCTGATGATCGTTCTGGGAACCTTCATCAGCATGCTGGCCCTGCACCCGCTGCCCTGGCAGGGGGGATGGGATCTGGGGCTTGGGCTCATGGGAATCAGCCTGCTGAGCATGGCGGTGGGCTTCGCCGACGACTGGATCAAGGCGGTGAAAAAGCGGCATGAAGGCCTGACGCCCTGGCAGAAGATCTTTGGACAGGCGGCCGCGGCCGCGGCGTTCAGCGCCTGGTGTTACTTCAATCCCCAAATCGGCAGCCAGATCCGGATTCCCTTTTCCGGCGCGGAGCTGGACCTGGGCATTTGGTACCTGCCGCTGTGCGCGGTGCTGATCATCTTCTATGTCAATTCCACCAACCTGCAGGACGGCCTGGACGGGCTCCTGGGGACGATCAGCGCGGTATCCTTCGGCGCCTGGGCGGCGGTGGTGCTGGTCACGGTGCTGCTGCTGGGGGGAGACCGGGCGGTGTACGGCCCCGCGGGGCTGTTCGCGCTGAGCCTTGTGGGCGGCTGCGTCGGCTATCTGCGGTACAACCGGTATCCCGCGAAAGTCTTCATGGGGGATACGGGCAGCATGTTTCTAGGGGGAGCGGGCGTGGGCCTGGCCCTGGTGACCCGGCAGCCGCTGCTGCTGCTGCTGATCGGATTCTGCCCGGTGATGAGCTCGGTCAGCGTCATCATGCAGCGGTACTACTTCAAGGCCACCCGGAAGTTCAGCAGGGACCATCAGGGGCGCCGGATTTTTCTGATGAGCCCCGTTCATCACCATTTCGAGAAAAAAGGATACAGCGAGACCCAGATCGTCGCGATGTACGCCGGGGTGACCACGGTGCTCAGCTGGATCGCGGTGCTGAGTCTGATCCGGTAGACCGGGAAGGGCCTGGGAACTTGACCATAGGAGGCGGACGATGGATTACAGGGGGAAAAGGGTATTGATTGTGGGCATGGCCCGCAGCGGGGTCGCGGCGGCGAAGCTGCTTTGCGCGCGGGGGGCCGTTGTGACCGTCAATGACAGCAAGCAGGAAGCGGAGCTGACGGACAGCCTGGCGGGGCTTGAGGGCCTGCCGGTGAATAAGCAGATCGGAAGACCGGCGGCAGAACTGCTGGCGGGACAGGATGTGCTGGTCATCAGCCCCGGAATCCCTGTGGACACCCCCTTCGTCAAAGCGGCCGCGGAAAGGGGCCTGTATGTGACCGGAGAGCTGGAGGTGGCCAGTCAGCTGAGCCGGGGTACCCTGGTGGCGGTGACGGGTACAAACGGCAAAACCACCACGGTCAGCCTTCTGGGGGAAATCTTCCGGAACGCGGGAAAGCGGACCCATGTGGTGGGAAATATCGGATACCCCTTTTCACTGGCGGCCGCGGAGGCCAAGGACGAGGACGTGATCGTCTGCGAGGTGTCCAGCTTTCAGATGGAAACGGCGGATACCTTCCATCCGAAGGTGGCCCTGCTGACCAATCTGACGGAGGATCACCTGAACCGGCACGGGACCATGGAGGTTTACGGGGCCATGAAAATGCGCATGTTCGCCCGGCAGACCCCCAGCGACTATGCGGTGTTCAACGCGGACGATCCGGGCCTGAAGGGCTTGAGCGGACAGGTGAAAAGCAAGGTTCTGACCTTCAGCCGGATCAGGGAGGTCCGGCAGGGCGCCTTCGTCCGGGAGGGAAAGGTGATCCTTCGTCTGGAGGGGCAGGAGCGGGTCATCTGCGGAACCGGAGAAATCTTTATCCCCGGGCCCCACAATCTGGAAAACGCGCTGGGAGCGGTTTGCTGCGCGGCGGCCATGGGGGTGCCCTCACCGGTGATCCGGCACAGCCTCCGCACCTTCAGGGGGGTGGAGCACCGCATTGAGCGTGTGCGCACGCTGGAGGGAGTGACCTATTACAACGACAGCAAGGGCACCAACGTGGATTCCACGCTGAAAGCGGTGGATACGATGACGGCCCCGACGGTGATCATTCTGGGAGGCTATGACAAACACACCAGCTTTGATCCCCTGAGCCAAAGGATCGCGCAGCGGAAGGAGATCATCCGGGAAGCGGTGCTGATCGGGGATACCGCCGGACAGATCGAGGAAAGCCTGCGGAAGGCGGGATTCCGGGGGATTCACCACGCCGGCAGCATGGGGGAAGCGGTGGCCGTTTCCCGGAACCTGGCGGCGGAGGGCTGGAACGTGCTGCTGAGTCCGGCGTGCGCCAGTTTTGATATGTTCCGGGATTATGAAGAACGGGGTCGGATTTTTAAGGAAATCGTGAACGCGCTGTAAATGGACTGAAGTTTCGAAAGCGCGCCATCGTGAGGAGACGGATTTTACCCGCGGCCGCGGCGCGGACGCGGGCAAAATCCGTCATCCGTGGCCGGAAAGGCGGAAACGAAAATCGGTTTCGTGAGGAGGCGAAGCGGTTTGGAACATCCTCATTCCTCCCGGGGCGGGGACGGACAGATGCCGCTGCGGGACTGGCAGAGGGAGGAGACCTGGTACGGCCCCGCGCCTTCGGCGGAGAATCCCTTTGACGAGCCGGAGGACGCGCCGGAGCTGCGGGAGATGCGCAGCGAAGATCTGAACAACCGCAGCGGCGCGTTCTGGGAAAACGACTCCGCCCCGCAGCCCACCGGCGGGTATCGCTTTGGCGGGAAAGGTGCCGGGCAAAAAACCGAACCGTCCATGATATCGGGCCGGACGGCGGGACGGAGCGCCGCCGGGGAGACCGGCATGCTCCAAAGGGCAAACGGACCGGCGGGCGAACCGGGGCGGGCAGCAGGCGGATCCCGCCTGAAATGGCGGAAGGGGCTGCTGGGACTGGCGGCGGCCGCGGCGCTGGCGGCCGGGCTGTATTTTGGAGTGTTTTCGGTGCGAAGCGTGACCGTGCTGGGAAACGAACAGATCCCCGCCGGGGAGATCATCCGCCTCAGCGGGATTCGCACGGGGACCCCGATCCTGGCGGTCCGCCAGGACGAGGTTGAACAGCGGCTGAAACAGAACCCGGTCCTGAAATTCAGGTATCTGCAGAAGGAAATGCCGGATAAGGTGATTCTGGCGGTGAAGGAAAGGGAGGCCTGCTGCTGGATGACCTGGAACGGCATTATGTATACCATGGACAAGCAGCGCATGGTGCTGTATGAGACGGAGGATCTGTCGATCCGGCCGGCGAATCTGGTCCGGGTGAACGGTCTGGACATCCGCTCCACGGCCAGGACGGGCCAAATCCTGGTGCTGGAAAGGGAACAGCAGGTCATTTTCACCAATTTATTTCTGGAAATGAAGGTGCTGGGATGCACCGACATGATCGAGGACGCGGACCTGAGCAATGTTTCGTCCCTGCTTCTGACGACCAGAGACGGGTTTACGGTGGCCATGGGGGACGGGAGCAATATTCACGCGAAGCTCCGGGCCATGCTCATGACCAGGGAGGAGCTTCTGAGGCGGGATTATCACGGGGGGATCATCAATGTGATGCTGCCGGAGACCCCGATATTTTCCCCGAATACAACTTAACAAAAAAGAAAAGAAAACGTAACAAAATCCCGGGAAATGCTTGCATTTCCCGCTCGTTCGCGCTATAATGAATCAGGATATGCCATTATTTGAAGGGATCCGGCCGCCGGGCCGGTGAGCAGGGGGTAAGAAAGACCATGAAAACCACCGTTGCCACCATAGACTTCGGGACGAGTAAAATCGTCACGCTGGTCGCGGAAAACAGCGGAAGCCAGCGGTGCGACATTATCGCCGCGGGAATCGCCAAATACGATGGCTACCTGGATGAGGGATGGAATAATCCGAAGGATCTGGACGCTGCGATTCGCCAGTCCCTTTCCGACGCGGAGGAGCAGAGCGGCACCAAGATCCGGGAAATCAACGTGGGTGTTCCGGGGGCCTTTACACGGGTCTATGCCACGAAGGTGACGGTGCCTCTGCGGGGGACGGATCCGAGGGTCACGTCCCAGGATGTGAAAAACGCCTTCAACATGGCTGCTGAGAATCTGGAAGAGATCCCCGGGGTGGTGATCCATTCCAGCCCCGCCTGGTTCATGGTGGATTCCAGCAAGAAGACCCTGGAGCCCGTGGGCATGAAGGGCCGGGAAATGACCGCGTACATCAGCTTCGTGGTGGGCAACCGGTATTTTATCGACGACGTGAACACCCGGATGGCGGAGCTGGGGGTGCAGGTGGCCGGGTTCTTCTCCACCACCGCCGGGGAGGGCATGCTCTATCTGGATGAGCAGGCCCGGGATCATACCAGCGTGCTGATCGATATGGGGTATCTGAATACGGAGATCATCGGCATGGAAGGGGACGCGGTGGTGTATCACAAGATCATCAACGCCGGCGGCGGCGACATCGCGGTGGCCCTGGCCGACGGGCTGGACATCAGCCTGACGGCGGCGGAGGATATCAAGCGCAGATACGTGTACGGCATCGAAAACGGCGACGAAAAATTCGAGGTGGCCGGCGGGGACGGCGAAAAGCCCACCGCCTTCACCCGGGAGCAGGTCCGGCCCATCATTACCGCCGCCGTGGACGAGATTGCCGAGGAAATCAAGGACGCGATCTTCAACGACTTTGGCTGCCTGGGGAACTGGAGCAGCATTTACATGACAGGGGGAGGCCTGAGCTTTAACCGGGGCGGGAAGGAATACCTGAGCGGAAAACTGGGATTCGCGGTCCATGAGACCCCGCGGCGGACCACCAAGCTGAACAGCCACTGTTTCTCCAGCGCGCTGGGGCTGATGGACCTGATCATTGACACCATTGAGCAGCAGCGGGTTCCCGCTTCCGGCGGAAAACTGCTTGGATTCTTCAGGAGCCTGCTGGGCGGCTGACGCCGGGGCGGAAAGGTACGAAACGGAGGAGAAGACGATGATCGAATTCCAGAACGAAGAACAGGAGAGCTTTGCTTCCATTAAAGTCGTCGGATGCGGCGGAGGCGGGAACAATGCCGTCAACCGCATGGTGGACGCGGGGCTCCGGGGAGTGGAGTTTATTTCCGTCAACACGGACCGGCAGGCCCTGAACATGTCTTCGGCGCAGGTTAAAATTCAGATCGGCGAAAAGCTGACCAAAGGCCTGGGGGCCGGCGCGGTGCCGGAGGTGGGCCGCAGAGCCGCCGAGGAAAGCCGGGAGGAGATCGCCCAGAGCCTGAAGGGAGCGGATCTGGTCTTCATCACCGCGGGCATGGGCGGCGGCACCGGGACCGGCGCGGCGCCCATCGTGGCGGAAATCGCCCGGGATATGGGCTGCCTGACCATCGCGGTGGTGACCAAGCCCTTTAACTTCGAGGGCAAGCAGCGGATGAAGAACGCTGAAAACGGCATCAACGAGCTGAAGCAGCACGTGGATACCCTGGTGGTGATCCCCAATGACCGGCTGCTGCAGGTCGTGAACAAGGGAACCACCATGGTGGAAGCCTTCCGCATCGCCGACGACGTTCTGCGGCAGGGCATCCAGGGCATCAGCGATCTGATCGCCGTTCCCGCCATGATCAATCTGGACTTTGCGGATGTGAAGACGGTCATGGAGTCCGGCGGGATGGCCCATATGGGCATCGGGATCGGCAGCGGCGAAAACAAGCTGGTGGATGCGGCGAAGAACGCCATTTCCTCTCCGCTGCTGGAGACCAATATCGACGGAGCCCGGGCGGTGCTGATCAATATCACCGGCGGGGAGGATATCTCCATTGTGGACATCAACGAGGCGGCGAACCTGATCATGGAGGCCGCGGATCCGGACGCCAACATCATCTTCGGCGCGGGGATCGACGACAAGATGGGGGACGACGTTCGCATTACCGTCATCGCCACCGGCTTTGAAAAGACGCCCTTCCCGGCCAGGGAACCGGCCAAAAAGCCCCGGGAAATCGAGCATGACCGGCTCTTCGGCAGCTTCGGAACCTCCAGCTTTGCCCGCAGGGAGAACGATCAGCCGGCGGCGTCCCCCTTTACGGGCGGATCCGCAGCGGCCTCTCCTTTCAGCATGACCGGGGAAACCCCCACCTTTGTCGGCAGTGCCCGGCCCAGCATGGGCGTGCCGGGGGGAATGAACGCCGGTTCCTTCCAGACCGGGTTCAGCTATCAGCAGACCCAGCCGGCGGTGCCCCAGCAGACCAGGCCCTTCCAGACCACCGGGGCCCAGCAGCAGACGGCGGATCCCGCCGTTCCCTACGGGCAGGGGCAGGTTTTCCAGAACACGGGCGCCCAGCAGCCCTATCAGCCGGCCTTTAACAGCAACGGGCAGGTGACGGGCGGGTTTACGCCCATTCCGCAGACCCAGGCGATGACCACGGACAGCCATGGGGTGCCCGGTTTCCTGAAGAGAAGAAAATAAAGAATCCGTTTCGCGATGCCGCAAGGCATCGCTTTTTTTCGGTTGAAATCCGTTCCCCCATTTGATATAATCCCTCTCGGACACGGAGGGGTGCGTTCTCTTCGATTCTGTTTTGAAGGAGGACCTTCATAGAATGAGAAAATGGTTGTGGATCATGGCTGCGGCCGTGATGCTGGCGGCGTGCCTTCCGGCCCTGGCGGAAGAACAGGCGGTGCCGGAATTTCTGATGGAAGGGTATGACGACAGCAGCCACGATTGGGAGAGCAATCTGTTTTTGAAACGGATGCAGGAGGAGACCGGGATCGTGTTCGAATACCGGGAAGTGACGGACGCGGACCGGTGGCGGGAGCGCAAGAAGGAGATCCTGGAAGGGACGGACCTGCCGGACGTGCTTTTTAAGGCCCAGCTGAATGCCGGCGACATTCGGGACATGGCGGCGGCGGGGGTGCTGATCGACCTGAAGCCGTACCTGGAAACCTGTGCGCCGGATCTGTGGGCGCTTCTGACGGAAAGACCGGAGGTGCTTTCGGCCATCACCCTGCCGGACGGCACCGTGCCGGCCCTGCCGGCGGTCAGCGATCTGCCCAATAACGACCTGATGTGGATCAACAGCAAGTGGCTCGGCGTCCTGGGGCTGGAGGCTCCCACCACGGCGGAAGAGCTGACGGAGGTGCTGCGGGCGTTCAAGACGGGAGATCCCAACAGGAACGGCCGGGCGGACGAGGTTCCCCTGAGCTTCATCGGCATGTGGGAGCTGCGGTTCCTGGCCCATGCCTTCGGCATCAATGACAACGACTATTATCTTCACGCCAGGGACGGGGTGGTTTCCTCCGGCCTGACCACCGGGGCGTACCGGTCTTTTCTGGAATGGCTGCACCAGCTGTGGAAGGAGGAGCTGATCGATCATCAGGGGTTCCTGACGGTGGATTCCCTGCGGCAGATCACGGACGGCAACGCCGCCATCCCCTACGGAATGTTCTTTTCCAATACGCCGCTGACGGTGGTGCCCAATCAGGCGCTGAGCCAGTACAGCGTGCTGCCGGCCCTGACCTGCGGCGGGGAAAAGGTATACCGGGACCTGCTGGGCGTGGTCGCCAGGGGGACGTTTGCTCTGACCCGCGCCTGCAAGGATCCGGAGCGCCTGCTGTCCTGGGTGAACCGACTGTATACCCCGGAAGGCAGCCTGCTTCTGCAGGTGGGCCGGGAAGGGGAAGAGTACCTGGTCAACGAGGATGGCAGCTGGGACTGGGTGGCGGATATTGAAACCGTGGCCGGCAGCGTCATCCCCAACAGCACCCTGGCGGACGGAGGCACCGCTCCGGGGATCATCGACGCGGATTTCCAGCTGCGCTATATCGACGAATCCACCCGGCGGCTGGTGACCGAGATGCTCCGGGGCCGGGAGGGCGCGGAGATGCCCTTCCCGCTGGTGTATCTGAGCCGGGAAGACGAACAGAGGGTGGCGGAGCTGCAGGCCGGCATTGCGCCATATGTGGAGCAGCAGCTCTCTGCCTTTGTGACGGGAGATCTGGAGCTGACCGACGATACCTGGGAGGCCTTCCAGCAGGGAATCCGGGACCGGGGCCTTCCGGAGATGACGGCGATCTGGCAGAAATACATCAGTGAATAAGGATGGGGAAGATCAATCATGAGTTGGCTCGAGGAAAAATCTGAGGTGTTGAAACGGGCGGATACGGAAGCCCATCTGCGGAATCTGTACGGGGCGGAGGACGACGTCCTTCGGCGGCAGCAGGCCCGGTACCGCGGCCTGCTGGCCCGCTTTCAGGAAAGCTTCGGCCCGGTGGAGGGCCTGGCCTTTTTCAGCGCGCCGGGGCGGACGGAAATCGGCGGCAACCATACGGATCACAATAACGGCCGGGTGCTGGCCGCCAGCGTCAACCTGGACGCTCTTTGCGCGGCGGCCCCTCGGGCGGACAACCGGGTCCGCTTTCACAGCGAGGGATATCCGGAGCTGGAGCTGGATCTGACCGATACCGCGCCGCGGCCGGAGGAAGAGGGAACCACCGCGGCCCTGATCCGGGGCGTGGCGGACGGCATGAAGCAGGCGGGATACCGGATCGGCGGCTTTGACGCGGCGGTGACCTCCACCGTGGCCGGGGGCAGCGGCCTGAGCAGCTCCGCGGCGGTGGAAGTGATGCTGACCGGGGTCCTGGACGGGCTGTTCAACCGCTTTGACATGCCCTTTGTGCAGCGGGCCCAGATCAGCCGCAGGGCGGAGAACCTGCATTTCGGAAAGCCTTCCGGCCTGCTGGATCAGATGGCCAGCGCCGCCGGCGGACTGGTGACGGTGGATTTTGAGGACGACGCTCATCCCCGGGTGGAAGCCCTGCAATACGATTTCGCCCGGAAAGGCTATGCGCTGGTGGTGGTCGGAACCGGCGGCAGCCACGCGGATCTGACGGATCATTACGCGGCGATCCCCCAGGAAATGAAGGCGGTGGCGGCTTGCTTCGGGAAAAAGACCCTGAGAGGGGTCACCGAGGGGGAGCTGGTCGCCCGGGCCGGCGCCCTGAGGCAGGCCACCTCCGACCGGGCCGTCATGAGGGCGTTCCATTTCGTCCGGGAGAACGAGCGGGTGCCCCGGCAGGTGGCGGCCCTGAAGGAAGACCGGATTGAAGATTTCCTGCGGCTGATCCGGGAAAGCGGGAGGTCCTCCTTCATGTATCTGCAGAATATTTACGCGCCAGGCGGCGACCAGAGCCTGAGCCTGGCCCTCTGCATGGCGGAGAGCATGCTGGAAGGGGACGGGGCTTGGCGGATTCACGGGGGCGGCTTTGCCGGGACGACCCTGAATTTTGTGCCCGCGGCGCGGGTGGACGCCTTTGTGTCGGAAATGGACAAATCCTTCGGCCCGGGCGCCTGCCACGTGCTGAACGTCCGGCCCTGCGGGGCGGACCGAATTTTGCTGTAAAACCGTATTGACAGGAAAAAAGGCGGGTGCTAAGATAGCTGCGTCAGAGCGGATGCTCTGCGAACATCGGATGCAAACCTTCGAAGCTTCTTCAGGGCAGGGTGAAAATCCCGACCGGCGGTACAGCCCGCGAACCCGAAAACCCCCTTTTCGGGCCGATCCGGAGCATTTCCGGAGCCGACAGTGACAGTCTGGATGAGAGAAGAGCACGGTAAACAGATCTGTTTCCGCCCCTGATCGGCTTTTTGGCTTCAGGGGCGCGTCTGTTTATTAAAGGAGGAATCCACATGAGTCACACCAAAACCGGCCGCCTTTTTTCCACCTTCAACCTGACCCGCATGGCGATTCTGGCCGCCATGGCCTCCGTGCTCTTTCTGATCGAGATTCCGGTGGTGGGGTTTTACAAGCTGGACCTGAGCAATATCCCGGTGCTGATGGGGGCCTTCTCCATGGGCACGGTTCCGGGGCTGCTCATCCTGGGGATCAAGAGCCTGATCGGGCTGACCCACTCCTCCAGCGCGGGGGTGGGGGAGCTGGCCGACTTTCTGATGGGCGCGGCGCTGGTGATTCCGGCCGCGACGGTTTACCACCGGAACAAGACCCGCGGCACCGCGCTGAAGGGCATGATCCTGGGGACGCTGTGCATGACGGCCGTGGCGGTGGCCGCCAACAAGTGGATCATGCTGCCCTTTTACATGGGCGCTTACCATATGGATATGCAGGGCATCCTGAATTTTGCCGGCGTATCCGGGGTGGACAGCGAATGGAAGCTGCTGCTGCTGGTCACCGCGCCGTTTAACCTGCTGAAGGGAGCGGTGCTCAGCGCGGTTACCGCCCTGATCTACAAGCCCCTCTCCCCCCTGCTGCATGAGGGAAGAAGGTAAAGGCGTCCCCCGGAGGGGAATACCTCAGTGCGGAGCGACTGAAAAGAACCCGAAAGAAAAGGAACAAATCATCATGAAATCCAACAGTGCGGAGGAAACCCGGAAGCTGGGGAAACAGCTGGCGGAGGAACTGCGCCCCGGGGATGTGATTCTGCTGGAGGGGCCTCTGGGCGCCGGCAAGAGTGAGCTGGCCCGGGGAATCGCCGCGGGGCTGGGCGTGCGGGAACGCGTCACCAGCCCCAGCTTTACCATCCTGAACGTATACGTCACCGGGCGCTGCCCCCTGTACCACTTCGACTGGTACCGGCTGACGGATCCGGAGGAACTGTACGAAATGGGCATGGAGGAATACCTGACGGGGGACGGGGTGGCCCTGGTGGAATGGCCGGGGCAGGCCGCGGAGGCGCTGCCGGCGGACTTCCTGATGATCGAGATCGAGCCGGAGGGGGAAACGGAGCGGCGCTTCCGGGTCAGGAGGCACGGCGCCTTCCGGAAACTGAACTGGGACGGGACAAAAACATGAAACTGTTGATGGTGGATACTTCGGGCCCTGTCTGCGGGGCGGCGGTGCTGGACGGGGAGCGGGTGCTGAGCGAAATGACCTGCCAGAACCGGAACACCCACAGCGCCAGCCTGATGCCCATGGTGGAACACTGCCTGGAGGGAGCGGGCCGGACGCTGGCGGACATGGACGCCCTGGGCGTGGTCACCGGGCCAGGCAGCTTTACCGGGATCCGTATCGGTGTGGCGACCGTGAAGGCGCTGGCCCACGGCAGCGGGAAGCCCTGTATCGGCGTGGACGCCCTGGAGGCGCTGGCCTATGGGGCGGGCGCCGGGCACTGGGCAGGGCTGATCTGCCCCCTGCAGGACGCCCGGGCCGGACAGGTGTACGGGGCGGCTTTCCGGAAGGGAGAGCGGCTGATGCCCGATACGCCCATGGCTCTTTCCGACTTCCTCGGGCAGGCCGCGGGGATGGACGGGGGGAGCATCCTTTTCTGCGGCGACGGGGCGGACGCCCATCGGCAGGCCATCGCCGGATCGCTGGGGGATCGGGCGGTGTTTGCTCCCGGGCCCTTCCGCTTCCTGCGTCCCTCGGCGGCGGGAATGCTGGCCGGGGAGAAGGGGATCCTGACCGATTACCTGAACCTGAAGGAGACCTATCTGCGCCCCCCGAACGCGGAAAAGAACAAAAAGCTGCTGGAGGCCATGCGCCGTGGATGAACTGGTCATCCGTCGGATGACGGAAGAGGAAGTGAAGGCCGTGGCGGCCATCGAGAAGGCCACCTTTCCCAGGCCGTGGAGCGAGGAAAGCTTCCGGCGGGAGGTGACCGCCAATGTGGCGGCCCGGTACCTGGTGGCGGAGAAGAACGGCCGGGTCATCGGGTATGCCGGGGCCTGGGTGGTGCTGGACGAATGCCATATCACCAACATCGCCGTCGCCGAAGAGGAGCGGGGCCGCGGGTACGGAAGCCGCTTGCTGGAAGCCCTGCTGCGGACCGTCAGCAGCCTGGGGGCCGCCTGGGCGGATCTGGAGGTCAGGGTCAGCAATGCCTGCGCGCAGCATGTATACGCGAAGGCGGGCTTTGTGTCCGTCGGAAAGCGGAAACGGTATTATGAGGATAACGGGGAGGATGCCTTCCTGATGGTATGCGAGCGCTTGCCCGAAGCGGATCCGGCGTTTGAGGAGCCGCCTCATCCGGCCAGCGCGTACGGAAACGAGGAGGGTCATCCGCCGGAACGGGCGGAAGGAGAAGAAGCGTGAACGGAAGGATGTTCAGAAGACTGCTGCTGGCTGCGCTGGCCGTCTTTTTTCTTCTGGGAAGCGGACGTGCGGCGGCAGAGAAAAGGTCCGCCCGGGATCCGGCGGATATCACGGAGGAATGTACCTTCCGGGTCAGCTCCCGGGCCGGAAACGTGCCTCAGCTGAAGGACCGGAAGTATACGACCTACTGGGAAAGCGACAAGACGGAGAATCCCTGGCTCGTCATTCATGCGGACGAGCCCGTTTACGCGCTGTATCTTTGCTTCCGCTGGATGCCGGAATCCTACGAGATCCAGCGGCAGGTGATCCGGGAGGTGGAACCGGATCCCGCCGAGCTGGAGGAGAGCGGGGAGGGCGGCCCGGAGCAGGCGGAACCGGATCCCGCCGAGCTGGAGGAGAGCGGGGAGGGCGGCCCGGAGCAGGCGGAACCGGCGGAAAAGCAGACCGTCACGGAGTGGGTGACCCTGATGCCGGGAGATACGCGCTTTCACCACGCCTTTTACACGCTGGACGGACTGACGGATATCCGGATCCTCTGCACCCAGGACGGCAAACATAAAATCGGCTTTAACGAGTTCTTTGTGTTCGGACAGGGGGAGATCCCGGACTGGGTGCAGCGGTGGGAACCCCCGGAGGAAAAGACGGATATTCTGTTCTTTGCCGCGCATCCGGACGACGAGCTGCTGTTCTACGGCGGGGCGATTGCCACCTACGCCGTGGAGAAGCGGAAGCGGGTGGTGGTGGCGTATCTTTCCTACAGCAATACCACCAGAAGAAGCGAAGCCCTCAACGGCCTGTGGGCCATGGGAATCCGGCATTATCCGGAATTCGGCGGCTTCAAGGACAGCTACAGCAGCAAGCTGTCCGCGGCGTACAGGAAGCTGGGGAAAGAAAATGTCATGGCATGGGTCATCGAAATGTACCGGAAACATCAGCCGGAGGTGGTGGTGACCCATGACCTGAACGGGGAATACGGCCATGGGCAGCACCGGCTGATGGGAGACGCGGCGGTCCAGGGGCTGGAAATGGCGGCGGACGCCGGGCAGTATCCGGAGTCCGCGGCCCTGTACGGAACCTGGCAGGTGAAAAAGCTGTATGTCCACCTCTGGGGGGATGAAAGCAGCCAGACGCAGTTCGACTGGAACGTCCCGCTGGAAAGCCTGGGAGGCAGGACGGGAACGGAAGTGGCGGAGGAAGCCTATGCCCTGCAAGTGACCCAGACCTACGCCGAGGTCAAGATCGGCCGAAAGTGGCACAGGCTGAGCGTGCGGGAGACCGGGAGAATCTATTCCAACACCACCTTCGGGCTGTATGCCAGCCAGGTGGGCCCGGACGAGACGCATCTGGACTTTTTGGAACACATTGAATAACTGGAGTATGACGGAGATGAAGAAAGGAACCCTGCTGCTGGTTTTGATCCTGTCGCTGACGGCCATGGGAGCCGCGCTGGCCAGCGAGGACGCGCCGGAAATCACGTCCCGGTGCACGATGGAGCTGACCGGGCTGAAGAATCCGAAGAACCTGACGGACCGGAAATTTACCACCAAAGGGGAAAGCAGGTATCAGAAGCATCCTTCCCTGACCGTGAGTTCCGGGGAAGACATCTACGGCCTGTATCTTTGCTTCCAGAAGATGCCGGCCTATGAAATCCAGGTGGACCGGGGAAACGGATGGGAACGCCTGATCGAGGGAGAAGCATATATTCACGCCTTCTACGCGCTGGACGGCGTCCGGTCGGTGCGGGTGTACGCCACGGATGAAAGCAAGAAAATCATGGGCTTCAATGAGGTCTATGTGTTCGGAAAGGGCAGAATCCCGGACTGGGTGCAGCGCTGGGAGCCTGTCCCGGAGAAATGCGACGTGCTCTTCGCGGTGGCCCATCCGGAGGAAGAGCTGCTGTATCTGGGCGGCGCGATTCCGTATTACGCGGCGGAGCGGGGGCGCACGGTGGCGGTGGCGCTGATGAGCTACGCCAACACCACCCGCAGGAGCGAATTCCTGAACGGACTGTGGTCCATGGGGTACAGGCGGTATCCCGTGATCGGGGAATTCAAAACCGCCGCGGTCAAAGGGGTAAAGGCCGCCTACAGAACCGTGGACAAGAAAAAAGGGGAACAGGTGCTTCTGGCCTGGCTGGAGGAGGTTCTCCAGGCCACGAAACCGGAGGTGCTGGTTGGGCCGGATGAAGGCGGAGAGGGCGGCAACGGGCAGCGGATGATGCTGGCGGACGCCTGCAAAAAGGTATTCCGACAGGCGGAGGCCTGGCAGCCGAAAAAGCTGTATCTTCATCTTTTCGGAGACAGCGGCAGCCAGATCACCTTTGACTGGACCCTTCCCATGGAAAAGCTGGGCCGCCGGACGGGGATGGGCCTGGCTTACTCTGCGTATCTTTACCACAAAACCCAGGATGATCAGAAGAAGAGCGTCTACCAGGAGGGCATCAAGTATCGGAACAATGTATTCGGTCTGGCGGACAGCCGGGTGGGAGAGGATCTGACCCACGGGGATTTTCTGGAGAATATTCCGGTGGAAAACCTGACGGACGAACGCCCGGCGGCGGAAAGCGACGCCTGGACGCTGGCGGATGTGCCGGGGCTGCCGGAACTGAACGAAAAAGGGTATATCGACAGTGGGGAGTTTATCTGGGCGGATGAGGCCGGGGGCAAATACGTGTATCTTTCCCCGACCCTGCGGCTGGTGATTCAGCGGAAGTTCGACGGCAGCCTGCCGCTGACCTGGTTTGAGACGGATATTCTGTGCGATGTGGAAGCCGGGGAAAAGATGGTCAACCTGGAGTATACGCCGGAGAAACCGGTCGGAAAGAAGAGCCGGGTGGACGCGGCGGAAAATGCCCTGAAAAACAAGCTGGTGTTTGCCGTGAACGGGGATTACTATACCTACCGGGTGGGCGCCAAAAACGGGCATCCCGTGGGGATTGAAATCCGGGACGGGGAAGTCTACTTTGACGACGGATACACCGAGGCGACCGGCTTTTTCCCCAACCTGGATACACTGGCCTTCTACGAAGACGGGAGGGTGGACGTCCATGCCTCCATGGAGATGAAGGCCGCGGACTATCTGGACCGGGGCGCCTATATGGTTTTCAGCTTCGGACCCTATCTGATCCGGGAAGGGGAATTGAGCGATTGGGTGCAGGATCCGGGAAAGAGCCGGGCCAAGAACCCCCGCCATGCCTTTGGGATGATCGAGCCGGGGCATTATGTGGACATCATGTGCGAAGGGCGGCTGGGCAGCCGCAGCGAGGGGGTGACCATGCCCCAGCTGGCCTTCCTGTGCCAGGCGGCGGGCTGCGTGGAAGCCTGCGATCTGGATGGGGGACAGACTGCGGTGGTCGTGTTCATGGGCAGGCAGCTGAACCAGATCGGCAAATACGACGGGAAGACCAGCGCCCGGGAGACCTGCGAGGTGCTGGGCATCGGCTTCAGCGACCAGGTCGGCACATTCCAGGTCGAATAAGCCCGGGATGCGGAGAATAACTGCTGAGCCTCGAAAAAACCATGAAATCCCTTGCGGGGACGGCCGGAAGATGATAGAATAACCGCAGGCAAAACCAAATAAGGAACGGAAAGCGGGTGAAACGATGAACATCATCAGACACAGGGCAGCGGCGATATGGGTGTGCCTGCTCCTGGCGGGCATATGCCTCCTGGGCGGGGCGGCGGCGGAGGTGCACGAAGGCTCCTCCTTCGGAACCCTGAACGGGGACGAAAAGATGAACGCCGTGTATATGCCGACGTTTATTATGAACAGCTGGTATTATCTGCCGGAGAACCTTCCGGAGGGGGCGACGGTCAAGGTATACGGCCATGTGCCCAGCCTGAAGGCGCTGACGGGCCCCGAATCGGAGACGGCCGTGGCCGGAAGCATCGATTACCGCTCCGGGGATGAAAGCCTGATGCCGGCGGTGTATTTCAGCGACGCGGAAGGCCAGACCGCCATTTACGTGGATCCCGGCCGGGTGGATCATCCCGGCGAGGTGACGCTCCGGTTCCGGCTGAAGAGCGAGCATTACTACGCCTTTATGGACGCCACGCTGCTCATCCTGTCCTGGGAGGAGGATCCGGCGTTTGAAGTGGAGAATCCCTCCAGGGAGGCGAATATCCAGGCGAACCGGGCATACAGGGATATCGACCTGGTCAATCTCTTCGTCCGGGAGAAGGCCCGGGAGGTGGCGGAAAAGTACGGCCGGAAGGCCGATAACGGCAAGTACACCACCTTTTCCCTGACCTTCCTGGGGGACAACGAGGGGCTGGTGGAATGGAGCCAGTACAGCGATCCCGGCGCGGCGAAGCCCTCGGAAAGCAGCAATTTCCTGATCGGGACCGCCTGCCAGGTGCCCGAATACGGGGATTATACCCTCAATCTGGAATGCAGGTCCGTCAGCTTCGACGTGCTTCTGCGGGCGCTGCCCTACTGGATTGAGGGCGGCGAGACCGTGAAGCCCGGTTCCGCGCCCGTCTACCAGGTCATCGACGCGCAGCCCGATACAGGAAGAACCTTCAGCTGGACGCTGGAGGGAGAGGGGATGACCTTTGATCCGGATACGGGAACCCTGACCGTCCCGGAGGGAACGCCGGAAGGCGCGTCCTTCACCCTGACGGCGGCCCCTTCCGACGGCGGAAGCCCGGTCACCCTGCGGGGGACGGTGACGAGCACGGTGGCCGCCACCTATGTATACCAGATGGAAGACGCCGCTCCCAGCGCGGCCGACGCGGCGATCACCGTGTCCGCCAAGGGTGGAGCGACGGCCCTGACCGCGGGGAAGAGCCTGCAGATGCAGGCGGCCTTCTCCAATCCGGATAAGGTGAACCGGAAGCAGAAGAACGACGGCATCGAATGGTCCGTGGAGGACGCGGAAAGCGGCCTGGCCCCCGAAGGCGTCACCATCGACAAGCGGGGCAATCTGAAAGCGGACAAGTCCGTCAGCCAGCTGTTGAAACTCCGGGTGATTGCCACCTCCACCGCGTTCCAGACCCGGGGGACCCTGGATGTGACGGTGGTTCCGCAGGTTGTACGGGTGGAGCTGGAACCGGAGGAAGTCTTCTTCTATACGGGCTTCGGCGGGGAACAGCTGGTGAGAGCCCGGCTGATTCCGGAATCGGTGCCCACGGTCGGGATCACCTGGACCCCCTCGAAAAAGGGCGTGGTGGAGATCGCGGTGGATCCCGCCTACGGGACGGCGGTGCTCCGGCCGGTGGCGGCGGGCAAGACCACGGTCACGGTGAAAGAGCCCGGCGGCAAGAGCGCAAAGCTGAATGTCAACGTGACGGATCCGGTGACCGGAGTGACGCTCAGCGGCAGCGGAAAGCCGGCGGCTGGCGGGACGGTGACGCTGAAGGCGGCCCTGACGCCCAAATCCGCCGGGAACAAGAATGTGGAATGGTCCCTGGATGTGGGAGAGGACGTGGCCACCGTGAACGAGAAGGGCCAGGTCAAGATCAGCAAGGACGCCCCGGCCGGCACGGTGATCAATGTCACCTGCACCGCCCTGGGCGCTCCCACGCCCGTCGAGGCGATCATGCAGATCCAGGTTCGGTAACACCATCCGTTCATTTTACGGGGTAACTACTGTTCAGTCCAGCAAGCGAAACGACTGAATCAATTACGGTTTCAGCCGCGCGGGAAGGACGGAGCAGCGAACCCATCACAATCATCATCAGCGGTGAATCGCCCTGGCAGCGATTCACCGCTGCTTTTCCGCGCAAAAGGGAGGAGCGCGGAGGAAAAGGAGGGAGATTCCGTTGTTTTCCGGCTTCAGCGATGAGACGATTCAGTTTTTGCTGGAACTCCGTTTTCACAATAATAAGGCGTTTATGGAATCGCACCGCGAGGAATACAAAAAAGCCGTCGAGGCGCCGTTTTTTGACCTGATCGAGGATCTGGGGCCCGCCATGCTGGAGATAGACCCGGAGATGGAGATCCGTCCCCGGAAGGTGCTGTCCCGCATCTTTCGGGACACGCGCTTTTCCCGGGACAAATCCCCCTACCGGGATCATCACTGGATCGCCTTCCGGAAAAGCGGACGGTCCAAGGACGGACAGCCCTTTTTCTGGTTTGAGTTCGGGCCGGACCGGATCAGCTGGGGCTGCGGGATCTGGGGAGAGAACCGGGAGGCGATGAACGCGATCAGGCGCATCATTCTGCGTGAGCCGGAAACCGTGGCGCAGGCGATGGCCTCCTGTGAAGCGAATTCGTTCCGCTGGGGCGGAGAAACCTTCCGCAGGTTCAAGGTACCCTCCGGGGTCCCCTCCGGGCTGGAGGCGCTTTACCGGGTCAAAAATTTCTATATCGAACGGGTTGATCCCCCGTACAGATGGGCTTTTGAACCCGGGTTGGCCGGTCGGCTGAAGGAGGAGTACCGGGCGCTGGTCCCCGCGTGGCGGCTGATGACGGAGGCGGTTCGGGAGGCGAGCGAATACATCCCGGACATGAGCCCGGCGGCCCTTCCGGGGGCTTCCGGGCAGGAAGAGGGTTGAGCAGAATCGGAACGGGCCCGCGGCGGCGGAAAAAAGCTTGACAGGGCCCCGAATTCGTGATAATGTATGCGGGTGAGCCGCTCGGGAGGGGTTATTTTAATGCGCTCCGCGCTACCTCATGATCCCGGCGAGTATGTTTGAGGAGGTGCCAAGCCATGTATGCGATTATCGCGGCAGGCGGCCGGCAGTATCGGGTATCCCAGGGTGATGTGATCTATATCGACAAAGTGAACCAGGAAGCGGGTTCCACGGTTTCCTTCGATGTGCTGATGGTCGGCGGCGAAGGCGAAATCAAGGTGGGCAATCCTGTTCTGGACGGCGCGAAGGCCGAAGGCAAGGTCGTCAGCCAGGTCAAGGGCGAGAAGATCCGGGTGTACAAGTATAAGAGCAAGAAGAATTATCATCGGACGCAGGGCCACCGTCAGCCCTACACCAAGGTGGAAATCACCGCGATCAACGCGTAATGATTACCGCCGTCCTGTATCGGAGCGACGGGCTGTACACGGGATATCGTTCCAAAGGGCACAGCGGATACGCGCAGGCCGGGAGCGATATCATCTGCGCGGGGATCTCCATTCTGGAAACGACCTGCGTCAATAGCATGGAAAGCCTGCTGGGCGTCCGGATCGCCCCGGATGTCAATGAGGAAAAGGGGCTGATGAGCTTCGACCTTCCGGCCCTGGAAGGGCCTCAGGCCGAAGGAGCGCAGCTCCTGATGGGGGCCCTGGGGCAGGGCTGTTCCGATCTACAGGAAGCGTATCCCGGATTTGTGAAATTCGAAATCAAAGAACGGAGGAAATCACCATGATGAAGCTGAATCTTCAACTGCATGCGCATAAAAAAGGAATGGGCTCCACCCGTAACGGCCGCGACAGCGAGTCCAAGCGCCTTGGGCCGAAGCGGGCGGACGGCCAGCTGGCTCTGGCGGGCAACATTCTCGTCCGGCAGCGGGGCACCAAGATCCATCCCGGGCTGAACGTGGGCATCGGCAAGGATGATACCCTTTTCGCCAAGGAAACGGGCATCGTCCGGTTCGAGCGCCTGGGCCGCGACAAGAAGCAGGTTTCTGTGTATCCGGTGGAAACCGCGGCCGAAGCTCAGTAAGCGTACGCTACAGGGATATTCATGGGCTCTTGCGCGGCAAGGGCCCATTTTACGTCAGACAGGGGGAAGGATCATGACAGAGACCAGGGGAAAGAAAACCTTCTATATCAGCACGCCCATTTACTATCCCTCCGACAATCTGCACATCGGGCACGCCTATTGTTCCACGGCGGCGGACTGCATGGCCCGGTTCAAGAAGCTGACGGGATACGACACGTTTTTCCTGACCGGGACCGACGAGCACGGGCAGAAGATCGAGAAGAAAGCCATCGCCCAGGGAGTCACGCCCCAGGCCTATGTGGATCACATCGTGGCGGGGATCAAGGAACTGTGGAAGCTGATGGACATCGAATATGACGATTTCATCCGCACCACGGACGAGCGGCACGTGACTGCCGTGCAGAAGATCTTCCGGCAGCTGTATGATCAGGGGGACATCTACAAGGCGGAATACGAGGGCTGGTACTGCACCCCCTGCGAAAGCTTCTGGACGGAGCTGCAGCTGAAGGACGGGAAATGCCCGGACTGCGGCCGTCCGGTGGAAAAGACGAAGGAAGAAAGCTATTTCTTCCGGATGAACAAGTATGCCCCCTGGCTGATTCAGTACATTGAGGAGCATCCCGACTTCATCCAGCCGGCCAGCCGGGCCAACGAGATGCTGAACAATTTCCTCCGGCCCGGGCTGCAGGATCTGTGCGTGAGCCGGACCAGCGTCAAATGGGGCATTCCCGTGGACTTTGATCCGAAGCATACGATCTATGTCTGGATCGACGCCCTGTCCAATTACATCACCGCCCTGGGCTACGGGACGGAGCGGGACGAGCGGTTCCGGAAATACTGGCCGGCGGATGTGCATCTGGTGGGGAAGGAAATCGTCCGGTTCCACACCATTTACTGGCCCATTATGCTGCATGCCCTGGGGCTGCCGCTGCCCAAGCAGGTGTTCGGCCACGGATGGCTGGTCATCGATGGGAAAAAGATGGGCAAATCCGTGGGGAACGTGGTGGACCCGGTGGTGCTTTGCAACCGGTACTCCAGCGACGCGGTGCGCTATTTCCTGATGCGGGAAATGCCCTTCGGCAGCGACGGGGAGTTCACCCTCAAGTCCATGCTGACCCGGATCAACGCCGACCTGGCCAATGACCTGGGCAACCTGGTCAGCCGGACCGTGGCCATGATCGAAAAGTACTGCGGCGGGCGGATTCCAGCTCCCAATGCCCCGGAGGAGATCGACAGGGCCCTGTGGGAGCTGGCGGAGAAGACGCCCGGGCGGGTGGAGGAGCAGGTCAACGCGTTCCAGTTCTCCGCCGCGCTGCAGGAAATCTGGAAGCTGATCGGCGAATGCAACCGCTACATCGACCAGACCCAGCCCTGGGTGCTGGGCAAGAGCGAGGACGGCGCGCCCCGGCTGGCCACCGTGCTGTATACGCTGGCGGAGTGCGTGCGCCGCGTCGCGGTCTGCGTCAGCTTCGTCATGCCCCGGACGCCGGAGCGGATTTTTGCCCAGATCGGCGTGGAAGAGGAGGGGCTGAAGAGCTGGGATTCCGTGAACCGGCCCTTTGCCGTGCTGCCCGCCGGGCTGCAGGTAAAGAAGGGCGAGGCCCTGTTCCCCCGGCTGGATATCCAGAAGGAAATCGACCGGGACGCGGACGCCGCGGAGGACGCGGAAAAGGCGGCGGAGAAAGCGGCCAAAGAAGCGGCCAAGGCCGGGAAGAAGGAGCAGAAAGCCGAGAAAAAGGCCGAGAAAGCCCCGAAGGCCGAGGAACCGTTCTTCCCCGCGGAGATCGGGATCGAGGCCTTCGATCAGTGCAAGATGCAGGTGGCCCGGGTGCTGGAATGCGCCAGGGTGGATAAGAGCAATAAGCTGCTGCAGTTCCGCCTGAGCTTCGGCAAGGACGGGGAACGCACCATCCTCAGCGGCATTGCGAAGTATTACGCGCCGGAGGAGCTGGTGGGGAAACAGGTGATCGTGCTGGCGAATCTGGCGCCCCGGAAGATCATGGGCGTGGAAAGCCAGGGGATGATCCTTTCCGCGCTGGACGACAAGGGCGAATTGCGGCTGCTGAGCGTTGGCGAAGGCGTCGAAGACGGAGCCGTTGTAGGATAAAAGACGATCCGCTCCCCGGGCCGGGGAGCGGGTTTTTCAAAGGAAGAGGGGAACGGGTCAAAATGCGGCTTTTTGACAGCCACTGCCACGTCAACGAGGATCGTTTTGACGAGGACCGGGAGGAAGTGCTGGCCCGGATGGCGGAATACGGGATCGAGAAGTACGCGGTCATCGGATCGGACATCGCCACCTCCCAGGCCTGCGTGGCCTACCGGAAGGAGCACGGGAACGCGGTCTGCGCGGTGGGCATTCATCCCCATGAAGCCAAGGAGTACAGGGAAGGGGATCTGGACCGGCTGGCGGCCTGGATCCGGAGCGGGGAGGCTCAGGCCATCGGAGAGATCGGGCTGGACTATTACTATGATCTGAGCCCCCGGGAAACCCAGCGCGAGGTCTGCCGGATGCAGATGGAACTGGCCTGGCAGCTGGGGACCGCGGTGGCCTTCCATGTGCGGGACGCCCATGGGGACATGCTGGAGATCATGAAAAGCATGAAGGGGCGCCTGACCCCGGGGATTCTGCACTGCTTCAGCGGCAGCGCGGACATCGCGAAGGAATATCTGAAGCTGGGGTATCATATCTCCTTTGCCGGGCCCGTGACCTTCAAAAAGGCCCCAAAGCTGCAGGAGGCGGCGAAGATCGTGCCCCGGGACCGGCTGCTGATCGAGACGGACAGCCCCTATCTGGCGCCGGAACCCGTGCGGGGCCGGCGGAATGAACCCGCGAATGTGCGGTTCGTGGCGGCCCGGCTGGCGGACATCCGTCAGGAGGAGCCGGAGGATCTGGCGGCCTATACCTTCGAAAACGCGGAGAAGATTTACGGGATCAGGGCATAAACGGCAAAAGCCCCCATTCCCGGATCGGGAGGGAGCTTTCGCCTTCGTTCTTCTTTATTATTCCGGCTTCTCCATGTGCCCTTTGGCGATCTGGCCGTTGACCCAGAGCTGCAGATTGGCGACCGAGAGGGCAATTTTGTCCAGCACCCGCTTGATTTCCACGAAGTCCTCATATTCGTCCGGGCGAACCCGTCCGTCCTCAACGATTTCCAGCAGGCGGTCCTTGCTGCGGCTCATCTGGTTCAGGGCGTTGAGGGTTTCCACCCCGATCTGCCCCAGCTCCTTGGGCTCCGGCCGCAGGGCGTTGACCTGGCCGATGGGGCATTCGTTGGCGCAATAGTAATTGCACAGATAGGGGGCTTTGTAATATTCCGCCATCAGGAGAACGTCCTCCGGCTGAATTTGGGTGCGCCCGTTTTCGATTTTTTCAATTCGCTCGGGGGAAAAACCGGGCATCAGCTCGGCGGCTTTTTCCCGGGTATAGCCCAGCTCTTCCCGGACTTGCTGGTAAATGGTTTTATTTTCCTTGACTGATTTCCTGCCCATCTCTGAACACTCCTTTTTGGCTTGTAAAGAGAATGATACCACAAAACGCGGGAAAAGAACAGTCCGAAATCAAAAGAATCATCCGTGGCCCGTTCCTGCTCAGCTTCATGGCCGAGAGCGAGGCTGAGCAGTAACCGGGACCCATGATCAGAAACTGAACACAATGCAGTGAGGAGGCAAGGCATCAACTATGCGTACGAACAAATATCTGGATGTAAACCCCGAAGTGGCGCAGGCGCTGGCGGAGGGAAAACCGGTGGTGGCGCTGGAATCCACCATCATTTCCCACGGCATGCCCTATCCCCAGAACGTGGAAACGGCCCTGCAGGTGGAAAAAATCATCCGCGACAATGGGGCGGTTCCGGCCACCATCGCGATTCTGGGCGGGCGGCTGAAGGCCGGGCTGACGGCGGAGGAGATTGAATATCTCGGAAAGACCGGGACGGGGGTCACCAAGGCGTCCAGACGGGACCTGCCGGTGCTGGTGGCGAAGAAAATGGACGGGGCGACGACGGTCACCACCACCATGATGATCGCTCATATGGCCGGGATTCAGATTTTTGCCACCGGCGGCATCGGGGGCGTACACCGGGGAGCGGAAACCAGCATGGATATCTCCGCCGATCTGGAGGAACTGGCGCATACGCCGGTGATGGTGATCTGCGCCGGGGCAAAATCCATTCTCGACCTGGGGCTGACGCTGGAGTACCTGGAAACCCATGGGGTGCCGGTGATCGGATACGGCACCGAAGAGCTGCCGGCCTTCTATACCCGCAGGAGCGGCTTCCGTGTCGACTACCGGCTGGACAGCCCGGAAGAGCTGGCGGAGGCTTTTCTGGCCCAAAGGGCCATGGGAATCGAAGGAGGCATGCTGGTGACGAATCCCATTCCGGAGGAGTATTCCATGGATCCGGAGGTGATCAACAGGGCGATCGATGAGGCGATCGCGGAATCGGTGAAGGCCGGGATTCACGGCAAGGAGACCACGCCCTATCTGCTGGCGAAGGTGAAGGACATTACCGGCGGGGACAGCCTGGACAGCAATATCCGCCTGGTGTTTAACAACGCGGCCCTGGCGGCCAGAACCGCGGCAGCCTGCCGGCGGTTGAGGGAGTAAGCCGGCGATGGGGGACGGGCCCTCGGTTTCTGACGGCGGATGCGAATAAAAGCGCTCCCCGCCCGGCGGAACGGAGAGCCCCGTCCTCCTGTTTTTTTCGGAGGGGTTGACAGGATCATAAATATTTGATAAAATATATTTGTTTCAAACGAAACGTAATGGAGGAGGACATGGAAGGGCTGGAACTGGAACGGATGAAGCTGGATCATCAGCTGTGCTTTCCGCTTTACGCGGCGGCCCGGTATGTGACCGGGCTGTATACCCCCTGGTTGAAGCCCCTGGGGCTGACCTATACCCAGTATATCGTGTTCCTGGTTTTATGGGAGCGGGATCACCTGACGGTTTCCGAAATCGGGGAAAGGCTGATGCTGGATAACGGGACCCTGTCGCCCCTGCTGAAAAAGATGGAGCAGGCGGGGTATATCCGGCGCCTCCGCTGCCGGAAGGATGATCGGGTGGTGGAGATTGCCCTGACCGAGGAGGGGCTTGCCCTGCGGGAAAAGGCGAAGGATGTTCCCGGCCATGTGGCCGGTTGTGTAAATCTGGGTCCGGAAAAGGCGAGGGCCCTGTATATGCTGCTGTATGAGCTGCTGGAGCATCAGAAGGAAGAAAAGCGCGCGAAGGACTGTAAAGAGGAAAGATCAAAAACGGAGGGAAATGAACATGAAGACGGTTTATGATTTCACAGTGAAGGATCGGAAGGGAAACGACGTCTCTCTCTCGGAGTATCGGGGAAAAGTGCTGCTGATCGTCAATACGGCCACCGGCTGCGGTTTTACGCCCCACTACGAGCCCCTGGAAGCCATGTATAAGGAAATGCGGGATCAGGGGCTGGAGATCCTGGATTTCCCCTGCAACCAGTTTGCCAATCAGGCTCCCGGGGACGAGGAAGAGATCCACACCTTCTGCACCATGAAGTTCGGGACGGAGTTTCCTCAGTTCAAGAAGATCGACGTCAACGGCGAGAGTGCCGATCCGCTGTTCGCCTATCTGGCCACGGAAAAGCCTTTCCAGGGATTCGGCAAAGGGCTGAAGATGGCGGCGCTTTCCAAGTTTGCCGATATGAACAATAAAGCCTTCGGCGACAAGGCGTACATCAAGTGGAATTTCACTAAGTTCCTGGTCAATCGGGATGGGCAGGTGGTGGCCCGTTTCGAACCCACCGTGGATATGGACGAAGTGAAAAAGGCGGTTGCCGCCGCGCTGTAAGAGCGAAAGCATCTGCGGAGATCCTGCGGGATCTCCGCGTTTTTGATTGACGAAATCCGCCGGACGCATTATGATAAAAAACGGAAAGCGGCACCATCACCAAAGGAGGTAGAAAGGATGAACGAACTGATCAGAAGCAATCCCTTCAGGCTGGGGTTTGGGCTGATGCGGCTGCCCAAGAACCCGGACGGGAGCATCGACATTCCCCAGGTATGCGACATGACTGACCGGTTTATCGCCGAGGGCGGCACGTATTTTGACACGGCTTATGTATACGATGGCGGAGCCAGCGAGGCGGCCTTCAAGGCCGCGGTGGCGGACCGGTATCCCCGGGAAGCCTTCACCCTGGCCACCAAGCTGTTCGCGGCGGCGGCACACGACAAAGAATCGGCCCGGCAGGAATTCTTTACGAGCCTGGAGCGGACCGGGGCGGGGTATATCGACTACTATCTGCTGCACGCGATTCAGCGGACGAATGTGGATAAGTATGAGGAATATGATCTTTGGAACTTCGTGAAGGAACAGAAGGCAAAGGGCCTGATCCGGCACTGGGGCTTTTCCTTCCACGCGGATCCGGAGCTGCTGGAGGAGCTTCTGAGCAAACATCCGGACGCGGAATTCGTCCAGCTGCAGATTAACTACGCCGACTGGGAGAACCCGGGCGTGGCCTCCCGGAAAAACTGGGAGATCTGCAAGGCGCACGGTAAGCCCGTGGTCATTATGGAACCGGTCAAGGGCAGGGTGCTGGCCAACCCGATCCCCGAGGTGAAGGCGGTCTTCGACCGGGCGGGCAGCGGGCGGTCCTATGCCAGCTGGGCGCTGCGCTACGCCGCCAGCCTGGATAACATCCTGGCGGTGCTCAGCGGCATGAGCGACCGGAGCCAGATGGAGGATAACCTGAAGTCAGTGAAGGAGATCCCGTTGACGGCGGAGGAGCAGCAGGTGATCGCTCAGGCCCAGGAAGCCCTGAACAATGACAAGTCCATCCCCTGCACGTCTTGCCACTACTGTACGGACGGATGTCCCATGAACATTCCGATTCCGGAAATCTTCAACGTCTATAACCGGCGGAAGGGGAGCCCGGAATTCCGGACGGTCAGGGAATACAACATCGTAACACAGAATCGGGGGAGAGCAAGCGACTGCATCGCCTGCGGCCAGTGTGAATCGGTCTGTCCCCAGCATCTGCCGATTATCGAGCTGCTGGAGAAGGCCCGGGAGCTGGAGGCCTGAGGAAGCGAAGGCCTGTCGGGCAGCCCGGAACGGCCAAGACAACCCGGAACGGTAAAGGAAAGCAGGAACGGTAAAGGACAGCCGGAGCGGCAACGACAGCCGGAACGGCAACGACAGACCGGAACGGTAAAGGAAGGCCGGAACGGCAAAGACAACCCGGAACGGTAAAGGAAGGCCGGCGGCGAAACATGCCGCCGGCTTTCATGATCTCCGGCCGCGGTTTTTTCCGAAAAGAAAAAACCGCGGGCAGGGCCCGCGGAAAGAGGATCAATGATCCGTCAGTTTTCACTGGACAGGAAACCGTACAGCACAGCCGCCAGAATGCCGCCAACCAGGGGAGCCAGCAGGAAAACCCAGATGCCGCTCAGATTGCCGGCGATCAGGGCCGGGCCAAAGCTGCGGGCGGGGTTCACGGAGGTGCCTGTGAAGTTTATGCCCAGCAGATGCACCAGGGTCAGGGCTCCGCCGATCACCAGGCCGGCCGCGCCGCCGAATTCCTTTTTGGAGGTGACGCCCAGAATGGCCAGGACGAAAATGCAGGTCAGAACGGCTTCGATGATGAAGCTGACCACCGCGTCCCCGTTATAGAGGGCATTGGTCCCCAGCTTGGCGGTATCCTTGACCACGGCGCTGAGCAGACCGGCTCCGGCAATGGCGCCTAGGAACTGGGCCACCACGTAACCGATGAAATCCTTCATGGTCATCTTCTTCGCGCAGAGCATGGCAATGGAAACGGCGGGGTTGATGTGACAGCCGGAAATGTTGCCGATGGAGTAGGCCATGGCCACGATCACCAGACCGAAGGCCGCGCTGGTTTCCATCAGAGAGCCGCCGGTCTGCCCGGCGACGCCGCAGGCCACAAAAACCAGCACAAAGGTTCCGATGAATTCCGCCAGATACTTTTTGATGTCTTTCATGAAGATACTTCCTCCTCGTTCTTGATATTGGATGTTTGCCGGGCGCCATCCGGCAATCCCCGGAAACGGGGCTATTATATCGCAGAACGGAGAAAATGGCAACCTTTTTGTAACAGATGCGACATACCTTTAACTGTTACCTGAATCCGTGAAACTCAATCCAGCGACATGATGCTAGGCAGCACAGACTCGCATTTATCGTTATTTTCGGCGAACATCGCCAAAAGGGAAACCAAATTTGCTATTACAGGCTTTAGAACTTATCCTTGCTCCACAAAATGCTGAGGCCCTGTAACAGTTTTGTAACTCGTGCGATAGCCATGGGAGAAAACTAAACAATGCTTGATATTTTAGCGCAAAACAGATAGAATACAGACAGATTGTGAAGAAAGGAGCGAGGAAGTATTGGGAATGCTGGAACGAGACGGTTTGTCCGTCGACATTCTGGAATCTTTGTCCTGCAAATCCGAACTGGGGTTAAACCTAAAAAAGACGCTTCGGCACATATCCAGGGAACGGATGGAAGACGAACTGATTCGCGTTTCGTCCTGGTATGACTCTCAGGAAATCCTGCGAGAGCTTGCTCTGGATCTGCGAATAAAGTCTGTAGAATCTGGAATGCTAAAATATGATAGATATTACCCAGATAAGGAAATTAGTAAGACATTTAACGATCTCCTTGGTTTCAGGTCAATTTTAGACTCATACGAAGAAATGGATGAGCTTCGAACAAACAAACTATTTCGTTTTGCAGATATGTCATCAGGAAAAGCAAATGATGACGGATATCGGGGAATTCATGTGTACTATCAAAAAGATAATTATTGTTACCCGATAGAAATACAATACAATACGTATTATGACAGACAAATCAATAACTGGCTCCATCAATATGTATATAAACAATGCAAAGTGGATGGAATTGGACGGTTAATGAGAAACAGGTATGAAGCAGGTTTGATTCGGAGTGCGGAAGAGTTTAAGGAGGTGTTGAAAAATGTGCTATCTGGTTTGTAAGGATAGAAAAAGTGAAGGATGCTTTGCGATTAAAACTGAATTTGGTCCGGATCTGGCAAAATGGAAACAGGATCTGTATAAAAAATACAAATCCGACGGCGTTCAGCTGGTAACAATCAGCAGGCCTTCTGCTTATGGAGAGTATGCTCCATATCAAATCGTAAGCTCTAAGCAGGAGTTTGAGAAACAATGTCAGGCATTGCATGTTAACTTCGTGCTAAATTCTGTGAAAAGCAGATAAACGTGTAACGATCATCCCGCGAGGGAGTAGGTTTACGGTGAAATTCCGTATTCCGAAGCGCTGTGCCCCTGGAAACAGGGTGATGATATGATCTACTCCGCTACTAAATATCGGGAAACCGACGGTACAAAGGTATGCTGCACATGCATTTTCAATGGCCTGCGACAGTCTTTACTGTGCATGGCTGAAAGTTAATTATCCATACGAACTCTACGTTACAATGTTAAAACTCTACGACGAGAAAAAGAAAACCAATAAGATACTTTGACCAAGCCAGTAAGATGATCGATCTGATTTCCGGCAACGGTTGGACAGTACCGGAATGGATTGACGCAAAGGAATACAACCCAAAGGAGGGCATATGACACTTCAGGAAATAAAAGACTCAACAAAGGATATTTTAACACCCGGTGACGTAGCGCCTGTTTTAGGATGCGACCCAAACCTAATCCGATATCAGGCAAAACAGGATATTAAACAACTCGGCTTTCCGGCCGCGAAGTTAGGTTCGAGAATCAAGATCCCTCGTCAGGCGTTTATCGCGTGGTTTGAGGGGAGACTCAACAACTCAGATTTGCAAACTCAAGTTTGACAATTCAGAGCGAATGAAGTACAATACCCTCCGTTAGCCGCTCTCCCTTCTGGCGCAAGCCGGAGGGGAGGCTGGCATGGTCGGTAACGCGGTCGGTAACGGGAGAAATTTTTCCAAATCTCCGCAACCGAAAAACGTTACAGATCAACGTGGAGCGGTATCGAAGCGGTCATAACGGGGCTGACTCGAAATCAGTTTGGCGGCAACGCCACGTGGGTTCGAATCCCACCCGCTCCGCATCGACCCGCCTGAAACGCAGGTTTCAGGCGGGTTTTCGCGTTTTCAGGTCAATTTGCGTTTTCAGGTCAATTTGCGTTTTCGAACTTTCGCCCGGCATTTGCTTGCACTTTGAGCTGTTCATGCTCACGGCTGCATCTTCAGCCCGGTCAGGATCGCCTCCGCTGACGTGATCTTGGAGTGGTAATCCAGATGCGCGTACACATTGGCCGTGGTGGAGAAGTCGCTGTGGCCCAGCCATGCAAAACTCAATCACAAAGCTATCCCGATGTTTGTTGTCCTACCCTTGTAAGATAACTGCTACGACCACAATGATAACGCCGGAAACAGCATCCAGGAAATGGCTTCACCGATTGAGGATTGCAATTTTATATTGCAGACAGTCGTAGGATATGGTATACTCTTCACGGAACACATTGCCGTTATTTCGCATATGGGAGGTACAACACAATGGCTGTATCCTACAATAAATTATGGAAGCTGCTTATCGACAAGGGCATGAGCAAAACGCAGCTCATCAAAGCAGCCAAGATCAGCACCAACGCCATGGCCAAGCTGGGCAAAAATGAAGACGTGCGCGTGGAAACGCTGGTCAAAATCTGCGGCGCGTTGGGTTGTACCATGGATGATATTATGGAGCTGATCCAGGATCCTCAGTGATTTTACATGATGGAGGTATTCCCCATGTCGAAAGGCGTTATCTATATACTGACCAACCCGTCTTTCCCTGATTATATAATGGGGAAAAGCTGGATGACCTGAGGAAAAGAATTGCACAGCAGCTGGAGTAATCACATCGTCAGGTCAAAGGAGGATCGCCATGCTTCCTGAAGAACGAGCACGGGAGAAGATTGACCGGCAGCTGAAAAAAGCCGGTTGGGAGATTGTATCCCGTGAAGAGTATATCTGTATGAAGGGAGAGTTCCGGAATGTCCGAACAACAGCCGAAGTTGCATAAGTACTTTCACAATTTCATGATTTACTTTGCCATGTGGGCGTATGCGGCCCTCGCGATTCTCTATGGTATACGTCATATCCTTTCCGTCCTTGAGAACGGCGCTTCGCACATGGCGCTCGACATCATACTGAGCGTTCTGTTGATCTTTGTGGGCATCATTACGATCAAGGCGCGTTTTGATTTGGCTGCTTTCCGTGTCATTGCGATCAAGGAACTTCTTGGGACATGTATCGCGGCGGCTGTCATTTTCCTGTGTCTGCATTGGGTTGAGGATATCTCAGGGGAAGATTGCTACCAGAACTGTATTTTCAAGGCAGTCGTTTTTGCCTGCTGGGGAATCGCCCTGTACAGGTACTACAGCACAAGAAGGCATTTGTTCAAAGAATAAGGAAACCGCACGCATGAACAAGAACGTGTTGTGTGAGACGCACACCCCGATCATGCACACCCGTGTGCAAAAGGCTTGCACACCCGTGTGCGTCTCCTGAGAGGTCATATCGTGAAAGGGAAACTGTAATGGTAAACTAAAGCTGGACACAAAAGTCGCATTCATGGACAGTGAGATGCACACCCGGCCATGCACACCCGTGTGCAAACGTCATGCACACCCGTGTGCAGAGGCCGATGCACACCCGTGTGCAAGCAGGAATAATTGGCTTGCCTGTCGTGCCGAAAGGCCTGAAAACCGCGTAATTGCAGGGCTTCCGGGCCTTGCACCCACACATCGATGAGTTTGACGATCCTACCACATGGGGAGAGCACATCGTTCACATCGATGGGGTCACAGGTTCGAGTCCTGTTGCGACCACTCCAATCCCAGGTCGAAAGGCCTGGGATACTTTTTACGCATATGCGGACGAAATTGGCACGCTTCGTAGTATTCCATTAATACCGTATACTTTCGGATTTGTATTGCTTCACATTGACAGGACTGAGATTCTCAGTATAATGGACTTATAAATCGCTAAAGGTGTGGAACTTAAATGAGAAAATGCGTAGGCTGTGGTAGGAAAGGCCTTTTCCTCAA
>JAFWES010000004.1 GCA_017512805.1 Clostridia bacterium
AAATAATCAAAATCTGCGGTTTTCATCAGTCATCCTCCACAGGGAAAGACAGCCGGGAGTATCCCGGCCGTCCAGTCAGATTTCCATTTTCAGCTGTGCTTCTGCCGCCGCGGCAGGCATCTGTTTCTTCATATGGGCCCAGGCGGCCGGAGTACAGATCCGGCCCCGCGGTGTTCTCTGCAGGAAGCCAAGCTGCATGAGATAAGGTTCGTAAACATCTTCGATGGTAACGGCATCCTCCCCGGTGGTGGCAGCCAGGGTATCCAGCCCGACCGGCCCGCCCGCAAACTTATCCATCATCGCTGAGAGCATGTTCCGGTCTACCTTGTCTAGCCCAAGTTCGTCCACATCAAGCAAAATCAGGGCTTCCCGCGCAATGTCCCGGCTGATATGGCCACCGGCCCTGACCTGGGCATAATCGCGGACGCGTTTCAGCATCCGGTTGGCAATCCGGGGCGTCCCCCGGCTGCGCCGGGCGATTTCCAGGAGTCCGTCTTCATCGGCATCAACGCCTAGAATGCCTGCGCTGCGGCGGACAATTTTACTCAGGTCTTCCGGGGAATACATTTCCAGGCGGAAAAGCATACCAAAGCGGTCCCGCAGGGGGGCGGAGAGCTGACCGGCCCGGGTCGTTGCGCCGACAAGGGTAAACTTCGGAAGATCCACCCGGATGCTGCGGGCGGTGGGACCCTTGCCGATCATGATATCGATGGCATAGTCTTCCATCGCGGGATACAGGACTTCCTCCACCTGGCGGCTGAGACGATGAATCTCATCGATGAAGAGAACGTCCCCCGCATTCAGGTTGCTGAGAATGGAAGCCAGATCCCCGGGGCGCTCGATGGCCGGACCGCTGGTGACGCGGATCGACTGGCCCATTTCGGCGGCCACAATGCAGGCCAGGGTTGTTTTGCCAAGGCCCGGAGGGCCATAGAGGAGCATATGATCCAGCGCGTCGTGACGGGAAAGGGCGGCCTGAATATAGATCCCAAGGCTGTCCTTTACGGCCTGCTGCCCCACATAATCTTTCAACGTGTGGGGACGGAGGGTCTGCTCCACCGTATTATCCTCCGGCGTGAATCCGGAAGCGACAATTCTTTCTTCTTCCATCCTTTTCCTCCGAGCAGTTCTTCCGGTTTTTCCCGGATGATTCCGGGTGAATCACATATCGGTTTTACATCCCGGCCATGGAACGAAGAGCCAGCCGGATCAGCTCTTCAGCCCGGTCGCTTTGATCCTTCACTGCGGAAACCGCATTCCGGGCTTCCAGAGAGGAGTATCCCAGCGCCGTCAGCGCTTCGATCGCTTCTATCACATGGTCTGCCGGAACCGCGGCGGAACCGGATGGCGCGGTACTGTCTGTCCGGGCGGAGACATCCGCCTGGGTGACCTTTTCCTTCAGCTCCAGCGCGATGCGCTGGGCTGTTTTTTTCCCGATCCCCGGCGCCCGGGAGAGAGCCGCCACATCCCCCAGAAGAATCGCCAGATTCAGATCCCGAAGTGGCATGGCACCCAGCAGGCCGAGCGCGGTTTTGCTGCCCACCCCGGACACGGATGTCAGCTGAAGGAACATCTGCTTTTCTTCCTTTGTAGCGAAACCGAAAAGCTCCATGGCATCATCCCGGACATTCAGGACGGTGTGGCAGCGCATTTTCTCCCCCAGCGCCGGAGCTGCCTGCAGGGTATTATTGGAACAGTTCAGCTGCCAGCCGACGCCGGCTGACAGAATCACCAGAAAGCCATTTCCCTTTTCACAGACCTGGCCTTCAATAAAAGCATACATTCCATTCTCTCCTTCATGATGTCCCTGCGGCCGCTGTTTCCCTGCTTCCGTTATCCAGAAGGATCCTGTGATCCGGCAGCGGACCGCAAATCCCCGTTTATCGTGCGGACGATTCCTCCAGGATCCTTTTCATGGCCGCGCAGGCCCTGGCCCGATGACTGATGCTGTTTTTTTCCTCTTCTGAGAGCTCTGCAAAGGTTTTTCCCAGCGGTTCATACAGAAACAGGGGATCATAACCGAAGCCGCCGCTTCCCCGCCGCTCCCGCAGGAGCACTCCGGGGCATTTTCCTTCCGCTACCAACGGCTCCATACCGGGACGCTTCAGCGCCAGGGCACTGACGAAATGGGCGGTTCTGTTCTCCTGATGTTCCATCCTGGCCAGAAGAAGATCATTATTGGCTTCATCATCTCCATGCCTGCCGGCATAACGGGCGGAATAGACGCCCGGTTCTCCGCCCAGTGCGTCCACCATCAGCCCGCTGTCATCCGCCAGAGCGGGCAGACCTGTTGCGGCGCAAACCGCTTCCGCCTTAATGACGGCATTGGCGGCGAATGTGTCGCCATTTTCCGGGATGTCTTCCGTGAACCCGGCAGCCGACATGGGAAGAACGGCATAATAATCCCGGAAGATCTCCCGGAGCTCCTTCAGCTTATGGGGGTTGCCAGTAGCGGCCAGAAGCACGGGTTTCCCGCAAAGATGACGGGCCCGGTCCCCCAGGGCTTCCCGCTGGGCAGCCATGAGCTCCCGTGTGCCTTTTTCCCCGAAGACCAGCAGCTGGTCCAACTCTTTCCGGCTGAAAGCACGGCCTTCGCCGGTGCCCTGGAGTTCGATCAGATCCCCCTGCTCATTCATGACAAAATTCATATCCACCTGTGCCCGGCTGTCTTCCGCGTAGCAGAGATCCAGGCAGGGATCATTATCCACGATGCCGCAGGAAACGGCGGCAACCTGATGGCGGATCGGCGAGGAAAGCAGCTTTCCCTCTGCAATCAGCCGATCAACAGCGCAGGTGAGTGCAACCATCGCCCCGGTGATGGAGGCCGTGCGCGTGCCGCCGTCTGCTTCCAGCACATCGCAGTCCAGCGTAATGGTCCGTTCCCCCAGCGCCTGCAGATCCATGGCCTGACGGAGAGAGCGGCCGATCAGACGCTGAATCTCCACACTCCGGCCGTCCTTTTTAATCCCATCGCGCTTTTTCCGCTCCTTTGTCGAGGCCGGCAGCATGGCATATTCCGCCGTCAGCCAGCCCTGTCCTTTTCCGCGCAGAAAGGGAGGAACGCCTTCCTCGACACTGGCTGTACAGATGACCCGGGTTCCACCGGTGGCAATCAGGCAGCTGCCGGCCGCGGTTTTTACAAAATCCACCTGGATCGAAACCGGACGCTTCTCCTCCGGCTGTCTTCCATCAAAACGCATGACATTCGCCCCCGATATAAAAAAATGAATGGATGAAGACCCTTCATCCTTCTTCCTCATCGGACGGATTCAATTTTATCGGATTCCACAGAGCCTGTCAATCTTGACTTTTGGCCCTCCCAAGGCTAACATAGCACGCAGACTGAAAGAAACGGAGCGGAACATTGATCGTACTGGGAATTGATCCGGGCTATGCCCTGATGGGCTGGGGAGTCGTGGAATCAGAAGGCAGCCGGATGAAGCTGATCAACTACGGATGCGTGGAAACGAAGGCAGGTGTACCCATGCAGACCCGGCTGCGGACCCTGCAGCTGGGCGTACGGGACCTGCTCCGGATTTACAGACCGGACGATGTGGCCTTTGAAGAACTCTTTTTCTCGCGAAATGTGACGACAGCCCTGATGGTCGGCGCCGCCCGCGGCGCAGCGATTATTGCCGCCGCGGAATATACGGAGAACCTGTATGAATACACACCGATGCAGATCAAGCAGGCGGTGACCGGGTACGGCAAGGCGGATAAAAAGCAGGTTCAGCAGATGGTGAAGCTGCTGCTGCACATGGATCAGATCCCCCGGCCGGATGACGCGGCCGATGCCATCGCATGCGCAATCACGCACTGTCAAACCGGGCCCGCCAAAGCTCAATTTCTGATGAAATGAATTTTCCGCGGGAGAGATTCCGTGCTTTTTTTCCCCCGGCTTGTTTCTTCCCGGGA
>JAFWES010000083.1 GCA_017512805.1 Clostridia bacterium
CAAGTGGCCAAAAGCGCTCATAGATGACATAAGGACTGGCAAGAGTGACCTGAATGGGATTGCATATGACATGTACATTCTTGCTGGCCATGGACATTCACACCGCGGCCGAGCACCCGCCGAGAATGGCGGAGAGCGTGCCGGCCTCCCCGCAGACGGCGGGGGTTCCGTCCTCATGGATGCAGGGGCCCAGGAAGGTCAGCGCGCCAACGCACAGCAGCAGGGAGAATCCCGCCGCGGCCAGGGCGGAAAACAGAACCGTTCTTTTCGTTTGCTTCATGTTCATTTGCCCTCAAAGCAACCTGCCGTCAGTCCTGAAAGTTCTCGTTAATGACCTCCCGGGCCACGCGGCCATGCTCCAGCACGATGGTCCGCTGGGCCGCGTCCGCCACCTCCGGGTCGTGGGTGACGACGATGAGCGTGGTCCCCTCCCGGTGAAGCTGGGCAAACAGGTCCAGCACGATATTCTCATTGGCCTCGTCCAGGTTGCCGGTGGGTTCGTCCGCCAGGATCAGCTCCGGGTGGTTGATCAGCGCCCGGGCCACGCAGACCCGCTGCTGCTCGCCCCCGGAAAGCTGGCTGGGCAGGTGATGGGCCCGCTCCCGCAGTCCCACGCGCTCCAGCGCGTCCAGGGCTTCCTTTTCATCCGGCAGGGAATGATAGTACTGGGAAACCATGATGTTCTCCACCGCCGTCAGATAATTCACCATGTGAAACTGCTGGAAGATCAGGCCGATCTTATCCCGACGGATCTCCGTCAGCTTTTTGCTGCTCTCCTTGGAGATATCCACCCCGTCCAGCAGCACCTCCCCCATGGTGGGCTTGTCCATGCAGCCGATAATGTTCATCATGGTACTCTTTCCGGAGCCGGAAGGGCCCATAATGGCCACCCATTCGCCCTGATCCACATGGATGCTGACGTTGTCCAGGGCCTTCAGTTCTCCGTAAATCTTGGATACGTTTTTGATTTCCAGTAAGCTCATATTATTCCCCTTTCAGCACAAGCGCCGGGTCAATTTCCACGGCCTTCTTAATGGGCATCAGGCAGCTGACCGCCGCGATCGCCATGCATACGATGACGGTCACCGGCAGCAGCAGCCACTGGAAAGTGATGGAGGATCCAAACACGTTCACGCTGACCACCTGGGCAAAGGCGAAGCCCAGCAGGGCTCCCAGGATGCCTCCCAGCAGGCCCAGGAACATGCCCTCCCCCAGGAATTCCACCCGGATGCTGCTGTCGGAAGCGCCCAGGGCCTTCCGAAGGCCGATTTCCCGCCGCCGCTCGGTCACCACGGCCATCATGGTCGTGGAAACGGAGATCATCGTCAGAAGCAGCACCACCGCCGTCACCAGGAACACCAGGCTCTGCAGCTTGCCCAGGACCGTGGTTTCGGACCGGGTCACCCGCTTGACCAGCCGGGCCCGCAGTGAGTCGCTGCCCTGGGACAGCGTATCCGCGTACCCCTGCAGGGTTTCCGTGTCCTCCGCCTGCACGCTCAGCTCCATCACGTCCAGCCGTCCGCTTTCCCCGGTCAGGGCTTCCAGCTCCGGCAGGGACATGTAGATATACTGCTCCTCTTCCCCGCCGGTCTCCAGAATGCCCACGACGCTGAAGGTCCGCCTGGACTCCGTGGCCCCGGTGGCCCTGCGGGCCGTATTCAGGGATCGGACAATGGCGCCGGAGGTCACGGTGGCGCCGCTGAGGGCGTCCACGTCCCCTTCCTGCAGAGGCAGGCTCTTTCCGATAAACTGATTCAGGAAGGCCTCATCCGTGGCCGTGCGTCCGCCGAATTCCTCCGTCTGCAGGGAGGCGTCCACCGTCAGGGCGGCGATTTTCGCGTCCCCGTCCAGCTCCGCGGTCACGTACACCATGGCGTTCTGCCATCCCTCGGCGCTGCCTGAAAGAACCGCCCCAGGCACCCAATCCCCGGACGGATCCTCATCGGCCGCCGTGTCCCCCGGCTGGTAGGTCAGCTCCATGGTCCGCCCCAGCTT
Source organism: Clostridia bacterium (assembly GCA_017512805.1). Lineage (GTDB taxonomy): Bacteria > Bacillota > Clostridia > Christensenellales > Aristaeellaceae > Aristaeella. The sequence continues at coordinate 1,996 of JAFWES010000083.1, forward strand.
CATGCCCAGCTGGTCCGCAATTTCCTTGCCCAGCATGACCTCCCGCTCGCCTTCCGGATAGCGGCCGTTGATATGGAAATACGGGCTGGTTTTCTGAACCTGCTCAAAGTCCGTCCCCGCCGAGGTGAAACTCAGCTGCCGGCTCACCATATCCAGCCGCACATATCGGTAGGGGGTGGCCCCCACCAGGGCGCCTTCGGGAATCAGGGCCAGGGCTTTGTCCACCTCGCTCCGGGCCATCTGGGAGTCTCCCTCCGGCAGCAGAATCATGTTGGCTCCATAATTTCGGAACTGGGCGCTCATCTGTCTGGGGACGTCATAGTATATGGTCACCAGACCCGCCAGGATCGTGGCGCCCACCGCGATGCTCAGCAGCGCGATCAGCATCCGGGACCGCCGGCGAAGCAGCGATGCGGTAATCATCCGCAGAAACATTTTCCGTTTGCTCATCTGTGATCCTCCTCAGTGCCCGCCGTGCAGCACTTCCGCCGGCCGCAGCCGCAGCACCATGCGGATCGCGGGAATACATCCCGCCATGGTCATCAGCACAATCAGGCCGGCCACGATGGGAATCACCAGGGGCTTCATTTCAATCGCCGAATCAAACACCGTCTGTCCGATCAGCTGGGCGAAGCCGAAACCCATGAAGTAGCCGGCCACGCCGCCCACCAGCGCGGTCACCAGAATCTCCGTCACCACCACGCCGGTAATCTGTCCGTCCCGGGCGCCGATGGCCTTTAGCAGGCCAAATTCCTTGGACCGTTCCATGACCCCCGCGGTCACCAGGTTGGCGATTCCCAGGGCGGCGCCCACCAGGCTCAGGGCGGTAATCAGGATCATCAGCAGCTGGGTCTTGTCCAGGATGGCGCCTTCTCCTTCCGCCACCTGGCGCACCGCTGAAGCGGTGGAACCGGTGATTGCGCTCTGGATCTGATAGCAGATGGCGCTGACGTATGCCGTGCAGTACCAGGTTTCATAGTCCGTGCTGGACAGGGCCGCCGGGTTGATCGCCGCCCGCCGGGACAGCTCGTTATCCGGTGTGGTAATCGCGCTGACTTCAACGGACGCCACCCGGTTTTCCCGCCCCGAAAGCAGCTGAGCCAGGTCCAGGGTCACATACAGCTGTTCATCCTCATCCCCGCCGGCGTCATAAATCCCGACGACAGTGACCTCCGCGCTCTCCCGCGACCCCTGCAGAATGATCCTGTCTCCGGCCTTCCATCCGTTGGCTGCGGCCAGGGTGGTTCCGGCCATCACCTGATGCAGGGCGTCCTCCTGGCTTTCATCGATCCAGCGCCCGTCCGTCAGATCCCACCAGCTGCGCAGAGAGGTGACCCCCGCGTCCAGGCTTTCCCCCGTGTGCAGATCCAGATGATGGTTAAACCAGGTGCCCACAGCGGCGGCGCTTTCCCCGGAGGGCAGGGTCACGCCGGACTGCAGGAAGGGGGCAAAGTCCACGATATTATAGGTCCAGAAAATCGACTTGATCTTCCAGATTTCGTCCTCCGCCAGATACGCCGTGCTCAGGGCCTCCGCGTTATTGTCCGACACATGATAGATATCGCTCAGCAGGCTGGAGGCCTTGGGTTTCACGACAATATTGGCCCCGTAGGTTTTCAGCTCCTGATTCACCTTGTCCCCCACGTCCAGCATGACGTTGAGCATCCCCGTGGCCAGGGAAGCCCCCAGGGCAATCGTGAAGGCGATCAGCGCCATCTTCCCTTTTTGACGGAAAAGCGCGCCGCGAATCATCCGAAACAGCATTTTATCTTTTCCTCCCCGCCTCAGAACCGGAATTCGGACTCGCCGGCAATAATATCCTCCAGCTGAAAGACCATCTTTCCGTCCTCAATGGTGTAGTCCAGCGGAATCGGGTTGCATCCGCCCTTGAAGCCGATCGTCCGGATGTTCATCACCACGTCGCACCGTTTGCAGACCACCTGGCTTCCCCGCTCGTAATACCCCGCGTTTCCGCACACATCGCAGGCGTCCAGGCCCACGCCGTAAGCGCCGCTGTTGGGCTTTTTGATCACGATCCAGCGAACGGCGATATTGTTCTCCGTCCGGTACTCAAACCGGTGCAGATGCCCGTCGCTGACATTTTCCAGATTCACCAGGATCCGATCCTCCGTCACGGTATAGGTTTCCGGAGGCGACAGCTCCACCTTGCGGGTGGCGTAGGCTTTGACCGCCGTCATCAGCACCAGGAACACGCCGAAGCACACCACGGTCTTTGCCGCCAGGCGGCGGAGCTTCCGGTTGTTGAAGCGATGCCGCCGAAGCTGGGCCGGATTGTCATAGGGCTGGGTCACCCGCACGTGATCCGCAAACAGGCAGATCGGAAGAAGCATGGCCAGTCCCGCGATGACCGCGGAGAAAAGCACCGTATGGCTGGAAGCGAAGGTGGTCACATCCGACACCCAGGGGAAACGTTCCCGGCTGTAGCGGACAGGCCAGGGAATCCGCTTGATACTGGACGCCCAGTAGCGAAGGATAATCGCAAGCACCCGCCCGTCGTTGATGAGCAGGCACACCGCCAGAATCGCGATCATCAGTCCCCGCTGCTTCAGTTGCACTGCGGCCCGGAAGAGATACCGGGAGTACAGCGCCAGCAAAAGCAGCGCCAGCAGCCATCCCCCCAGCCTCAGAAACCATTCCTGCGAAAGGGTTCCCTTCCCCATGGTGTCAAAGCTGAAAGGTCCGTTCATCGTCCGGGGCAGTTCGTAGGCCGCCAGGGCGCAAACCGTCGCCGCGCCAAGGATACAGGGGATGACGCCGCCGGTTTTCAGCTCGTGCCCGTCCTTCCGGCCCCAGATAGCCAGCGCCAGGAGCATCAGAACGGAACCGCACACGATCCCCGTTGTCAGATAGATCTCCTGCTGGTTCACATTCAGCCATGTGTTCAGACGCCTGGCCCGGAATACATCCAGCCGCTCATAGGTCAGCCAGGCGGAAATCACCGTTCCCACCCCGATGCCGCTCCACAGATAGCCGGCAGCCTTCTTTCCGTAGGTTCTTTCCAGCGCCGCCCACACCAGTGTGATCAGCGTCACGGTGATCAGCAGATCCTCCGTGACCGAATACAGATATTTCAGCATGTCTTTCCTCCGCTATCTTTTTCCTTCTTCCAGCGGAAGCAAGGAAGAAAAAACCGGCGTTTTTACGCACAAAACCGCTGGAAGGCTCTCCCCCGCGGAACGCCTTCCAGCGCGTCTGTTCATGGATTCCAATCAGGATGCCCTGATATTACCACTGGATCGCGAAATCCCAGTTGTCGAAGGTGACTTCCAGAGGAGCGGTCCAGTCGGTCTCAAAGTTGCCTTCCACACCGGTTTCAGGATCGATGTGCAGCAGATAGCCGTTTTCGCCGGGGTTGATGATGCTCAGGCTCAGGCTGTAGCCCTTTCCTTCGGGAACATTGATGTTGGCGCCGTAGTGGGGGCCGTCAGCCGCGTTCATGGGCATGAAGGAACCGTCCGCCAGGGTATTGCCTTCCGCGTCCTTCACGACGTAGTTGATCGTCAGATAGGGAACCCAGCCGCCCTTGCCGAAGCCGTACAGATCAGAATTGGCGGTAATGTCCGCTTCAATATGGCAGGTGGCGTCTTCCTTGGCCAGGGCCTTGCCGGCGGGGGCCATATCAACGGGCTGGAAATACACGGCCGCGATATTCATAAAGCCAACTTCCGTTTCATTGTCATCCGCGCCCAGCGGACCGACAACGAATTCCGGGAATTCGCCTTCAGCGGCGTCTTCCGCCACGGCGGAAACCGCGCACAGGGCCATCATGGCGACCATCAGCAGAGCAAGGATCTTTTTCATGGGTTTCTTTCCTCCTGATTTTTCTGTTTGTTTGTATGTCCAGGCCGCCACGCGGGGCCGCGGCCGAGGCATCCCGAAAAGGGAGCGGAACCTTCCGAAGGGCTCCGGAACGCTCCGATCGTTCCAAAACCGGTCAAGCTTTTGCCGCGGCGGCTTTCGGATGTTCGTATTCCTGCCGCACCGCGGCGATCCTGCCCCGGTAATGGGCGACCAGGAAGGTGATCAGCAGGATGATCGACAGAATCAACTGGGGCACCAGCGTCTCCAGGAAGGGATAGATCCCGAAAATCTGGATCACGTCGTTTTCGGGGATACCGGGCACCCTCAGCGTGGCGTCGAACACACCGCCCTCCGCCAGTTCCTTGATCCCGGAACCCAGGAACGCCACGCACATCACGGCCATCAGGATGGAGGTGGCGGTGAAGAATACCTTGATGGGCAGCTTAATGGAAAGCTTGGTAATCGCCAGGTATACGAACACCAGCAGCACGCAGCCGGCGCCGAACCCCGCCCAGACCATCCCCGGATTGCCTTCGGAAAGCATGGGCTGATAGAACAGCACCACTTCGGCCCCTTCCCGGAACACGCTCAGGAACGCCGTAAAGGCCAGGGCAAAGGAGCTTCCCCGTTCCACAGAGGACTGAACCTTGTTGTCGATATACCGGCTCCAGGTGGCCGCTTCCGCCTTGGAAATCATCCAGTTGCTGACGTAGAACAGCACGCATACGGCGATCAGGGCGGTGATCCCCTCGATGACCTCTTGGCTTTGGCCCGCGCCTACCACCGCCTGCTTGACGAAGTACAGCACAGCCGCCGCCGCGAAGGAGGCGATGATGCCGGCAACCGCGCCGATGTAAACATTCCGCAGGCTGCCGCCGTTGCCGCTCTTGGTCAGATAGGCGATGATGGCGGCGATCACCAGAATGGCTTCCAGCCCTTCCCGGACGATGATGCCGAAGGAGGCCAGGAAGGTCACCAGGCCGGGGTTGCTCTGAGCGGCTTCCGCGTCCGCCTCCGCCTGCCTGGCGGCCGCCTCCGCGGCTTTTGCCTCCGCTTCCCTGGCGTCAATCGACGCCGCCGCCGAACCGGCAGCCTTTTTGATGCCGGACAGCGCCGTGCTGAACAGGCGGTTCTTATGGCTTTCGCCGGCGGCTACGTCCCTGGCTTTGTCGAAAGCAGCTTCCACCGCCTCCCGCTCCTCAATGCCCAGCTCCGTATAAATCCTGTGGCTCAGGCCTGATTCTTCGAACACCTCGTAATAGGCGGTGTTCAGGTTGTCCGACACGGATCCGGAATCAAAGGTCTTATATGCTTCCGCCGCCGTCTCCAGCACCTCATTCATGGCGGCGGCCGCTTCCGCCCAGGTGGCGTATTTCTTGACCGCGCTGGTATCCCCGCCATACTGGGCATACGGGTCATAGCTGACCCTTTCCCCGTTTTCCCAGTAGCTGATCTCGCTCTGGCGCCACCCGTCCAGGGCGGAAAGCTTGTTGGCGTCCTCCCGGATCATGCTCTTCAGCTTATCGATTTCCGTCCGGGCTTCCAGCCGGGCGTCCTCCGATGCGGAATCCGCCCTCAGCAAGCCCTTGCAGGTGGAAAACTGGAGCTCCGTCTTGTTCTTCCGGGGGCCGGAGATCCGGTTCATCACGTTCATTTCAAAAGCAATGTCGTATACTTTGAAATATCCCCCGCCGACACTGTTCACCGCCTCGTCGTTCTTCCCCTCCAGAAACAGCGCGAACGCCGTATCCAGATAGCGGTCAATCTCGTCCGCCTCCTGCTCCCAGCGGCCTGCTTCCGAAGCGGATTCCGCCCCTGCGCCGACAGCTGTCAGAACCATCGCCAGCGCGAAGAGAAGCGCCCATGCCCGGGCCCATTTCCTTTGCATCTTCTGACTTCCTTTCCCGTACCCTTGCCGTCAGAGTGTTAGTTTCCGCTAACGGCAGGCATATGTTAGCAGATATTAACATATGTTGTCAAGAGGTAACTTCCTTTTTTTCCGATGTTCAGAAGCACGGAATCAATTGACACTTCCCCGGGATCGCTGTAAAATCTGAAAGATTGGACTCCATGGTCATAAAGAACTTTTACGGGAGGATGCGCCGTTCATTTCCCGGGCTGGTGGAAAGACGGCAGGCGAAGCGAAGGAATGAAAAAGCGGTTTCTGTATTTCCTTGTTCTGGCACTGATTTCGATTTCTGTTTTGGCCTGTGCGGAGGATGGAACGTCAGAGGATGACTCTCCTGCGGCTGTTCCCTACAGCCAGGTCTATGAACCGGAAACCAGCTGGTCCATGTCCGCCACGGTGGCCTGGGAAGCGAACAGTTCCGTCTTTTCAGCCGCGAAGAAGGAAAAGCGTCCGGGAACGGCTGTCGTATATCCGACCGCGTCTTTGCGTATAGAGGACCGGAACGGTCATCTGATTTGCGAAAGCATCGACGAATTCGTGGAAAAAACCGCGGGGAACCTTATCCCTGCTTTCTACCTCAAAAGCCGGGAGACGGCCGCCGCCCTGAAAAGCTGGCTGGAGCACCGCGGTCTGATGGACTGCTTTATCGTTTCCACCCCCGACCTGAAGGAAGCGGTCAAGGAGGTGGCGGATCTTCTTCATGTGCGCGGGATTATCGACTATTCGAACGTAACCCGGGCAGACGCCTCCGCCCTTGCGGAGATGGCCGCCTGCGTCAATGAAGCCCACGGCAAAACCGTCATCCTGTCCCAGGAAGCCGCGACCCGTGAAAACATTGTCCGGCTGCAATCCCTTGCGGCGACGGTATGGGTCCGGACAAAATCCGATACAAAATCCCTTCTTACGATGTATACCAGGGGTGTGAACGGCGTTGTGGTGGAAGACGGGAAAAGAGCGGTTCAAATGCTGGAATTCTTCCAGGACGACGCTCCGACGCTCCTTCGCGTGCCCCTGACCATCGGTCACAGAGGAGATCCTTCCACGTATGTGGAAAACACGCTGGACAGCGCGGAAGGAGCGGTCAGAGAAGGCGCCGATTCCGTGGAAAACGATATTCAGCTCAGCGCGGACGGAAAGCTGTTCATCCTGCATGATGAAAGCCTGTCGCGGCTGTTTAACCAGGAGGAGGACGTCATTGCCGAAGAGCTGACCCTGGCGGAATTAAGAAATATCTTCGCCGACTGGGATCACCCCTATCGAGGCATTCCTGTAGTCAATGAGGTGGATGCTGAAAGCTCCAGATACGGAAAATTCTACGGGCAGGATGAAAAAAAGCAGTATACCGTTCCCACCCTGGAGGAATACATCCGGACCTTCAGGAACACCGGCATCGTTCACGATACCGAGATCAAGAGCGCGAATCCGGCCATCCTTCCGGTTTACAAAGCGCTGGTCGACCAGTATGACGCGTGGGATCAATTCTTCTCCATCACCTTCAACGCTTCCATCCTGGATGCGGTATACGCGGATTATCCCAGCCTTTCCATCGGCGCGCTGGGCTATTTGAGCAAATACGGCGATATGACGATGATCCTGTTCGGGGGTCAATCGGCATTTTTAACAACGGATGACCCTCAGGCTGCTCTGGCCCCCCTGTTCTCCGTACTGGATACCTGGAATGCCACAGCGAACATGGACTTCAACAGCGTGCCGAAGGACGTCGTTACCGCCGCGAGGCACAGAGGGCTGACCTTCTGGCCGTGGACCTACATAGAGGAGGACGCTTTCGCGGAGGATTATCTCTTTGGAATGAGCGGCTTGACGACGGATTACCCATGGTGGACAGAGAATCTGCTCGAAGAAATCGAATCGGCGGATATAACCCTCCAGGAGGGCGAAAACCTTCCCCGGCCGATGGGCAGAAATAAAAAAAATGAGCGGAAGCCTTTGGAAAACGCGGAAGCGGTCATGGTGGAAGACCTTCCGGACGGTTCGAGCCTGATGATCTGGCGGTATAAGGCAGATCTGACCCTGGGAGAAAAAAGCTTCGGACAATATTATCTCTATTCAGAACCCTTCATCCTGAAAAGAGTCACCCCGCTTCTTCCGAATACGGGGGACCGGGCATCGCTGCTTCTGTGGATCGCCTGTGTGCTTTTGGGGGCGGCAGGCCTGGGGATCGTCGGTGGCCCCGTCATAAAAAGAAGGCAGCGCTGAAAACAGCGCTGCGATCAATCCTTTTCTGAATTCTTGGTGTGGATGAAAGCTTTTTCATCGATTTATTCAAACGTTGTCAATGCTGTCCCCTTCCGTCTCCGAAAGAAACAGTTCCAGTTTTTCATCATCATATTCCACTTCATTGGAAAAAACGCGCGCCCTTTCCGCAAGGTCGGATCCCGACTGCCCATCCCACCCCGCGGTTATTCTCTCAAAAGCCCGGTCCACCAGCCGCGTGCGCTGCGCAATCCGGCCGTCATACAGCGCATCCGCCATGTGCCGGTAGATCAGATACTCCCGGAGCCTCGCGGCAGGGCCGGTCTCAGCGACGGAAGCCAGAAGCCGGTCCCGGTGGTTCCGCAGCGCCAGCTCCGCTTCTGACGGAATCTCCGGCTGCTCCTCCCTTTCTTCTGATAGGGGAACCAGGCGCAGCGGGTGCGGGCTGGTCAGGATCAGCCTCGCGGCTTCCTCGCAGGCCATTCCCAGCCCCATTTCAATCCGATCCGACCAGTAGTTGCGGAAGCGCGGATGATCCGCGCAGATCTGGCACAGGGCATCCTCTCCCGCCCGGAGAAGTATCTCGCACAGATTCTGATCCGTCAGAAAAGGGCATCTTTCCTCCGCGGAAAGGACAAAATGAGGTTCGGGATCGGGATCGATGCAGCGCTTCAGCTTTGCTCCCAGCGGGCCCTTCATGGTCCGATACCGTTTCAGCGTTTCCGAATCCACATCGATCTCCCAGCCCACACAGCAGGAATGCCTGCACGCGCCGGCGATACATCGGAACCCGGCATAGTAATCCGGTACGAACACCTTCATTGCGCACATCCGATGTCTTTCCGCCTCCGTTTCCAATTCTCAGCATTCATTCTTCAAACGGTACAGTTCCGTCCGGTAAGCGCGGCGGCTGAATCGTTACAAGTCAGCATTTATCTTTCATTTGTTGGATTCCAGATGACGATTCTCTCTCCGGTTTTCTTTACAGTGAAGCGTACATGGAAGCCATCAGCTTCGGAATAAAGCGGTAATGGTCTCCGGGAAGATTCGTGGTCAGATAGACGCAGGTCAGGTTTTCCTTTGGATCCACGCAGAACCAGTTTCCAAAAGCGCCGTCCCAGCCCCATTCTCCGACAGAGCCGTTGATATCCGCGATTTCCGGATTTGTCATGACCCGAACGCCCAGCCCGTAACCATATCCGCGCTGCGTGTCCCAGGAATGGGTCGCCTGCTGCTGGGGCGTCAGGTGATCCCGGGAGATCAGCTCAATGGTTTTTCTGCCCAGAATCCTTTCCCCATCCAGGCTTCCGCCCTGCAGCAGCATCTGCGCAAAGCGGGAATAATCCTCCACCGTGGAGAACAGCCCGCCCCCGCCGCTTTCAAACGCGGGTTTTTGCGAGGGATACATGCGCTCATCCGGTTTCATCCCTTCCCGGATATGGTACAGCGTGGCGATTCGATCCTGCTTTTCCGGCGGAACAAAGAAACCCGTATCCACCATTCCCAGCGGGTCAAAGATCGTTTCCTTCAGATACTCTCCCAGGGTTTTTCCGGACAGCACTTCGATAACCGCGCCGAGCACATCAATGGAAAAGCCGTACATCCATCTTTCCCCCGGTTCAAAAGCGAGGGGCAGTCCGCCGATCAGATTGCAGTATTCCACCGTCGGCGGTACGGTTCCGTGCTCCGCCAGATACGCGTCCCCTTTCTCATTCTGAATCCGGGCGGCCGCGGTATCATTGCCCGCATAGGGCACGCCGCTGGTCATGGTAAATAGCTGCCGGAGCGTGACCTCTCCCTTCGCAGGAACAATTTCATATCCCCCGTCCGGCTTTTCCAGCGCAATCGTCGGATGCTTGAAGCCGGGCAGATATTCGCTGACCGGGTCCCAGAGTTTGAACAGTCCCTGCTCATACAGCCTCATCATCCCCGCCACCGTAATGACCTTGGACATCGAAGCAATGGGAAAAATCGTGCTTTCGCTGATGGGGATTTTCCTCTCCAGGTTCGCATATCCGAAGCTGCCCTGGAAAAGCGTTTCCCCTTCCCGGATAATCTTGGCCGAGCATCCGGCAATCTGCCCCTCTTCCACGAAACGGTTCAATGTGTTCCCTACCAGGTTCAACATGTCGCATCCTCCTTTTTCAGAAAGTGAATCATATGCCTTTTTCCTCTTGGATCAGCGGCAGAAAAGTCACGCAATGCCGTTCCATATCCACATGTGTCCCGTCCCGAAACGCAACCCCTTCCGCCTGCAGCAGCTCCGCCTGCCGGTTGGCGCCTCCGAACGCAAAAGCGCTGGAAATCTCCCCGTCCTTTTTGACCACCCGATGGCAGGGAATAATCCCCGGAAGGGGATTCGCGTGAAGCGCGTATCCTACAACCCTGGACAGCCTTTTGCTTCCGGCCGCTTCGGCCACCTGCCCATAGGTGGCCACGCTCCCCTCCGGGATCAGCTTCACCGCTTCATAAATTCGCTCAAATGTTTTCATCGCTCCTCCTTGGAGGCCTATCTGCAGAACTGAAAATCGGGAGTCCGGGAATCCGGTCATACGCCCGGCAAAACCATGCACCTTCTGACACCCCTCCAGAAGGAAAGGATACCATTCGCCGTTTGGGCCTTTTCTCCCCCGGACAGAAGCTTCAGCGGTTTAAACAGGTGGAGGCTGTTTCTGGGTTGATCATTTTCTGGCCTCCTTCAGTTTTTTCGCCGCTTCCTCCCGCTGGCGGCACAGCTCCGCCCAGCTGGTAGTACCGGCCAGCCTTTCTGCGAATTCCGCCATGGCCGCGGGAATATCGATCTTCTGCGGGCAGATCGCCGCACAGGCGCCGCAGCCGATACAGGCGGACGGCTTCTTGTCTTCCGGCAGGGCATCCATCTGCATGGGAACGGTCATGCTTTTTGCGAACTTCAGGTCGTTATACGCATGGATCAGCATGGGAATATCCAGCTGCATGGGGCATCCCTCGCAGCAATAGCGGCATCGCGTACACGGCAGGGCATTCTTCAGTCCTTCGGCTATTTCCGCCAGCAGCGCCGCTTCCTCCGCCGTCTGGGAAGGGCCTTCGGTAAAGGTACGTACATTGTCCGCCATCTGATCAAAGGATGACATGCCGGAAAGCACCATCTTCACATTCGGCAGGTTCTGCAGCCACCGGAAGCTCCAGCTGGCCGTGCTTTCCGCCTGGCGTATGGCCCGCAGCCGGCCCTCATCCTCTTCCGACAGAGAGGCCAGCTTTCCGCCGCGAAGCGGTTCCATCACCCAGACGGGGATATTCCGCTCGGTCAGCAGCTCATACTTCGCCCGGGCATCCTGCAGCGTCCAGTCCAGATAATTCAGCTGAATCTGGCAAAATTCCATGCTGTCCCCGGCATAATCCAGAAATGTCCGCAGGGTGTCCGGCCGCGCGTGCGTGGAAAAACCCAGATGCCGGATGCGCCCCAGGCGCTTTTGCTCCTTGAAGTAATTCAGAATATCCCACTTTGGGTCTGTGTAGACGCTGAGAGAATTTTCATAGACATTATGCAGCAGATAAAAATCAAAATACTCCACGCCGCATTTTTTAAGCTGTTCCTCAAAGACTTCATCCGGGTGATAGGAAGAGGCGATCTGATGCCCCGGGTACTTGTCCGCCAGGTACCAGGTGTCCCGGGGATATTTCGCCAGCGCCTTCCCCACCGCCAGCTCGCTGTGGCCGCCATGGTATGGCCAGGCTGTGTCAAAATAATTGACCCCGTTGGAAATGGCATAGTCAATCATACGCTGCAGCTCATGTTCATCTATGCCCCCTTCCGCTGTCTGGGGCAGTCGCATGCACCCAAAACCGAGACGGGAAAGATTGACTCCGCAGGCTTCGTTCATTTTCATGGTCGTTTCGCTCCTCTCCTGTAAAAAATGTTCGTTTGCCGTCCAAAAAGACCTGTTCCCATCGTATCATATCGAAGGATCGAAGATAACCTTTTCAGTTGCCGGATCAGCCATCTCACCCCAGTGGGTTCCGGATTCCGGATGGTCGCCGGTTTCCCTGGTCGTTCCTCCTTTCAGATCTCGCCGAGCATCATGGCGATGATTTCACGGTTGGTTTCGCGCATGCCTTCACGGCCAAGGCGGCCGACGACCTCCACGTTGGCGTCCACGCCCTTGACGACCATGCCGTCGCCGGCATAGAACTGTTGGCCGTTTTTATACATCTGGTATCCGAAGATGCCGGCCTCCACAGCCTGTGAAATTTTGGCGGCGCAGGAGGGCTTGGCCCCATCGCAGACCATGCCGGGCAGAATGGCCAAGGCGTTGGCCACCGTATGGGCAACGGTTTTCAGATCCTCTCCCAGCAGGAAGGCGATGCCGGCTCCCGCGCCAACGCCGGCGCAGACCGCGCCGCAGAAGGCGGAGAGGGTGCCGATATAGGTTTTCTGCTGAATAGCGATGAGGTTCGCCAGGGCCAGGGAGCGGTACAGCAGATCCTCGCCCGCCTGGATTTCCCGGGCATAGATGATGATGGGCACGGAGACGGTGATCCCCTGGTTGCCGCTGCCGGAATTGATGACCACGGGGAGGCTGCAGCCGTGCATACGGGCATCGGAACCGGCGGCCGCCCAGGCTCTGGCCCGGGTCTCCACAGGCGCGGCGCTGCCGCCGCCGAAGCGCAGCAGGGTTTTGCCCACGTTGGCGCCATAGGGATTGCGGAGGCCTTCTTCCGCGATGGCCATGTTATAGGCGATCTGGCGGGAAAGGACTTCCTCCACATCGGAGATTTCCAGGGTTTTGGCAAAATCGTAAATATCTGCCACATTCAGCAGGAGCCGCTCAGGGCTGATTTCCTTACCGGGTACGGCAGAAGGGCTCTCGAACTGAACCTGTCCGTCCTTTTCCAGAAGGGTGATATGGGTGTGGGTATCCGTGATGCGGACGGTGGCGGAATGGCCCTCGCCTCGGACGGTGATAAGAATTTCAAAGACCCGGTCTCCGATCAGATGCTCCACGCGGATGTCCGCCCGGGACAGGTAGTCCCGGATGGCAGGGAACTGTTCACGGGTAACGCCGGAGATGACCTCCAGCTTTCGGTCCGCGTCGCCGGCCACGATCCCCGCTGCTGCGGCGGCCTCCAGGCCTTTCAGTCCCCCCGTGTTGGGGACGATGACGCTTTTGACGTTCTTGATAATGCTCCCGCTGCAGCCTACCAGAACGGAATCCGGGAGGCAGCCCAGCAAAGCCCGGGCCCGGGCGGCTGCATAGGCCACCGCGATAGGCTCAGTGCAGCCCATCGCGGGGACGAGCTCCTGGCGGAGCAGGGAGACATAGGCGGAATAACGGGGATCTTCACGAAGCATGGGGAACCCTCCTGTGGATGACGATCAAAACATCAGCATCGTGTCCATAATCAGTTTCACGGCGAAACATCCATCTTACCAGTAATTGCATGATATGGGATAAAACCTATTCCGTCAAGATACGACCGCTGGAAATAAGAGATTCTTTAAGGTGCAATCAGGCAATCAGGCTGCGCCTTTAGCTGGCCCATTGGTTCCGGAACAGAAGAGAAGGCCAGCGCCGCTGTGTTTGTTTCATTATTTGCTGCGGCCTTTTGGTTCCGAATCCTCCCCTTGTCTTCACTCCTGCTTTTTTAATTCCCGAATTTTGTCGGCCAGGGTAAAGTATTCCTGCTGCAGCTCATCCGGGCGATCTCCTTTCAACGGTCTGGACATTCTGGAAGAGAGAACCGCCATGCGCATCTCCAGAAGGCTGATTTCCATGCTTCTGTCCGGAGCAGCTTCTGTTGTGCGTGAAGGGTTGCTCTCCCTTTCCATCCGGCCGTCTTCTATGGTTACCAGTTTCTTTCCGTCAAACCGAATGATTCTGGTGGCGGTTTTCCGGATCAATTCCTCATCATGGCTGATGAGCAGCAGCGTTCCTCCATAAGCGGAAAGCAGCTTCTCCAGTTCCTCCATCGTAAACAGATCCAGATGGTTTGTGGGTTCATCCAGCAGCAGCGTGTTGCAGTCCATCAGAAGCAGCTTTCCAAGCGCAGTTTTTGCCTTCTCGCCGCCGGAAAGCAATCCCAGCGGCTTAAACACCGCCTCTCCCCGAAGGCCCAGGCAGGCCATCACGGTTCTGGCAAAATGCTCCGGATAAACAGAAGTTTCCATGATATTGATCAGAACCGACTGATTCATATCCAGCGTCTGTTCATGGTGCTGATCAAACCTTCCGATCCTGACCGCGGGATTCCATCGGATCCTTCCCTCCAGGCGGATGGCGGGATCCGGATCATTCATCAGGGCCCGGAGCAGGGAGGTTTTTCCGCATCCGTTAGGCCCAATCAGCGCGGTGCGGCTTCCGGTCGGCAAAACAAAACCTGTATCGCGCAGCAGCTCCCGCTGCCCGACGACCAGCTGGTCGCACCGGCATTCCAAAGCTGTTTTCGCCTCCACCGGATGGAAGATCCCCAGCTTCATTTTGATTTCCGGCAATGCCTTTGGTTTTTCTTTCACTTCCAGATGCTCCATTCTGTTCTGGAGCGTGCGCTTGGCATGGCTCAGCTGCAGGACGGAGTCCGTCCATTCCCGTTTATGAAGCCTGGCCTCGCTGTTTCCCATTCTTCCGGGCGCCTTTCGAACCTGAGAAGCCCGTTCCACCATTTTTTGCGCGGATTCCTTCAGCCTTTTCTTTTCCGCTTTGTATTGTTCATATTCAAAGGTTTCCCGCTGCATCCTCCGATCGCGTTCCGCGATGAAATCATCGTATCCGCCCGGAAAATCAAGAATCTTTCCATCCCGCAGATACCAGATCCGATTGCACAGGCTTTTCAGCAGCGCCCGGTCATGGGAAATCAGCAGGATGGCCCCGGAAAAATCCACCAGCATCTTCCAAAGGACGCGCAGCCCTTCTTCGTCCAGGTCTGTCGTCGGCTCATCCGCCATCAGCAGCTCCGGATGCAGGGAAAAGGCCTGCGCAATCCGGTTTCTGGTCATCTCCCCGCCGGACAGGCTCTCTCTGCTTTCCCGGGTGCGAAGCAGCGCGCTCAGCTTTTGATCCTCTCCGGGGGACGTGAAGCCCTCCTGATGAATCACCGCGCTCTGTACAAAACGCCGAACCCTTCCACCCTCCGGCTGCATTTCTCCCGCCAGAATTTTCAGGAGCGTTGTCTTTCCCGCTCCGTTTTCGCCGATCAGACCGATCCGGTCCGTGCTGTAGATATTCAGCTGATCAATATCCAGCAGCGTCCGGTCTCCGTAGGACATGCGGAGATCAGCGGCCGTAAGCATGATTTTAGCCATCAAAAAAACCCCTTTCACGCCGCGGAGGCGCAAAAAGAGCACAGCAAAAACGTTTGGCTGGCACATTCCGCAACCTCCAAACGGCAGCACAAAATATCCTTCCCCGCCTGACCGGGAAGTGACTGCGGCCGAATGTCAGTTGCGGATTCTCATCAGTCTGTCAATACCATCCTTTCCTGAACTGTTTTCATCTTACTATATCGGTTCTGCGTTGTCAATCCGCCCTGCCCGATTCGGTTGAGAAAAATTCGGTAAACTCTCCGCCGCAGGCGGACATCGAACGATTTCCCGCGCCGTTTTGATCCCGAACCCGATGCGCTTCGGAATTGCCGGAAGGCCGCCTTCTTAAAAAGGCCGCCCCTTCCGGCCGTTTTTTAGTCAGCTGCCCGTGGACCGGTAATACATCATCGCTTTTGAGAACAGAAGAACCATGATGATGAAGATCAGAATGCCGGACAGCGGGCTGATCCAGGCCGCCCAGGCCGGCCAGCCGAAGATGGGTTTTCCAAGAATGTGAGAAGCCGGGACATGCATGACCAGCGCAAATGGCGCAATCACCGTGAACAGCGTCCGGAGGGATCCGGGAAATGTGTCCACCGGATACTGGCACGCGCTTCGTCCGCCATAGGTAAGCGCATTGGCGATCTCCACGGATTTGACGCTGTGGATGCACAGGATCGCTTCAATCAGGAAAAGGCCGAGGATCAGCCAGCAGCCGCAGAAAATGCTTTCTGCCAGCAGAAGAACATTGGTCGCTGTCCAGCTTACCTGTGAAAGCCCGCTGCCGAGCGCCAGGCTGAATGTTCCGACGGCAATGCAGGTAATCCTCCGCGGATCCACCGCGCTGCAAAGCACCTGCGTCAGGATTCCTCTCGGCCGGATCAGAAGCGTGTCCAGCTGTCCAGTGCGAACCATGGAGGGAAAATTGCCGGTAATCCCTCTTCCGAAGCATTCCGTGATATAAAAAGTCACCGACATCAGGCCAAAGAAAAAATACAGATCTCCCGCTGACCACTGGTTCAGGTGATCAAACCGATTGACCAGAAGAATCACGGCCAGCATTTCCCCGCCTTCCATGATCAGCTGGGCCAGCGTCTGCAGCAGGAAGGAAAGAGGATACTGCATCTGGCTTTTCAGAAGGATCCCCATCGAGCGAAGATACAGGCGTACCGTATTCATCCATTCATCCCCCCTGAATAATCAGCCTGTGCTGATTTTGTTTCCAGAGCACCATGCCGACGATGACCAGCAGCGCCGTCCAGCCGCCCTGCAGGAGCAGCACGCCCGGCGCCTGCGGGAGCGCGTACTCTCCGGTATAAAGCCGAATTGGCGCATCCAGCATCTGAGCGTAGGGCAGCAGGGTAATCGCCTGCTGCCAGCTGTCCGGAAACAACGTCAGGGGCAGTATGTTTCCGCTCAGAATCATCATCAGAAGATTCAGCATCGCCTGGAATCCTCTCGGATCCAATGTCCGCATGGTAAATGCCATGGTAATGTTCTCCATGGCGCATACGCAGCAAAGGCCAAGCAGCAGCGCCGCCAGGGACGCTGTCAGCGCGGAGACAGACGCGGGCGGCGAAATCCCCCATCCCTGCGGAAGGAGCGCGGCGAAAATCAGCATGGGGAGCGCCCGAAGGAGGCTGCCCATCAGCTTCTGCGCCATGATCCGGGCATAATAGAACCCATACAGATGGATGGGCCGGCACAGGTCATAGGCGATGCCGCCGGTGCGGACCTTATCCATCAGTTCAGCGTCTGAAGCAAGCAGCATCCGGAAAAACGCCTGCTGAAGCCAGACGTAGGTGGTGACGTGGGACAGGGGCATGGTCTGTGGTTTTCCAGCATACATGGCGCGGTACACTGCGATGAGGATCAGCCCGAAAAAGGCCTGGCACGCCACTCCGCCCAGCACCGCCCCGCGGTACTGGGTTTCCATGCGGAGGCGCATCCTGAACACAGAAAGATATGCTTTCATAGCCCCATCTCCTGATACATGTCCGCAATCAGATGATCAATATTCTGAGGCTGAACGGTCAGCTCGCGAATCGGACCGCCCTGCTGCAGACAGGATAGCAGCTCCGCTGTAGGGAGCTTTTCAGGTTCATAGGTCAGGCGGAATCCGTCTCCCTCCTTTTGCATCGAAACCGTTTCCGGAAGATCCGGCATGCAGTCCGGCCCGGCATAGCGTATTTCCACCGTTCGCCTTCTGTCGTAATGATGCAGAAGATTCTGCAGCGAACCGTCATACAGCTTTTGTCCGCGGCCCAAAACCATCACGCGGCTGCAAAGGGCAGCAATATCTTCCATGTCATGTGTCGTCAGAAGAATCGTTGTTTGGTGTTCCCGGTTTTCCCATTTCAGAAAGGAGCGCAAAGCCAGTTTGCTGACCGCGTCCAGGCCGATCGTCGGCTCGTCGAGAAACAGGATCTCCGGTTGATGCAGCAATGAACCGCACAGCTCCGCCCGCATCCGCTGCCCCAGACTCATCTGGCGAAGCGGTGTCCGCAAAAGATCTCCCAGGTTCAGCGCTTCGGTCAGCTCATTCAGCCTTTGGCGATACGCCGCCTCCGGAATCCTGTAAATATCCTTTAACAAGCTGTAGCTGTCCAGGACAGGAACATCCCACCAAAGCTGCATCCGCTGGCCAAAGACAACGCCAATGTGCTGCACATGCGTTTTTCGATTCTTCCAGGGAACCTTTCCGCCCACTTCCACTTCGCCTGCATCCGGCGTCAAAATGCCGGAAAGGATCTTCACAGTGGTGGATTTCCCAGCCCCATTGGGGCCAATGTATCCGATCAGCTCTCCCTTCTCAATCTCAAAGGATACATCCTTCAGCGCGTCCACTGTTTCCTTTTCCCGCAGCAGCGATCCGTTCTTTCGCTTTTTTCGCACATAAAAACGCTTGCACAGATGCTGAACATGAATAAAGCTCATGACGAATCCTTTCCCGGTCATCATAGACCATGTCATCTATTATTCGCAGAGGCTTACACATCGCATGCTGCAAGCGTGTCGTCCTGTCATTTTATTCAGCCCGGATCCAAAAGTCAACTTATTTCTTTCATTGTTTTTGTCATTTTACCATTTATTCTGCATTTTTTCCATAAAAGCTTCTTTTATCCTTGCTCTCTCAGCACCGACCAGGCCTCGGCGAGCCGCTCCGGCGTCCACTGGGCATTGGCCGGGCTGGTAGAGGGCAGGCATTCCGCCTTGCGTCCGGTGATCGGTTCAATCAGGCGGGTGTATATTTCATGAGACTTCCGGCCGTTGCAATAGATGCGTCCGATCCGCGCATGGTTCAGAATCAGCTGCAGATCATTGGGAATGACGCTGCGAATGCTCGCGTCGGCGGACCCGGTGACCTCGCAGAAAGCGATGGAATCCCAAAGCGCCAGACGATTTCCGAGGATCAACTGTCTCTTATCCGGAACGGTTTCCGGCACAGGCTCCCCGAACACGGAGGAAACCACCCGCCAGAAACGGTTCTGCGGATGGCCGTAGAAGAACCTGTTCTCCCGGGATTTTATGGACGGGAAAGACCCCAGGATCAGGATGCGGCTGTTTTCGTCAAAAAGCGGTGGAAAGGGGTGAGAGATCACGCGGCTCAGATCCTTTTCCAGGCAAAGAAAATGCTGATTGTACATATCGCATTCCCCGACCTGATCAAAATGGAAAAAGCCGTAGGTCCGGATCGCCGGAATATTCTTCGGATTGACCAGCAGATGAATGCTCCGATATCCACGGTCCTTCAACACCTGCATCACGCCCGCGACGGTTCTCCGTCCCAGCCCCCGTTTCTGAGCATCCGGATGAACCGCCAGCCGGGCAATCTCCCCCGCGGGAACGAGACTCCTGTTCCAGCACGGAAGCCGATCCACGTCCTCATCCCGTTCAATGGAAACCGCGGCGAGGATAATGCCTGCCTGATTTCTCATCACAAACAAATCATTCCGGGCCAGATCCTCCTCCACATTTTCCAGGGCAGGGTAATCCGCCGTCCAGAAACAGTAAGTCCTGCCCTTCTGCAGCGCGTAGAGGCGCATCAGCTCTTCCCGGTCCTGCGCTCCTGCGGGTTCAATCCTCAACACGGTCTCAGCTCATCCTTCCCCGATCATTGTCGACGGAAAGGTTTCACTTCCGTCCAGTTTGGTAAAGGTCGTATCCCTTTTGCCAATTTCTCTGATTATGCTTTCCCTTTCCTTTTCCCTATGCGATCTGCCTCGTAAGCCTCTGATAATGCCCAGATAGTCCTGCCGTTGTTCAACTACAGCGTAAACTGTAACAAGAAATCAGTTGCATGCCCATTTTCTCGGTCAAATCCCTGAGAGATTTATCGTGCTGCGCCAAGCCGATCGCACCGTGCTCCAGGAACGTGTCCAATAATCAATATCTCCGTTCAGCTGGGAAACAGAATCAGGTCAGATTCGTCACCTTTCCGACCGAGATATAGCGGTTGATTACAGCGTCAAGATCAGAGCCCTTTGGCCCTTTCCAGATCCTCTGGGCAATGTTTATAATAGACCAGGTTTTCTCATCGATTGGTTCTTTCATGTACTGATCATGATAGAAATGATCTGTATTCATGACCGCATTCCGGAAAATTCCGCTGCACTCATCAGCTCGGCAATCTGGAATGTTGATATTCCAGATCTGATTGGAGGGCAGAGGTTTCTCCATATACTCTTCCAGCAATTCCGGAAGGTACCGGTCCACAATGTCCGTCACATGGAATTCACGATCGCCATAAGATACCGCAATGCCCTGAACGCCCAGGAAAGCAGCTTCAAGGGCAGCTGCCACAGTCCCGGAATACTGGATGTCGGAGGATATGTTGTAGCCATGGTTGATACCGGACAGAACAATATCGGGTTTCCTGTCTGATCCTGCAAAGATGCCGACTCTCACACAGTCAGCGGGAGTTCCGTCCAGCGTGAAAGCCTGCACATCGTCCATTCCAAAGTTGATTTCTTTCAGAATCAGAGGACGGTTAAAGACACACTGATGCGAAGCGGCACTTCTCTGCGTATCAGGGGCGATGACGGTCACCTTGCCGAATCTGCGTGCAGCTTCAGTCAGCTTTCGGATGCCATCGGCTCCGATCCCATCATCGTTTGTAATCAGGATTTGCCTGCTCATGATAACCTCCGCAACTATATATATCACATGTTAATCAGTATTCTTTCGGACGGCATAGAACCGACCAATGTTTCCTGAACTCATTTATCATCGTAATGGTTTCTGCAGCTTGCAATGATCAGATCACCATCCGCAGCCCGGTAAACAATACGGTTCTCCTCGTCAATTCTTCTGATCCACCAACCGCTCAGGTTTTCCTTCAAGGGCTCTGGTTTTCCGATTCCTTCAAATGGAGATCTTTGCATATCCCGGATCAGAAGATTAATGCGCTTTATCGTCTTTTTATCCTGAGTTTGCCACCACATATAGTCATTCCATCCGTTTTCATGCCAAAGCAGCCGCATATGCTTAATCCTCCGTCAGACTATGTTCCGCAAGCTTGGCCTTCCCGGAGTCGATCTCATCAGTAATGCGGTGCAGATAACGGATATTCGATTCACTGTAAAACGGATCAATCGAAACCTCAAAAGGGATCCTCTTCTCCCGTCTCATTTTTTTCGCAAACAGCGTAAAAGCTGTTGTCATGCTTAATCCCAATTCCTTACAAACCTCTTCCATGCCCTTTTTATCTTCTTCGTCCATACGGAAATTCACTAATACCTGAGACATCACTGCCACCTCCCTCGTTGGAATTGTATCACATGCTGCAATGAATGTAAAGTTTTTAGCTTTATGATATCTTTATTTTTAGGCCAAATGGGAATAGCTGCATCGTCATCAGCAATCGTTCGCTCTGTAAACCTTCCTGTGTCCTTTCCGCTGAATGAACGGCTCCATTCCCGTGACTTGAAATAGTAAATATGTCTTCTGCCAGATCTATTGCAAATCATTCCTTATTTTTCCGATATTCTCATTACTATTGCGAATTTCTGATTATACTGGTATAATTGAATTCTATCCGTTGCAGAGACAACCGGTATGATCTGACTCATAACCTTGAAAACATCGTTTATAATGAGCTGCTCTACCGCGGCTTCAGTGTAACCGTATATGACGACAACGGCCGTGAAATTGACTTTCTTGCCGAAAAGGATGGAAAAAAAACATATATACGGGTCGCATGGTCCGTTGTCGAAAGCAAAACGTGGGAGCGTGAATTCAGCGCATTTTCCGGTATTCCGGTTTATGATCGCAAAATCATCATTACGAATGATGAAACAGACTATTCAACCAGCGCGGTCGAACATATACAGCTTCCTGTGTTTCTGAAAAACATGAGCTCTTGATTTGAATCCTTCCCTATGCAGAACCTTTTCCGGCATGCCGCTGTCCCGTCGGAACGGTTACCACACAGAAAAGAGCCAGCCCGCCAGTGGAGATATGATTTATCGTGCTGCGCCTGGCTGATCTCGCCATACGCTGGTAATGGGGCGGTCATCCTTGAATAGATAAAAAACGCGGATCTCTCCGCGTCAGAAATGGTCTTCCACCAGGATGGGTTTCCGGATGAACACCCCGGACAGCACGCTCTCGTTGCCGTACACGGTTACATCCGGACGATACATGGCTTCCGCGAGGCTCACGCAGCCGGCTGCCATCTGGCCGAATGCCTGAACGGAAACGGTCAGGTCCGGCGCCTGATCTGTCAGAACAGCGCTGTTTCCGCAAACCTCCCAGGTCCCGTTGTTCTCAGGAATCTGCTCATCGCCTTCAATCCGGATGACAAACCGGCTGTCATCCGGTTTTTTGATGATCTCCAGCAGTTTCTGCACGTTGACCGTACGGATCATGTAGCCCTGCTGCACAGTCTGTCTGATCTCATACGCCCTGGGCGTCCGGATGAATGAGTACATCTCCAGGCACGCCGGCAGGAACATCCTGACCGTTCCGTAATCCGCGGTAAAGCGCCCCAGGAATCCAAGCAGGGCGTTCAGGCCGTCCCGGCCGTCCCAGGCTATATCCTGCACGGAGAGGATGGCGGCAGGGTCGTGGCGGATGTCCTGGAAGATCATATAGGCCACAGGATTCCCGTTTTCCCGCAGCAGATAGCAGAATTTCCGGTCCTTATAGTATTCACCCTTGAGATGCTTCTCCAGCATCATCCTGTCATCCCGGTGCATCGCCAGGTTGTACTTCTCCGCAAAACGGTTGTACAGGGCGGTATACTCGCTCACAGGGTCATCCGGCTTCCACAGTTCCGCCGTGCCGTTAAAACGGTACCCGCTCAGTACCGCAGGTTCAAACTCGTAATCATGCCGCCAGCAGGCGGTTTCATAGCCGAACTTCCTGTAAAACGCGTGATTGAACGGATACAGCGTGGAAATAATTTCCCCGTTCCGGCGGGCTTCGGGAAGCAGTTTTTCGAAAATTGTCCGGATCGCGCCGGTGTTCCGGTACTCCGGCAGCGTGGACACCCCGCCGATTCCGCCGTTCGGAATCAGCTGTCCGTCCAGCCAGGTATTAAATCGGTAATTCAGGATCCGGGCCATGATTCTTCCGTCATCGGAAAAAGCACCCCAGTCCTCCGTCGACAGCTTTTTGCTTTCTTCCCGGACTTTTTCCGGGTCTTCCATGCGCATATGGAACGCCACATGGGAGATCATATTTGCCTCAAAATGCTCGTTTTCTGTCAGTTTGCGTACTTCCATTTTTACACGTCCCCAAATGATATTCTGTCATGCCAATCAGTCTGCAGCCGGCCAGTTCTTTTCAATTTCCGGAAGAATTTCCAGGTCTGCGGGCAGCCAGTCAACGCCGTACATCTCTTCCCTGCCCAGCCATCTTGCCGCCTCATGTTCCAGAAGTTTCGGCTCTCCTTCGTCGATCCGGCAGCGGAAACACCACATGGAAAGATGAAACTCCGGATAATCGTATTCCACGCCGCACAGATATCCCAGCACCGTGATCCCGACGTCAAGTTCCTCCCTGATCTCCCGGATCAGCGCTTCTTCCGGCGTCTCCTCCGGCTCGATCTTTCCGCCTGGAAATTCCCAGTAATCCCGCCACGCACCATATCCCCGCTGGGTGGCGTACATCTTTCCTCCGTGAAAGATGACCGCGGCCACAACCCGAATCGTTTTCATCCGCCCGCTCCATCCGGTTATTAGTCCGGTTCATTATGCCATAAACACAGGATGCTTTCAACCCGAAAAAAGCCGGCCGCTGGTCACAGCGGCCGGCTGTCTGCTCCGGTCAGGATTCCCAGTACTTCAGCCGGGTTACCAGCACCCGCTCCGCCAGCTCCTCCTGGGTCAGGTTGTGCTTTTCTCTCAGTTCTTTCAGGATTTCATATGTCGGCATGATGAAACCTCCCTGCATTTTTGTTTTCATCCGCATCATAACCCTCGGTTCAGTTCGCCGCAAGCAACTCTCTGTTGCTCTCATCCGTTCAGGAACGACATCTGCTCAAACCGGTCCGGCAGGCAGCTCAAATATTCAAAGCAATCTTCCGGCCTGTACAGGATCCTGTGATTCCGGCAGAAGGATCGGAAGAGGTCCATCAATGCCGCCCGGCTTTGGCTCGGTACCTCGTAGGCGTTTCCGTAGGTGCTGATGTATTTTCCCTTCAGGCCCGGAAAATACCGGTCCAGCGCCGCGTAATAATACTCCCGGTCCCCCTCCCGCAAGGTGAGCCCCATATCAAAGCAGATAATTCCTTTTACCTGCACTTCCTCGCAGGCTTTCAGGATTGCCGACACATTCTCCGCTGTATCGTTGATGAACGGCAGGATCGGCGTCAGCCAGACAACGGTCGGAATCCCTCGCTTCCGCATCTCCTCCAGCACTTCCACGCGCCGCTGCGTATCGCACACGTTCGGCTCGACGATTCCGCACAGGTGTTTGTCCCAGGTCGTCAGCGTCATCTGGACGACGCACTTCGCTCTCCGGTTGATTTCCTCCAGCAGATCGATATCCCGCAGGATCCGGTCGGACTTCGTCTGGATTGCCGCGCCGAAACCGTACCTGCAGATGATCTCCAGGCATTTCCGGGTCAGCCCCAGTTCCTCCTCGCAGTGCATATACGGATCCGACATGGATCCCGTACCGATCATCGCTTTCTGCCGTTTCGATCTCAGCGCCTGTTCCAGCAGTTCCGGTGCATTCCGCTTCACTTCAACGTCTTCAAAGGGGTGCGTAAACTGATAGCATCTGCTCCGGCTGTCGCAGTAAATGCATCCATGGGAACAGCCGCGGTAGATGTTCATTCCGAAACGGCCTTTCCCGCCGGTCAGGATTCCTTTTGCGTCTGTAAAATGCATCTGTTCTTCTCCCTGGTGATCGGTACAGTTTATCTGTCCCAAAGATTTCCCCGCGCCTTTACGTCCATTGTTCCGCCGTTGTCACCGGCGTTCCGTCAGAAAACCTCAGCAGTTCCGGCAGGCAGCCGGCCCCTTCCTGATGCATGTCCCGCAGCTTTTCCATACAATCTCCTTCAGAAAACCGTGTCCGGTCCTGTCTTTATCCGCCGGAAACGTCATTCTGTTGTACGGTAACGAAATACACCGTATCGCCGGCCAGCACAGTCGCCTGGCCCGCGGACAGGGCTTCCAGGGAATCGGTTACCACAAGCGGGTCAGAACTGAAGCCATCTGCTTCAAGCGTCTCCCCGACCCGCATGGTCACCATGCGGGAATGCTCCCGGAGCCAGTCGCTCCATTTCACGGCATAGCCGGTTTGGCTGTTTTCACGGATATACCGGTACACAGCCCTGGCCAGCACGCAGCGTTCCTTCTGGGCATGGCTTTTTTCCGGTTTGGCCCGGTCTTCCAGATTGCCGCTGCCTGTTTCAGCCTGATGCCGCAGGATCTCCTCCACTGACGCGCCTGGTTTCCTCATCATCTCATAGATGGTCATAAACGCTCCGGTCCGTCCCGATCCCGCCTGGCAATGGAAATGGAGCCAGGCGTCTTCCTTCAGCTCCCCGGCAAAGGTAATGAACGCGTCGATGACTTCGGCGGGAGGCCAGCAGTGATCCGGACATGCCAGACGCAGATACCGCATGCCTTCCGACTCCGCCAGTTCACGCTCTGTCTCCCATTTTTCCACAGTGAATTCCAGGCCTTGTCCGGGTTTGTCATTTACGGCCGTATAGGCTGTGACGGTTGTGCCCGCCAGGGCGGAAAGCGCTTTTTCCTCATTCTCCACCTCTTCGGCGCTTTTCCCCAGGTTGGCGCCATTGTCCGCTCCGCACCAGGAAACGGCTATCCCGTTGATCAGGCCGTGCGTCTCCAGACGGCAGTCAATGATCCATACTTCCTCAGACCGCTGTCTGAGCCTTACCGCGAGCTCATGAAACTGTTTCTCGGAAAACTGCGCGCTTCCGGACATGCCCTCGTCCTGCAGGAAGCGCACGTTGGCAAGCTCCTCCTGCCAGGCGTCCGGGTCGTCTCTGTCGATCCGGATGAATACGTCGTCTTCTGCCGCAAAAGACCAGATCGGCAGCAGGAAAACAGCCAGAATCAGTACGGCTGTTTTCTTCAGAATGTGTTTCATATGATTCCCCGCCTCTTTCCCATCATATATTTACGCTAGCCAGTATACCGAATACTCTTTTTCGGCTTCAAAACCGAATTTCTCAGCCATATGCCGGG
Source organism: Clostridia bacterium (assembly GCA_017512805.1). Taxonomy (GTDB): domain Bacteria; phylum Bacillota; class Clostridia; order Christensenellales; family Aristaeellaceae; genus Aristaeella. The sequence goes on from JAFWES010000083.1 coordinate 27,890, forward strand.
AAACGTCGTTTTGCACATCCCAGTGAACCGTGATGCCGCGCTCCATCCCGGCTGTTTTTCCCCCTGCTGTGTTCCCCATAATATCCTTTCAGGCTCTGCTTGTATGCTGAAGCAGATACCGGTCACACGTCCGGCACTGTTATTTTGATCCTGCATACAGCATCTCCCTGCTTGACGCTGCTGATCAGATCAGCCCCAGCCTGCGAAAGACGCCTTTTCCGCAGATATTCCGCCGGGGACATTTCTGTCAGCAGGGAAAACGCCCGCTGGAAATGAAAAGCTGAAAGGTTCACGTGTTTCGCGATATCCGCCAGCGTAATCTCATCTGTCAGATGGTTCTCCATATACTCAATGGCGTTGTTGATTGTCCTGACCCAGTCCATCCGGTCTCCCTCCTTTCGCAATTGATCATAAGGCTGTTCATAAGAAAAATCCTGTCCCGGATTGCTTTGTTTTGTCCGGTTTCTTCATCAAAGATCATACCATATTGCCGGAGAGAAAAAAAGACCCGCAGTGCCGAACTTCAAAGCTCTGCGGGGCGTACACCTGTTATTTTCTGTTTGTGTTTCCGTCAGCGATTTTTTGAATAATTTGCCCCTGTCCCTTTACCTGCAGGCAAGATAGACATCCATGCTTTCGCCGTCTGTTTCAAAGCATGGAATCACTTCGTCTTCCGCCTGTACCAACCCGTTCGTCCTCATATAATCCTGCAGGGTGTGATAGGCTCCCGGGATCGTTGCAAAGGGGTTGTCAAACGGTCTGTCAATATGGATCGCGGCATATAGATGGGCAGGCTGTTTTTTGATTTCGTACCCCTCTGGCATAACATCCTCCGGAAGGATCAATGCCGCTGTATATCCGTGCATGTTGAACACATTCACCTGCTCCTGCGTCAGTCTCGGGAAATTCCATCCGATGACGCCCGGATTCGCGATCCCGTTTTCTTCAGCGCATTTATACATCCTGCCGATGGCGTCCGCTTCGGGTTCACGGCTGATTACTGTGTACTCCACATAGCGGAATCCCTCGACTTTCTCAGTACGGAGATTGGAATAGGCGCCGCTGCGCTTATCCATTTCTTCCCTGAAGAGATTATCCAGTGAGCAGTTGAAGATTTTGCAGATTTCCAGCGCCTTGTCCATTTCCGGATTCGCCGTATCCATCTCCCACTTTGAAATGGTCTGGCGGCTCACGTTCAGCTTCTCTGCCAGTGTTTCCTGTGTCATGTTTGCACTCAGCTGTCTTAGATACTGAAGATTTTTACCAAAGCTCATGCTTTTTCTCCTTTTATCTGTATTTGTTTCCACTGACATTTCCTTGCTCCGCGTCGCAGGGACAGATTAGCACAGCGCAGACAGCTTTCCCACCAACTCACAGGCGCTGTTTCAGAGAATCGCGCAACTTCAGGTTGCATCGCCGCTTCACCATTCCTCGCCGAAACCGCCGTACGGGATATCGTTTACCAGGCAGTCCACAGCGATTCCGATATCTTCCGGATCCGGTTCCCCGCCTTCCCTGGCGCAGCATTCAAACTCATTGGTCACAAACTCAATAATTGTCATATCGATGAAAAGCGGCAGCTTCTCCAGCATCGCTTCCGAAACATCCGTTTCGCTCCGGTATCCTTCCAGGATCTTCCCAAAGTACTGATCCATACATGCCATCCGCTGCTTTGCGCTGTGTATTTGCCGGTACCAGCCGACGCCGTGCATCCAGAGATGGGCCAGGTCGAACATATACCAGCAGTAGATGCAGTCCTCTTCCGTCCGGTCGTCCAACACTGAAATCCGGAGTACATACCTCTTCTCTCCGTTCAGGCTGCAGATGTACACCCGGTTCCGCCCGCCCTCGTGGCAAGGCACCGGCTCAAGTTCATACTTGTCGAGCCCATACAGCTTTTGTGCTTTTTCGGTCATCATCTGTCGGTTCCCCTTCCGTGCCGCTGAAGCGCCATGTCCCTTTTGCGCCGTTCCATGGCAATGTTCATCATCTTCTCGTTCTTCCGGATCTTGCTCCATTGGTTTTCTTTCTCCAGCCGGCTGAACATCTTCCATCTTTCAGCGGAAAGCGTTCCGTTCTCCAGGGCCTCCCGGACCGCACAGCCCGGTTCGCTGCGGTGCGTGCAGTCGGAAAAGGCACACCGGTTGATCAGTTCCGCAATATCGGAAAAGGTACCGGCGATTCCTTCCTCCGCGTCGATCATGCCCAGCTCCCGCAGTCCGGGCGTGTCGATAAAACTGACGCCATTCAGATCAATCAGTTCCCTGTGGGTGGTCGTATGCCTGCCCTTTGAGTCTTCCTCCCGGATCCCGCCGGTTTGCATGACCTCCCGTCCTGCCAGTGTATTGATCAGTGTGGATTTTCCCGCTCCGGAAGACCCCAGAAGCGCGATCGTGGCACCGGGCCTGAAGTATGTCCGCAGCCGGTCCATCCCGTATCCGGTCCTGGAACTGATCGATACGACCTGCAGGTCCCGGCTCAGGGCGGCGGTTTTTGCTTCCATGTCTTCAACGTCCGGGCACAGGTCCGCTTTTGTCAGCACCGCAACGGGGATCGCGCCTCCGGAAACTGCCATCGCGGCGTAGCGGGCAATCCGGTTGATGCTGAAATCCTGATTCAGGGATGTAATAATAAACACATAGTCGATATTGGCAACCAGCGGCTGAACCTGCAGGGTCTTGGCGAAGCCGTCCGCGTGACCCCCGCGGTCCGGGCGGCAGAACACCGTTCTGCGCGGCCGGATCTCCCGGATCAGGCTGTCCCCGTAAGGATTTTCCGTGATCTCCACATCATCGCCGACAACCGGGAATTCTTCCCGGTAACGCATACTGCCGGTCAATGTGCAGTACAGCTCCTTTTCTTCATTCCGCACTAGATAACGGTCCCTGTGGACCAGTACCACTCTGAAAATATGATTCAATTCTATAATTCCTCCTTGTTCATTTC
>JAFWES010000084.1 GCA_017512805.1 Clostridia bacterium
AGGGGAGAGGAGAAGAAATCCGGCCGGGATCGGATCCTGCACTCCGCCGGGGGAGTTCCTCCCGGCCCCGGAGGGAAGCGGTCTCCGAAAGGGGGCATTTCTTCTGATCCCGGATGGAAACGCGGGGGCCGGCGCGGCCGCTGTCCACCACGGCCACGTGGTTCCCGCGGATTTCCCGTTGAAAATAGGTTCCGTTCTCTTCGGAAAGGACGTAATTGTATCCGCAGGAGATTTCCCGCTTCCCGGAGAGGATCTTTTCGATGAGCCGGGGATCCTTGATGATCAGGTCCGCCAGGAGGAGATCCTCCTCGGGCGGGGCGCCCCGGCGGACGTTCTGGACATGCCCTTTTTCCAGGTATCGGCTGTTGTCCACCGTGACGCCCTCCGGGGCGGCGGGATGATCGTCGGTCACGGGCATGCCCTCGAAGGACGCCATGCAGGCGGGGGAGAAGACCTCCTCCGCGGGCCGCAGGACGGGGATCAGTCGGTCGTCGGGCGGGGGCAGGCCCAGCTCCGAGGGCAGGTATTCTTGGGTGCCGGTGCGGGCGACGGGGACGTTCAGGCAGATCAGGTAGCCTTCCGGTTCCCGCCGGGAAAGGTTGTCGGATAATCGGGTGCCAAAGTATTGCATCGGTGCTCCTTTCTGATGCCAAAGTAGCTATCCGTTTTGAGAGCGCAGCGATTAGGTGTTTCCACCCGCTCCCCTCGTCTTCCGCAACCTCAATCGGCGCACAGCCGCTTTGGGGCAGCGGCTGTGCTTGTTTCGGTTGAGGCGGTCACCTTCCTTTCGCCTACGGCGAACGCCCCACAGGGGCGACGGTCGGCTCCCGCCCCCCCGGAGGGGAACACCCCAGCGCTTCGCTTGCAGGATTGAACAGTTACTTGCAATCACAGATTCAGAATTCTTTCCCGGCCTTCGGCCGGGGTCAGGAGCCCGGCGGCCACGGCTTGGATGACCGTTTCCGTCTCCCGGGCGCGGATGTCTGCCTCCTCCCGGGGGCTGACGGTGACCAGGGAGGGAAACGTGATCCGCAGGTCCTCCGGCGCGCAGCCCCAGCAGCTCAGGGCCATCACGGGCAGCAGCTTCTCCAGCGCGGGCCGCAGATGCCTCTCCCGCATCTGGTCGATGAGCTCATAGTAATTCTTCAGGTCCGATTCCCCGGTGGCGTTCATGCCCTCCGGGCTGCGGCCGAAGAGCCGCGTGGCGGGGATGCCCGCCGCCCCGGCCATGTCCGTCAAGAAGGCCTCGTAGACCTCCCCCAGCCCGGCGAAGGAATAGGGATGGTTTTCGTACGTGTCCCCCGCGGACAGCAGCTGCAGCCCGAAGGAATCCCGCAGCCGGTTCTGCTCCGCGATGGCGGAGAGCACCTGCTGCTTCTGCCGATCGGTGCCCAGGGCCAGAATCTCCCCGAAATCGCTCATCTTCAGGGTGGTGATATTGGCCTGGAACACCAGCCGCGCGATGTTGCGGGAGGTAACGGTCCGCTTTTCCAGCTCCTCCTGAATGTGCTCCAGTTCGCTGGCCCCGAAATACCCCTGGGCCAGCTCCTCCGTCTGGGGAAGATCCCGCCCGGTAAAGCGGAGGATGCGGCTGTGGTGCACCCGAAGGCGGCCCAGGGTCTCGGTGTCAAAATCGTAGTATTTCGGATAGCCGAAGTCCGGATCGTCCAGATCCTCCTCCGTTTCCAGGGAGGGTTCCAGCCCGCTGTACCGGTCCCGGACCAGCAGACCCTGAAAGTCCCCAGGGGCGACGTCGTCCGGGTCCAGGGGCTCGGCCAGGCGGCGCTCCTGCCCCCGCAGGACCATCAGCGCGCAGGCCCCGCCGTAGAGCCGGGCCCAGCGGATGGCGTCGGTGATCTCCCGGCGGATCCCGTGCCGGGCCTCCAGGCGGGCCAGGGCGTCCCGGTCCTCCGGGGGAAGATCCGCCGGCAGGGTGTACCACAGGCGGGTCATGTCCTCGCAGGGCATGTCGATGATCCGCTTCGCCAGCCAGCTGCGGCGGTACATGTCCGTCAGCAGCCGGGGCTGATCTGTCAGGCAGGGGCCCTCCGGGGCGTCCTCCGCCCAGGGGAACAGATCCGCCTGCGCGGTATCGGCCGCGGCGATCCGTCCCCGGCCCGGCGGAATCCCTTTCCGGGGCAGTCCCTTTCCTCTCCGATCCTGTTTCGCCTTCATCTTCTTCTCACTCCTCCCGCAGGCTGCGGAACCGGCTGGACCGGGTGTGGCAAAGGTACCGCATGGCGTCCATCGCGTGATCAAACTGCTTCAGGGGCTTTTCCTCCCCCTTCAGGCGGGCCCGCTCATCCCAGACATAGGAATGGATTTCCTTCATCAGATTCGGACAGGCCGATTTTTCCGCCAGGAGCAGGCGGTTCCCGATGAGGGTTGCGGTGAGGGCGATCCCCTCCCGGACGGCGTTGCGGGCGTCCTGGATCCGGAAGCCCCGGTTCCGCAGCTCCGCCTTGAAGGAAGCGGCGCTGGGATCCACGATGATCTGGGTTTCCAGATCCCCGTCCAGGAAGGCGTACAGGTCGTCGGCGTACTCCGCGTCGGTCTTCTGCCGGCGGGCGGCCTTGGAATCCCAGTAGTATTCGTTGCGGATCCGGAAGACCTGCCCGTCGTCGTACGTGTCCAGGAAGACGCAGGGATTGGTGGTCCCGTAGTCCACGGCGCAAAACCGCCGCTGCCCCCGGTACATGTCCGGCCCGGTTTCCGCGTAGGTGTTGGCGTCGTCGTCCCACATGGGGTAGACGGTGCCCTCGGCGCTGACCCATTCCCCCAGGATGTACTGCCGGTAGAAGACCCCCTGAAAGGCCCGGGCGTAGCCTTCCCGGATCTCCGGGGAGAGGGTCAGGTTGTCCTCCATGGTAAAGTGCAGGCGGTACAGCCCCATTTCCTCTGCCCGGTCGATGAAATCGGTCTTGATGTAGTGGAAGGCCCCGTTGGGGTTGCAGTTCAGGAAGATCCGGCTCCCCGTCACGGAGCAGCGGCCGATCATCTGATCCACGAAGGACCGGGGAAACAGGGCCGCCTCATCCGCCAGGGCCCCGGCGGCGGTCATGCCCTGGAGCTTGTCCTGGGCGTTGTCCTTGTCCGCGCCGAAGAGGTGGTACCGGTTTTTCCCGATGACGACCACCCCGGCGGACCGCCGGTATTCCCAGGGGACGCCCAGGGTTTCCAGCATCCGGAACATCGGGGAAAGGACGTTGCGCCGCAGGGCTCCGGCGGTCACCCCGGCCAGGATGAAATCCTGATCCTGAAAGACCGTCTGGCTCCATCGCAGGAAGGAGAGGATCATGACCACGGTTTTCCCGGATCGGATCGCCCCGTCGGCCAGCATGATCCGGCAGTGATCGTGCCCGGAGCCCGGATGCCACCAGTAGAGAGCCTGCCGCTGCTTCGGGCTGAAGGGCTGAAAGTGAAAGGGCATCCTTATTCCTCCTCAAACAGGCGGCCGACTTCTTCCTCCCCCGGCTCCCCGAGGGAGAAGATCTTCCGGGCCAGGGCTTCCGCCTCGCGGGCGGAATCTTCCGCCGTCGCCGTCAGGTATCGGGTGTACTGCTGGCCGATGAGGGTGGCGCTTTTCTTCAGCTGCTCAAAGCCCGCCCGGCGGATCTCGATCAGCCCGTCCTGCCGGATCATGTCCATGGCGTCGGCCAGGGGCATCCGGTACTGCCTGCGGCACCAGGCCGCCAGCTTCTTTTCGTTCGTCCCCACGTATCCCAGGATCTCCGGCAGCCTGCACTGCAGGCCGCAGAGCTCCTCGAACATTTCGCGGGTCATCTCCCGGCGCAGGCCGGCCAAGGGCGCGTTTTCTTTCATGCTGTTGAGGCTCCTTTCCGGCTGCGCCGGGAGATTTTTTCGGAAGGAAGCGGATCCGGCCGCCCCGGACCCAGGGCCCCGGAGGCGGGTTGCCGTCCGCTTTCGCTCCCGACAGCTGCCATTATAGAAATTTGACCGGCCTGCGAAACTGACATTTCCTGTCCTCTTCCTGAACTTTCCTGTCCTTTTCCAAAACAAGAAAAAGAAAGCGGCGTTCTTCTGTCAAAGACCTGCCGCATTTCCCCTTTTTATCCCTATGATTGTCTTATTTTGAGCCGTTTTCAGGGCAATTTGTTTGTCTGTTCCGCGTCTATGTTCCGTCTCGGTTCTACCCCTTAATCCCTTATAGTATATATATCTATATATATTATATTTCTTTTTTATACTATAAAGGATACAGAAGGAACGTATATATAGTAAAAGTATTTTTTTGGGTATGGGGTATAGCAAAAGGGGTGCAGTTCCGTTACACAGTTCCGAAAATCCGTCTGTCGTCTGCCTTGTCTCACGGGCCTCTGAGCGGCGATGAATCGATTGAGAAGTCTGGCTCCTGTATGCCCGCATGCGCCGCTGAGCGACGAATGATCGATCGATGTCAAATGGAGGAGAAGCGAAGCGCTGAGCGTCAAGAAAAAAAGATAGACGGGAAAAGATATTTGTGATATCATCAGTATGGGGAGAGAAGGTCTTCCTTTGTTTGCGTACCCTTTTTCTCTCCCTTCAGGAACTCTGAGTCTCCCGATCGCGCTGACGGCCGGCGGGAGGCCGGGAGGGACATAGCCCGGTCCGGCGAGGCGCCTTTGCTGCCCCGCGCGGCGAAGCTATGCCTTTTTTACAACGTCTTTTACGAAAGGGAGTAACTGTTCAATCCTGCAAGCGCAGCGACCGAATAACTGCGAAAGGGAATATAGATTATGGGTCAGAATCAGAACAGGCCGCGGGGGCAGGAAACCTCGCCGCCGGAAACCTCTCCCCGCCCGAGGGGCAAGCAGTACCGGATTGGTCGTTTTTCCCTGGAACACTGGCAGGTCATTTCCCTGCTGATCATGCTCTTTGATTTTGTGGCCGTGCTGGGGAGCTATTTCCTGGCCTTGTGGATCCGCTTTGACGGCTCCTACGTCGCCATCCCCATGGGCTATAAAGTGGCCTATGCCCGCTTCTGCCCCTGGTTCGCCCTGGTGACGCTGGTGATCTTCTTCTGCTTCCGCATGTACAACAGCATGTGGCGCTACGCCAGCATCACCGAGCTGATCCGGACGGCCCTCGGATCCATGCTTTCCTCCGTCCTTCATGCCCTGGGCATTTCCCTGCTGGTGCGCCGGATGCCCATCGCCTATTACGTCCTGGGCGGCATCATCCAGTTCATCCTGGTGGCCGGCGTTCGCTTCGCCTACCGTTTCCTTCAGGCGCTGCGCTCCCGGGCCCACAATAAAAAGGACGCGGATGTGAGCCGGATCATGCTGGTAGGCGCCGGCTCCGCCGGCCAGATGATCCTGCGGGATCTGAATCAGGCCAGGGAAATCACCGACAAGGTGGTCTGCATCATCGACGACAACCCCAATAAATGGAACCGCTTTATGGAAGGGATCCCGGTGGTGGGGGGCCGGGACGATATCCTTTACGCGGCGAAAAAATACCGCGTGGACAAGATTTTCCTGACCATGCCCAGCGCCACCGCCGAGCAGAAGCGGGATATCCTCAATATCTGCAACGAAACCGGCTGCGAGCTCAAGCAGCTGCCGGGCATGTACCAGTTCGTGCTGGACCAGATCAGCGTCACCTCCATGAAGAAGGTCTCCGTGGAGGACCTGCTGGGCCGGGAGCCCATCCGCACGGATATGGAAGAGGTGTACGCCTTCATTACCGGGAAAACCGTTCTGGTCACCGGGGGCGGCGGCTCCATCGGGTCGGAGCTCTGCCGGCAGATCGCCGCCCATCAGCCGAAGCGGCTGATCATCTTCGATATCTACGAAAACAACGCCTATGCCATCCAGCTGGAGCTGAAAAAGAAGTATCCGGAACTGGATTTGGTAACCCTGATCGGCTCCGTGCGTGACAGCCGGCGTATCTTCCAGGTCTTTGAGGAATACCGGCCCCAGATCGTGTATCACGCCGCGGCCCACAAGCATGTTCCCCTCATGGAGGACAGCCCCTGCGAGGCCATCAAGAACAACGCCATCGGCACCTACAAAACAGCCTATGCCGCCATGGTGCACGGGTGTGAGCGCTTCGTCCTGATTTCCACCGACAAGGCCGTGAATCCCACCAATGTCATGGGGGCGTCCAAGCGCCTGTGCGAAATGATCGTCCAGAGCTTCTCCCATATGATTCAGCAGGGCCGGGCGGATCAGATTCCCCAGCTCTTTACCCATGTGGGCCTGGAAAACGCCGACAAGGACGGCTCCGGCACCGTCTTCCGGGATATCCGGACGCAGTTCGTGGCCGTCCGCTTCGGCAATGTCCTGGGCAGCAACGGTTCGGTCATCCCCCTTTTCCGGCGGCAGATTGAAGCCGGCGGCCCGGTGACGGTGACCCATCCGGACATCATCCGCTATTTCATGACCATCCCCGAAGCGGTCAGCCTGGTGATGCTGGCCGGAACATACGCAAAGGGCGGGGAAATCTTCGTCCTGGATATGGGCAGCCCGGTCAAAATCGATACCCTGGCGCGGAATATGATCAAGCTCTCCGGCTATAAGCCGGATGTGGACATCCGAATCGTCTATACCGGCCTGCGGCCCGGGGAAAAACTGTATGAGGAAAAGCTCATGGCCGAGGAAGGCCTGCAGAAAACGGACAATAACCTGATCCATATCGGCCGTCCCATCCCCTTTGACGAGGAAGTCTTCCTGGGCCGGCTGAGTCATCTCATGGAAGCCGCCTACAGCAACAAGGATTCCCAGATCCGCCGGCTCATCGGCGAGCTGGTGCCCACCTATCAGCCCGAAATGCTCAACTGAATTTGAGACGTATTTTGAGAATGATGACGATGATCCTCCGTTATCTGAGGTTTTGGAGGCTTCCACACATAAAGCATTGGATTGCTATACTGATGTTGTTGAATGGGATCACGGATAGGAGGCGCAGCGGATGGGAGCTTATCTGAATCCGGGATTAATCCAATATCAGATGTCGGTCAACTCTGAGATTTATGTAGATAAGAGCGACATGATCAGGTATCTGAATACGCTGATCAATACAAATCAGAGATTTGTCTGCGTATCCCGTCCGCGGCGCTTCGGAAAAACGATGGCGGCCAGCATGGTCTGTGCCTATTACGACCGGGAAGCGGCCAGCAGACATCTGTTCGGGCAATGCAGGATAAGTCAGAAAAAGCCGGAAGACGGCGTGCTGCCCTGGGATGCTCATCTGGGGAAATATAATGTCATTCGGCTTGTGATGACAGATTTCTTTAACACGGATAGAAATGTGGATGAAGCGATCGATCTGATCAGGATTCGTTTGTTGGACGAGTTGTCTGAGAAGTACCCGGATGTCAAATACGATCCGAAGGACTTTCATTTCAGCCTGGATAAGTTTTACAGAAAATCCGGAGTACAGTATGTAATCGCTATTGACGAATGGGACGCAATTTTCCGCGAGTATAAGGAAGATCGGGAGGGACAGAAAAAGTATCTTGATTTCCTGCGAGATTGGATGAAGGACAAAGAATATATTGCGCTGGCCTATATGACTGGAATTCTCCCGATAAAAAAATATGGCAGGCATTCCGCGCTGAATATGTTCGATGAGTATTCGATGGCTGCTCCGCTGCAGATGGCTCCCTATACTGGTTTTACGGAAGACGAAGTAAAAGGATTATGCAAAAGATATGGAAGAGATTTCCAATCAATCCGGGAGTGGTACGATGGATACCGTGTAACGGATATTGTTCCACCGGATCCTGACCATGAAATACAGCGATCAACTGGAAATCCTCCTGAAGCAAAAGTCTATTCTTTATACAGTCCGTTATCTGTTGTAAAGGCCACGCGCAGCGGCGTGATCGATAACTACTGGAACGAGACCGAAACATACGAAGCGCTGAGGCAATACATCGACTGGAACTTTGACGGACTGAAAGAGGACGTCGCTGTTTTGATGAACGGCGGGAAGGTTTCAGTGGACATCACGGGCTATCAGAACGATATGACCACCTTCCATACCAAGGATGATATCCTGACCATGCTCATCCATATGGGGTATCTGGGATATAACAGCGAAACAAAAGAAATCTTTATACCAAACCGGGAAGTCCTGCAGGTTTTTAAATCTTCCACAAAGAACCGGGAATGGACCGTCACCTTCCGGGCCTTAGAGAATTCGCGAAAGCTTCTGGAAGCTACGTGGAACTGTGACCAGGAAACCGTAGCGGAGCTCCTGGAGGCTGCCCATGACAAGGCTGGAAACAAGACGTACCACAGCGAAGCGGGACTGTCCTATGCTGTACAGCTGGCATACTACGCGGCTCAGGATCTCTACACGATCATCCCTGAACTCGATACAGGGAAAGGCTATGCTGATCTGGCTTTCCTTCCGAAGAAACCGGATATTCCCGCGATTCTGATCGAACTGAAATACGATGAAAACGCCAACACAGCAATTTCCCAAATTCATCGTCAGAAGTATCCGGACAGGCTGGAACATTACAAAGACAATCTGATTCTGGTTGGTATTAACTACGACAGAACGATCATGAATACAGAGGAATCCTTCAAGCATCACAGCTGCAAGATCGAGAGAGCGTAGGAATCGGAGGGCATGGACGATACTGAGAATAATCAATGCATTGAGTTTAATGGAGATGGATCCACCAGCGACTGGGAGCCGGACTGGTAGGCCAGATACATGATACGATCCGAAAAAAGATGGAGGTGCGATGATGGCTTATCTGCATAATCGCATCATTAAGCACTACTGAAAAGGATAGAACATGAAAAAAGTTTGGGATAATGTAAAGAAGGATCTTTGGATTGTGCTCCTGGATATCATCGCGGTCAATGCCGCGTATATCCTGGCCCTCCTGATCCGGTTTTTCGTGAACGGACAGTTCAGACCCACGGTTCATTACCTCATCGGCGACTGGGCCCGGTTTACGCCCTTTTATACCGTCCTGGCCCTGGTGATCTTCGTCCTGTTCCGCCTGTACGGCGGCATGTGGCGATACGCCGGCATCAATGACATGAACAGGATCATCGGCGCCAGCCTGTCCGCCTCCGTGCTGCACGTGATCGGAACCCTCCTCTTCATCCGCCGGATGCCCATCAGCTATTACGTCATCGGCGCGATCCTGCAGCTGGGGTTCCTGGTACTGATCCGGTTCGCCTACCGGATCCTCCTGGTGGAAAAGAAGAAGGTATCCGCCCGCAATATCCCGACCGTCCCCACCATGATCATCGGGGCAGGGGAAACCGCCCGGCAGGCCATGAAACACTTGGAGGATACGCCCTTCCGGGCGACCGTGGCGGTGGATGAAAAGAGCGCCGGAATGACGCTGGACGGGGTGCCCGTCCTCTCCGATTACGCGGAGGCGCTGCAAAAGGTCAAAGCGGTCTTTATCGCGGATCCCGCCCTGGACAAAACCCGGAAGGAAGAAATCAAGCGGGCCTGCGCCGCCGCCGAAATCGAAGTGCAGGACTATACGGGCTTTCTTTCCAACCTGGGCGGCCGGGTGCCGGTGGCGTCCGTGCTGGAGCTGACCTCCGGCCCCGTAACCCTGCTGATGGACGGGAAAAGTACCACCTACGGCAGCGGACCCGAAGCGTTGAGCGCCCTGAATTCCCGATACGATATCAAAGCCATCTCCAACGTGACGCTGGAGCTGAGCCGGCCGGATACGGCCTCCTATGTCGGATACGAAGCCTGGGCGAAGGAGCACAAGGAAGCCACAGGGGAAGACGTGAGCTTTTTCTGATCGCGCGGCCTGCGTGCGATTTTTCCCCCTTTCCCTTCATCCGCTTCGGTGAAGAGTATTCGGCGCGGAGCATTCAGGCTGTCCAACATAAACGTTGAGAGGTAGAAACATGACGAAAGAAGAGATCCTCCGGGATCCCCGTTTTAAAGGCATCGAACTGTTTGACCACAGGATCTGGCTTTCCTCCCCCACCATGCATGGGGACGAGCAGCGCTGGGTGGACGACGCGATTGCGACCAATTGGGTCAGCACGGTCGGACGGAACATTGACGAGATCGAAAAGCAGATCAGCGAGTATGTCGGCTGTCGGTACGCGGTCGGCCTGAGCGCGGGGACAGCGGCCCTGCACCTGGCCACCAAGCTCGCCGGAGAAAAGCTGTACGGCCAGGCCAGGCCAAACGAAGGAACGTTGGCAGGCAAAAAAGTGTTCTGCTCCGACGTCACCTTCGATGCCTCCATCAATCCCGTCGCCTATGAGGACGGGGAGGCGATCTTCATCGATACGGAACGGGATACCTGGAATATGGATCCCGTGGCGCTGGAAAAGGCGTTTGAGATGTATCCGGACGTACACCTGATCGTTCTGGCTCACCTTTACGGCACCCCCGGCAAGATGGAGGAGATCAAAAAAATCGCGGACGCCCACCGGGCCCTGATCGTGGAGGACGCGGCGGAAAGCCTTGGCGCGAAGTACCGCCTGGGGGGAAAATGGGTCGAGACAGGGACCCTCGGCGACTATAACTGCATCAGCTTCAACGGAAACAAGATCATCACCGGAAGCGCCGGAGGCATGTTCCTGACGGACAGCAAAGAGGACGCGGATAAGGTCAGGAAATGGAGCACCCAGAGCCGGGAAGCCGCCCCCTGGTATCAGCACGAAGAAATCGGATACAATTATCGGATCTCGAATATCGTGGCCGGCGTCATCCGCGGACAGATTCCTTATCTGGACGAACACATCGCCGCCAAGAAACGGATCTACGAACGGTACAGGAAAGGACTGGCCGATCTCCCGGTATCTATGAATCCCTATGATCCGGAAAAAAGCGAACCCAACTTCTGGCTGAGCTGTATGCTGATCGATGAGAAAGCCATGGCCCCCCATGTGAGAGGGGAACAGGACGAGCTGTACGCCCATTGCAGCGGTAAATCGAGCCCAGGCGAGATTCTGGACACCATCGCCGCGTTCGGCGCCGAAGGCCGTCCCGTGTGGAAGCCAATGCATATGCAGCCGATCTACCGTACCCATAAATATGTGACGACGGAAGGAAATGGGCGAGGAAGGTCGAATGCTTATATAAAAGGGACCGGTGTGGACGTGGGCGCTGACCTGTTCAGAAGAGGTCTGTGCTTACCGTCCGATAACAAGATGACAGCGGAAGAGCAGGACAGGGTGATTGAGATCATCCACAGATGCTTCAGGTGAGCGACAAGAATAAAGCATAAACGAGCAATAAGGAGACAAAGCTTTCCCCCGCGCAGCGGGGGAAACAAATCAGAATTTTGCGGCAAAAACTCGCCGCACTGAGGAGACCAAGCCTTTCCCCCGCGCAGCGGGGGAAATAAGTCAGAATCTTGCGGCAAAAACTTGCCGTAGAGGGGAGGTGAATGCCATGAAACAGAAGAAGCTTTTGTTCCTGGCCGCGCTGCTGGCGCTGCTCTTGGCGTTCACCTGCGCTCATGCGGCCGAAGCCCCTGACGCCTCCTCCCTTTCCGACCTGCTGCAGACCGTATCCTTCCGGGATATCCCGGAGGTTCTGAAAACCGCGGTTCTGCGGGGGTCAACCAACGCCAGCCCCGACGCGACCAGCTCTCCGACTGCCAATCTGCCCGCGTCCCTGAGGATCATCGAGGCGGAAGCGTTCGAAGGAACCATGCTGGTGAAGGTGGACCTTCCCGAATCCGTGGAAACCATCGGCGATCGGGCCTTCGCCAATATCCCAACCCTTCGCGTACTGAAAATCCCGGTCAAAGCGACGAGCCTTGGCGAGGGCATCACTGCAGGATCACGAAACGCCGCGATCACCGCGGCCCCGGGCAGCATGGCTCGGGCTTATGCCCGGGATCATGGGATTCCTTATGCTCCTGTCGCCGCTTTCTCGGCCAGCGCCCAGGTTAGTCCAGTCGCCGCGTCTAATCCCCGGCCGGCCGAGACGCTCGCCTTCTCGGAAGCGCACACCCAACAACAGCTTAAACCGACGGTTCGCCCCGCCGGTGAAATAAAGGATGACCGATACGAAGAAGGCATCGCCTATCATATCCTGGGCCGTGCCCCTCCCGCCTGCGCCTGAACAATTCGCAAGCGATGACCGCATGTGCCGCCCGCCGCGATCGGCGAAGCGGTAAATCCAACCGTGCGGTCATTTGGAGGCAAAATGAAAAAGCAGAAATGGTTGAGCCTGCTGCTGGCCATGACGATGCTTTTCACCTGCGTCCCCGCTGGGATCATAGCGGACGAGGTTGAATTGCCCATTGAAGAAGCCCCAGCAGAGGAAATCATCGTCGTCGAAGAGCCCGCAGAAGCTCCGGCAGTGGAAGAACCCGCTGAAGAGCCCGCGCCGGCAGTCGACGAGGTCATTGAAATCGTAGAAGAAATCGCCGAAGAGGCCGCTCCAGTCGAAGCCCCGGTGGAAGAAGTGGCTGACGAGGCGATAGAAATCGTAGAAGAAATCGTCGTGGAGCAGGCGGAAGAAGCCGCCCCCGAAGAAGTCATCGAAGTTCCCGCCGCGGAAGCGACCGTGGAAGAAGCGATCGAGGAACAGGCTGCGGAAATTCCCGTTGAGGAAGTGATCGAAGCCCCCGCCGCGGAAGCGACCGTGGAAGAAACGATCGAGGAGCAGGCTGCGGAACTCCCCGTCGAGGAAGTGACCGAAGTCCCCACCGTTGAAGCGACCGTGGAAGAAGCGGTTGAGGAACAGGCTGCGGAACTCCCCGTCGAGGAAGTGATCGAAGCCCCTACTGCCGAAGCGGTCGTAGAAGAAGTCGTTGAGGAAGTCATCGAAGAGCCTGTTGTGGAAGACGTTATTGAAGATGCTTTCGTTGCTGGCCTGGCGACCCTGACCCCCGGCGATGTCTTCGCCGATGAATACCCGAACAAGAAGGCCGGCACGGTCGATGAAAAGGCCGTTGTCTTCGCCGAAGCCCGCGTGTCCGGAGAAGGCGAACTCAGCGATGGCGACATCATCCGCATTGTGGCCAATGTGAATGGTGAAGCCGCCAAACTGTACGTGAAGAATGATCGCCTTTCCTATCTGTCGGAAGACGAAGTCAATGCCTATAAGGCCGGCGAAGAGGCCGTGGATTATGAAGGCATCAAGCTGGATGCTGTCGCCTTCACTTCCGCAGAAGCCGAAGAAATTGAAGAAGCACCTCTGGCAGAAGTCACTGTAGTCGATGAAATCATTGAAGAAGTCGAAGAAGAGACTGATGAAATCATTGAGGTTGAGGCTGCTCTGAGTTCTGATGCAATCAGCATCACGACTCAGCCTGCTGATCTGGAGTTGGAGCTGAAGGCCACCGATTATATTAGTGTTGAAGCGACAGGGACCGGCTTGACCTACAAGTGGGAAATGAAGGAACCCGGGTCTGAGGAATGGGTTGACACCACAATTTCCGGATACAAGACTAATAGGATCAGGCTGTATGGCACTGCAGTTCATAACAACCGTCAATTCCGCTGTGTGATCACAGATGCGAACGGCAAGAGCGTTACATCCAACGCGGCGACAGTTAGGTTGTTGCAATTTGCTAAAGATGGTGTGATATATCGGATCATTACGGGTACAGATAATGTAATGATCGAATCCTATAGTGGAACTGCTACAGCTCTAACAATCCCTAGTGAAATAGAGGGTTATACGGTTACCGAGGTGGGAGAGAGCGCTTTTGAGAATAAAGCGATAGTTTCGATATCGTTGCCAAATTCTATCACAGTAATTCGTAAAAGAGCTTTTGCTGGTTGTGATCAACTGAGCCAAATGTCGAATCATGACTAAACTATTGGGGAAGGGATTACCCCTTCCCCTTTTGTTTATCGGCGAACAGGTTTTTACTCAGTTCGATTCTGAGAACGCCGATCACAATTTATTCTCTGTTAAGTTATATGGGTTCTTATGGGTACGCCTACGCTTTCGTTAACCATTCTACATCCCTGTTCATCACGGAATACAGCTTCACGCTTAAACAGGTGGGGCAACGGTGCTTGATAGCTCATATATATGTGTCACATTCGACTATAAAATGAAATGGGGTTACCATTTTTGAAACCTAAAATCATGAAAAAGAACGACAGTGCATTTCCGAATAACCTTCCGAAAATCGACGACCTGAATAGTGCAGATAGCTCAAACAAAGTGCATATGCCTGGAAATACATCTACGGTGGCTGATCGACCACGCGGCAAGAGTTTCAATATCGGCAAGTTCAGGATTGAGCACTGGCAGCTTATTTCGGTTTTACTTGCTATCTTCGATTATCTGGCAGTTATTGGTTCCTATTTCTTTGCGCTATGGATGCGATTTGACGTCATCTACAGTCAAATCCCAGCCAGATATATGTCAGCCTATTCTTCCTTTACTGTACCCTTTGCGATCCTCTGTGTCATTATCTTCTTCTTTTTCCGCATGTATAACAGTATGTGGCGCTATGTGAGCTTTGCGGAGTTGTCGAAAACAGTTCTGGGATCACTGATTGCTTCAGTTCTCCATTCTATTGGAATTACCGTTTTCTTCATGAGAATGCCGATGGCTTACTACTTGATCGGCGCTGTGCTTCAGCTGATTGCTGTTATCGGAATTCGTTTTGCGTAACGATTTATTCAGTCCATAAGAAAGAGATTGCATCGTTCCTCAGAAGAGAATATCTCCCGTGTTATGTTAATTGGTGCTGGTTCAGCCGGTCAGATGATCCTCCGTGATATGCGGCAATCTCCCGAAATCAGCGACAGAGTTGTCTGCATCATCGATGATAATCCTAACAAATGGAACCGTTTCATGGACGGCATTCCGGTTATCGGTGGACGGGATGACATTCTTTATGCTGTCAAGAAGTATAAACCTGAATTATTCACGAGCATATAACCCATGTCCCGCTATCCTGTGATAAGCAAAGGATTCCGGGACGTTTTCCTTTTCACCAAATAGGTGAAAAACTCCTACAAAAAGAACCCCAGATCTGGTATAATAGAACTGCTAAGAAACCACCATACCAGGAGGAGTTCATAATGAGTTTAACCGAAATGAAGCTGGAAAGCAATAGCAAAATCAGGATCGATTTCGGCGGCGGAAACCTGTCATCAGATGGTGGTTTATTGCTGCTGAAGGAATTCCTTGCAAAGATTGGCTTTGAGCGCATAGCAGCAGCCAAGTTTAAAACTACAGATGAAGCGAAGCGCTTCCATTCAGATGCGGATACATCGACGAAGACGTTGTGATAGACAATGGGAAATGGCTGTTTAAGCATGGACTGTGCTTACCTTCTGATAACAAGATGACCATGGAGCAGGTTGACTTTGTTGTCGGAATTGTAAAGAGGTGCTTTGAATAATAGAGTATTTTTAGACCAACGATGCGGATATCTCTTTTGATAGTTGAACGATGTTGTAATGCCTGCGACCAAATAAAGGAGAATGACATGCTGAATATTAACACAGTTACTGTTATTGGTGCAACAGGTGCAATGGGGGCAAATATTGCCGGAATATTTGCTTCGTTTGGAAATGCTAAAGTCTTCTGCGTAAGCAGAGACATAGATAAGGCAAAAAAAACAATTCCGCAGATTATCAAATCAGTAAGAGCAGATGCTATAGTTAATAACTTGATCCCTGCTGATTTTTCAATGTTAGAAGAATGTGTAAAACAATCTGACTTAGTTTTCGAGAGTAGTATAGAGGACCTAGATATTAAAAGAGAAATTGCCATAGTAGTTGGAAAAAATCTTCCGTTGCATTCTATTTCAGGTACAGGCTCATCTGGTCTATCCATTACTACATTAGCAGAGTGCTATCCAGAAGAGGTTCGGAAACAATTCTTTGGAATTCATTTGTTTAATCCCCCGTATACTCTTCCGCTGTGTGAATTAATTCCAACGATTTATTCAGACCCTACTATCCAAAAGGATTTGAATAATTATTTGACTGAGATTTTAAGGAGAAAAGTGGTTGAAGTAAAGGATTCCCCTGCTTTTTTGGGCAATCGTATCGGATTTCAGTTTATAAATGAAGCGCTTCAATATGCTGAGAAGTATCAGGACTACGGAGGAATCGACTATATAGATGCGTTGCTTGGGACCTTTACAGGCAGAACGATGGCGCCGTTGATCACATCGGACTTCGTAGGCTTGGATGTACATAAAGCAATCGTAGATAATCTCTATAAAGGTACGAATGATTATGCACACGATACATTTCTTCTTCCTGACTATGCGAATGAGTTGATACACGAGGGAAGACTAGGAAAGAAAAGCAATGGTGGCCTATATCAACTAGTGAAATATGGTAACGGATTCAAAAGGCAGACTGTGTATGATATCAAAACTGGATTATATCGAGACGTGATTCCTTATGCTTTCCCCTTTGTCAATAGAATGAATGCCTTCCTTTCTGAAGGTGAATATCAGAAGTGCTTTGAAGAACTAGTGGGAAATCGTTCAATGGAAGCAGAGCTTTGTCTTTCATTTCTCCTAAAGTATATAGTTTATAGCTTATATGTAGCTAATGAAGTTGGAGATGATATAAGTGCTGCAGACGATGTGATGGCGACAGGGTTTAACTGGTGTCCACCACTTGCCATGTATCATGCCCTCTCAACCGTTACAAACGTCTCAGCTTTGATAGAAGAACGACTCCCTGAATTATCTGGGCTAGGGTTTGTTGATGAATTGTTAGCTAGCATTAAGAAATCAAAATATGATTACAGAATGTATTTCAAATCAGGGAGGATCAGTGGATGAACAGAGTATATATACTTGGCGGAGCCCAGACAGATTTCGAGAGAAACTGGACAAAAGAAGGGAAAGGGATGGTGGCTCTGCTAAAAGAAGCAATGTCGGATGGCCTTGCTGATGCGGGCATATCTTTTGATGACATAAAAGCTTTAAATGTAGAAAACAGGATTGCATGTTTTGTGGGAAATTTTATTGCAGAGAAATATGTTGATCAAGGACATTTAGGTGCTTTTTTAACAGAAATAGATCAGGCGTTCTATGGCGTTCCTTCTGCCCGATATGAGGCTGCTTGTGCTAGCTCTTCTGTAGCTATTGATGCTGCAGTTACAAAAATTCGTTCTGCAGAATATGATGTGTGTATAATAATTGGATGGGAGCTGATGAAAACAGTAGATTCTAAAACAGGAGGAGATTATCTAGGGCGTGCTGCTTATTACACAAAAGAAGGAAAGGGAATAGATTTGCCTTTTCCTCAGTTGTTTGGGAAACTTGCTGATGAAACACTGCGTAAATATCCTCAATTAGACGAGAAACGTTATATGGATTCATTGGCAAGAATATCGGTGATTAATTATTCGAATGCTAAAAAGAATCCTCTAGCTCAAACCCGACATTGGTTCATGAACTTTGATCAGGCTTGTATGCGTGGTACAAACACAAATCCCTTTATTGGTGGCCGATTAGCAGTATCTGATGCTTCTCAAGTTACTGACGGGGCTGCTGTTGTGGTCATGTGTAGTGAAAAGTATGCAAAAGAAAGAGGAATGCAGTGTAAGCCTATATTGAAAGGTTATGGGCATCGAGTAGCGCCTATCCTCTTTAATAAAAAAATCGAGGAAAGCGCTCAAAACCCTTACTTATTACCATGGACAAGACAGACCATTTTGGATGCATATCATAGAAGCGGCTTGACTGTGGAGAATATCGATGTGTTTGAAACGCATGATTGTTTTACAAGTTCTGAGTACATGGCTATTTCTGCCTTTGGACTCACAGAACCGGGGAAAGAGTATGAAGCTATTGAGTCTGGGATGATAGAGTTCGGTGGAAGTAAACCCATAAATCCTAGCGGTGGTTTGATAGGATGTGGTCATCCTGTTGGTGCAACTGGTGCAAGAATGCTCTTAGATCTATATAAACAGGTATCTAGTCAAGCAGGATTCTATCAAGTTAAAAATGTCAAGAATGCAATGATGCTCAATTTGGGCGGCAGTGCAACAACGAACTATGCCTATATAATTGGCATCGAATGATTGCATATATTTATGGTGTTCTGATAAACCAATCAAGTAAACAGATTATAATATACTATTACAGGGAGGGCTTTTGATGAATGCAAAAACATTGTTACAAACATTTATCCTTTGTTGTCAGGGGGGGGCTATAAAAAGAGGAGAGTGGGTCAGGAAACATAATATTTTTGCCGAATGCGGTGAAAATGTCAGGTATCAGATAAGGAGGATTCCATTATGCCCTAAACTGATAAAGATTGGTAATAACGTTAACATTAGTTCGAGGGCTTCATTGGTAGTTCATGACGCTACTCATCTGATATACAATTGCTTGCCTGAAAAGACGAAGCACTTAGATGAGTATGCAAATCCGATAGAAATTGGCGATAATGTCTTTATCGGAGTGGGCGTCTATATTATGGGTGGCGTAAGAGTTGGGTCAAATGTGATAATAGGAGCCGGAGCTGTAGTTACGAAAGACCTGGAAGACGGAGGTATATACGCAGGGATTCCAGCAAAGCGAATTGGAAACACTGAGGATTTTTGGAAAAAAAGAGAGAACATGGACTGCCCCAGCATAAAGAATAATCAGAACCTCACAGAAGAGGAGATTCAAGCATGTTGGGAGTATTATTATCAGAACAAAGCAAAAAAAATCAAATGAAGGTTTCACCATATTAGATAATATGAAGTGACCCCAGCATTTGCAGCAACGTGGATTTACCCGTATACTGTCAGATGCTAAATCACGCCAGCAGCGGGGCTTACCGCATGCAAAGGAGGTCACTTCATGTATAGGATACTCAAAATCGGGATGG
>JAFWES010000005.1 GCA_017512805.1 Clostridia bacterium
ACAAAATGTCGGTAGCGCGTCGTCGAAGACATTGCGCCTACGATGATGCTTATTTGGAGAAGGTTATCGAGAGGCTTGTTCATGCGTAAGCCGTGGGAGCCTTGAAAAACACACTTGCTTTTTCACGATAAATCGTTAAAATGATAAAGAGCATTTTCTGCTTTTGATCGGTGGGAAAGGAGGGGGTGCTTTTTAAAAAACAGGGAGGAACAGACCGTATGGAGCAAATTACCCGATTCGAAGACGCTCCGGAGTACCTGGAGTTTAAGGCGCGGCGGGAGGAAATGATCGCCGTGACCGGAAACCGGGATCCATATTTTATCCGGCATGACTCGGCGCTGAAAGATACGTCCCTGGTAGACGGGGTGCGCAAGCTCAATTTCGCCAGCTATAACTATGTGGGCATGTCGGGCCGAAAGGAAGTATCCGAGGCGGCGAAGGAGGCGATTGATCAATATGGGACATCCGCCAGCGGGAGCCGGCTGCTGGCGGGGGAGAAGACCATGTATCGGGAACTGGAGCGTGAAATTGCCCGGTGGAAAAAGTCTGACGACGCGCTGGTGCTGGTCAGCGGCCATGCGACCAACGTCACTTTTGTCGGGAATTTCTGCGGAGAAGGGGACCTGATCGTGTATGACGCACTGTCCCACAATTCCGTCTGGCAGGGGTGCCAGCTGAGCAAAGCCACCTGCAGACCGTTCCCGCATAACGATGTGGCGGCGCTGGACCGGATTCTGGCCACCCGGCGGGAGAAATTCCGCAAAGTGCTCATCATTGCCGAAGGCGCCTATTCCATGGATGGGGACGTGGGGGACATTCCCGGCCTGGTGGCTGTAAAGAAGAAATATGGCTGCTTCCTGATGGTGGACGAGGCTCATTCCAGCTGCGTGCTGGGGGCCACGGGGGGCGGAGTGGACGAACACTTCGACCTGCAGCCCGGGGATATCGATATTCATATGGGGACCCTTTCCAAGGGGCTGGGAGCCTGCGGCGGATACCTGGCCGGGCATCAGGCGATCATCGATTATATGCGGTACATGCTGCCCGGGTTCGCGTTCTCCGTCGGCATTTCGCCGCCGCTGGCCGCGGCGGTGCGCAAGGCGATCGAGCTGCTGCACCGGGAACCGGGAATCATGGAACGGCTGCACCACAATATCCATTTCTTCTGCAGCGAAGCGCGCAAGAGGGGCCTGAACATCTGCCTGGCCGGTGAATCGGCGATCATTCCCGTGCTGATCGGGGACGATCTGGACGCGTATGTGCTTTCGAACGCGCTGCGGGACCGGAACGTGTGCGTGCCGCCGGCGGTGTTCCCTGCTGTCCCCCGGGGGGAGGCGAGGCTCCGGTTCAACGTCATTTCCGAGCATACGGACGAGGAGATTCTGACCGCGCTGGATACGCTGGTGGCCTGTGCGAAGGAACTGGGCATCCGGCTGCCCGCGCCTTCCCAGCCGTAACCTTTTCACAGGCGTCTCTGTTTGGACTCAGGAACAGGGTGTCATTGATAACAGGCCATTCGGTCTGTGCTTACGCGGAGCGGAACGAGGGGAAGGGGATCCCGGTTTCGCGGCGAAAGGACGGGCCGCTTCGACCATAGAGGAATAGGAGGAAAGGAAACAATGGAATTCAATATGGAACAGGCACAGGGTTTACTGAACAAGGGCATCTCCGAAGCACAGGAAGTCATCCAGAATCCTTCCAAGGTGGATGATTTGCTGATGCAGCTGGAAGACAAGCTGAAGACCGTTCCCGCGATTGGGGAAACGCTGGCCAATCTTCCTTTGATGATTTCGATGATCAAGGCCTGGATCAGGAAAGAGTACACCGTGGTGTCCCCCAAGGTGATCGCCAGTCTGGTGGGGGCGATTCTGTACATGCTGAAGAAAAAGGATTTGATTCCGGACTATATCCCGGTGATCGGGATCGCGGATGATCTGGCGGTCATGGGGCTGGCCCTGAAACTGTCAGAGCCTGAACTGAAGGCGTTTTCCGAGTGGAGGGCGGCCCAGGGAATCCAGACGGAAGCGTAACGGATTCATCATACGGCAATAGCCGCCGGGCGGTCGGGCCCTGCGGGATGAACCCCCTTAATCCATAATGAGAGAAGGGTTAAGGGGGTTTTCTTTGTCAATGAGACCATGCAGGATCAGGACCGGATCAAGGGTCAGGCGTATATGACCATGTCGCTCACCGCCGCAACCATCATCGGCGCCCTTGGAGGAGGGTGGATGATTGATACCGCGGGGGTTCAGGGAATGCTGACGGCCGCGGTCATCTGCGCCGCGGCCGGGACATGTATCGTCTGGTTCAACAGGAAATGACGGAAGAACAGAAAGGAACCGTCAGTAGTATCTTTCGAGGGTGTACTCGGATTTTTTGTACTTCTTGCCTTCCAGCTCTGCTGTGGGATCAAAGCGCTTCTCATCCCCGTCCACGATGGCGACGACCCAGGCGTGATAAACGTCTTTCCGATCCCCGATCATCAATTTGGCGGGAACACCCTGGCTGCGGAGCATGGCGACGGTGAGGGCGCTCAGATCCTGGCAGACGCCCATATGCTTTTTCCAGGTATCGTCGATGGAGGGCATCATGGCTTTGGTATCGTTCTTCTTCACTGAATTGGCCTTCATATAATCGTAAGCGAAATTCTTCCGCACGAAGTTGCAGATGACTTTGGCGATCTCGGCCTGCTCCGTCAGGCCCTCGCAGAGCTCGGCGGCTTTCTTGACCGCTTCGGTATCAGGGGTGTAGTCCACATACTGGTTCGGGTAGAGAAACGCCCGGTTTGGATCCGTCATCTTGGCGGTCAGGGAGACCTGGCCGGCCTGGGAATACTTGTTGCCGGACATGTTCTCGAAGAGAGAGAAGGTATATTTTCCGTTGCCGTACTGCAGGGGAATGACCTCATAGTTGCCGCTGCTGTTGATATCGTACCGCAGCTCCTGCTTGCCGGTCTTGACCACCAGCTTTTGCTTCTTTTTGGATTTTTTCCCCCGGACCATGACGTATCCTTCGTCCATGTTGGAGATATCCACCACCAGGCTGCCGTTCTTCTTCGTCTTTTTCCCGGTCTGCGGCATCAGGACTTCGGCAAAGCTCAGCACGCAGATCAGATAGACCAAGGCCAGGGATACTGCGGCCAGAAGCGTTTGCTTTCCGTTCAGGGACTTTTTCATGCCCATCCCTCCAGACAGAGCAATCTTTATCAAAGCCGGCAATCGTGCCGGAAAAACATCGATAGCAGTATAGCATATTTTGATGGATGTGACAATTCTTTTTTCAGGGCGATGATTACTATTCAGCCTCGCTCTCGGGGTATTCCGTCCCGGGGGACGCCTCGCGGCTCCGCAACCTCAATCGGCGCACAGCCGCCTTGGGGCGGCGGCTGCGCTTGTTTCGGTTGAGGCGGTCACCTTCCTTTCGCCATTGGCGAACGCCCCACAGGGGCGACGGTCGGCTCCCGCCCCGTTCGCTTACGCAGCGGTTCTAAGCTCTGTCTTCGGCATTCGCCTCTCCGTTCGCTCAATGGTCGTTCAGAGCCCTTGGGGCGGGCTCTGAACTCCCTTTCGCGCTAACAAACTCAGCTTCCTTTCGCCTTCGGCGAACTGCCCACTGGGCAGACGGTCGCTTCGTTAGCCAATCGCTAAGAACCGGCGAGACTCAAGGCCCCCGGATACGAAGCACCCCTGCGCTCGGCAATTAAGCCGAGCAGGAACCCGCAAAGCATGCGGATGTTATTTGCGGATTGACAGGGGAATGTTTCTTTGATAACATAACGGCTAATCAATCCGAAGGAGGGTGTTCAGGCATGCTGCAGGGGAAAATCAGAGAGGGATACACGTTTGACGATGTGCTGCTGGTTCCGGCCAGGAGCGAAGTACTGCCCCGGGAGGTGGACCTTTCCATCCAACTGACGAAGACAATCAGGCTCAATATTCCCCTGATCAGCGCGGCCATGGACACGGTGACGGACGCGCAGATGGCCATCGCCATGGCCAGGGAAGGCGGCCTGGGCATTATTCACAAGAACATGAGCATTCAGGAGCAGGCGTACCAGGTGGACAAAGTGAAGAGGAGCGAGCACGGGGTGATCACCGATCCCTTCTTCCTCAGCCCGGATAACCTGATTCAGGACGCGGAGGACCTGATGAGCCGGTACCGCATCAGCGGCGTTCCCATTACCCGGGACGGCAAGCTGGTGGGTATCCTGACCAACCGGGATCTGCGGTTCGAGACGGATTACAGCAAGAAGATCGGGGAGGTCATGACCACCGAGAACCTGATCACCGCCCCGGAGGGGACGACCCTGGAGGAAGCCAAAAAGATTCTGGCCGTGCACCGGATCGAGAAGCTGCCCATCGTGGACGGGAACGGGACGCTGCGGGGCCTGATCACCATCAAGGATATCGAAAAAGCACAGAAGTATCCCAACAGCGCCAAGGACGCCAACGGCCGGCTGCTCTGCGGCGCGGCGGTGGGCGTGACGAAGGACGTGTTTGACCGGATCGACGCGCTGCTGGCGGCGAAGGTGGATGTGATCAATATCGATACCGCCCACGGGCACAGTGTCGGCGTGCTGAATCAGGTGGAAGCCATCCGCAAGCGGTATCCGGATATCACCCTGTTTGCCGGGAATGTGGCGACCGCCGCGGCGACCCGGGATCTGATTTCCGCGGGCGTGGATGTGGTGAAGGTCGGCATCGGGCCGGGGTCCATTTGTACCACCCGGGTGGTGGCGGGGATCGGCGTCCCGCAGATTACCGCCATCGCGGACTGCGCGGAGGAAGCGGACAAGCACGGCATTCGCATCATCGCGGATGGCGGCATCAAATACAGCGGCGACATTACCAAGGCGCTGGCGGCCGGCGGCAGCGCGGTGATGCTGGGATCCCTGCTGGCGGGGACGGAGGAATCCCCCGGAGCGACCGAGATTTATCAGGGCCGGAGCTACAAGGTCTATCGCGGCATGGGCAGCATTGGCGCCATGGCGGAGGGCAGCGGCGACCGTTACTTCCAGGAGGGGGCGAAGAAGCTGGTTCCGGAAGGCGTGGAAGGGCGCGTGCCGTATAAGGGACCGGTGGCGGATACCATTTTCCAGATGATGGGCGGCCTGCGGTCCGGCATGGGATACTGTGGGGCAAAGGATATTGATACCCTGCGGAAGAATGCGGAGTTCATTCAGATCTCCGGCGCCGGGCTGGCGGAAAGCCATCCCCACGATATCAACATCACCAAAGAAGCGCCGAACTACAGCCGGAGCAATTAAACAAAATAAACAAAAGGCCCCGCTTTCCGATTCCCGGAAAGCGGGGCTTTGTTCAGCATTCAAAAAGCGGAGGTTTATTCTCCGGTTTTGACCGGAATCATGTCCTCACAGAGGATGCGGAGGAACAGCGCCACATTTTCGTCGTTGCCGTTGGAGACCAGGACGCTGAGGAACCCGTTTTCCACGTAGAGATAATCGTTCAGGCCCGGAAGAGCGGAAAGAGGAATGCCGAAGAGGTGGTTTTCCCCGGTGGAGGATTCCCGCCGCCAGCCGCTTTGCAGGTTTACGCCGGCTTCGTTCAGAAGGGCCATCAGCTCCTCGTCGCCCTCCAGCGGGGACCAGGCGCCGGAGGCCGCCATGGAAACGAAATTGTTCCGGGGAAGGACATAAAGATCCCCCTCGGCGGCGGCGACATAGGTGGAAAGCTGCATGACGCCATAGGTATCGTCGGTGGACAGGGCGAGGGAATGCATCTCCTCCATATCGGACATTTTATTTTCCCGCACGTTGGCCATATATCCGTCCAGGGCATCCTGATTCACGACGCCGTATACGTACATTTCCACCTTTTTTTCCGCGGGGGAGCGGTAGGCGGTCATGGTATAATACAGATTCACCGCAACAGCCCCCAGGGCGATCACCAGGGCATATTTCCACCAGCTGTAGGTCAGATGCTGGCGGAGGGTGCGGGCATTGATAGGTGTCTTCATGATAAGCTCCTTCCGAAAAAGACTGCGGGAAGGAGTGTAACAGAAATCATAAAAAAACGCAAGAAGATTGACAAAACGGGAAAAAATGTGGTAGCATATTCAAGGAAGAAACGGGAATGACCGCAGGAAAGACGAATACGGGGAAAAGAAAAGGAGGGGTCTTCTTGGCAGTCAGTACAATTATTACCGTGGGGCGTCAGTATGGATCCGGCGGGCGTTATGTGGCGCGCCTGCTGGCGGAGAAACTGGGGATTCCTTTTTATGACAAGGAGCTGCTGGCCGAAGTGGCGAAGGACAGCGGCTTCAATGAGGACCTGCTGCAGGAACATGACGAGAAAAACACCCGGAATTTTCTGTTCTCCATGATGGGCACCGGCCAGACGATTGCGGACGGTGGATCCATGTATCTGGATATGCCGCTGAATCACCGGATCTTCCTTGCCCAGTTTGATACCATCCGCAGGATTGCCGGCCAGGGCCCCTGCGTGATCGTGGGCCGGTGCGCCGACTATGTGCTGCGGGATCAGCCCAACGTGCTGAACGTGTTTATCAAGGCCGACAGGGAAGAGCGGATCCGCCGGATCGTGGAGTATTACGGGGCGGACGCCCTGCGGGCGGAGGATATGATCAAAAAGAGCGATAAGCAGCGGGCCTCCTACTACAATTACTACGCCACCGGGACATGGGGAGACGTCAACAATTATGACCTTTGCGTGGATACCGGCGCGCTGGGGATTGTGGGCGCGGTGGAGCTGATCGCCGCCTGCGTCGGGATCATCGAGAAAAACGGGAACGATAAGGATCCGAAGGTATGGTAAGGAACAATCAAGGAGTTTACAGCGCCGGGCGGGGACGGATGCTTCCTGCCCGGCGCGCCGCCGCGCTCTTTTTGGCCGCAGCCTTTTGTTTTGCGGTGGGGATGGCCGGGGGGGACGATCCGGCCTGGCCGGAGAATACGGCCGGACAGCGGATGCTGAAGCAATACGTGGAAACGGCGAATCTGTTCCTGATTCAGCAGGGGGAGCCGGGGATCAACAGCCTTTTTGAAGCCTATCGGTCCTCGGCGGTCTTCGGGATCACCTCCCAGCCGGATTCGCCTGTGCCCGAGGATGTGGAAATCACGGCCGGGCTATACGAAAACAGCATCAACACCCTGCAGGTGCGGGTCAGCGATTTCAGCCGCTTTCCCCGCATCGCGGCTTCCTTTATCCGGGCGCTGACCCCGGAGAGCATGAGCATGCAGGAGGCGCTGGAGATTCCCACCCGGCGGATGCAGAAGGCGGCCAAATCCCCGAACAATTCCTTCGAGGATCAGGGGGAAACGCTGAACGGGACGGTTCCGTACATCTATTACGCCTATTATCCCAACCAGTATCATGACCAGGTCAACTGGCTTCAGATGACCATCGTATTCCCCATGGAGGGATATTGGGACGGGATGAACATCCTCAGCGGCAGCCAGGAGACCAAAGGGCCGGACGCGGACGAGGATCACGATCAGGATTATGAGGGCTATGACGCTGAGGACGACTATGTGCATTATGAGTTTTTCGTCACCGCCACGCCGGAGCCTGATTCCGCCGCGGCGGAGAGCTATGGAAGGTAACGGAATACCCCGAGAGCGAGGCTGTTCCGTAAAGGAAAACGGGGGAGTCTCTTTTTATTCCGCCTTGACGAAAGGTGGCAATCATGCTATGCTTTTTACGGGTTTCGGACGGTTCCGGGACACGAAGACACGAATAGGAAGGGAGTGCGGTTTTCATGGATTTCCTGGATAAACTTTCCCTGGCGGGGCTGGTTCCCGTGATCGCCATCAACGACGCGGAGGACGCGGTGCCCCTTTGCAAGGCGCTTGCGGACGGAGGCCTTCCGGTTGCCGAGATCACATTCCGGACGGCGGCGGCGGAGGAGTCCATTCGCCGGGTGCATGAAGCGCTGCCGGATGTACTGCTCTGCGCCGGTACGGTGCTGACGACGGACCAGGTGGATCGGGCCATCGGGGCCGGCGCGGCCGCCATCGTGAGCCCGGGCCTGAATCCCACGGTCGTCAAATACTGTGTGGACAAGCATATTCCCGTATGCCCCGGGACCAGCAATCCTTCCGACATCGAAGTGGCCCTCAGCTTCGGGCTGAAGGCCGTCAAGGTGTTCCCGGCGGAAGCCATCGGCGGGATCAAGCTGATCAAGAGCATGGCCGCTCCCTATGTCGATATGAAATTCATGCCCACCGGCGGCGTGAACGAAAACAATATGCTGGAATATCTGGCTTTCCCGAAGATCCTGTGCTGCGGCGGCAGCTGGATGGTTCCCAAGGACGCAGTGGAAAACAAGGACTGGGCGAAGATTACCGAACTGACCCGGTCCGCCGTGAACAAGATGCTGGGTCTGGAGCTGCGCCACGTGGGCGTGAACAGCGGCGATCCGGAAAAGGCAATGGCGGACGCCCGGATGTTCGCGAAGCTCATGGGCTGGGAAGTGAAGGACGGAAACGGTTCCACCTTCGCGGGGACCGGCTTTGAGTGCATGAAAAAGCCCTTCCGGGGGACGCATGGGCACATCGCCATCGCCTGCAACAACATTGCCCGGGCCAAGTGGCACCTGGAACAGCGGGGCTTCGTTTTCGAGGACGAGAGCACGGCCAGCATGAAGAATGGCAAGATGACGGCGATTTATCTGAAGGAAGAGATCGCGGGCTACGCGGTCCATCTGCTGCAGAAGTAAGATTGATCCCGTTCATGCTTTTCAGACCGTACGGAACCCGGCGCCCGGCGCGCCCCACGGCCTGAATGATTGGAACCTGCGCTGATCCCCGGCTCCGCCGCGGCGGAGCGCCGGTCAGCCGATGAAAGATGAAGGAGGAGATTCCCATGGCCAGAATTATTACGTTTGGTGAAATTATGCTGCGGCTGAAGAGCCCGGGATATGAACGCTTTTTTCAGAGCCCCGTGCTGGAGGCGACCTTTGGCGGAGGGGAAGCCAATGTGGCGGTGAGCCTTGCCAATTATGGGCTGGATGCGGCCTTTGTGACCGTGCTTCCGAAGAATGATATCGCGGATGCGTGCATCCGTGAGCTGCGGGGATTCGGCGTGGACGTCAACGGCATCGTCCGCGGGGACGGGCGTCTGGGTATCTACTATCTGGAGACCGGGTCCGTGCAGCGCCCCTCCAAGGTGGTCTATGACCGGGCGGGTTCCGCCATCGCGGAAGCCAAGGCCGGAGATATCGACTGGAAAAAGGTCTTCGACGGAGCCACATGGTTCCATCTGACAGGGATTACCCCCGCCATCTCTCAGGGCGCGGCTGATTTGAGCCTGGAAGCCGTGAAGGCGGCCAAGGAACTGGGCGTGCACGTATCCTGCGACCTGAACTATCGGAAGAACCTCTGGAAATACGGGAAGCGGGCGGACGAAGTCATGACCGAGCTGGTGAAATACGTGGACACCGTCATCGCCAACGAAGAAGATTTCCAGAAGTCCCTGGGGCTGAGCGCCGAGTCCTCTTCCGCGGTGGAGGAAGGGCAGATCAACGTGGAACTGTACAAGAAAATCGCTTCCTCCGCCATGGCCAAATATCCGAATATCAAGCGGGTCGCCATCACGCTGCGGGAAAGCAAAAGCGCCAACCACAATGACTGGAGCGCCTGCCTGTATAACGGAAAGGACTTCTTCCTCTCCCGGAAGTACAGCATCACCGACATCGTCGACCGGGTCGGCGGCGGTGACAGCTTTGGCGGCGGCCTGATTTACGGGCTGAACACCTATGACGACGAGAAGACGGCGCTGGAGTTCGCGGTGGCGGCCTCCTGCCTGAAGCACACCATCCCCGGGGACTACAACCGGGTGACGGTGGCGGAAGTCGAAAGCCTGATGAAGGGTTCCGGAACCGGCCGCGTGCAGCGTTAATTTCATGGACAAAAAAAGGCTGCCTTCCCCGCTTTGAGGGAAGGCGGCTTTTTTTCGAGCACGCCTTTTGCCGTCAGGCAGCGCCGCGGCGCCCCTGTTTCCCGGCGCAATGAATGAGCCAGGGAAGCCCCCAGGCCAGCATGGCCGACCAGCCCGCGACGCAGGCCAGCCCCACCCCCGCCAGCCCCATGCGGGGGACCGCCAGCCAGGTGACCAGCACCCGGACGGAGATCTGGGTCAGGCTGGCCAGGACGGTGGTGCCCATGCGCCCAATGCCCCGGAAGAAGCCCTGACAGCCGTTTGTCAGACAGGGAAGCACATAGCAAAAGCCAATGATCCGGAAGTAATCCACGCCGGCATCCACGATGGAGGTGTCGGAGGTAAAAAGGGTCATCAGGGGCCGACGAAGCAGCAGCACCGCCGCGGACACCAGCAAACCGCAGCAAAACTCGATGAGGAAGGCCTTGCGGAAGCCCTCCCGGGTCCGGCGATGGAGCCCGGCCCCCTCGTTTTGCGCGGTAAAGGCGGTGACGCCGTTGGAGATGCTCCGGCCGGGGAGGAGGCCGATATCCTCGATTTTGCGCACGGCGCTGAAGGCCGCGGCGGCGGAGACCCCCAGGGTATTGACGCTGCTTTGGATCAGGATATTCCCGATGGGCTGGGCGCACTGCTGCAGGGCGGTCAGCCCGCCGTAGGACAGGGTTTTGCCTGCCAGATGCCGATCGATCCCCAGGGTTTTCCAGGGAAAACAGAGCACGGGGACATTCCGGCGGACATGGCGGATACACAGCAGGGCGCTGAGCCCCTGGGCGACCACCGTCGCAACGGCCGCGCCGGCGACCCCCAGACGGAAAGCCGCCACCAGCAGCAGATCCAGACAGATATTGATCAGGCAGGAAATGACCAAAAAGCGAACGGGGGTATCCGCGTCTCCCACGCTTCGCAGGGCGGCGGCATAGATGTTATACAGGCACATAAAGGGCATGCCCAGGAAAATGATTTTCAGATAGGTATCCGCTTCCTGCCAGGCTTCCGGCTGAACCCGCATCAGCCCCAGAAAGACGCCGGCCAGCGGAATGCCCACCGCCATGAGAAAGGCGGCGAAGAGCATCCCCAGGGAGACGGTGGTGCGCATTTCAGCCCGCAGGCGCTCATAATCCTTTGCCCCGAAAAAATTCCCCATCAGGACAGAGGCGCCGATGCAGACCCCGGAAACCCCCAGGATCAGCAGGTTCATAATCTGGTCGCAGGTGCCCACGGCCGCAAGCCCCGCGCTCCCGGCAAAACGGCCCACCACAATGGTATCCACCATATTGTAGGAAAGCTGAAAAAGGTTCCCCAGAATCAGGGGAACGGAAAAACGGATCAGATGACGGACGGGGGACCCCTCCGTCATCTGCTGGGTGTGATCTTTTTTCATCGGTTAATCAATCGCGCGGCTGACCGCTGTTTCCAGGGCCACCTGCATCATCTCGTGGAAACCGTCCTGACGTTCCTGGGCGTTCAGGGCTTCGCCGGTAAAGACATGGTCGGAAATCTGGAAAAGGGCCAGGGCCTTTTTGCCTTCGGCCATGGCGGTCAGGTACAGGCCTGCGGACTCCATTTCGACCGCCAGAAGCCCCAGCGCTTTGGCTTTCAGGTTAACGTTCCGGTCGGGATGATAGAAGAAGTCGGAGGAATAGACCGATCCGACCCGAGGGGTGACGCCCATGCTCTCGGCGGCCCGGACCGCCTCCTTCAGCAGATCGTAGCTGGCGGTGGGCGCCAGGATGCCGGGGAGGTCATAGGAGGTGACCATGGCGGAATTGGTGGAGGAGGACATGGCGATGACCAGATCCCGAACGTGGAGGTCATCGCTGATGGCGCCGGCGGAGCCGATCCGGATAATGGCTTCCACCCCGAAGAAGCGGAAGAGCTCCTGAGCGTAGAGCGTGAAGGAAGGAATCCCCATGCCGGAGCCCATGACGGAGACTTCCTTTCCCTTGTAGAGGCCGGTATAGCCCAGCATGTTGCGGACATCGTTAAAGAGGACGGGATGATCCAGATAGTGCTCCGCCACGTATTTGGCGCGGAGAGGATCGCCGGGCATCAGGACCACTTTGGCCACATGGGTGCCGGGCTTGAGCTCGATACAGGCGGAAGGGGAAGCGGTCATCATGGGGTTTGTACCTCCTTCTTTATGAGAACAGCTTTTTCAGATTGACGTCAAAGGGCGGATAGACGATCCCCCGGTCGGTGACGATGGCGGTGAGCAGCCGGTGATCCGTCACGTCGAAGGCGGGATTATAGCATTTCACCTCCGGCAGGGCCATGGGTTCCCGGTACCACATGGTTTTAATCTCCTCCGGATCCCGCTGCTCGATGCGGATGTCGGCGCCGGTGGGGCAGGAGAGATCGATGGTGGAGGCGGGGCCCAGGGTGTAGAAGGGGATGCCGTAGTGCTTGGCCAGGATGGCGACGCCGGAGGTGCCGATCTTGTTGGCGAAATCCCCATTGGCGGCGACCCGGTCACAGCCCACGAAACAGGCCTGCACCCAGCCGTTTTTCATGACGATGCTGGCCATGTTGTCGCAGATGAGGGTCACGTCCACCCCGGCCCGCTGAAGCTCGTAGGATGTGAGCCGGGCGCCCTGGAGCAGCGGACGGGTTTCATCGGAAAAGACCTTCAGGGGAATTCCCCGTTCTTTGCCCAGCAGGACAGGACCGATGGCGGTTCCGTATCGGGAGGTGGCCAGGGGACCGGCGTTGCAATGGGTCAGGATGCCGTCGCCGGCCTTGACCAGGGAAAGACCGTATTCGGAGATGCGGGTACACATCTGAATGTCCTCATCGTGGATGGCGATGGCTTCCGCCTTCAGCAGATCCCGAAGCGCCGGCACGGGAGCGGCCTCATGCGCCTGAAGGACGCCCAGCATCCGTTTCACGGCCCAGGACAGGTTCACCGCCGTGGGGCGGGCGGCGCTGAGCACCGCGCCTTTTTCCGCCAGGGCCCGGCGGAAGGCGGCGGGGTCTGTATCCGTTTCCGCCAGGGAAAGCACATACATCCCGTAGGCGGCAAAGATGCCGATGGCCGGAGCGCCGCGGACCGCCAGGGATTTGATGGCGGCGCACAGGTCGGGCAGCTCCTTCAGGGTCAGATATACTTCGTGGTTGGGGAGCCGGGTCTGATCGATGATTTCAACGGCGCGGCCGTCCTCGGTGAGATGAACGCTGCAGGCCGCGCGATCCTGTTCGGTAATAATCATGCTCTTTGTTCCTGCCGAGATGGATTTGCCCCCCGTTCCCGGCGCATTGCCGGAGGCCTGGGACATCCCGATGCCTGTGCGCTTCGTGAAGGGCGCGGGTTCAGGCCCGCCGCAGGGTCAGGCTGACCAGGCTGCAGGGGGGCAGCTCCAGGGAGAAGACCCCATCCTTTTCCGGGGCCGGCACAAAGGCCT
This sequence comes from Clostridia bacterium, assembly GCA_017512805.1. GTDB lineage: Bacteria > Bacillota > Clostridia > Christensenellales > Aristaeellaceae > Aristaeella. The sequence goes on from JAFWES010000005.1 coordinate 13,316, forward strand.
TGGGAGCGACCCGGTCCGGGCAGTCGAAGGTATTATGGGCGTGGGCTTCCTCCGAGAGGATGCGGGCGTCGCAGCTGCCGCCCTTCCACCCTTCCAGCCGCAGGGAGATTTCCTCCGGCTCCGTCATGGACAGGTTGGCCAGGGTCAGGGTGATGACCCCGTCCTTTTCGGAGGCGGAGGCGGTCACCTGACGGACGCCGCAGGGCAGCATGCCGCAGTGCGTATCGCAGGGGAGGGACAAGGCGTCCATATGCCCCTGGAGCAGGTCAAAGACATGATAGGTGGGGGTCAGGAGCATTTGATCGCCATCCGTCAGAATCAAAGCCTGCAGCACGTTGATCAGCTGGGCCAGGTTGGCCATATGCACCCGGTCGGCGTGCTTCATAAAGATATGCAGGGAGATGACGGCCACCATGGCGTCCCGCATGGTGTTCTGCTGGTAGAGGAAGCCCGGGTTGGTTCCCGGCTCCACATCGAACCAGGTGCCCCATTCATCCACGATCAGGCCTATTCTCTTTTCGGGATCAAAGCGGTCCATAATGGAAGCGTGATGGCGGATCAGCTCGTCCATATAATCCGCCCGGTTCAGGGTATAATAATACTGATCCGCGTCGAACACGGTGGCGCTGCCCTTCTTTTCCCAAGGGCCCGGAACGGTATAATGATGCAGGGAGATCCCGTCCATATACCGGGCGGCCCGTTCCATCAGCACTTCCATCCAATGGTAATCGTCCACGGAGGGGCCGCAGGCGATCCGGTACAGCCTGTGGGGCCCGTAGGTCCGGCAATAGGTCTGGTACCGGCGGAACTCATCGGCATAGTACTCGGGACGCATGTTGCCGCCGCAGCCCCAGCTTTCGTTTCCCACGCCCCAGTATTTCACGCCGAAGGGCTCCGGATGCCCGTTCTCCGCCCGACGGCGGGCCAGGGTGGAGTCGGCGCCCTGGTTCAGGTATTCCACCCACTCCGCCATTTCCCGGACGGTGCCGCTCCCCACATTGGCGTTGATGTACGGTTCACAGCCGATCTGCCGGCAGAGCTCCAGAAATTCATGGGTGCCGAAGGAATTGTCTTCCACCACGCTGCCCCAGTTGGTGTTGACCATGCGGCGGCGGGAGGCCTTCGGACCGATGCCGTCTTCCCAGTGGTACTCGTCGGCGAAACAGCCACCGGGCCAGCGAAGCACAGGCAGGTGGATTTTCCGCAGGGCCTCAACGATATCCCTGCGCATGCCGTTCTCGTTGGGAATGGGGGAGCCTTCCCCAACGTATACGCCGTTATAGATGCAGCGGCCCAGATGCTCGCTGAAATTCCCGAAAAGATTGCGGGAGATGGGTTGGCCCGGGTGCCGGGTATCGACGGTGATGGTCGCCATGAGCAGCGCCTCCTTTTTTGGTCTTTACGGAGAGAAATTCTATCATAGTTTTTTTCGATTTAAAAGCCTTTTTTTCATGTTCGGGCGGCTCGGTCAATAAGCTGAGCAGCAACTTTGGGGATCGTTTCCGGGTTTTCTGTCCCTTGTCATCCCGATTCTTTTCGGGTATACTGGGATGCCGACGGATGCAGAAAGGATGTTCAAGCATGGATGAGATTAAGATATACGGGCCGCAGAAGCTGCGAAAAGAGATTGACTGGCGGTATCTGTTTACGGAAGACCAGCTGAGAAAGGCCGCGGATCCCAAGCAGATCAGGGATGTGAAGGTCCTCTCGCGATGGTATTCCGTCATGAGCATGCAGGTGACCCTGGGGCCCATGAGCCCGCTGGGCCCGGGGAAGAAGATGAACGTGACCATCCGGGATTATCCGCGGTCATTGGATGGCGAATGGAATGACGGGAACTTCATCTGCACCTGCAAGGAAGGGCGGACGCTCGGACAGGTCTGCCTTCACGAGGCCGCGGCCATGCTGTTCTGGGAAAAGGAGCTGGGGCATCGGTTTGCCATCGAGGAATCGAATTATGAATATAACGAGCGGCAGAAGCGGGAGAAGCGTTATCTGGCTGTGTTGGCCTATCAGAAGACGCTCCGGGAGGAAGCCAAAGATTTTCAGCCGGCGGCGGAGATCCTGAAGATCGGAAAGCCAAGGGGGCTCGTGCTCTATGATCTGCAGGCCGCGGCGGCGGGATACGTGGCCAACGCCTGGGCCCTTCGGGAAGCGAAGCGGATCGGAACAAAGGGAACCCGGATTCTGGAACATGAAAACAGGGATGGCGCGAAGTATCTGTCGGGGGAATGCACCGATCACAATAAGGAAACGGACAACTGGGACCATGCCTATGTGGCCCTGAAGGACAGCCATTTCCTGACGATGCGGTGCGACTGCCTCTTTCATGAAACGGAGGGCGTCCCGGAGAATGCGCTTTGTCCCCACCAGATCACCGTCCTGCGGGAGATGGAGCAATTTATTGCGCAGCGGGGGCAGGAGGATCTGACCGATGAGGCGGCCAGGAAGTTCTTTGAGAGCCTGCATTCCGCCCAGTCCATGGCGGAGCGGCGGGAAACCCAGAAACAATCGGCGAAGGAAAGCTGCGTGATGCTTTCTCCCCGGATCGTGGTGGAGGACGGGATCGCCCAGGTCTCTTTCAAAATCGGAAAAAAGAACGGGAAAATGCTGGTGCTTCGGAACCTGCCGGAAATGCTGTCCGCCTGGAAGCAGGGAAAGAAGCTGGAGCTGTCCAAAATCGAAAGCGTGGACTTCGGAAAGCTGGACTTTGCGGAGGAAGCCAGGCCCTGGCTGACGTTTATTCAGCGGCGGGTCACGGAGCTGGAGGACGTGAACGACGCGCTGTACAACCGGGCGACATCCTGGCAGAGGCCGGTGACCCTGGCCATCAAAGCCCAGCAGCCGCTGACCGGAGCGGTGCTGGATCAGTTTTACGAACTGGCGGAGGGGAAGCTCTGCGAATACACGGACAAATCCAATAACATCAAGGGAGAAATGATCTCCGTCGGGTACGAGAAGATGCGTTTCACCCTGACCATCGATCAGATTATGGATATCGCCGGGCAATTCGGCGGCGTCACGGTGTCAGGCATGATTCCTGTGATGCTGGAAGGCGCCAGCGCCATGTATCACCTGAACCGACAGACCCTCAGCCGCATGGACCGGCGGGAAATGGAGGTGCTGTCCCCCTTCCGGTCGGTGGCGGACGCTTCCGGTCTGTTCCGCTTCCGGGTGGGGCGGGATCATCTGCAGGAATTCTATTACCGGGTTCTGCCTTCGCTGCTGAACAATCCCTTTGTCCAGATCGTGGATCATACCGACGGGGAGCCGCAGAAGTACCTGCCGCCGGAACCCCAGTTCAGCTTCTATCTGGACCTGTCCGAGGAGATGCTGCTGAGCTGCCGGTGCCGCGTGGCCTACGAGGAGAAGGTATACAGCCTCAACGCCGGGTCTCCCGCGGGGGAATACCGGGATACGGAGCAGGAGGGACGGATCCAGGCGCTGCTGAAGGAAAGCTTCAGCAGGTATGACACGCTGGGACAAAGGTATGTTTCCCAGATGACGGACGATTCGCTGTACGATTTTCTGCAGACGGGAATCGCGAGGCTGGAAAAATACGGGGACGTGCATGGGACGGAAGCCTTCAAGCGCAGGAGCGTCAAACCCTTCTCCAGCGTACAGGTGGGCGTTTCCGTGAAAAGCGGAATTATGGATATCTCCGTCACGTCGAAGGAATACAGCCAGAAGGAGCTGCTTTCCATCCTGGACAGTTACCAGAAGAAGAAACGGTATTACCGGCTGAAGAGCGGCGATTACGTGGACCTTTCGGAGAACCGGGAGCTGGAGGATCTGACGGCCTTCTTCGCCGGGCTGGACATGACCCCCATGGAGGCCATCCGGGCCCAGGTGCATCTGCCGCTGTACAGGGCGCTGTATCTGGACCGGATGCTGGAGGAGCACGACAATCTGGCGGCCAGCCGGGACCGGACCTACCGGGCGCTGATCAAGAATTTCCAGACCATCCGGGACGCGGATTACGATGTGCCGGGAACGATGGAGGATACGCTGCGGCCCTATCAGGTCTTCGGATACAAGTGGCTGAAAACCCTGGAAGAAGCCGGGTTCGGCGGGATTCTGGCGGACGAGATGGGCCTGGGCAAGACGGTTCAGATGATTGCGCTGTTCCTGGCGGCGAAGGAGAAAGGGGTGGAAGCCCCCTGCCTGGTGGTGTGTCCGGCGTCGCTTGTCTATAACTGGCAGGCGGAGGTGACCCGCTTTGCCCCGGACCTGAAGGTACGGGCGATCGCCGGTACCACCGGGGTCCGGAAGGAGATTCTGGCGGAGATCGGCCGGGGAAGGACGGAGACGGACGCTCCCGCGCTGACAGCCGGCCCCTCCGAGCCCGCCGACGCGGCCGAAACGGCGGCGGAATCCCCGGCTCCTGCCCCCAAACGCAGGGGGAGGCCTCCGAAGAATCCGACGGTCGTGAGGGCGCTGGACGCCGTTTCCGCCAAGACCCTGGCTGCGCCCGCCTCCGGGGCCGCGAAAAAGGGGGGACGGAAGGATCAGAGCGCAGGAACGGGAAGCGGCCGGGCGGATGTGTATATCACCAGCTATGATCTGCTAAAGCGGGATATTGCCCTGTACGAGGGGCTGCATTTCCATATCTGCGTGCTGGACGAGGCCCAGTTCATCAAAAATCAGAAAGCGGCGGCGGCCAAATCGGTGAAGCTGATTTCCGCGGATCATCGGTTTGCCCTGACGGGGACGCCCATCGAAAACCGGCTGAGCGAGCTGTGGAGCATCTTCGATTTCCTCATGCCCGGATTCCTGTACAAGTCCGAGGATTTCGTCCGGCGGTTCGAGATCCCGATTTCCAAGAATCAGGACGAGGAGATGACCGGGCGGCTGAAAAAGATGGTGGGTCCCTTCATTCTCCGGCGCATGAAAGCGGAGGTGCTGAAGGATCTTCCCTCGAAGCTGGAGGAAGTCCGATACGCCCGGTTCGAGGGGGAACAGCAGAAGCTGTATGACGCCCAGGTGGTTCATATGCAGCAGATGATTCACGCCAGCGGAAACACCGGGGAGGATAAGATCAGGATCCTGGCGGAGCTGACGCGGATCCGGCAGATCTGCTGTGACCCGTCCCTGCTGTTCGAAAACTACCGGGGGGAGTCGGCCAAACGGGAGGCCTGCATGGATCTGGTGACCAGCGCCATGGACGGCGGGCATCGGATGCTGATTTTCAGCCAGTTTACGTCTATGCTGGCCCTGCTGGAGGAGGACCTGAAGGCGGCGGGGATCCCGTACTTCAAGATCACCGGATCCACCCCCAAGGAGACCCGGATTTCCCTGGTGAATCAGTTCAACGAGGGAGAAACGCCGGTGTTCCTGGTGTCCCTGAAAGCCGGGGGCACGGGCCTGAACCTGACGGGGGCGGACGTGGTGATTCACTACGATCCCTGGTGGAATCTGGCGGCCCAGAACCAGGCCACCGAC
>JAFWES010000085.1 GCA_017512805.1 Clostridia bacterium
GGCAGCACCTACGACTCTGACTCGTATTGTCTAGGTTCGAATCCTAGTTCCCCAGCTTTTTTTATGGCTCCGTTGTCTAGAGGCCTAGGACGCCGCCCTCTCAAGGCGGAAACACGGGTTCGAATCCCGTCGGAGCTGCGCTTATAAAAACCCTTGCGGAATAACATCTGCAGGGGTTCTTTTTCGTCTGAAAGGGGCTTTGATTCTTTCATGGATTCTTTACAGCCGTTTTTCGTCTGACCGCGGGGAAAAATGCTTCAGAAGGGCTTGCACCAGCGCGGCGGAGACGGGCATGCACCGTTCAGCGACCGGGCCGACAAGGAACGCGCAGATCACCGTGCCGATTCCCAAGCGCCCGCCCAGCAGGAACCCGGCCAGCACAAAAAACAGATCCGTGGCGATTCGGATGATTCCGAAGCGCGCTCCGCTTTTCTCGCTGATCACAACGGCCACAAGATCATTGGGGCCTGTGCCGGCTTCGGAGCGGATGACCATCGACATGCCGAAGGCCAGAATGCCGCATCCCAAGATCAGAACGGGAATCCGAACCGCCAGACCCGCTTCCCCGATTCCCAGGCCGCCCAGCATCCAGGAAAAGAAGTCGATGATCGGCCCGCCGCAGAGCATGCAGACAACCGTACCGATTTTCACGTATTTTCGATCCACCAGCAGGAGAATCAGGATGATGAGAAAACAGATGGCCATATGAACCGTTCCGTGGGTCAGATTCGGAGAGATCCAGCGGACCGCCAGATTCCGCAGGCCCTGGATCAGGACATTGAACGGATCCGACCCCAGGTCCGCCAGCAGAAACAGCGTCACGCCCAGGTGCGCAATGGTCAGCCCGACCAAAAGGGCCGCAAGGCGCAGCAGCGTTTCCCCGATCTTTGACCGGTTCTGATGAATCATGTTTTTCAGCCTCCTTTTTCCTTTTCGTACCCCTGTTCACCGGGTCAGCTCCCTGATATCGGCGTCCTTTCGCACAAGGCCGAGGAACCGGTTTGCGTTGACGTTGGAGTCCTGTTCGCCGGCGATTTTTCTCCCTTCCGACACGCTTCGAGCAGGCAAGTCCATCTTCCCATAGCCCTGTGAAGAAGTCAAGTACATTTTGTTCAGAAAGCCTTTCTGTTCTCGGACCATTCTGTGTCCTTCAGGGCAGCTCCCGGATACGAAGCACCCCTGCGGCAGGCTTTAAGGGAGCGGTAACGATGTGGTTAATTGTCCACTTGTTTTGATGTTGCGTTTTTCACAGCAGTATGGTATACATAGATCGGAAGTGCATTTTGCTCCCGGATTATACATGTTTCGTGCGAGTTCCGTTCTTTGCGCTTCCGCTGCTGCCGCGGAGCATGGGTTCCGGGCGCGGAAAACGGACAGCGCAATCAAGAAAAGGAAAGGATGATTGAAATGCGAACGATTTCATTTAACAAGGGCTGGGAATACTGCGAATCCCTGGGCAACCTGGTTTTTGACCCCAGGGCCGCACAGGCGGAACGTTTTCCGGTTACGCTGCCCCACGACGCCATGATTCATGAAAAGCGTACCGCTGATGCGGCGGGAGGCGGCGCCAAGGGGTTTTATCCCAGCAAGGATTACGACTATTTCAAGCGCTTCACGGCCCCGGAGGAATGGAAACAAAAAAAGGTCTGGCTCCTCTTTGAAGGCGCGTACATGAATGCCCGGGTATTCGTGAATGGGGATCTGGCGGCCCAGCGCGCCAACGGATATACCGAATTCTATGTTCCGCTGAATGATTTCCTGCGCTTCGGGACGGAAAATGAAATCAAGGTGTCCGTGCAAAGCGGCGAGGATTCCCGGTGGTATTCGGGCGCGGGCCTGTACAGGAACGTCTCCCTGCTGATCGGGGATCCGCTGCATATCGATCTGAACGGGGTGAAGCTGACCACGCTGGCCGCGGACCCGCAGGTGGCGAGCGTGCAGGCGGAGATTACCGTCGTCAATGACGGCATCTGCGCCCGGAAGCTCTCGATGGAAATCGAAATGACGGACAGCGACGGCACTGTCGTCTGCCGGGATACGCAGATCCTGAATCTGCGGGGCCTGACCCGGGAAACGGTGTATCCGCGGCTCTATGTGAAGGAGCCGAAGCTGTGGTCCCCGGAGGAGCCGAACCTGCACCGGGTGTCCGTGCGGCTGACGGAGGACGGTCAGGTCACGGATGAAACCACGGTGGAGACCTTCGGCATCCGCGTCCTGACGCTGGATACGGTGAAGGGGTTCGCCATCAACGGAAAGGCCGTCAACATGTATGGCGGATGCATTCACCATGACAACGGCGTCATCGGAACCGCCACGCTGGAAAGCGCCGAAGCCCGCCGGGCGCGGATGATGAAGGAAGCCGGTTACAACGCGCTCCGAAGCGCGCACCATCCCATGTCCAGGGCCATGCTGGAGGCCTGCGACCGGTACGGACTGCTGGTGATGGACGAATTGACGGATATGTGGAACATTTCCAAGACCCGCCGGGACTTCTCCGTCTCCTTCGAAAGGGAATGGGAGGACGATCTGCGGGCGATGGTCGCCAAGGACTATAACCATCCCTGTGTCGTCATGTACTCTATGGGGAATGAGATTCCCGAAAGCGGCTCGCCCGCCGGAGCGGCGATCTACCGTCGGCTGGGCGGACTGACCCGCCGGCTGGACAGCACCCGGTATATCACCGCCGGACTCAATAACCTGCTGGCGGGAGACGCGATCAAGGAAATCATGGCCTCCATGGGGAAAGAGGCCGGAGGCGGCATCAACGAAGCCATGGGCAGCGATGTGGGAGACGTCATGGCCCGGGCTTCCATGCATCCGAAGATCGTCGAGGCGACCAACGAATCCTATGAAAGCATGGATATCTGCGGCTACAACTATGCGTCGGACCGCTATATCCATGACGCGCTGAAGTTCACCAACTGGATCTCCGTGGGATCCGAAACCTTCCCGAAGGACCTGGCCTACAACTGGAAGATCGTTACGGAAAACGCCCACGCGGTGGGGGACTTCAGCTGGACAAGCTGGGACTACCTCGGCGAAGCGGGCATTGGCGCGGATTTCTATAAAAAAGGCGACCAGGGCGGATTCGGACAGCATGGGTACCCCTGGCGGATCGCCTGGGACGCGGATTTCGACATCACGGGCCGGCGCACGCCCCAGGGCTATTACCGGGAAATCGTGGTGGGCCACAGCACGAAGCCCTGCATTGCCGCCCAAACGCCGGAAACCTATGACCGGGAGCCCGCCGCCGCGTCCTGGAGCTGGACGGGCACTGCCTGCTCCTGGAATTGGCCGGGATATGAAGGAAAACCGATCCGGGTGGATGTTTACGGCCGGGGAGACGAAGCGGAGCTGATCGTCAACGGGAAGAGCCTGGGACGGCAGCCGCTGCCCGCGGAAACGGAAGGAAAAACCTTGGCCTTCATGACCACCTTTGACACGGTTTACGAGCCGGGTCTCGTCGAGGCCGTGATTTACAGCGGCGGAACGGAAACCGGCCGCTGCAGCCTTGAAACCGCCGGGGAGCCGGCCGCCCTGAGGGTGGAAGCGGACAGGGACGTCCTGACCGACGCCGACGGCGAGCTTGCCTTCATTGATATCTGGCTGGTGGATCAGAAGGGCCGCCTGAATCAAGGCGCGGACCGGGATGTGAAGGTCACGGTCAGCGGAGACGGCGTGCTGCAGGGAATCGGCAGCGGCAACCCCTGCACGGAGGAGGATTTCTTTGATGACCACTGCCGCTCCTTCTTTGGCCACGCGCTGGCGGCCGTCCGGCCCACCGGGACGGGAGAAATCACCGTGACGGTGCAATGCGAAGGCCTGGAAGATGTGACAAAGCGCCTGACGGTGACCGCGAAAAAGCAATAAACGGATCCAAGCATACAAAAGACGGCCTCCGGATGTCTTCCGGAGGCCCGTCTTTTGTATAATTGAATTGTCGGCTCCCGCCTCGTTTACCGGATGTCCGCGCCGAGTTTGTACTTCAGGTTCCCCAGAATCTTCTTCACAAACTTGTCCACCTCTTCGGGCTGCAGGGCATGATCCTCGCATTCAAACCGGAGCTTGAACGCCATGCTCTTCTGGCCCTCGCCGATCTGTTCACCCCGGTAAATGTCAAAGAGCTCCACATCCGTGATCTGCTTGCAGGCGCGCCTGATTTCGCTGATCATCTCACCGCAGGTCACCTCTTCCTTCACCGTCAGGGCCAGATCCCGCAGCACGGGCGGGAAGACGGAGATCGGTTGATAGCGGAAGGAGGCGGCGGCGTGGGACATCATCTTCCGGTAGTCGATTTCGCCCAGGAAGATATTGTGGTGGGACTTGGCGTCCTTATGGAGCTTCAGGCTGGAGGTGACTTCGTTGGCCAGCTTGCCGAACACGCCGATCCGTTCCCCTTCGCACAGGATCCAGGCGGCGATGCCGGGATGCAGCTCGGATACGTCGGTGGCCCGCTCCACCTCGAAATGCAGGCCAAAGGCCTCGCCCAGCGCTTCCACGCTGCCCTTCATGGCGAAGAAATCCTCCTCCGGCCCGAAGGAAGCCAGCCCCAGATGCAGCCGTTCCTCGGGAAGTTTGCCGGCCTCGGTGGGACGGTAGATATTGCTCAGCTCGAAGATCCGTCCTTCCGCGTTGCCGCGCTTGATGTTCTCCACCACAATCTTCAGCAGACTGGGGGCGAGAAGGGGACGCATGATGCTCAGCTTTTCGGTAATGGGGTTCAGGATGCGCACAACCTGCCGCTCCTTGGCGTCGGCCGGAAGCCGCAGCGTATCCAGATCCTCATCGGCGTAGAAGGCCAGGGTGGAAACCTCGCTGTATCCCTGGGCGCAGATCGCCCGCTTGACCTTGTCCTGACGCAGCTGATCGGGGGTTTTTCCGCCGCCCGTCACAGCCGCCGCGGCCAGGAAGGTGGGCACCACGTGGTCGTACCCGTATTCGCGGATGATTTCCTCCGCCAGGTCCGGCTCGCCCACTTCGATATCCTCCCGATAGCGGGGAGCGGTTACGTCCAAAATTTCGCCCTCGAGCGTCACGTCAAACTGCAGGGAACGCAGGATGCGGATCATCTCTTCCGTGGGAACCTGGATCCCCAGGATATCGTTGATCTTGCTGACCCGGGCGGTAAAGCGCTTTCCTTCCCGGGAAGCGCCGGCGCTTTCATCAAAGGCACTGGCGGTGACTTCGCCGCAGCCCAGCTCTTCAATCAGGTGCAGGGCCCGGGCCATGCCCAGCTCCGTGGTGTACTCGCTGATGCCCTTTTCAAACCGGGCGGAGGAGTCGGAGCTCTGCCCCAGGGACCGGGAGGTTCTGCGGATGGAATCCCGGGCGAACTTGGCCGCCTCGAAGAGCAGCTGGCGGGAATTGTCCGTGATGCCGCTGTTCAGGCCGCCCATGATCCCGGCCAGGGCGACGGGGCGGTTTCCGTCACAGATCACCAGATTGTCGGGGGTCAGCTTGAATTCCTTTTCATCCAGGGTCTGGATGGTTTCGCCCTCCGCGGCCCGGCGGACGATGATCTCGGTATTCTGGAGCTGATCGAGGTCGAAGGCGTGCATGGGCTGGCCAATCTCCAGCAGCACGTAATTGGTGATGTCCACCACGTTGCTGATGGACCGCAGGCCGCACAGGGCCAGACGGCGTTTCATCCAGCGGGGGCTTTCCCCGGGGGTGATGTTGCGAACCCCATGGGCCAGGTACCGGGGGCAAAGATCCGGCGCCTCCACGGTGACCTTCAGGCCGGGATAGGTAAAATCGGAAGGATGATAGTCCGTGGCAGGCATTTTCAGGGGCTTGTTCAGCACAGCCGCCACCTCGCGGGCGATACCGAAGACGGACTGACAGTCGGGGCGGTTGGCCGTGACCGAAATATCAAAAATATATTCGTCCAGACCGGTCAGGGGCTTGATGTCCTCCCCGGGAACCGCGTCCTTCGGCAGGTCCAGCAGCCCGTAGGTTTCCGCCCCGGGGAAAAGATCCTCGTTCAGCCCCAGTTCCTCGCCGCTGCACAGCATGCCTTCGGAGGGGATCCCGTGCAGGGGTTTGGCCTTGATGGTAATGCCGCCGGGCAGGGTGGCCCCGTCCAGGGCGGCGGGGGTCAGCATCCCCGCGTACACATTGGGCGCGCCGGTCACGATCTGCCGGGAGCCATAGGCGCCGCAGTCCACCTGGCAGATGAAGAGATGGGTCCCCTCCACCGGCTCGCAGGAATCAACCCGGCCCACCACCACATTGCTGACGCCTTTGCCCAGTTGTTTCAGCTCTTCCACTTCGAATCCGCATCCGAAGAGCTTTTCTTCGAGTTCCTTTGCGGAAACATCAATATCCACATATTCTTTCAGCCAACTGAAAGGTGCAATCATTTTTCCAGATCCTCCTTCATCGGTCAATCCCGGAACTGCTTCAGGAAGCGCAGGTCATTTTCAAACAGCAGCCCCATGTTGTTGATCCCGTATTTCAGCATGGTAATCCGCTCAATGCCGATCCCTAAAGCAAAGCCGGAATAGACCTCCGGGTCGATGCCGCAATTGCGCAGTACCTTCTGATGCACGACGCCTCCGCCCAGCACCTCGATCCACCCCGTATGCTTGCAAAGGCCGCAGCCCTTGCCGCCGCATTCGAAGCAGCTCACGTCCACTTCCACGCTGGGTTCGGTGAAGGGGAAGTAGGAGGGACGCAGCCGGGTATGCACATTCTCGTCAAAAATCTGCTTGACGAATTTGTCCAGCATGCCCTGCAGGTCGCACAGGGTAATCCCTTTGTCCACCACCAGCCCCTCCATCTGGTGGAACATGGGGCTGTGGGTCGCGTCGCTGTCGGAACGGAAAACCCGGCCGGGGACCAGCACCTTGATCGGAGGCTTTTCCCGGTCCATGACCCGGATCTGCCCGGGACTGGTATGGGTGCGCAGCAGGATATCGTCCGAAATATAGAAGGTGTCCTGCATATCCCGGGCGGGATGATCCTTCGCCACGTTCAGCCGGGTAAAATTGTGGTCGTCATCCTCGATTTCGGGCCCCTCGAAGACCTCGAACCCCATGCCAAGGAATACGTTGATAATCTCATTCTTGACGATGGTGATGGGGTGGAGGGTTCCGGTTTCCCGCTTTTTGGCAGGCAGGGTGATATCCACCGCCTCCTGGCGGTTGCGGGCGGCCAGCTCCAGCTGCTCCATCCGTTCGCTCTGTTCTTTGTACCGGGCTTCTACCTGGGTTTTAAACTCGTTAATGACTTTCCCCAGGGCGGGCCGGTCTTCCTTGGAGACGCCGCCCAGCCCCTTCATCAGGTCGGCAATGCTGCCTTTTTTACCCAGAAAATCCTGCCAGAAGGCGGAAAGCTTGTCCCGATTGTCTACCTGTGACAGACGTTCTTCCATCTGTTGCCGCAGGGCCTTGATCTTTTGCTCCATGCACCTTTCACTCCTCGCAAAACGCAATGTTGAACCCCGACTTGCTGCCGCCCGCGGGGCGGTGTCTTTCATCTCCTGACCAACGGAAAACAGCAGGTAGAAATGTAGCACTTTTAACCCTCTGTTGTCAAGGACTCCAGCGGCCAAGAGGGGAGGAAGAATCGCGGCTCCCGCTTGACAGGGGAGGGGCCGAACGATAAAATCGGATGGAATGGGGACATTTAACCAGAATCCTGCGGCAAAATGCGCCGCAGGGAGGAGGATTGATGATATGAACAGAAAATGGATGAAATGGATCCTGGCCGGATCGGCGGCGATCTGGATCTCTCTGGCGGGGGCCGCCGGCGCGGAGATTTCCACCAATCTGAAGACGGAGACCACCTATAATGTAAAAAACAAACTGGAGACCCTGGCGTATGTGGACGAACAGGGGAACCGGGTGGTCGCGGAGGATTTGGGGTACGCCAGCCTGAAGAACACCTATACCACCGGGACGAAGCTGGCGATGACGGAGTACTTCGACGCGGAAGGGCAGCCGGTCAACAACAGTCAGGGATTCCAGACCCGGAAGCTGACCTACACGATGAGCAATATCAAAACCGAGGAATTCCGTGACAAGGACGGGAATCTGGCCGCCGGCCCGGACGGGTATGCCCGGATGGAGGCGGACTATGTCAGCGGAAAGAAGCACCTGGAAAGCCGGTATTATGGGACGGACGGAGAACTGTACCGGGGCGGGGATTTTCCGGCGCGGTACGTGCTGACCTATGTGAGCGGAAGCAGGCGGATTACCAGCGAAACCTGGTACGACGCCGACGGAAACTATATGACCGGCCCCGATGGATATGCCAGGATCGAAAATACGTATATCGGAAAAGTGACCGCGGCGGCGAAGACTGTCTATCTGAACGCGGCGGGGGAGCCGACCTATTATCCCAAGGTCGGATTTGCGGTCTTCGAGCGGGAAATCGACAAGGGACGGGTTCTGTCGGAAACCAGCTATGGCGCGGATGGGCGGATGATCGCGGGCTCCAAGGGATATGCCCGGGTGGAAATGGAATACGCCAACAACAGCAGCAAGCCCACCACGGAACGGTACTATGACGCGGACGGAAACCCCTACCGCATGCCCAACGGATACTGCGAGGTTCGCCGGAAATACGGGCTGAAGGGTCGGGTGGAAGAGGAAAGCTACTACGACGGAGAAGGGCAGCCCTGCCTCCACAAAGACGGATATCATATGGTGAAGACCAGCTATATGAGCAACGGGTCCATCACCATCCAGATCTATCTGGGAACGGACGGAAAATGGATTCTGCTTCCGGATAAGGGATACGCGAAGCTGGAAAACACCTACAGCGGGCGGCGGAAAACAGGGACCTATTATTACGGGGAAGACAACCAGCTGACGGACATCGCGGACGGATACGCCCAGATCATCTATACATACAAAGACAAAACGCTGGTGGGGATGAAATACCTGCACGCGGACAATACGCCGGCCACCGGCGCGGAGGGTTATTCCTCCGTGGCTTACGGAAAAGAGGGCACGGAAGAAACCGAAACCTACTACAATGAAGCGGGAGAAACCGCCCCTGACAAAAACGGCGTCTACACCTCCCGGGTCACCTGGGACACGACCGGAAAGCTGCGTATGGCGGAATCCTTCTGGAAGGATGGGGAACCGGCGCTCAACAGCAAGGGCGTCCACCGGATCACCTACGACTACAACGGGGACGGGAAAAAGACCGAGGAATATTATTTCGATATCGACGGAAAGCCGGTCCAGAGCACCGACGGTTACGCCGGAATGACCATCGAATATCAGGAGAACGGACAGGTCGGCGCCACCCGGTATTATGCCCCTGACGGAGAACTGATCAACGCGCCGGGGAAGAATTACGCCTACACGAAGATCGAGCGGAACGACAAGGGCTTCACCGAGGCCACCTACGACGCGAAGGGAAACGTGGTGACGGTCAACGGCATCGCCTGGCGGGTCTGCGAGACGGACGTCAACAATCGGGTTCTGCGGGAAACCTATCTGGACGCGGACGGAAACCGGACGGTGAACGCAAACGGATACGGGGCCATTGAGAATACCTATGACAAGGAAGGCCATACCGTCGGGATCCGGTACCTGGATCTGCGGGACGAACCCATGCTGATCAACGGGGGATACGCCTCCCTGGAACGGGTGTATCAATATGGGCTGCTGATGGAAGAAAGCACTTTCGGAACCCAGGGCGAACCGATCAACCGGACGGATGGATACCACCGAGCCGAATTCCAGTACGATGCGCATAAGCGGGAAACGGAAGTCCGGTATTACGACGCCGGCGGCGGACCGGGGAGCTCCGCGGGATATGCCATCCGGCGCAGGGAATACAACGAGAACGGACAGGTCATCCGCGAATGGTACCTGGACGGGAACGGGTCGCCTGTGCGAAGCAGCGCCGGATACGCAGGGGTGCGGCGGGAATATGACCGGAAGAACAAGGTCATCCGGGAAGCGTGGTTCGATGAGGCGGACGCGCCGACCGCGGTCAAGGATACCTATGCTGCCCTGGAGCGGGAATACGACGCATGGGGAAATATCACGGAAACCCGGTATTACGGCACGGACGGACAGCTGATCCTGTGCAAGGCGGGATTCGCCATCGAACGGGACACCTGGCGCGCGGCGGGGGAAAAAACCGGCGAAGCCTATTTTGGCACGGACGGGAATCCCATCGAGCGGCCGGAGGGCTATGCCAGCCTGACGCGGGAGCTGGACGCCAACCGGCGGACGGTGGCGGAGCGTTATTTCGGGGTCGACGGGGCGCCGACCCTGCAGAAGGACGGATACGCGGGCTTCCGGCGGGAGCTGGATGACGCCGGGCGGATCATCCGGGAATTCTTCTACGGAACGGACGGAGCCCTGATCCTTCGGAAGGGCGGATATGCTGGATACGACCAGAGCTGGGACGAAAACGGCAACGTTGTGCGGACCGTTTACTATGGGACAAGCGAAGAGCGGATGATCGCGGACACCGGATACTGCGAGATCCGTCGGTTATTCAATGAGAAGAAGCAGGTCCTGTCGGAAAGCTGGTTTGACACGCTGGGCCAGGCCATGGCGCTGAAGGATACCTATGTCCGGATTGAACGGGAATACGACGAGTTTGGAAACGTAAGTGAGCAGCGGTTCTACGCCGGAAATGGGGAGATGACCCTTTGCAAAAACGGCTTTGCCATGGAACGGGATACCTGGCGGGCGAAGGGTCAGCTGATCCGGGCGGAATATTTCGGAACGGATGGGGCTCCCGTAGCCGCGGCCGCCGGATACGCCGCGTTAGACCGAAGTCTGGACGAGGAAGGCCGCACCGTCGGGGAACGGTATTACGGTCCGGATGGGGCCCCGATCGCCGTTGACGCGGGATACGCCTCCTTCACGCGCAAGCTGGACGCGGACGGTCGGACCGTTGAAGAACGGTATTTCGGGACCGATGGCATGCCTGTGCTCCGGAAGGGCGGATACGCCGCGGTGGAACAGGCGTATGATCATGACGGAAACGTCGCCCGGATCGTATATTACGGCCAGGAGGGGGAGCATATCCGGGCCGATGCGGGTTATGCCGAAATCCGGAAACAGTTTAACGACAAAAAACAGGTCGTCTATGAAGCCTGGTTCGATGAGAACGGGGACGCGACGGCCCTGAAGGATACCTACGCGGCGATCGGCCGGGAATACGATGAATTTGGCAATGTAAACGTGCAGCGGTTCTATGACGGCGAAGGAAACCTGATCCTGAACAACGCCGGATACGCCGTCGAGAAGGATGAGTTCAGGGCAGCCAAGGAGCTGATCTCCGCTTCCTACTTCGACGTGGAAGAAGAGCCTGTCCTGCAAAAGAACGGATACGCGAAGGTGGAGCGGACCCTGGACGAAGCGGGGAGAACCATCGGCGAAGCGTATTACGGCACCGACGGGGAGCCGATCATGCTCTCGGGCGGATATGCCGCCTATACCCGGACCCTGGACGAGGCTGGGAAGACCATCGGCGAAGCGTATTACGGCACGGATGGCGAGCCGATTCTGGTGCCCAACGGGTACGCGTCCTA
>JAFWES010000086.1 GCA_017512805.1 Clostridia bacterium
GATAACGAAGGGGTCACACCTGTTCCCATACCGAACACAGAAGTTAAGCCCTTCAGTGCCGATGGTACTTGGCTGGAGACGGCCCGGGAGAGTAGGTCGCTGCCGGATTCCATATGAGCCTTCCGCGATTGCGGAAGGTTTCTTTTTGTTACTGTCCGGCTTTATGAACGAGCCGCAGGAGTGTTTCGTAACCGGGGGCCTTGAGTCTCAGCGGTTCTTAACGATTGTCAAGCCGAATGGCTTAGACAGAGTTTAGAACCGGTGCGTAAGGTTCGGAACGCCCGGAAAAGGGTTCATTGGACCGTTTTCAGCGGAGAACGGGGTGGCAGGCATCGGTCAGGGCTATACGCCGATTGTGGATGCGGGGAGACGCGTGGCGTCCCACGGAGGGGAACACCTCAGGAAGCGGAGCGTCTGAATAGTGACTAAGGTACAAAAAAAACGGATCTTGTGATCCGCTATTTTGTGAGGAAGAAAGTTTCTGGTTTAATCGCATGCTGGTACAGGTATAAAAAAACGGATCTTGCGATCCGCTTTTTTGTGAGGTTGGAAATTACTTGATTTCCACGGTGGCGCCCACAGCCTTGAACTGCTCGGCGATCTTCTCGGCTTCTTCCTTGGAAACGGCTTCCTTGATGGTCTTGGGAGCGGATTCCACGATTTCCTTGGCTTCCTTCAGGCCCAGGCCGGACACGACTTCGCGCACAACCTTGATGACCTTGATCTTTTCGGAGCCGGCTTCCTTCAGCACGACATCAAACTCGGTCTTCTCTTCGGCAGCCTCGGCAGCGGGGGCGGCAGCACCGCCGGCCACGGCGATCGCGCCGGTCACGCCGAACTTTTCTTTCATTTCGTCAACCAGTTCCTTGACCTGAAGCAGAGTCATGGACTCAATCGCTTCAATGATTTCCTGATTCGTCATTTCGAATTCCTCCAAATTAAATATGTTTGTTAGGATGCATTCCTCAGACCGCCTGCTTTAGGATTAAGCGGCAGACTCTTTTTTCTCGGCGATTTCGCCCAGCACCGCAACCAGGGCGGATACAGGGGAGACCAGGCAGCCCACCATCGTTCCCAGCAGTTCTTCGCGGCTCGGCGTCGCTGCGAGGGCTTTGATCCCGGCGACATCGGTGAACTCGGTCCCGGTCAGACCGCCCTTGATCTCCAAAGAAGTGATTTTGTTCTTGTCGATGAAGGAGGCGATGGCCTTGGGAGCCGCAGTCACATCTTTCATACCGAAAACGAAAGCATTGGGGCCTTCCAGCAGCGCGTCCATTCCTTCGATATTCAGCTCTTTCAGCGCGCGGCCCACCAGACGGTTCTTCAGCACGCAATACTGCACATCGTTTTCACGGCACTGCTTCCGCAGCTCCGTCACCTGTTCCACGGTCAGACCGTTGAAGGAACAAACCACCACAGATTCCGCGGCCTTGAACTTGTCAACGATTTCCGCGACCACCTGCTTTTTGATTTCCAGATTCTTGCTCATTCCTGTGCACCTCCTTACCGGTTCATACTGAAGAAAAACCCTTGCGACAGGCGCAAGGGCATCAAAATACAATGAAGCACTCACACCTCGGCAGGCGGGATCATCCCATTAAACCCCGGAGGGGTACCGGCTGTCTACGGCAGGGTTTCCTTCGAAACCGACAGATATCTTAACACATGTTGATCCGGATTGTCAATGCTTTCGTCCGAAAATTGATCGCATTTTCGTTGCTATTCAGCCTCGCTCTCGTGGTATTCCTTTCTTTCATATTACAAATACATTACAAACATGAATTATTTGTCTTAAAAACCCGCTGATATTGACAACCTGGTTCCAATTGCCATAAAATACCTGCGTATTCTACCTATCTTATAACGGTATCCGGGAGCACGATTATTTCGCGGAAGGCGTTTTTGCTTTTTGCGGGAGGTTGGGAGATGAAGGCATGTCGAGAAAATGGCGGAACGTGATAATCGGGGTGCTGATCGCCGCGGCTGCGGCGGTTGGAATCTGGCTGCTGAGCCGAAGTCCGTCGGACTTTCGGGCGAAGTACGAAGGGGCGGATCTGGCCACAGACGTCAGCGGGATCGGCCGGAGCAACACCTATGACGCCTATCTGGCGGCCCATGTGGGCGATCCGGCGGTTTCCGAGGAGGTAACGGTGGATCTGGCCGCCTTCCAGGGGGCGGGAGAGATGCGGGCGGAAGGCCTGTATACGCCCGACGGGGAGGAAATCGCCTGGAATGTGACCGTGCCGCAGGCCGGACTGTACAATATCCGGATGGAGTATCTGACCACGGAAAGCCGGGGCGTGGACATTGAGCGGGAGCTCCACATCAACGGGGAACTGCCCTTTTCCGGGGCGGCGACCCTTACGTTTTCGCGCCTGTGGACCGACGCCTACGAGGTTCGGAAGGACAACCAGGGCAACGAAATCCGCCCCAGCCAGAAGGAAATTTTCGAGAAGCAGACCGTTTACTGCCGGGATGATATGGGCTACCAGACGGAGCCCTATGCCTTCTATTTCCGGGAAGGGGAGAATACGCTGAGCCTGAAGGCGGTCAACGAGCCCATGATCCTTTGCGGGCTGACGCTGACGCCCATCGTCCGGTATGCCTCCTACGCGGAGTATGCCGCTGAGCAGCCGGAGGTGGCCATGACCGAGGCGGGCCGGAATTACAGTCAGACGGTGCAGGGGGAAAGCGCCGTGCTGCGGAGCTCGCCCAGCCTCTATGCCCGGTACGACCGGAGCAGTTCCCAGACGGAGCCATACTCCGTGAAAAACACCATCCTGAACTATATCGGCGGCGACCCCTGGACCCATCCGGGCGAATGGATTCAGTGGGATTTTGAGGTGCCGGAAGACGGTTATTACAATATTTCCATCAAAGCCCGTCAGATGTATCAGCGGGGAGCGCTGAGCGCGCGGACGGTGTATATCGACGGGGAGATCCCTTTTGAGGATCTGGAATACATTACCTTCTTTTACAATACGGGCTGGGAAATGAAAACGCTCAGCGACGAGGCGGGGAATCCCCTGCGGTTTTTCCTCAAGGGCGGGCAGCATACCCTTCGGATGGAAGTGACGCTCGGGCGGATGGGCCCCATCCTGAAGGAAGTGGAGGACAGCATCTTCCGCCTGAACCAGATTTACCGGAAGCTGCTGGTGCTGACCGGAGCGAACCCGGACCGATTCCGGGATTACAACCTGGCGGGCATTTATCCCGAAGCCATCGAGGCCATGGATCTGGAAAGCAAGCGTCTTTACCGGATTGTGGATGAAATCGTGGCGATTACCGGCGAAAAGAGCGACCGGGCGGCGGTGGCGCAGACCCTGGCCAATCAGCTGGAAACCTTTGTGAAGAACAATGACCGGATCACGGAATCCTTCACCAATTTCAAGGATAATATCACTTCCCTGGGGACGGCTATGCAGAACATGAGCGAAAGCAAGCTGGATGTGGATCTGATCATGATCACCGGGGAAAATCAGAAGGTGCCCGCGGTCCACGAAAGTATTTTCCAGCGGGCCGCCCACGAGATTCGCAGCTGTATCAGCAGCTTTACCGTGGATTACAACAGCCTGGGCGACAAGTACGCGGATACGGATGATGTGCTGGAGATCTGGATCACCACCGGCCGGGACCAGAGTACCGTGCTGAAGACCATGGTGGATGATACGTTTACCGCCAGCACCGGCATCAAGGTCAACGTCAAGCTGGTTCAGGCGGACGCCATCCTGACGGCGGTGGTGGCGGGCAACGGGCCGGATATCGTCCTGAGCGTCAGCGGATGGTTTGCCGTGAACTACGCCATGCGCAACGCGGTGGAAGACATGACCCAGTTCCCGGAATATGAGGAAGTCGTCAAGCCCTTCCAGGCCAGTATTCTGGAACCCCTGACCTATAACAACGGGGCGAAGACGGGGGTCTATGGCCTGCCGGAAACACAGAATTTCAACCTCCTGTTCTACCGGACGGATATCATGGAGGAGCTGGGGCTGGAGATCCCCCAGACGTGGGAGGATCTGATCGCCCAGCTGCCCACCATCCAGGGCAGCAGCCTGACGGTGGCGCTGCCTTATCCGGACATTGCGCTGGCGGATATTTCCGTGCTGGACTCCATGATCTATCAGAACGGAGGTCAGATCTATGACGCGGAAGCCAAGCGCACCCTGATCGACAGCGAAGCCGGCGTGGCGGCGTTCAAACAGTATACCAGCCTGTACAATGACTACGGCCTGCCCACGGTGTTCGACTTTGTGAGCCGCTTCCGCAGCGGGGAGATGCCCATGGGAGTGGCCAGCTACGCCACCTACAACACGCTGATGGTGTCCGCGCCGGAAATCCGGGGCCTGTGGGATTTCACGCTGATCCCCGGCACGCGGCGGGAGGACGGCACCATCGACCGGACCGCCCAGACGGACGGGCTGTGCTGCATGATTGTGGCGACGGAGAATGAGAAGACAAAGCAGAACGCCTGGGAATTCGTGAAATGGTGGGTCAGCGCCGACGCCCAGACCCGCTTCGGCCGGGAGATGGAAAGCGTCCTCGGCGCCAGCGCCAGATATCAGACGGCCAACCGGGACGCGCTGCGCCAGCTGGCCTGGAGCAACGCTCAGCTGGCGATTCTGCAGGAGCAGATGGCGCATACAAAGGGCTTCCCGGAGATCGCCGGCGGCTATTCCACCACGAGGCATATTACCAACGCGATCCGGAGGGTGATCAATACCAAGGAGGATCCGCGGGAGACGCTTCTGAATTACGCCAGAACCATTAACGAGGAAATCCGGATCAAACGGCGGGAATTCAACCTGCCGCTGGACTGATGGACGGGGAAGGAGGCATCGAACCATCATGGAAAAATCATTCGCGAGCCGGTATATCACCATGCGGCGGGAGAAATTCCGCCATGGGCTGGAGCAGGCGAAGAAGAATAAGGGATGTTATCTTTTCCTGGCGCCTTACGCCATCCTGTTCATCACCTTCTTCATCCTGCCGATCACCACATCCATTATTTACAGCTTTACCTATTACAATATTCTCGAACCCGCCCGGTTTATCGGCCTGCAGAACTACATCAACCTGATTTTGCAGGACGAGGTCTTTCTGACCGCGGTGAAGAACACCTTTGTCATCGCCGTGATCACAGGGCCGGTGGGCTATATTCTGAGCTTCCTGTTCGCCTGGTTCATCAACGAACTGCCCAAGTGGCTGCGGGCCATCGCGGTGGTGGTGTTCTACGCGCCATCCATCGCCGGCGCCGCCTTCACCGTGTTCTCCATCATTTTCCGGGGGGACGCCTACGGCTGGTTCAACTCCATCCTCATGGAGTTCGGGTTGATTGAGGCGCCCAGGCTGTGGCTGACGGATCCCAATTATATGATGAGCATCCTGGTGTTTGTGATTCTGTGGATGAGCATGGGGACCGGATTCCTGAGCTTTGTGGCCGGCTTCCAGGGCATCGACCGCAGCATGTATGAAGCCGGATACGTGGACGGGGTGCGGAACCGGTGGCAGGAACTGTATCACATCACCCTGCCCAGCATGAAGCCCATGCTGCTGTTCGGGGCCGTGATGAGCATTACCAACGCCTTCAACGTTTCCGATGTGCCCAGGCTGCTGTGCGGCTATCCCTCCACGGATTACGCGGCCAGGACGGTGGTGACCCACCTGTTCGACTACGGCTTCAGCCGCTTCGAAATGGGGTACGCCAGCGCCATCGCCACCATCCTTTTCGTGGTCATGATTCTCTGTAAGAAAGCCATCAGCGCACTGCTGGGAAGGGTGGGTGCCTGAGATGAGTGAAAACAAACTGCGGTCCAACGGGACGCTGAAAAGGATCGACGGGAAAAAATTCAGAGGCTATCTGGAAGCGGACGAACAGGGCGCGGCTTTTTACCAGAAGGGCAAGGCCGAGCCTCTGGTCCAGTGGCATTACGCCCGGCTTCACCGGATGGATAACATCCGGCTGGGGGGGACCAGCACACAGGTGACCGTGATCCTGAAGGATGACAGCCGCTATATCCTGGAGCTGGATCAGGGCCTGAAGCTGTACAGCTTCATGGACAGCCACTGGGCGGACAAACCCGTGACGCCCAAAACCCGGGGTGACGAGCTGCGCCGGCTGGCGGAGCTGCGGGGGGAAAAGATCCAAAGCCCCAAAAAGCATCTGGTGACCAGGAGGCATCCGAACCGTTCCATCGCCGGGGACATCGGGATTTATCTGATGCTGATTCTGGTGGGCATCATGATGGTGTTTCCGCTGGTATTTCTGGTGGGATCCTCCCTCAAGCCCCTGGACGAACTGTTCCGGTTTCCTCCGCCCGTCTGGCCCCAGCATCCCACCACGGACAACTTCTCAGATCTGTTCGTGACCATGGGGCAGAGCTGGATTCCCTTCAGCCGGTATCTGATCAACACGGTGCTGATCACGGCGGTGGGCACTTTCGGACACCTGGTCATCGCGAGCATGGCGGCGTTCGTCCTGGCCAAGTATGAATTTCCGGGCGGCAGGCTGTTCTTCAATATCGTAACCACCTGCCTCATGTTCTCGGGTTACGTCACGGGAATTCCCAATTACCTGATCATGAGCCGCCTGGGCATGATCGATACCTACTGGGCCCTGATTCTGCCGGCCTTCGCGGCGCCCATCGGGCTGTTCCTGATGAAACAGTTCATGGAAGGGCTGCCCACGGCGCTGATCGAAGCGGCGACCATCGACGGGGCGGGGCGGCTGCGGATTTTCTGGAGCATCGTGATGCCCAACGTGAAGCCCGCCTGGCTGACCATGATCATTTTCAGTGTGCAGAGCCTTTGGAACACCAGTGCCGCCACGGTCATCTATTCCGAGGCGAAGAAGACCCTGGTGTACGCCCTGCAGCAGATCCAGGCCGGCGGTATCGCCCGCACGGGCCAGGTGGCGGCGGCCAACGTCATTATCGTTTCGGTGCCCATCCTGATTTTCATTTTCAGTCAGAGCCGGATTCTGGAGACCATGGCCTCCTCCGGCATCAAGGATTAAGGAAGGAGAGGGGAATGAAGATGAAACGAAGACTCTCTCTGATCCTGGGATTGCTGATGATGCTGTCGCAGGTATGCGCGCTGGCGGAGGACGGGTTCAGCACCTCCTATACCTACACCTATGATTACTGGGAGGACGTGCAGGAATCCCCGGACGCCTACCGGGTCGCCACGGTGATCGATTCCATGACGCTGGGCCTGGAAAACCTGGACGGAAAACGGATCAGCAAACCCCAGAGCCTGTACGCGCGGGGGAATCTGCTGTACATCTGCGACACGGGCAATAACCGGATCATCGAAGCGGAACGGAACGGGACGCGGTTTTCCGTCCGCCGGGTGATCAGCGAAATGACCGGCGCCGCGGTGAACGACTTTTCCGACCCCTACGACGTTTTCGCGGACCCGGAGGGCAACCTGTATGTGGCCGATTACGGCCACCAGCGGGTCACGATGATGGACAGCCAGCTGAACTGGATCCGGGACTATACCAAACCCACGGACGCCACCTTTGATCAGAAGCTGAATTTTCTGCCGAAAAAGCTGACGGTGGATGTGGCGGGACGGGTGTACGCCCTGTGCCAGAACGTGAACAAGGGGCTGGTGAAATACGAGGCGGACGGAACCTTCTCCGGCTTTATCGGGGCGAACACGGTTTCCATCTCCATGGGGGAATACATCTGGAAGCGCTATTTCCAGACCAAGGAACAGCGGGCCCAGTCGGAAAGCTTCGTTCCGACGGAATACGAAAACATCTATATTGATCAGGAAGGGTTCATTTACGCGACCAATACGGTTTTCAGCGAATACGATCTGAAATCCGACAGCGCCAAGCCCATCCGCCGGCTCAACAGCCTGGGAAACGACATCCTCATTAAAAACGACCGCTTCCCCCCGATCGGGGACCTGCAGTGGCAGGAGGGAAGCGACAGCTACGGCCCCAGCAAGTTTACGGATATCACGGTGATGGACAACGATATCTACGTGGCCCTGGACCGGACCCGGGGCAGGCTTTTCGGCTATGACAGCCAGGGAGTGCTGCTGTGGGCCTTCGGAACCCGGGGAAACGTGGAAGGCGCCTTTACCGGCCCCATCAGCGTGGAGCACATGGGATACGATCTGCTGGTGCTGGATCAGCTGGAAAACAGCGTCACCCTGTTCCAGCCCACGGAATACGGCCAGGCCATCTATGACGCCAGCGAGACGTATCTGAAGGGGGAATATGACGAAAGCGCCGAGCTTTGGCGCAGCGTGCTGAAAATGAACGCGAACTTCCCCCTGGCCTTCCGCGGCATCGGGCGGGCGATTCTGCGCCAGGACCGGTTCGAGGAGGCGATGGATTATTTCCGGCTGGCCCATGACCGGGAGAATTACGGCCGAGCCTTCAAGCTTTACCGGAAGATCTGGGTGGAGAAGAACATCGGATGGGTCATTCTGATCCTGGCGGCGGCGCTGATCATTCCGCTGGGCATCGGACGGATCCGCAGAATGAAGGGGGAGGTGATTACGCATGAACGCAGCAAGGTCCATTGAGACGCGGAAGGCGGACCGCCTGGCCCGGCGTCAGCGGTATCTGGAATCGCTGAAGTATGCCTTCCATGTTATAACGCACCCCTTTGACGGCTTCTGGGACCTGGTCCATGAACACAGGGGCACCGTGGCGGCGGCGCACACCTTCCTGATTCTTTTCCTGCTGACCCGGGTGATCAAGCTGATGTGCACCAGCTTTCAGTTTATCACCGCGCCCGTGCAGTACATCAACGTCTTTGAGGAAATGGGCAGCCTGCTGCTCCCCTTCCTGATTCTGTGCGTGGCCAACTGGGCGATGACCACGCTCTTCGACGGGAAAGGGCGGTTCAGGGATATCTATATGGCCATGTGCTACGCGCTGGTGCCCTATACGCTGATCCAGCTGCCCATGACCCTGATCAGCAATGGCCTGAGCTACGAGGAAGGAAGCCTCTACTCCGTGATGCTGAGCATCAGCCTGATCTGGTGCGTGTTTCTGGTCTTTGTGGGGCTGATGCAGGTTCATGATTACAGTCCCGGGAAAACCTTCATTTTCCTGATCGTGACCGTGGTGGGCGCCGCGGTGATCATCTTCCTGATGCTGACCTTCTTCAGCCTGCTGAGCGACGCGGCATCCTATTTCATCAGCCTGTACCGGGAAACTTTCTTCCGGCTGAATTGAGGGAGGGACGGAACAAATGAGAAACAGAAAATCCCTTATTTGGCGGCTGCTTCCCTGGGTGCTGCTGCTGGCGGCCTGCGCGGCGCTGGTGATCTTTGTGGGCATTCCTCTCTACGGCACCCAGGAGGCGGTGGTGGAAAACCCGCCGGTGGTTTCCTATTATGAAGGGGACGGAAAACCCCTGACCATGGAAAACGACCGTCTGCTCTTTACCATGGATCCGGGCACCACCCGCTTCACCGTCACGGAAAAGGAAAGCGGCCGGGTCTGGGCGTCCAATCCGGAAAACGCGGACAAGGATCCCATCGCCCAGGCCAGCAATAAGGAAATCCTTTCCTCCACCCTGCTGGTGACCTATACCAACTCCGGCGGGGAAGTGACCCTGAACAACAATACCTATTCCATGGCCAACCAGACCTTCGACGTGAAGGTCCAGGAGGACGGTTCCATTCGGGTGGATTATTCCGTGGGGCGGATCGAACGGGTCTATCAGATTCCGACCGCCATCACCAAGGAGCGGTATACCGCCTTTACGGAAAAAATGTCCGGCTCCACCAAGAAAAAGGTATCCGGCCTCTATACCCTGGTGGAACCCTCCAAGCTGGACAGCCGCAGCGACAAGGACGAGCTGATCGCCCTCTATCCCACCATCACGGAGCAGGCCATGTATCTGCTCAAATCCAACACCAAGGCCAACAACAAGGAGAAGGCGGAAGGCTACTTTGAGGAAGCGGGCTATACCGCCGAGGATTTCGCCATCGATCAGCAGCTGGTGGCCGCTTCCAGGGAAGCGGGGGGCCCGGTCTTCAATGTCACCATGATTTACCGCCTGGAAGGCGGGGATCTGGTGGTGGAGCTGCCCTACAGCGAAATGCGCTACCGCTCGGATTATCCGCTGACCTATGTGAGCCCGCTGCCCATGTTCGGCGCCGCGGGGACCGATGAGGAGGGATATCTCTTTATTCCCGAGGGCGGCGGCGCCCTGATTCACTACAACAACGGCAAGCTGTCCCAAAGCCCCTATTACGCCAACCTGTACGGCTGGGATTACGGAACCCAGCGGAAGGAAGCGGTCAGCGAGACGGAAAACGCCTTCCCGGTTTTCGGCGGCACCCATCAGGGCGGGGCGTTCCTCTGCATGATCGAGGGGGCCAGCGCCTATGCCGGCGTGAACGCGGACATCGCCGGCCGGTACAACAGCTATAACACCGTGTATGCCAGGTATAACGTGCTGCACGCGGAACAGTACAACGTCTCCGCCAAGACGGCGCAGCTGGTGTATATCTACGAGAAGGAGATCCCGCAGGATACCATTATTCAGCGGTACCGCTTCGTGGACAGCGAGGATTACGCGGTTCTGGCCAACGCCTACGGGGATTACCTGTGCGAAATCCATCCGGAGCTGGCGGAGAGCCAGGCAGGGGAGAATATGCCCGTCAATGTGGAGCTGATCGGCGCCATCAACAAAAAGGTCGTCAAATTCGGCCTGCCGGTGGATTCGGTGGTGGCCACCACCACCTTCAGCCAGGCCCGGGAGATCCTGAAGGAGCTGACGGCGGCGGAGATCGCCAACCTGAACCTGCGGATGACCGGATGGGCCAACGGCGGCGTGCGCCAGAAGGTGCTGACGGGGGTGCACACCCTGTCCCAGCTGGGCGGCGAAGGGGAGATGAAAACCCTGATCAACGCCGCCCGGGAGAAGCAGGTCCGCCTGTACTTTGACGGGATCAGCTGCTTTGCCTACCACAGCGGGCTGACGGACGGCTTTATCACCTTCCGGGACGCGGCCAGATACGCCACCCGGGAACAGGTGCATCTCTATCCCTACGATATCGTCACCTATCAGAAGGCCACCTGGATGGAGGGTTACTATCTGGTCCGCCCGTCCTACGCCGCGGACAACGCCTCGAAGCTGATCGCCTTCCTGCGGGACAAAGGCTCGGAGGGCATTGCCTTCCGGGATATCGGGGATAAGCTCAGCGCGGACTATAACCACCGGGATACGGTGACCCGGGAGCAGGCGAAGGAAATGAACATCGCCACCATGAAGGAAGCCCGGACGGCGGGGGAGAAGATCTCCATCAAGAAGGGGAACGATTACGCCCTGCCCTACGCGGATCTGATTACGGATATGAACCTGACCGGGCAGGCCTACGCCATCGTGGATGAGCGGATTCCCTTCTACCAGATTGCCATTCACGGCATGAAGGACTATACCGGGGAGGCCATCAATCTGTCCGGGGATTACAGAACCCGCCTGCTGGAATGCGCGGAATACGGCGCGGGGCTGAACTTCACCTTCATGGCGGAGAATACCCGGATCCTGCAGGATACGGCGTACAGCTGCTACACCTCCTCCGGATACACCTACTGGAAGGATCAGCTGATTCCCATGATCTGTCGGTACCAGCAGGAGATGAAGGGCCTGAACCGCCTCCGGATCACAGGCCACAGGCAGCTGGCGGAGGAAGTGACCGTCACGGAATACGAGGACGGCACAAAGGTGTATGTCAATTTCGGCAGCGAAGACTATCCGGTGGGCAATGTGCTGGTGCCGGCCCGGGACTACACGGTGGAAAGGGGGAATCCGTAAATGAGCAGAAAGACCAAACCGGTCACCATGCAGGCCCGGCGGGCCAGAACCGGTTACCTTTTTATCCTGCCCTTTATTGTCGGATTTGTGCTCTTCATGCTCAAACCCATGATCCAGTCCCTGACCATGAGCTTTAACCGGGTCACGCTGATTCCGGGCCAGGGCTTCAGCCAGAGCTGGGTGGCGATCGACAATTACCGGCACGCCTTCCTGGTGGATCCGAATTTCAATCAGTATCTGCTGGATGAAATCAGCCGGATGGGGGTCAATACCATCGCGACCCTGGTGCTTTCCTTCGTAGTGGCCGTGATCCTGAATCAGGAATTCAAGGGGCGGACCCTGGCCAGGGCGATTTTCTTCCTGCCGGTGATCCTGTCCAGCGGGATTCTCCCGGGGATCGAGAAACAGAACGAGTTTTATGACATGATGGCGGGCGTGGCCGCCTCCGTGGGAGAGTCTTCGGGGGTCAATATTTCCGCTTCCCTGGAAAGCCTGCTTTCCGTGTCCGGGGTGGGCAGCGGCATCTTTGACATAATCTTCCAGATGATTGACGCCATCTACGATATCGTCATGGCCAGCGGCATCCAGATCATCGTCTTCCTGACCGGGCTTCAGAGCATTTCCCCTTCGCTGTATGAGGCGGCGGACGTGGAAGGCTGTTCCGCCTGGGAGGCGTTCTGGAAAATCACCTTCCCCATGGTGAGTCCCCTGCTGCTTGTCAACTGCATCTATACCATCGTGGACTTCTTTATGAAGAACGATAACAGGGTGATGGAACTGATCAGCGAAGTCATGTATCAGGACTTCAACTTCGGCGTGGCCTCCGCCATGAGCTGGGTCTACTTCGGGGTGGCGCTGCTCTTCATTCTGATCTCTTCCTTCATCATTTCAAGGGCGGTGAAATCAGCACAATGAGCAAGAACAATACGGTTTTCATCGGCGAAAACAAATCCTTCTGGGACCGGAACCGCCGGTCCGGGGGATACCTGCTGCGCAAGCGGTCCGCCCAGATCGCGGTGAGCGTCATCCGCGCGCTGCTGCTTTTCGGCATGTGCTTCATGATCATTCAGCCCCTGCTGACCCGTTTCTCCATCAGCCTGATGCAGGAGCAGGATCTGTATGATTCCACGGTGGTGCTGCTGCCGCGGCATGTGACGACGGAGAACTATAAAATCGTCGCCGATCTGACGGATCTGCCGCGCTCCATGTTCAATACCCTCTGGGTCTCCCTGCTGATCTCCGTCTGCCAGATCGTCTCCACCACCCTGGTGGCCTACGGGTTTGCCAGATACGAGTTCCCGCTGAAGAAATTCTGGTTCGGATGCGTGGTGGCGCTGATCATCATCCCGCCGCAAACCATTCAGTCCGCCCTGTACATGAACTTTGCCAACTTCGATATCCTGCGCGTCTTTACGCTCTTCGGGGTGAACGCGGAAGGGATGACCTTCGGGCAGCGGCTGATGAGCGTGATCGACGGGACCGGCACGGGGCTCCTGACCCTGCTGACGGGGAAGGCCATCAACCTGCGGGCCAATGTATCGGCCTACGTGATCATGAGCCTGACCTGCATGGGCCTGAAAAACGGCCTGTACATCTACATGATGCGCCAGTATTTCCGGGGAATCCCCACCAGCCTGGAGGAAGCGGCGTATGTGGACGGATGCGGCACGCTGCATACCTTCGTGCGCATCATGCTGCCCGACGCTTTGCCGACCATCGCCAGCTGCTTCCTGTTCAGCTTTGTATGGCAGTGGACGGATATCTTCTATACCCGGCTGTTCCTGCCGGCCACCTCGTTCTCCATCTATTCCAACCAGATGTCCACCATGGTATCCCGGATGGCCCGGTATTTCAGCAAGGACGCGACCAACGCCGTGGTGGTTCCCAACGGAAGGCAGCAGCAGCTGATCGCCATCGCCGTGCTGATCTGCGCCATTCCCCTGGTGATCCTCTATCTGTTTACGCAGAAGACATTCACCCAAAGCCTGGCCATGTCAGGGTCCAAAGAGTAAGGCCCGTTCTCGGAGCCTTCGGGGAATGCTCATTTTTTGCGCTGTTCTTTCTCAACTTTTTTCAAAAGGTCCTCTCTTCTTTACAGGGAGCGCAAAAAGTGATATAATCAATCCAGTTTTGAACATCTGTAGGCCCGGAGGCCCATTTTCCGTATCCAAGCGGTGTGTGTTCGCCGCTTGAGATAAAGCGGCATTGCCGCACAATAAAAAGGAGGGTAAACCCATGAAGAAAATCCTGGCTCTGGTTCTGACCGCAGCGATGCTGCTGGCCTGCTTCGGCGCGCTGGCGGAAGCCCCGGAAGGCTATCCCGAAATCAAAGAGGGCATCGACTTCGGCGGCAAGGACGTGTACATCTATGACTACTGGTCCGGCTCTGACTGGTCCACCCAGACCACGGATCTGTCCGAAGAACAGCAGCTCCAGTATGACTACCGGACCTGGCTGCAGGATACCTACAATGTGAAAATCCATCAGATCCAGAACGGCGACTGGAACACCTGCGCCCAGGTCATGATCGACTTCGTCACCAACGGCGGCGAGGACGACAAGTATGCCCTCTTCATCGTGGAACCCGGCAAGATCGGTTCCCTGATGACCAACGGCGTGGCCGCGGACTGGAACTATGACTTCTCCGGCGAGAAGTGGAATCAGCTGGACCGGGATTTCGTGACCATCGGCGGCAAGACCTATGGCCGCTATGCCGGCTATACCGAGCCCCGGGCGGTGCTGTACTTCAACAAGCGGGTGCTGGAAGAAGCGGGCATCGACTATAACACCATTTATGACGCGCAGGCCAACGGCACCTGGACCTGGGCCATGTTCGAAGATATGCTGAAGACCCTGACCCGGGATAAGGACAACGACGGCATCACCGACGTCTGGGGCTTCACCGGTTCCTTCGACGATATGCAGAACGCGTATGTGTTCGGCAACGGCGGCAAGTGGTTCGACTTCGACGAGAACGGCAAGCTGTATCCGGCCATGAATTCCGACGCCGTGCTGGAAGCCCTGACCGAAGCCCGGAAGCTGAGGGACAACTACTTCTACGCCCAGCCCGCGGACGGCAACTGGGACTATTATAAGGAAGCCTTCAAGAGCATGGACATCGGCTTCTACAGCT
The DNA here is from genome assembly GCA_017512805.1 of Clostridia bacterium. Taxonomy (GTDB): domain Bacteria; phylum Bacillota; class Clostridia; order Christensenellales; family Aristaeellaceae; genus Aristaeella. Next base: position 14,926 of record JAFWES010000086.1, read on the forward strand.
ATCAGTGCTACGGCGGCCTGGCCTTCGGCAACGGCGATTCCAGCACCACCGAGCTGGCGAACATGGAAGACGAATGGGGCCTGGTGGCCTTCCCCGTCAAGGAAGCCGGAACCAACTACATCACCGTCGGATCTGGATGCGACAACATCACCATGATTCCGTCTTGCTACGACGCCGAGACCGTTCAGAAGCTGGCCTTCCTCTATGATATGTGGACCAACGACACCCCCGGCGTGGACACCGAGAACGCCTGGATCGGCGATAAGTACAACATGACCGATGAGCGGGCCATCGATGAGACCTATTATCATCTGCTGACCAACTCCGTGGCCAACCGGGTCAGCCTGCTGGGGACCCAGAACGATGTGCTGGGCGCCAGCCTGCTGTGGAATATGGACGGCACGCCCGCGGAGATCATCGAAGCCGGTATGCCCGCCTGGCAGGCGCTGTGCGATACCTTTAACAGCGCTGGCAACTGATCCCTATTTCCGGTTTCTTCCGGCCGCCCGAAAGGGCGGCCTTTTTTCGGATTCTTTCTTGACAGAAAAGGCTGTCGTCCCCTATAATGGCAATATCCAACGGAACCACAATATCATGTATTCGGGAGCGTGAGACAATGAAATATGTACTGGGGATTGACCTGGGAACATCCGGGACCAAAACGGTGCTTTTCGATCAGAACGGCAAGGGGATCGCCTCCGCGACGGTGGAGTATCCGCTCTACCAGCCGCAGAACGGCTGGGCGGAGCAGGATCCGGCGGACTGGGCCAACGCGGCCTTGGCCACCATTCAAAGCGTTTTGAAACAGAGCGGCGTCAATCCCGAGGATGTCGTATCCCTGGGGATCAGCGGGCAGATGCACGGCCTGGTGATGCTGGATGAGGACAATCAGGTGATCCGGCGGAGCATCATCTGGGCGGATCAGCGGACGGCGAAGGAATGCGAGGAAATTACGGAAAAGGTCGGATACGATACCCTGATCCGGATTACCGCCAATCCCGCCCTGACCGGGTTCACCCTGAGCAAGGTCATGTGGGTCCGGAAACACGAGCCGGACAACTATGCCCGCTGCAGGCACATCCTTCTGCCCAAGGACTATGTGCGTTTTGTCCTGACCGGGGACTATGCCACCGAAGTGTCCGACGCCAGCGGCATGCAGATGCTGGACGTGCCGAATCGCTGCTGGAGCCAGGAGCTGCTGGAGCTGCTGGACATTGATCCCGCTCTGCTGCCGAAGGTATACGAAAGCTGCGAGGTGACCGGGCATATCTCCGCAGAGGCCGCCGCGAAGACGGGGCTGAGCGAGAAGACCCTGGTGGTGGGCGGCGCCGGTGACAACGCGGCCGCGGCCGTGGGGACCGGCGTGGTGGAGGACGGAAAAGCCTTTACCACCATCGGAACCAGCGGGGTGGTGTTCGCCCATACCGATCAGCTGGCCATCGACCCGAAGGGCCGGGTGCATACCTTCTGCTGCGCGGTTCCCGGCGCTTGGCACGTGATGGGCGTGGTGCAGGCGGCGGGCCTGAGCCTGAAATGGTTCCGGGACAACTTCTGCGCCGCGGAAATGGAAGCGGCGAAGCAGATGGGCGTGGATGCCTACGAGCTGACCAACAAGGAAGCGGCGGAAAGCCCCATCGGCGCCAATAAGCTGCTGTATGCCCCGTATCTGATGGGCGAGCGGACCCCGCACCTGGACGCGGACTGCCGGGGCATGTTCTTCGGCCTCTCGGCCATGCATCAGCGCCGGGATCTGCTGCGGGCGGTCATGGAAGGGGTGACCTATTCCCTGAACGACTGCCTGAGCATTCTGGCGGGGATGGGCGTGGCGCCGGAAACCATGCTGGCCTGCGGCGGCGGCGGAAAGAGCCCCTTCTGGCGGCAGATGCTGGCGGATGTGATGAACTGCCCCGTGGCAACCACGGTGAACACCGAAGGTCCGGCCCTGGGCGTGGCGATCCTGGCCAGCGTCGGCGCGGGTCTCTATCCCTCCGTGCAGGAAGCCTGCCGGCAGATGATCCGGGTGAATCCCGCCCAGGAACCCATTGCCGAAAACGTCCCGAAGTACGCGAAGGTCTATGCCCTGTATACGGAGCTGTACCGGGCCAATAAGGATCTCTTCAAGCGGCTGGGAGGGTTGGACGCATGAGATGCCAGTACTGCAGCTGCACGGACAGCAAGGTCATTGACTCCCGCCCCGCGGACGACGGCAACAGCATCCGCCGGCGGCGGGAATGCCTGAACTGCGGCAAGCGGTTTACCACCTATGAGAAGGTGGAGCTGAATCCGCTTTTTGTCGTGAAAAAGGATGGACGTCGGGAGCTTTTTGACAGCCAGAAGATCAAGACGGGCATTATGCACGCCTGCGATAAGCTGCCGGTCCGGATGCAGGAGATTGAAGATATGGTTTCCAGGGTGGAGCAGAAATGCTATTCCACCATGGAAGGGGAGATCTCCACGGAGCAGATCGGCGATCTGGTCATGGCGGAGCTGAGGGCGCTCAATGACGTGGCGTATGTCCGTTTCGCCGCGGTCTACCGCAAGTTCACCGATCTGGGCACCTTTATGAAGGAATTGCAGAAGCTGGTGGATGAGCACCAGGTTTAAACAGCCACCGATTTCGCAAAAAAACGGGGCTGTGAAGCTCAGGATTTTTCAACCCTTTTCTTCACAGCCCCTTTAATCAGCGTTCCGGTAAATCAATTATCCATGCCGGAACAGTTTCGATTTCATGATGAGCATGGTCTGTGAAGCTCATCTCCAGGGGGATTCTGAGGTGCACGGTCCAGATTTCGATCCGGTTACCATTACTTTTGTCTTTGAGCTGGTTCTGCTCTCGGGTCTGCTGTATGTGCTCGCCTCTGACGTGTATATCAAACGGGAGAAGAGGCGGACGCTGACGGTACTGGTCCTGCTGGTGATCGGTCAAAATGTGATTTTCTATCTCGATATCGGATCGCTGCCCTGGGCGGCGCGTGATGATCAGCTTTTCAAGAAGCTGGAAACGATTCTTTTATATTCCGTCCGCCCGGTCATGATCGTGCTGTTTACCGAGGTTGTGTGGGACAAAGCCCCAAAGGCGATCATGGCTTCCTGGACGCTGGCTGGCATTAATGCGGCGGTGTCTCTGACAGCGCTGTTTTCCCCCGTCGTTTTTTCCATTTATCCGAATGGCATTTTCCAGCGGGGCCCGCTGGGTTACACCTGCCTTGTAATATCTGCGCTGCTGATTCTGAATCTGCTGTGCTTCCTGATTCGTACCTACAGAACGTCAAAGCATTTCAGGCTGGCCATTCCCATTTTGAATACGCTGATGCTGATTGTGGGGACCTCCTATGACATGGCCATGACTGGCGGAGATACCCGAATCACGGGACTGGGCCTTGCCCTTGTGGGGAACTGTGTCTTTTACTATATCTGGGTGCATCTGCAATTTGTACGGGCGCATGAGAACGAGCTGAAAGCGTCCCAGCGGATCCAGCTGATGAAAACGCAGATTCGGCCTCATTTCCTGTTCAATACGCTCAGCACCATCCGGGCTGAGTACGCCAGGGATCCTGATCTGGGTGAGCAGACGCTTACAAAATTCAGCAAATATCTGCGGCAGAACCTGGACGCCATGGAAGAAGTGGATGTGATCCCCTTTTCCCGGGAAATGGAGCATACCCGGCTATACGCGGATATCGAGATGCTGCGTTTTCCATCCGTCCGTGTGGAATACGATCTCCGGGATGAAGATTTCGTGATTCCCTTCCTGACTGTTCAGCCGCTGGTGGAAAACGCGATCCGCCACGGGGTCCGCGGCCGGAAGGAGGGAATTGTGTCCGTTTCCAGCCGGCTGGAGAAAAACTGGCATATTGTTGAGATCCGGGATAATGGCGTCGGCTTTGATGTGTCCGCGCCTCCAAAGCCGGGGGAATCCCATATTGGCATTGAAAACGTGCGAACCCGTGTGGAACAGGTGTCAGGAGGAAGCCTGCAGGTGAAAAGTGAAATCGGGAAAGGTACCACTGCTACGTTGCGGATTCCCGCTTCGGGCGGGAGAAACGAGGCGGAAAGGCAAACAGGAGAAAAAAGCGAACCGCGGAATGGTGAGAAGACGGCACCTTGAAGGATTGTGACAGGGAGGATTGCATTCTGGCCATGAAAATCATTTGCGTTGACGATGAGCCCAGGGTACTGAGATACACGGTATCCCAGTGCGAGAAAGTCCCTGGGATGGAGGAGACGCGGGGGTTTACCGAGGCCTCAGAAGCCCTGGCCTGGGCGGAGAAGCATCGGGTGGATATCGCCCTGCTGGATATTGATATGCCCGGCATGGACGGGATTGCGCTGGGAGTGAGGCTTAAGAAGCTGAATCCGGACACGGCCATCATTTTTCTGACTGCCTATAAAGAGTTTGCCTTTGATGCCTTCTCGGCGCACCCAAGCGGATATCTGCTGAAGCCCGTGACGCAGGAGGAAGTGGAGCGGGAGATTGCTTACGCCGCCTCCAGACATCCGGAGAAGCCGCATGCCCGGATTTATGCCAGAACCTTTGGCAGCTTTGATCTGATGGTGGATGAGAAAGCCGTGCCGTTTTCCCGCTCCAGGGCGAAGGAGATCCTGGCCTATCTGATCGACAGGCAAGGAGAAGGCGTCAGCCGGGCGGACGTTTTCGCGGCACTATGGGGCGACAGGGAGTATGATTATTCCATGCAGAAACAGCTGGATGTATATATTCGAAGCCTGCGGGAGACACTGCGCGCGTATGGGGCTGAGGAGATTTTTGAACTGAGCCGGGGAGTGCTGCGGGTCTTTCCCGAGAAATTTGAGTGCGATATGTATCAGCTGCTGGCGGGAGATGTGGAGATGATGAACGCTTTCCGGGGAGAATACATGCGTACCTATGGCTGGGCCAATGAGATGGAAGCGCTGCTCAGCGAAAAATGCCGTGGCGCGTTAAGGTAATTACCGTGGCAGCCCCGTCTGTTCGCTCCCGCGTCAGGGCGGAGCTTTCACCGGCGTTCCTCAAAAAGTTCCCATCGGGGAGCTTTTTTTGTTGGAAGTTTGTTGGAATGGGAGGACTATATTATATCAGGATGGGTGTACCCTTTGGGTACGGATTGAATGAAAAGAAAAGCGAAGGAGTTTCATAGAAAAATGAGAATGAAGAAGATTGCAGCCATTACCCTCTCCGCCGCCATGCTGTGGACGGCTTCGCCCGCGGCGCAGGCCGAAGAGGCGCAGGCAGCTGTGACAGACAATTCCCAGAAGCTGGACGCCAGCTATACCCTGGCGCTGAACGCCATCAACGCGGAGGATTATGAAACCGCGAAGGAATATCTGGAGATTTGTTTCGCGTACTGCGACCGGGAGAGCAACCCGGTGATGTACGCGGATCTGCTGCTGAAGCGGGCATGTATTCAGGTGATTGAAGAAAAGAACGACATGGCGCTGCTGACCCTGGATGCCGCGCTGACGGTACAGCCGGACCTGGCGGACGCTTATCTGGTGAAGACGCAGGTCTACACCACCATGGGCCAGATCGACCAGGCCATCGCCAATCTGGAGAAGTATATTGAGCTTTCCGGGGAGACTTCTCTGTACGAGACGGTGGCGCAGCTGCAGGAGGCTTCGGGAAATCTTTCCGCCGCGCAGGAAGCCTATGATAAATATGTGGAAGCGGCTGGCGGAGATGTGGCGGAGGCCGGGTTCCAGTCAGGCCTTTACAGGATGCAGGCGGGGAAGTTGGAGGAAGCGATTGCCGCGTTTGAAGCCTACGCGGAGGATGAGACCTATGGCGCGGGAGCCATGTTTAACATCGGCATCTGCAAAATGAACCTGGGAGATTACGTCGGAGCGGCGGAAGCCTTCGATGCCAGTCAGGCGAAGGGCGGCGCTTTTGACGGCATGCATTACAACCGGGGGATCTGCTATCTGCTGAGTGAAAACTGGGAAAGCGCCGCGGCGGATTTCACCGCGTCCATTGCGTCTGAGCCCTATGTGGCGGACGCGACCTACGATCTGGGCATCTGCCAGATGCAGATGGGGCAGTATGAAGCCGCCGTGGAGACCTTTACCGGGTTGATCGGGGACGGGGTGAAGACGGAAGATACCGAGACGGATAATCCGGAAACGGAAAACGCTGAGGTGAAGGATTCTGAGATCAATCAGGCTGAGGCTCAGAATGAGGTATCGGACGCGGTATATTACTACCGCGCGGTATGCAATGCCGCGCTGGGAAATTTGGAAGCGGCGCTGGAGGATTACACGGTTTGCATTGATCATGGATACGAACTTTCCACAACCTATTATCAGCGGGCCCAGGTCTACGCGGCGCTGGGTGATGTGGAAAAGCAGAACAGTGATCTGGAGAATTCTCTGAAAAATGCCCAATAAATGACCGGCCAGAGCGGCTCGCCCTGGCAAGGTAAGAAGATACATTCCTTCCTGTGTGTGTTGGAGGTGCCGTACATGAGAAATCTGATGAGCAAAGCAAAGCGGATCATGGCGATGACACTGGTACTGACCATGATGATGACGATGCTGGGCGAATACATGCCTGGACGTTTTTCGGCTATCGCTGAAAACGGCCAGACGCAGAATGAGCCTGTGACACAGGATCTGGGGTCTTTGTCCTCAGAAGATTCTCATGCGCAGCCTGAACAGGAGACCGCTCCCGCGCAGGCGGAAGCGTCCGCACAGAAAGCGCTGGCCGCGGAATCCGCGGCGCCCGCGCAGGCGGAAGCGTCCGGGCAGGAAAGGACGACCGCGGAATCCGCGGCTCCCGCGCAGGCGGAAGCGTCCGGGCAGGAAAGGACGGCCGCGGAATCCGCGGCGCCCGCGCAGGCGGAAGCGTCCGGGCAGGAAAGGACGACCGCGGAATCCGCGGCGCCCGCGCAGGCGGAAGCGTCCGCACAGAAAGCGCCGGCCGCGGAATCCGC
>JAFWES010000087.1 GCA_017512805.1 Clostridia bacterium
CCAAGGATACCATCGAAGAGAAGATCCTGGAACTGCAGGAGGCCAAGCAGGATTTGGCGGACGCCATCCTGGAGGGCCGGAGCGAAAGCTTGATGAGCCTGAGCAGCGAGGAACTGCTGGCCCTGCTGAACTGAGAATCCGTTTCTCAATCGGCCGGGCAGGAGGCCTGCTATCTGCGGCACGCCCGCGGCGATGCCGGATCACGACGCGAAGGGAGAAGGGAAGATGCCGGATCAGTATTATACCCGGGAGCCGGGAAGCGAATCCCGCCCGGCGGAATGCCAATTTACCTACCGGGGGCGGGAACTGTTTTTTACGACGGACGCGGGGGTTTTTTCCCGGGGGGAACTGGATACCGGAACCCGGCTTTTGTTGGAGGCGCTGCCGGAAACCATGGGGGGGGAGATCCTGGATCTGGGCTGCGGATGGGGCCCCATCGGAATCGGCGTTAAAGCGGTGTGGCAGGAAACCCGGGTCACCATGGCGGACGTGAATCTGCGGGCACTGGAACGGTGCCGGGAAAACGTGAAGCGGAACCGGGTGGAAGCGGAGGTGCTGGAAAGCGACGGGTTTGCCGCCCTGACGGACAGGCGCTTTGATGCGGTGATCACCAATCCCCCCATCCGGGCAGGAAAACAGGTGATTTACCGGATGTTCGCCGACGCGAAGGATCACTTGAAACCCGATGGCAGGCTTTATCTGGTGATCCGGAAACAGCAGGGAGCGGAGAGCTGCGTCAGATACCTGAAGACCCTGTACGGTTCGGTGGAGAAGCTGGACCGGTCCGGCGGATTCTGGGTGCTGGAAGCGAAGAGCAGCTGAGCGGAATGACCAGTTCCTGCTCAGCTTTAAAGCCGAGCGCAGGGGTGTTTCGTTCCGGGGGCCTTGAGTCTCGCCGGTTCTTAGCGATTGGCGAGGCGAATGCCGAAGACAGAGCTTAGAACCGCTGCGTAAGCGAACGGAGCCGAGAGGCGTCCTCCGGAACGGAACACCCCGAGAGCGAGGTTTTTCAGCAACGAAATTCAATGGCGCGTTCGGGTTTGACACTCCTTTTATCGGAATGGTATAATCCCAAAGATGAATCTGCATGGCCAAGCCATGACAGGAGGGTGAAAAGATGGTTTATGATGCTGCCATCATCGGAACCGGGCCGGCGGGCGTTTCCGCCGCGTTGACCCTGGCCGCGAACAACAAGAAGTTTCTTCTGATCGGAAGCGCGACCCTGTCCGACAAGGTGGGGCGCGCCGAACGCATCGCCAATTATCCGGGGCTCCCGATGGTGACGGGGGCGGAAATGAACGCGGTTTTCCGGAAACAGCTGGCGGAACTGAATATTGACATCACGGACCGGATGGTAACGGGGATCGCGGATCTGGGCGATCACTACGGGCTGATGGCCGGGAGCGAATTCTACGAGGCCGCCGCCGTGATCCTGACCACCGGGGTGGCCGCCGCGGGGACCCTTCCGGGGGAGGCGGATCTGGTGGGGCGCGGCGTCAGCTACTGCGCAACCTGCGACGGAAACCTGTATAAGGGAAAGACGATCGCCGTGATCTGCAATGCCAGGCGGTTTGAGCACGAAGCGGTGTTCCTTTCCGAGCTGGCGTCGAAGGTGTATTTCTTCCCGGGCTACAAGGACGCCGGCCGGATCGGAGACAATGTGGAGACGCCCTCTGCCAGGCCGGTCAAAATGAACAGCGATCACAACCGGCTGACCTCTCTGACGCTGCAGGACGGAAGCGACCTGCCGGTGGATGGGGTGTTCTGCCTGCGGGACAGCATGTCCCTGGCGACGCTGATGCCGGGGCTGGCGACCGAGGACGGGCATATCGCCGTGGATCGGGGGATGAAGACCAATCTGCGCGGATGCTTCGCCGCGGGGGATTGTACGGGCCGCCCCTATCAGTATGTGAAGGCGGCCGGAGAGGGCAATGTGGCGGCGCACAGCGTGATCGCTTTTCTCGCGGCCAGAAAGGCGCAGGAGGAATAATGCAAGTAGCGGTGATGACGGATACCAACAGCGGAATCTCTGTTCAGGAAGGGCAGGAAAACGGCATCTGGGTTCTGCCCATGCCCGTGATCGTGGACGGGCAGAACTATACGGAGGGAGTCGACCTGACGCACGCGGAGCTCTATGCCGCCATGGAAGCGGGGAAGGCCGCGCATACGTCCCAGCCCGCGCCGGGGGATGTGACGGACCTTTGGGATCGGATTCTGTCCGAGGGCGCGGAGCAAATCGTATACATTCCCATGAGCAGCAGCCTGAGCAGCTCCTATGAAACGGCGAAGCAGCTGTCCCGCGAGTATGAAGGGAAGGTTTTTGTGGTCAATAACCGCAGAATATCCGTGACGCAGCGGAGCAGCGTTTACGATGCGCTCTATCTGTCCAAGTTGGGGAAAGACGCTTCGGAGATCAAGACGCAGCTGGAAAAAAACGCCTATGACGCGAGTATCTATATCTGCGTAAATACCCTGAAATATCTGAAACAAAGCAGCCGGGTGACAGCGGCGGGCGCGTCCCTGGCCACGGCGATGAATCTGCATCCCGTGCTGAATATCCGCGGCGGAAAGCTGGACGCCCAGTGCGTGGTGCGGGGGGATAAGCATACCCAAAAAACGCTGATCCGGCTGATGGAGGCGGATTTGGAAAAACGGTTCCGGTATATTTCCCCCAAGGAGATCACCCTGGCGACGGCCGGAACCTTCGTAAATGCCGAGGACGCCCAGGCCTGGACGGAGAGGGCCCAGAAGGCTTTCCCGGATTACAAGGTTACCTATGAGGAGCTGTCCTGTTCGATCGCCTGTCATGTGGGATCCAATTCCATCGCGATCGCCATGGCATTGCGGTACTGAGCCTCCCGGCAGCGCCGGGGCGGAGGCCTGTTTCCGAAGGAATACACGCAGGCCGTGCCGGCTGAGGATTCGCAGCCTGGGACGGCAGAGGAAAGGAAGAAAACAAAAATGAATTTGACCCTGAAGCAAAAACTGGCGTATGGCCTGGGCGCCGTGGGAAAGGACATGGTATACGCGCTGAGCGCAAGCTATGTCATGTTCTATTATCAGGATACCCTCGGGCTGAGCGCCACCTTTGTGGGGCTGATTCTGATGATTGCCCGGGTGTTCGACGCGCTGAACGATCCCTTTATGGGGGTGCTGGTGGCGAAAACCCGGACCCGCTGGGGCCGGTTCCGGCCCTGGCTGTTCACCGGCACGGTGCTGAACGCGGCGGTGCTCTACGCGCTGTTCGCGGCTCCGGTTCAAAGCGGGGAGAGCACCCTGATGGTCTATTTTTCCGTCGTATACATCCTGTGGGGCGTGACGTATACGATGATGGATATTCCGTACTGGAGCATGATCCCAGCCGTCACCGAAACGCCGAAGGACCGGGAGAACCTTTCCGTGGTGGGGAGGACCTGCGCGGGCGTGGGCAGCGCGCTGATCTCCATGTTCACGATGATGGCCGTAGGGGTTCTCGGAAACGGGAGTGACGTGACCGGGTTCCGGTATGTGGCGCTGGTGGTGGCCGTGCTGTTCGTGATTACGGAAGTGATCTGCTGCCTGTTCATGAAGGAGAACGACGCGGGGCAGATGCAGGTGGCCGGGGTTCGGGAGATGTTCCGGTCCCTGTTCGGAAATGATCAGGCGCTGACGGTGGTGGCGACCATCGTGCTGATCAACATGGCGCTGTATCTGACCAGTAATTTCGTCATCTATTTCTTCAAATACGATTTCGGCGGAGACGGATGGCGGAATTCCTATGCGCTGTTTTCCACGGTGGGCGGCGCTTTCCAGATTCTGGGGATGATGATTCTTTATCCCGCACTGCGGAAAAACCGGATCGCCAATGAAAAGGTATTCAGGATCGCCATCGGGATGGCGCTGGGCGGATACGCGGTGCTGCTGGCGCTGTGCATGGCGGGCGTGACGCACAACCTGATCGCCCTGTGCGTTCCGGGAGCGGTGGTCTTTGCGGCCAACGGGATGCTGAGCGTGCTGACGACGGTGTTCCTGTCCGGATCCGTGGACTACGGGGAACTGAAAACCGGCCGGCGGGAGGAGAGCGTCATTTTCTCCATGCAGACCTTCGTGGTGAAGGCGGCCAGCGGAGTCGCGGTCTTCCTGACCGGGATCGGACTGGATCTGATCGGGTTGGTGGGAAACACGGATGATGAAGCCGTGGCCGCGGTTCAGTCCGCTTCCACCCTGACGGGGCTCAGGCTGATGATGACCATCCTGCCCATCCTGGGCTTGGTGGCGGCGGTTCTTCTGTTCAGGAAAAAATTCCGCATGACGGACGCGTACGCGGCGGAGATCGCGGAGGAGCTGAAAAAGCGGCGCGGCGAGCGCTGATCCGTTGGACCACTTCTTCAGAAACGGGAATGGGGGCGGCGGTTTGGGGAAAATCGTTGTGATCGCGGAAAAACCCAGCGTGGGCAGGGATATTGCCCGGGTTCTCGGATGCAGGGATCGGGGAGACGGCTGCCTGATCGGGGAAAAATACATCGTCACCTGGGCGGTCGGGCATCTGGTCACCCTGGTCGAACCGGACGAACTGGATGAAAAGTATAAGAAATGGCGTTTTGAGACCCTCCCGATCCTTCCCGAGACCATCCCGCTGAAGGTCATCCGCGGAACGGGAAAGCAATTCACCATCGTGAAGAATCTGATCAACAGCAAGGATACGGACGCCCTGATCTGCGCGACGGACGCGGGGCGGGAGGGCGAACTGATTTTCCGGTATATTTATGAGAAAGCCGGCTGTCAGAAACCCTTTCAGCGGCTGTGGATCAGTTCCATGACCGACGAGGCCATTTCGGAGGGGTTCCGGAACATTCGCCCCGGCGCGGACTATGACGGGCTTTATGCCAGCGCCCGGTGCCGCAGCAAGGCCGACTGGCTGGTGGGGATGAACGCCAGCCGGGCGTTTACCCTGAAATATGACACGCTGCTGAGCATCGGCCGCGTGCAGACGCCGACCCTGGCCATTCTGGTGAAACGACGCGCTGAAATCGAGCATTTTCAGCCGGAAGCCTACTGCATCCTGCGGGCCGAGTTTGGGGATTACGCCGGAACCTGCTTCCACGAGAAATGGGATCCGGATACGCACATCCCGAAGAAGGAAGACGCGGAGCGAATCGCGGCGGCGGTCAAAGGGAAAACAGGGGAAGTCATCCTGGCGGAGACGAACAGAAAAACGGAGCTTCCGCCCCAGCTGTACGATCTGACCAGCCTGCAGCGGGATGCGAACCGGATGCTTGGATTTACGGCGGACAAGACGCTGAAGATCGCCCAGAGCCTGTACGAAACCCACAAAGCGCTGACCTACCCCCGGACGGACAGCAGATATCTGCCGCCGGACATGATTCCCCGGGTGGTGCAGACCATGAAGATGCTGCCCGGAGAATATCAGGGATACGTGCCGGGCGCCCTGCCGGAGGGAAAGCTGCCGGTTTCCAGGCGGACGGTGGACGCCAGCAAGGTCACGGATCATCATGCCATCATCCCCACCAACAAGCGGGTGGATCCGGCGAAGTTCAGCGAGGATGAGCGGCGGCTGTACGATCTGGTGGTCAGGCGGATGCTGGCGGCCTTCTATCCGGCCTGCGAGTATGACGCGACGAAGGTGGTCACCAGGGTGGAGGAGTATGACTTCCGGACCAACGGAAAGACGGTGATCCGGAACGGCTGGCATGACGTTCCGCCTTCAAAGGACCCTCCCAAAGCCCGCAGAAAAAAGGAAGCGGAGGAGGAGGAAAGCGCGGTGCTGCCGCCCCTGAAAGTGGGGGATACCCGGCCGGTCCGGGGGACAAAGATCAAAGAGGACAAGACCAAACCTCCGTCTCCGCACACGGACGCCAGCCTGCTTTTCGCCATGGAAACGGCGGGAAAGGAGCTGGAGGACGAGGAGCTGGCCAGGCAGATGAAGGGAAGCGGGATCGGGACGCCGGCGACCCGGGCCGCCATCATCGAGCGGCTGCTGAAGGTGGGATATGCCCAGCGGCGGGGAAAGACCATTTCTGCCACGGATAAGGGGATGCTGCTGATCCAGATTCTGCCCGGGGAGATCACCAGCCCGGAGCTGACGGGCCGATGGGAGCTGGCCCTGCACGAGATTACCGACGGAAAGCAGGACGAAAAACGCTTTATCGAGGGGATCAACCGGATGTGCGGCTTCCTGGTGCAATACGCCCGGGAGCATCAGACCGATGTGCGGTTTCCCGATGAGAACAGACAAAGAGGGAGAACCGGCGGCGGGGGAGGCGGATCCCATCCGCTGGAAGGGACGGTGTGCCCCCTGTGCGGCAAGGGAAAGCTGCAGGAGAGCGGCCGCGCGTTCAGCTGCACGGAGAAAAGCTGCAAATGCACGATCTGGAAGGACATGCTCGCCAGGGGACAGGGCCCGGTTCTGAACGAGAAGCTGATGCGGCTGATCCTGGAAAAGAAGCAGGTCAAAGGCTCCAGCGGGACGATCCTGTTGGGGGACGGAAAGCTCAGCTTTTATCCCAACGGCAGCGAAAACCCCTCCGTCAGCCGGTCCCTCATCTATGAAAAGAAATAATCCTTTGGGTCACTGTTCCATCCTGCAAGCGCAGCGCGGAGCGGCTGAACAGCGATCCCTTTGGAAAAAAACAACAGGAGCGAATGAAATCATGGAGAACAGCATCAGGAAAAGGGAAGAGATCGAGGCAAAGTACAAGTGGGATCTGACCCACATCTATCCTTCGGATGAAGCCTGGCAGGCGGATTATGACCGGATGGGGCCCCGGATCAGCGAACTGGCGGCCCTCAACGGAAAGGTGGCGGAGAATCCGAAAAAGGCGATTCAGCTGTTTTTTGCCCTTCAGGAGCAGATGATGTCCGTGTTCGAGTACGCTTTTCTGCGAAAGGAGACGGACAACGCGGATCCGAAGGCCCAGGCGCTGAAGGATATGGCCATCCGGCTGTTGGTCCAGGCCGGGGCTGCGGGCGCGTTCCTGGAGCCGGAGCTGCTGGCCATGGACGAGGAAACGCTGAAGGGCCTGCTGGCGGATCAGGAAATGGGCGCTTATGACGCGTATCTGCGCGGCGTGATCCGCAACAAAGCGCATACCCTTCCCAAAGAGCAGGAACAGCTGATTGCCATGATGGGGGAAGTGGCGGAGGCGCCGGACGCGATATTTACATCCCTGACCGAAGCGGATATGAAGCTGCCTCCGGTGATCATGCCGGACGGGACGGAGCAGCAGCTGACGGAGGGAAATTACTCCACCTTTATCCATCATCAGAACCGGGACGTTCGTCGGCAGGCGTTTCAAAACCTGATGACCACCTACCGCTCCTTTGGGAACACCATTGCCGCGACCTATGGGGCCAGCGTCAAGAAGGACGTATTCATGGCCTCCAGCCATCGGTACGAGAGCGCCCGGCAGGCTGCCATGGATCCGCTGGAGATTCCGGAAACGGTTTATGACAACCTGATTCAGGTGATTCACGAAGCGCTGCCCACCCTGCAGGAATATCTGAAGCTGCGGAAAAAGGTGATGGGACTGGAAGAGCTTCATATGTATGATCTGTACGCTTCGATGATCGACGACTATGAGATGAAGCTCCCCTATGAGGAAGCCTTCGATCTGGTTCTGAAGGGACTGCGGCCCATGGGAGAGGACTACCTGGAGAAGCTGCGGGAGGCGAAGGACGGCGGATGGATCGATGTTTTTCCCAGCGAAGGGAAAAGCAGCGGGGCGTTCAGCTCCGGCAGCCTGGCGAAGGTACATCCTTACGTGCTGCTGAACCACAACGATAATCTGGACAGCGCGTTTACCATCGCCCACGAACTGGGCCACAGCATGCATTCCTTCTTCAGCAATACCAGCCAGCCCTTCCCCAAAAACGACTACAGTCTGTTTGTGGCCGAGGTGGCCAGCACATGCAACGAATGCGTGATGATGCGGTATCTGCTGAACACGATGACGGAGAAGAAAGCCCGGGCATATTTGCTGAATTATTTCCTGGAGCAGTTCCGGACCACCTGCTTCCGTCAGACGATGTTCGCGGAGTTCGAGAAGATCAGCCATGAAATGGCTCAGCAGGGAATTCCGCTGACGAAGGAGAGCCTGAGCGAGAAATACTACGAGCTGAACAAGGTATATTATGGAGAAAGCTGCGTGGTGGACGAGGAGATCGCCGCGGAGTGGATGCGGATTCCGCATTTTTACCGGGCCTTCTATGTGTATGTGTACGCCACCGGGCTCTGCGCGGCGGTCAGCCTGAGCGAAAAGATCCTGCGGGAAGGGGAGAGCGCGGTCCGGGATTACCGGAAGTTCCTGTCCGCGGGATGCAGCCTGCCGCCTATTGAAGCGCTGAAGCTGGCGGGAATCGATATGAGCAGCCCCGAGCCCATCCGAAATGCGATGGAAGTTTTCCGGGAGACCGTCGAGCAGATGAAAGAGGTCTTTGCATGAAAAGCGTCGGCATCCTGACCTTTCTGCATAACGGGAACTACGGAAGCTCGCTGCAGGCCTACGCGCTGCAGCGGGTGATCCGGGAGATGGGTTACGAAGCCGAGCATATGGATTACAAACCTGACCGGCAGGAGAAAATACGGAACATGCTTCGGAGCGGAAACAGCCCGAGGCTGCTGCTGGACGGGATGCGGAAAAGGCAGGTTCAGGGGGCTCAGGCCGGCATGCGGGAAAAGATCCGCCTGATCGATGATTTCTATGCGAGACGGATGAATCTGAGCAGTCCCTGCCGGAGCCGGAAGGAGCTGGAGGCCCTCAGCCCGAAATACGATGTGCTTCTTTGCGGCAGCGATCAGATCTGGAATCCGGTCTGGATGAACCCAGCCTACTTCCTGAGCTTCGGGGATCCTTCCAAACCCCGGATCGCCTATGCCCCGAGCCTGGGGGTTCATCACGCGCCGGCCCGCCGGAAATGCAGGATGATCAGACGGATGACGGCGCTGTTCGACGCGATCAGCGTGCGGGAGGAAGAAGGCGCCCGGCTGATGGTGACCATCACCGGGGAACGGCCTGAGGTGCTGCCCGATCCGGTTTGCCTGCTGGATCGGAACGCATGGGAAGAAGTCGCCTGCCCGGCGCCGGGAGGAGACCCCTATCTGCTGTGCTACTTTATCGGAGAGAATCCTTCCTATTGGGAGCAGGTTCGGAAGATCAGCGGGGAAACCGGCCTGAAACCGCTGGTGATACCCGTGACAGCGGACAGCTATGCCCAACCCTTTGAGCGATTGGACGGGGTCGGGCCGGAGGGATTCCTGGGGGCCGTCGCCGGGGCGGGGGAGATGTGCACGGACAGCTTTCACGGCCTGGTTTTTGCCACGATTTTCGAGAAGAAGGCGCACCTGATTCGCCGGTACCGGGAGGACGATCCGGAAAGCAAAAACAGCCGGGTGGATCACTTCCTGCGGGAGGTCAGGGCCAAGGGCCTGGCGGCGATGCGGCAGGAAGGAACCGGCTGGCTGCGAGACAGGCTTGCTGAGACTGAAGGGAGTATGTTGGGGCGGGAGCCGACCGTCGCCCCAGTGGGGCGTTCGCTGAAGGCGAAAGGAAGGTGACCGCCTCAACCGAAACAAGCACAGCCGCTGCCCCAAAGCGGCTGTGCGCCGATTGAGGTTGCGGAAGACGAGGGGAGCGGGGGAAACACCTCAGCGCTGCGCTTGCTGGACTGAACAGCTGCGATTCCGCTTTAAAACAGGAAAACCCGCCTGTTCGCACAAACAGGCGGGTACTTTTTCCCTTTGAGAAATTTACGCTTCTTCGACGGCGTGAATCCGGGGCAGCGCACGCTGCACCTTTCCGCTGCGCAGGCAGCGGGTGCACACGTTCATCCGGCGGGGAGTCCCGTCGACCACGACCCGAACGCTCTGCACATTGGGCGCCCAGATACGGTGGCTCTTCCGGTTGGAATGGCTGACATTGTTGCCATTCAGCGTGCCTTTCTCGCAAATCTCACAAAACTTACCCATGGAAATCCTCCTCCTCGTGGAGTCCCACACATCAAGCTTTCCAATCATAGCACGGTCGAATGGAAAAAGCAAGCCTTTTTTTGGAAGCAGAACAAAGTTTTCCTGGACATTTTCTGGACAAATTCCCGTTTCAACGGTAGAATGATCATGAAACATCGGAGAAGGAGGGGCTGGTGGAAGCATGTCAGCATCGCTTTCGGCCTGTATTGTGCTCTATCATTGCGGCGACGAGGTCGTCGAGGCGCTTCAGTGCCTGGAAAATTCCAATGTGGAGGTCACGGTATACCTCTGCGATAATTCACCCGAGGAGCCGATGGCGGACAATTTGCAGTGGGCTT
Organism: Clostridia bacterium; assembly: GCA_017512805.1. Classification (GTDB taxonomy): domain Bacteria; phylum Bacillota; class Clostridia; order Christensenellales; family Aristaeellaceae; genus Aristaeella. The sequence continues at coordinate 10,303 of JAFWES010000087.1, forward strand.
TTCCCGGCGTTTCCGTGCTGCCGCAGGAAAGGAATGTGGGCTTCAGCCGGGCCAACAACGCGGTTCTTCCCTCCCTCCGCAGCAAATACCACCTGATTATGAACCCGGACGTGACGTTCGAACCGACCCTGCTTTACCGGATGATGCAGTATATGGATGCGCATCCCAACATCGCGATTCTGACTCCCCGGGTATTCAATGAGGACGGGACGGAGCAGTTTCTTCCTAAAAAGAGAGTTTCTGTTCATTATCTGCTGGGCGGTTTTCTGGAAAACCACGGCCGGCTTTTCCGGCGCTGGCGGGAGGACTATACCCTGGCGAACATGCAGATCCAGCACCCTGTCCCGGTGGAGTTCGCCACGGGCTGTTTCCTGATGATCCGGACAAACGTTTTTCAGGAATTACAAGGGTTTGATCCGCGCTTCTTCCTGTACCAGGAGGACAGCGATCTGAGCCGCCGGGTGCTGGAACAGAAGCTGGGAAGCATCGTCTACCATCCCGACATGTGCATTACCCATCACTGGGCCCGGGACAATACCCGAACGGTTCGGGGCAGCTTGCGGCAGATCCGTTCCGTGATCAAGTATTTTGCAAAGTGGGGGATTACATGGTAATGGTTCTTTCTGCGGAGAGGAGCCCCGCATGAAGGCGGAGATCCTCCTGGCCGCCTACAACGGAGCCGGTTATCTGCCTGAATTGCTTTCGTCCCTGGCGGAGCAGACCGATCCATCTTTTACGGTCCGATATCAGGACGACGGCTCCACGGACGGGACGGCGGAGCTTCTGGCGGACTGGGCGGAGCGGGATCGGCGGTTCCGGGCGGGGAGGGAGCAGGGGCGGCATCTGGGCGCGAAGGGCAATTTCCTTTCTCTCCTTCGCCAGTCCGAAGGAGATCTGGTTTTCCTTTGCGACCAGGACGATATCTGGACGCCGGAGAAGGTGGAGACGCTGATCGGCGTCTATCGGGACGCGGCTGAAAGGCTGCCGGAGGGAACGCCTGTTCTGGTTCACTCCGACGCCGTCGTGGTGGACGCTGACGACCGGGTGCTGGCGGAGAGCTTCTTCAGGCTCCAGGGGTGGGATCAGGAAGCGGTGACCCTGAACCGGCTTCTGGTTCAGAACAATGTGACCGGCTGCACCGCTTTGCTGAACCGGCCCCTTGTGGATCTGGCGGTTCGCTTTGCGCAGCCGGAACGGATGTTCATGCATGACTGGTTTATTGCCCTGACAGCGGCTTCTTTCGGAAGGGTTTTTTTCTGTCCGCTGCAGCTGACGAGGTACCGGCAGCATGGGGGCAATGTCCTCGGCGCCAGCCGGGAATCGCTTTATCGCCGGGCCCTGAAGGCGCTCCGGTTCAGGGACCGGGCGAGGGAACGGATCGAGCTGACCTATACCCATACGCAGGCGTTTCTGGAGATGGTGGGAAAATATCTTCCACCGGAGGCCGAGGAGGTCATCCGGGACTACCTTCATACGCGGAGCCTCCCCAAATGGCGGAGAATCGCCGCGTGGAAACGCATGGGGACCCTGATGCAGAGCCCGGTGACCCGGCTGGGACAGTTTTTTTTCGGGTGAACTTTTCTGTTTCAGACGGTGGAAATTTACCTACAGGAATGATATACTGCTGATTCGGGACGGATCTGCCGTTCCCATTATGAGTAAGGAAGAAGGTTTTGAATCTGAGTAGATTTGTGGTTTTTGTTGACCTTGAGAACTGCGGGGCGAAGGTAGAGACCCTGAACAGTATTCTGGAAAAGGTCAAGATCCGGGGGGATATCCTCCTGGGAAAGGTATACGGATATACGGACAAGTTCAGCGACCTGAAGCCCGTGCTGCTGAGCAATACCTTTACGGTTGTGCCCAGCCTGCGGTACGGAATCAGCCAGAAGAACAACGCGGATATCCAGCTGGTGATTGACGCGCTGGAGGTTGCTTATAAAAATGAACTGATTGACAGCTTTTGCATCGTCAGCGGGGACAGCGATTATACGCCCCTGGTCGGACGGTTGAAAAGCATGGGGAAATTTGTGCTCGGGATCAGCCGGAGTGAAGCGGCCAGTACGATTTTCATCAATGCCTGCAATGAATTCCAGTTTCTGGAAAGCGTGCGGAAGAGCAAGGTGGAAAAGCCCCGGCGCCAGCGGCAGTCGGCGAATAACGAGGAAGCGGCGGACGAAAGCGAACTGAATAAGCTGCTGACCACTGTTCTGGAAGAGCACAATGACGAGATGTACGCCAGCGAACTGAAGGGCGTACTGCTGCGCCTGAGGCCTGACTTCAACGAAAAGAGCTATGGGTGCGCATCGTTTTATAAGCTTCTGACGAAGCTGGCCGGCAGATTCGGCGATCTGCAGGTGTTTAACGACAACTACAATGTGACGGTCAGCCTGACCAGCGGGGACAGCAGCGATAACGGGGAAGCGATTCCCCAGCTGACCCGGGACAACTGGAAGGACGCCTTCAAGGCCCAGATCCAGGCCTATAAGGAAGGCGGATTCGAACGGGTGAATCCCTCCATCCTGAAGGCGGACATCATTACCTCCTATCCGGACTTTAACGAGCGGGCCATCGGCTTCAAGCGCTTCAGCGACGTGATGAAACAGCTGGAGAAGGACGGGTTTATCAAGGTGGAAATGGACGAGCAGAAAACAATGCTCATCAAGCTTCTTTAAAAACGAGGAGTGATGGCGTGAAGTATCTCCGCAGAGGTGTATGGTACGTGGCCAGCCGTCTGTTCCTTCTCTGCCTGGTTCTGGGGATTGCCATTACGGTGTTCTACTATGCCATGAACCTGAGCAATATCCAGATTATTCTGAAAGACGGGATGGCCGCAAGAGCGAAGGTCATTATGGGCATTGAAGATGACCCGGAAGTGCTGAACCGATACTTTCAGAGCGCTTATCTGGCGACGGACGAGGAGCTGGCGGCCGCTGCCGGCGGGACGTCCCCGTATGCCGATTATAACGTCCGGGGAATCGATCACCGGCTGAATATGGGGTTCCTGTGGACATGGCCCTGGGAAAACAGCGTCCGGCTGACGATCGGTGAAAAGATTCCCAGAATTGACGGAAGGGTCAAGGGCACCAGAGCCGATGAAGTGATCGCACGGAAGGGAGCCGGGGCGGTATATCCGCCAGCCTGGCCGGAAGGACAGTACCGGGTGAGCCTGATTCGGGAGAACGGACAATGGAAGGTTCGATCCTTGACTCGGATCGGAGAATAAACAGATAGACGAAAACCCCTGAAAAGGGGTTTTTTTGTGCCTGTTTTGAAAAATTCACCAAAATGGAAAATAACAGACCAGAATTCGCAATAAAAAAACGAAAAAAAGGGGTTGACATTCGGCTTTAGATCTGGTATTCTATGCAAGCTCGCTCGAGCGGGGGTCCGAAAGGGCCAAGAGCTTGAGGGAGCGGACCGAACCTTGAAAACGATACAGAAGAGAGAGAAACGCGCAAGGAAAGAAAGGCGCAGGGGATCCATGGAGGTTAGTTTTCCAAGAGGGGAGCTGAAGGAAGTGGAAGAGCCTGCGAGAGACAGCGAAGATTCCGAAGAGTTCAGATCGGAGCGAGAGGAAGCGGAAGCGGAGGATCGCTTTGGTTTAAGGATTAAACACAAGAGTTTGATCCTGGCACAGGACGAACGCTGGCGGCGTGCCTAACACATGCAAGTCGAGCGGAGACATACGACGAAGGTGAAGTTTTCGGATGGAGCCGGAGATGTATGTTTTAGCGGCGGACGGGTGAGTAACGCGTGAACAATCTGTCCTTCACAGGGGGATAACACAGCGAAAGTTGTACTAATACCGCATAAGACCACGTCAGGGCATCCTGGAGGGGTCAAAGGAGCAATCCGGTGGAGGGTGAGTTCGCGTCCGATTAGATAGTAGGTGAGGTAACGGCCCACCTAGTCGACGATCGGTAGCCGACCTGAGAGGGTGATCGGCCACATTGGG
>JAFWES010000088.1 GCA_017512805.1 Clostridia bacterium
ATAAATATGTGGCATTTTCATTTACTTCCACATTTATCTCATATGGCCATATTATAGGTGCATATATATTCTTCGAAGCCAAGTATTTTTGTAAAGCTTCCCTGTTTCCATTTGTCTTTAATGGAAAATAAAGTGGCACTTCATCATCTGAAGGATTAAATACCACACCAATAGTCTTTAATCCACTTAATTTCATATATAGATGCCTATAGTTATTTATCCTCTTTTCTTTCAATTCATTTATATCAAGATAGTGTTGTACGCATGTGCTACTGTCGCTAATTAAGAAGTACTCTTTTTCAGATGCTAAAACATCTGCCGCTTTTTCATAGAGACTCCTAAAGTATTCTTTATCGCCCTGTTTATCAAAAATATAATGATATTTAGCAATGGAGGCTTGCATTTTTATAGTTTCAAATTCAACATCTTTCTTTTCAACTTTTTTATCAAGCTTACCATCTGAACAAACTATGATTCCACCATCCGGCAACCCCGCCCATTTTCTTATACTGGCAACATAGAAATCAGCAGGCAGTGGTGAAAAGTTACTATACAAGCATTGCGTCCTATCCTCGATAATAACTACACCCTTTTCCCTTAGTTCTTTAATCACAGGCTCCATAGACTTCATTGTCTCAAATCCAAAATACTGATGAAGCAAAACTATTGATGCATTACTCCCTAATACTGTTTCTCTGAGTTTCTCTGGAGATGTCGTTAAGTCTTTAGATACAGGCAATGGAACGATATTGAAACCTAAGTTTTCGAATGGTAATGTGCAAGTATAGCATGTGAAAGAAGGAACGACTACAGTCTTCGTGCTTATCGCATTATTAGAAATAGCGGTTTCAGCTGCAAGCTTAATGCAACTACGAGCTGTGGATAAAAACAACCAGTCTGAACCCTTTAGGTTAAACTGATCCAGTGGGATCATATGTCTTTCCGAATAATCCAAATCAGGGTTTACCCAGAAGGTACTGCCAATCTCCTTGATCATAGCTATTGCCTTTCAATGTTTAAAGGTTTATGGACCTTGCGGTTGGAATCGTCATCATTAATCTTTCTTGTATCTGCTATGTTTTCCTTATTTATAACTTTAAAAACCGTACGGATTACTATCTTAAAATCATTGGATAACGAAACATTGTTCACATAATCAAGATCATATTTGAATATCTGCTCCCAAGTAAGGAAGCTTCTACCATTAATCTGAGCAAGACCCGTTAGCCCTGGCCTAACGTCATGGCGGTGGATCTCTTCCGCACTATAGTAAGGTAAATACTCTGGGAGTAAGGGACGCGGTCCTACTATCGACATATCGCCCTTAATTATATTGATAATCTCCGGTAACTCATCTAAACTCAAACTTCTTAACCCTGCTCCGAACCTAGTTGATCGCATTTCATCTGAAAGCAAATCGCCGTTTTCATCTACTTCATCTGTCATTGTCCTAAACTTATACAGGTTAAAAACCTTGTTCTCCTTACCCACACGTTTTTGTACAAACAACACTGGTGCCCCAAGTTTAACACGGACAAATAAAGCAATTACTAAAAAAATAGGTAAGAACACAATAAGTGCTCCTGTTGAGAAAAATGCACCTAGAAATCGCTTAATAAATCGCTCATATATTCCATATGATTTGTGCAGTGAATAGTTTTTAAACAAATCGATTATCATAGCGACTATTCCGGCACAGAATGCAATAATTATGATTACAATAAGCATATTAATCAAAACCATCTTATTCGTCCAACTATCTATTCAAATAATCTCGATGTGTTACCTTTACTTGGAAAGACATACCTTAGTCAAAACATCTGTGTATGATTTCTATCACTTTTTCCTGCTGTACTTGGGACATTTTATTATCGCTCGGAAGACATATTCCCCGCTGAAAGATGTCCCTACCAGTATCTTGTACGCCACCTTTTATGTACGCATTGCTTTGCGCCCTACCATTTCCTTCTACCGTTACAAAAGCATTTAGCCTATATATCGGTTGCATATGCATAGGTTTCCATATGGGACGACCTTCCGCATTGAAGAAACTCAGTACGTCAAGCATTTCGCCTGGACTACTTTTACCACAAATATGCTGCCAAAGTTGATCTTGCTCTCCCCGAACATGAGGTGCCATTGCATCCTCATTAATAAGCGCACAACTAAGCCAATAATTGGGAACTGATTTTGCTTCATCAAATGGGTTCATCGTAATTGGCAGATCTTTAAAACCATCTTTATAGCGCTCATATATGGCTTTCTTTTGGGCAATATGTTCATCTAGATACGGAACTTGTCCTCGAATTATTCCTGCAATGATATTGCTCATTCGGTAGTTATAGCCTATCTCTTCATGCTGATACCACGGTGCATCTTCTCGGGATTGAGTTGACCACTTTCGAACTTTATTAGCATCTTCAAGTGAGTCAGTCAAGAACATTCCACCACTTGAACCCGTGATAATTTTGTTCCCATTAAATGAAATACAATTATAATCACCTAAAGCCCCGGTCTCAACCCATTTAGTGCCCTCAACAAGATACTTTGCCCCGAGTGACTCAGCCGCATCTTCAACAATAAGTGCACCATGCTTTTTAGCAATCGCTCTTATCTCATCCATTTTGCCCGGCGTTCCATACAGATGGGCTAAAACAATGAGTTTCACATCCGGATATAGCTCAAACGCCTTCTCCAAAGCGACAGGATCCATGTTCCAGGTATCGCGCTCTGTATCAATGAAAACCGCTTCACCATCTTCATAAGCTACTGGATTGATTGAAGCATCAAAAGTAACATCTGAGCAGAATACTTTTTTCCCCGTCAGAGTTCCTTCATTCGGACGTGCCTGCCCATAAAGCCTTTCAGCGGCGAGCTTTGTTGCCAAATGAAGGGCAGCAGTACCAGAACTGAGCGCAACTGCATATCTTACACCTATATACTCAGCCATGCTTCTCTCAAGCTCGTTGATATTCGCGCCAACAGTACTCACCCAATTAGTGCGGATAGCCTCATCAACGTATCGCTGCTCATCACCGTGCATTGTGGGTGAGGAAAGCCATATTCTTCCTTCAAAGGGCTTAATACCTTCGAAGCGAGGATCCTGTAAGTAATCCATCAATAACCCTTCCCGTAATATATTATCTTGCAAATCGCATCAGAAAAAACTAACGTCTTGGCCTGTCTGATTTCTGTATTCCTGAATCCAGGTCTTATCCTCTTCACGCTTCTTCAAGAACATTTTCGAGGCTTGGACACGTGTAATATCATATTCACCTGGAAGCGAGGAGAGACACTCCTCAGCTGAAGTAAACGTGCGCTCTTCTCCATCTATGATCACATTAATCGGCATATCCATAACTTCAAGCAGGTTAGTCAGAGGCAAAAAACCTGTCTGATTACTCATGTACCCAGTAAAGTCATTGATCTCAATGTCTTTTGCAGCATGTCTGATCTGATCACGTTGTTCCTTGGTCAGTTCCTTTTCAGCAATGAAGACCGCTTTAATCCCTTTCTCATTAACGGTTTTCTCGATCGCGTCCATGCTGATAACCGATACACCATCCATCATTCTGCCGCTATCCTTGCCAACGATAGCAACGGCACGGAAGACTGTATTTTCTTCCAGATGGTGAACAATCTTGCGTCCAAGCTCATTTGAGCCTACTACAAGCGCCGGAACGGACTCAATCTTCCGACTAGCTATCTTTGTTTTCTCCGCTAGAAGTATCTTGTGTGAAAAGCGAATCAGTACTACGAAAATGAACTGAATAACTGCTCCAATCACATAGTAGGAGAATGGCATCCTGCTCGCTCTGGCTTCAGGCAGTACGGCAAGGGACAGTATCGAAACGCCGACCTGCAGCACCACTGTAACCGCATTAGCCGTGATAATCCGGTTCATGTCGTTCAAGCCAGCAAAGCGCCACATCCCGCCATACAGTTTAAACAGAGCAAATGCAACGATTGCTAAAACCGTGTAAACCGGCGCAATGCGCCAGAAGTAGTCCACGTAGTAGCCGACCGAAACCCTGAACTCGCCATTTACAAAAAAACGGATATAAAGGGCAAGGAGGTATGAAAGATTTACCGCCAGAATGTCTAGGATCACAATCCAAAGGTCATTCTTGATGAAGTCTTTCAAGCGCTGTGAAAAGGTATTTGCCAATTGAGATCTGCTCCTTTCAAGTAGACAGCTATCTCTAACCTCAAACGAGGATCCCTTTACCTGCTTCACAGCGGTAATATACTTCAGGTCACGTGACCATTGATTTCAATGTTAGTTTCTTATTTACAACTTAACCCAGCCAGTTTTTAAGCTGTGAACTTGTTATTTACAACCTAACCCACGTAGCAAAAAGGCTGTCTGTTTGTTATTCCCTACAGCCCCCAGGAACTTGATAATCCGAGCCACCCGGAAAAGTCTGTCTGAAACGATCAGGCAGCCATACAAAGCTCTTCTATTTGGCTATTCTGGCATGTTTTCGTGCCATATGTCGCAGCTTTCTTGGCGATTTTGCCAGTAGTTTTGTTGTTGACAATGAATCCTGTCTGATTGCTCATGTACCCAGTAAAGTCATTGATCTCAATGTCTTTTGCAGCATGTCTGATCTGATCACGCTGTTCCTTGGTCAGTTCCTTTTCGGCAATGAAGACAGCTTTAATCCCTTTCTCTGAAACAGTCTTCTCGATTTCATCCGTGCTAATGACAGGCACACCATCCATCATCCTGCCGCTGTCCTTGCCAACAATAGCCACAGCGCGGAAAACTGTATTGTCTTCAAGATGGTGAACGATCTTGCGTCCAAGCTCGTTTGAGCCCACTACAAGCACAGGTACTGTCTCAACCTTGCGGCTGGCTATTTTTGTCTTCTCAGCAAGGAGAATCTTATGTGAGAAGCGAATCAGCACTACGAAGATAAACTGAATAACCGCGCCTATCACATAATAGGAAAACGGCATGCGACTTGCTTGCGATTCGGGCAATAAAGCTAGAACACCGATCGAGGCAGCAACTTGCAGCACCACGGTTACAAGATTAGCCGTGATAATCCGGTTCATGTCGTTGAGGCCAGCGTAGCGCCACATTCCACCATAAAGCTTGAAAAGAGCAAATGCTGCGATTGCTAAAACCGTGTAAACCGGCGCAATGCGCCAGAAGTAGTCCACGTAGTAGCCGACCGAAACCCTGAACTCGCCGTTTACAAAAAAACGAATATAAAGGGCAAGGAGGTATGAAAGGTTTACCGCCAGAATGTCCAGGATTACAATCCAAAGGTCATTCTTGATGAAGTCTTTCAAGCGCTGTGAAAAGGTATTTGCCAATTGAGATCTGCTCCTTTCAAGTAGACAGCTATCTCTAACCTCAAACGAGGATCCCTTTACCTGCTTCACAGCGGTATGTTTACAAAGCCCATAATGGTCTGTCTGATTTGCTACTCCTTCACTTGGCTCTGCTTTCTACCGCCGCATTTCCAGCAGCAGAAAGCAAAGTCACGTTAAGTTTTACTCATGTATATCCTTTATGCATGCTATATGCATCACTTTTCCTGTTCATGTATTATTTCCTTGCTTACCCGACCCATATTATCTTCGTTTAGTTCATATTCCCTTGCGACCAGCCGTATCAGCAAAGCCCCGTTATGAACTTATTATCTCGTGACCCGACCCATTCTTTCTGGAAAGCCATCCGCTTCATTCCGAAAAAAGAGCCTTACGCAGCCATCAAGGGGCAATTTGCACGATTTTCTTGGCTTATTTGATGCTTATTTGGACATATGTCACAGTTTTGGGGCTGCTTCTTCCTGTACAAAGTTGGGTTTCCATGAAGGGAAAACAGCGTTTGATCGGCTCATCGGAATAGGGAAAGCTTTTTGTATCTTCGCGCTTCTTCGGTTACCCCTTTACAATCTTGCAGTGATGCCGCTTGAAATCATGATCCTTGCTTTCTGTGTCGCGGTCATAGGTGATTGCTGCCACCAGCAGATTGCATATCCGCGGGGCGGAGCAGGTCGTAGCCAACCCAGACCCTGCGGCGGGCACCGTCAAAATCGAAAGCGATGCAGCAGCGGGTGCGCTCCCGGTCCAGCTTGATGATCGTTCCCTGGATTTTTTCCCAGACGGGATCGGCAATGACGCAGCGGTCGCCTTCCTGAAGGACTTTGGCGGCCTGGAAGCGGCCGCCATGATCATAGACGGTTTCGGCGAAGGCAAGATCCGGACCGGTCAGTTCCCCTCGGCCCACCCAGCGGATGATGCCGCTGAAGGAGAAGCGAGGTTCGATGGGTTCATCGGAATAGAGAAAGATATAACCGGGGAGCCACTGTCTTTCCACCTCCCGGGGGATTCCGTTTTTGATTTCCCGCTGCATGATGATCGGCGAGATGGTCCGGATATGGCGGACAGTCTCGATCAGCCTGGCAATGCGGCGTGCCTGGGCGGTTTCGCAGAAAAGGCAGTAGCAGTGCATGGGGCATATTTCCTTTCCGTTCCTTTTGTGTTCAATTGAATAAAAAAGGGCATAGCTCACGCATTGCCCGGAGATAGCTGGGCTATTCCGGGCAAAGAAACCAGGGCTATGTTCCGAAGGCGCGCCGTCCTGCCAATCCGGTCAGTGACGGGCTGTCCTTCTTCTTGCGGAGTCGGTCCATCCGGTTTCATGCCGTGAGCGTGCCGATTGACCCAATCCCCGCCCGTATGCGGCGGGCGGGGATTTGAGCGGTTGTGGTTTAGTCTTCGGGATAGAGGAACGCGTTCAGGATGGCCTTGTTGGCTTCCACATCGATGACGTGGCCCTGGGCGCCGGCGATCGTATCATAGGGGAAGAGGGCTTCCAGGGGCAGCACCGTGGTCTTCAGGTTATCCTGGAAGATATCCGCGCCGGAGCGGGAGGCCTGATAGGCGACCCGGGCCAGGGCGACGGAAATGGCGGCGATCTGCTCCTCGTTCAGGTTATGGTAGGCCTTATCGAAGATGGGGGCCATCTCCCGCCGCAGGTAGGCGTAATCGTCCTCCGTCATCTGATCCAGGTTGATGGTGCGCTTTCCGTCCGCATCCTCGGGCTCGCCGGATTCATCGGTATAGAAGAGTACCTTGGTGGCGGCGTCCGCGCCGACGCTGCGGAACAGGCCGGCGATGACCTCCACGTCCCTCTCGCAGCAGTTGTAGACGCTGTCATACTGAAGCCAGCCGAAGCCCACGGCCTGCAGGCCATTGAGATGGGTGGCAGGGCCGAAATCCGTCAGGTAATATTCCTGGGAGAGCATTTCCACCACGGCCTGGCTCAGGAGGCCGGAACCCACCTGCGCCTGCAGCTGGTTCTTCTTGGAGGCCACCATGCCGTTGAGGGCATTGCGCTCGGCCCGGGTGATATCCACGTCCACACCGCCATAATCATCGATGAGGCTGGCCAGATTGAGATAGTTCAGGGACATATACAGCTGGATATCGGTATCGAAGTTTGCGTTAAAGACCTTGACCAGTTCCTCGGCGCCGCCGTTGCGATAGGGCATATCCAGCTTCTGGGGCACATCGTATCCCTCGTAATCCACGAAGGTATCCCAGGTAAACATCATCAGGTTGATGCGGCCCTTTTCCGGATGCAGGGAAACGACCATCATGGTGTTGCCGGCGTTGCCCTTATCGTTGTTCATGCCTTCGTTGCAGATCAGCAGGAAGCTGACCCAGCCGTCCCGGCCGGAGACGGCATCCACCTGATCGGCGGCATCCGCGGCTTCGCAGAACGCTGCAAAGGGCAGGAGCATCGCCGAAAGCAGCAGGGCCAGCAAGGTCACGCAAAACGTCTTTTTCATGAGTAGGATCCTCCTTTCCCTTACTGTCCGTCCACCGGGAGCGCGTTGCGATCCTGGTCATAGCGGCTCGTGACCACCAGATTTCCGTCGGCGTCATAATAGCCGTTCCAGCCGGCGACGCCGTCCGCGTTGTTGGTGAGCTTGTTGTAGCGGTCCAGATAGCGCTCAGAGGTAATGCGGCCCTCGGTATCGAAGGTGCGCTCCACGCTGGCGTAGCCCGCCGCACAGTTGCTTTGGGCGCCGATTTCATCGTAATAGCCTTCCCAGGTCCAGTTGCCGAACTCGTCCTCTTCGTATTCCATGATGGCGTATCCGTCAGTGGTGGTCACGGGGGATCCGTCCTGGCTCAGGAAGGTGATCTCATGGACCCGGGTCACGGGGTAGAACAGGCTGCTCATGCCCCAGGCGCCGTTGGCGGCGGCGGTCTTTTCGCCGTTTTCGTCCAGATAATAGCGGAATTCCTTTTCCACCCGGGAGGAATTGGACAGATCGTAGTCATAGAGGATGGCGGCGTAGCCGTCCGCCGTGGCGACGGGGTTTCCGTCCGCGCCCAGCCAGGTGCGCCGTTCCAGCCGGCCATAGGGATTGTAGTCCATCTTCAAGCCGTAGGCGCCGTTCACTTCGGCGGGATTGCCGTCGGCGTCAAAATACTGCTCCAGGGTGATTTCCCCGCGGCTGGAATATTCCCGGGTGATCATGGCGGCGCCATCCTGACCCTGGACAGCCTGACCATTTTCGTCCACATAGCGGACGGCGATGACCCGGTCATACCGGTCATAGGTCTGCTCCCGGCGCTGGGGATCGGCGCCCTCGGCGTTCTGCTCGTTGAGGACCAGCATGGTGTAGGTCTGATTCTCCGGATCCTCGGAGAGGAGCTCCCGGCTGGAGAAGCCGCCCACGGCGATGGGCTGCTCACTCGGATCCAGGTAGGTTTCCCGGCTGATCCGGCCGCTGGGGGCGTATTCGACGGTATGGATGGCGTAGCCTTCCCTCGCGGGGGCGTAATTGTCGTTTTCGTCGAAGTATTCCTCGGAGATCAGGCGGCCCTGCTCGTCATATTCCACCAGCTGAGCGGCGTAGGAGGCGCCCTCCGGCACCACGCCCAGGGCTTTGGTATCGTAATAGCGCTCAGAGGTCAGGTTGCCCAGATCATCGTAGGTATAGACGGCGGTGGCATAGCCCATGACCGTATCGGTCAGGTTGCCGTCGACGTCATAATAGGCTTCCTCGGTGACATTGCCCAATTCGTTATAGGCGGTGGTTTTGGTGGCGTAGCCCCGGCTGCCGGCGGCCAGGTTCCCCGCCCGATCGTAATAGCCGCGGGAAAGCTCCCACCCGGCCAAATTGTATTCGTACCGGACCTCGGCATAATCGTTCTGATAAAGCACGGGATTGCCGGAGGCGTCAAAGTACTTCACGGCCAGCACCCGCCCGTCGGGATCGACCTTCCGGGTCAGGGAGGAATAGCGGCCGGTGGTATGGATGGCCGGGCCGCCCCGGGCGCTGAGCAGGCGCTCCTCCACGCAGAAGTTGCGTTCGTTATAGGTATATTCGATTTCCGCGTAGCCCTGGGGGCCCCAGATCAGGGATCCGGAGCGGTCGAAATAGCTCTGGCGGATCCGGTTGTTGGCGTTGTCGTAGGCATAGGCCACGGCACTGTAGCCGCCGGAAAGGGTCACCGGCTGGCCTTCCGCGTCCAGATATTCCCGCTTCACCAGTCGGCGGCGCTCGTCCCAGGAGCTGCGGATCGTGGCATAGCCGGAGGCGCAGTTGACGGGCAGGTCGCTATGGTCCAGATAGGTTTCGGTCAGGACGTCGCCGTTCTGGTCCACCGTGCGCACCAGGGCGGAATACCCGGCGCTGATATAGGTGCGGGCATACCGGTCGTCCAGGTAGACGATGGAGGTAACATACTGGTTCTCGTTATAGAGGAACTGGGAGGCGGCGTAGCCGTCCTTAAAGAGGGTGGGCTGATCGTACACATCCAGATAGGTGGTGCGCCAGACCCGGCCCTGATCGCTGAATTCATAGCGGATGCCGGCATAGCCGGAGGAGATGACCACCGGGGCGCCGCTTCCGTTCAGATAATGCTCGGCGGTGCGGCGGTCCTGGGCGTCATAGCTGTAGGTAATGCTGGCGTAGCCGAACTGGGTTTCCACGGGCTGCAGAGCGCCGTTCAGGAAATCCACCCGGATCAGGTTGCCCCGGCCGTCATAGGAATTGCGGGTGGCGGTGGCCCGGGCGGTCAGGGAGGCGATGCGCTCGTTTTCATCCAGGTACTGCTCCAGGATCACATGGTTAAACTTGTCATACTCCCGCTGCCATACGCTGAAGCCTTCCGGCAGGCGGGTCAGGTTGTCCTGCTCGTCCAGGTACCTGACCTGGAGGCGGTTGCCCGCGTTGTCGTACACATAGGCGATGGCGCTGTAGCCCTGGCGGACGGTGACCCGGTTCATCTGCTCGTCATAATAGCTTTCCTGGGTCAGGCGGCCCCGGTTATCATAATCGAAGGTGGCGATGGCGTATCCGGGCACGGTCATCACCCGTTCCTGCCCCATGAAATAATCAGAACGGGTCACGCGGCCGGCGGCGTCATATTCGTGGGTGATACGGTTGTAGCCGTCCTCCAGCAGGGTGGGCTGGCCCTCGAAGATAAACCAGGCCTCCTCCACGGCATGGCCGTTTTCGTCATAGGCCCAGGTTTTCAGGCTGTACTTCCCATCCATGAGGACGTATTCCCCGTCCGCGCCGGTGAAACGCTCGGACAGCTGATGTCCTTGCGCATCCCAGGTCAGGGCGCGGGCGGCGTAGCCATCGCTCTGGGTCAGGAGGGCGCCATCGGCGCCGGTGAAGGTTTCCGACAGAAGGTGACCCTGTTCGTCATAGGTGCTGGTCTTTTTCGCGTAGCCCCGGCCAGACACGACGGGAGCATTGTCCACGCCGAAATAGGCTTCCTCCAGCTCGTTCCCCAGGGCGTCATAGGTATGGGTCACCGCGGCATAGTCCCCGCGAAGCATGTAGGGAGCGCCGGTTTCGTCGAAGAAGCGCTCGCTCAGCAGGCGGTTTTCCCCGTCATATTCCCGGCGGACCTCGGCGGCGCCGGCGTTCACATTGGTGATCCGGCCATCCGCGCCGTAATACACCTCGCGGACCAGGTTGCCCCGCAGGTCATATTCGGAAACAAAGGAGGCGTATCCGTCGGCGGTTTCCACGGGCTGGCCCGCCGCATCCCGGAAGGATTCGGAGGTCATATGGCCTTCCCCATCCCAGGTATAGAGGGTCTCGGCCACGCCCTGCGGGTTCGCGATCAGGGTCCCGGAGGCGTCCTTGCAGGATTCCCGGACGGTATGACCCGCGTAGTCGGTTTCGGTTTCCAGGATCGCGTATCCCAGGGTCGTGAGCACGGGACGGCGATCCGCGTCCAGATAGGTGGTAATGGTGGTGGTTCCGTCCTCGCTGTAGGAATAGGTCACGGCGGCGTAGCCATCCCGGTTCAGGAGGAGGGAGCCGTCCGCGTCATAGCGGGCTTCCTCGGTGATCCTCCCCTGGGCGTCCAGCTTGCGCTCAAACCAGGCGTATCCCACGGAAGCCGGGTTCACCGGCTGACCCTTTTCGTCATAATATTTGCGCAGGAGCAGGTTTCCAGAAAGATCGTAGGCGGTTTCCACGGCGGCGTAGCCCGCGGGCAGCAGCACCGGCAGCTCCTCCCCGTCCAGATAGGTGATCAGGGCGGGCAGGCCGTTGGCCGGATCATAGGTCAGGGAGCGGCCGGCGTAGCCCTGCTCGTTGAGGACGGGCTGCAGGTCGGCCCCGTAATTCATTTCCCAGGTAAGGCGATGGCTGCCGTCATAGCGGCGGCTGGCTTTGGCGACGCCGCTGACGGCCACGGGATCGCCGGCGGCGCTGAAGTATTCGATGGTTTCGATATCGCCAGCAACGCTGTAGGCATAGCGGACGGTGGCATATCCCGCGGTCTGGGTCAGGGGGGCGCCGTCCGGGCCGAAGAAGGTTTCCGCCACATGGTGGCCGGAGAAATCGTAGGCATGCACTTGCACGGCCGCGGACCCGCCGGCGGCGATCAGGTTCCCGTCCTCGCCGAAGGTCGCCTGCCACAGGAGGCTCCCATCCCGGTTATATTCCCGGCGGACGGCGGCATAGCCGTAGCGGGCCAGGGTCGGGGCGCCGGTTTCGTCGAAATAGAGGGCAGCGGTCTGATTCAGGCGGCCGTCATAGGCGTAATCAACCCGGCTGGCTCCGTGGGAAACGGACCGGTCCGGATTGCCTTGCGCGTCCAGGAAGCGCTCGCTCAGCAGCAGGTTCTGCTTCGGGCCGCCATAGGTCATCTCCCGGCCGTAGGCGCCGCTGATCCCCTCGCAGGGAGCGCCGGTCTCGTCGAAATAGGCTTCGGCGACCGCCGGGGCTTCGATATCGGGGCTGTCGTAGGTAAAGGTAATAGAAGCGTACTGGAACTCGTCATGGCGGGTGGGCTCCCAGGCCGCGTCCATATAGGTGGTTTTGATGATCTGGTTATTCCCGTTGCGTTCGTTGACATAGCCCGCGTGTCCGGCCTTGAGCTGGATCAGCTCCAGGTCCGTGCCGTAGAACTTATGCCATTCCACCATGTCGGGGTTCAGGACATAGGTTTCTTTCCCCTTGCTGTCCACCCGGCGCATCCGGTGATACTTCCATTCCTCCCGGGCAAAGCCGCCGTTGCTCATGGTATAGCGATCCAGGGTATCATAGAAGGTGGCGCGGTAGTCCCATTCTTCCTTGTCGGCGTCGTCGTACTCATGCTCCACCATGGAATATCCGTTGGTGATCATGGTGCGGTAGCCGTCGGCGCCGAAATACCGCTCGAAATGGACCCGGTCGTCGCCGTAATACTCATAGGTGACCCGAGCATAGCCGTTCAACATCTTGATCAGCTCGCCCTGGGTGCCCAGATAATCGGTCTGCACCACGCGGTCCCGATCGTCATAGGTATTGACCATGGAGGCATAGCCGTTGGCAGCCAGGATGGGGTTGCCGTCCAGGTCGAAGGTATCGATCCGGGTCAGGTTGCCCCGATCGTCATAGGTGCGCTCTTCCCGGAACCAGCGGCTGCCGCCCAGGGCAGGGGACCCGTCGGCGGCGTAGATTTCCGTCCGAAGGGGCAGGCGCACCGTGGCCCGGCGGCTGCCGGTGGCGCGCTTGAGGCCGAGGGCGTTCTTCACCACGATACTGTTCTCGGCGGCTTTAGCCATATCGGTAATATACGTGACCACCGTTTTGCCAGCGCCCTCGGGGCCCACCAGGGCCTTGTCCTCGGCGTCCAGCCAGGTGGTGGTGACGGTCTCGGTCCCGTCCCCGTTCTCCACGGTATCATACAGGATGCGGGCATAGCCGCCGGTGGGGCGGGTCAGGTTTCCCGCCGCGTCATACCAGGAGCAGGAGACCTGCCGGTCCCCTTCCCAGATATCCCTGCGGGAGCTGTAGCCGCCGGGAATATCGGCGGGGGAACCGTCGGCCGCGAAGCGGGTTTCGGACAGGACATGGCTGTCGCCCGCGGCGTTCCGGCCATAGGTGTATTCCGCCCGGGCATAGCCCTGATCGGTATTCACCGGCCGGCCCTGGGCGTCAAAGTAGGCTTCGGTCAGGAGGTTGCCATCCTGATCCCAGCTGTACTCCGCCCGGGCGTAGCCCCGGCTGTTTTCCGCGGGGGCGCCGGACAGATCCGTCACTGTCTCGGCGATCAGCCGGCCCGCCTCGTCCCATTCGCAGGCCGTCTCGGTATAGACCGGGACAGACAGCGAAACGGATTCCGCCGTTCCGGCGCCCGCGGGCATCGCCAGGCACAGCGCCAGCAGGAGCAGCGCCGTCAGTCTGCCAAATCCTTGTCTGTTCATTTCTGAACCCCCCTTTGATGGTTTCCCCTGGTATTTGGGCCCGGCTGTTCAGCCGGGGCCTTGTTCTCTTTGGTTCTGCCCGGCTGTTCAGCTGGGCCTTGCTTTCTGTTGGTCAGGCCTGCTCGCCTTCATTTCCCCGGCGGCGGCGATTGGACTGAAGTTCGTTTTGATCTTCACTGTCGGCAGCCTTCGACGCCGGAATTTCCGGCTGACCGGGATGGACAGCCCCGCCGCCGGAGGCGGCTGGATCCTTTGAACCGGAATGATCCGCGGAGGCATGCTCCCGGTGATCATACTTATGGTAATAGGACTTATAGTACTTCCGGCTGTAGTAGCCGCCGGTCTTCAGGCGCTCGCCATAGAAGACGAAGCCCAGCAGATCCATGCCCGTCATTTCCGCGGCCGTCAGGGCCTTGCGCACCTCCCGGTGGTCAGAGAAGCCCTGGCGCACCACGAAGAGGGAGCCGGCTACCCGGTCCGACAGGGCCAGGGGATCCGACACGATATTGATAGGCGGCGCGTCCAGCAGGACGATATCGTATTCCGACTCCATATCCAGCAGCAGCTCCCGCATGGCTTCGGAACCCAGGAGCTCGGAGGGATTGGGGGGCTGATGTCCCGTGGGAAGAACCTGCAGGTTGTCCTGACTGGTGTTCACCAGGCAATGGCGCCATTGATGCTGCCCCACCAGCACCTCGGACAGGCCGGCCAGGTGATGATCGTAGTAGAAGAGATCCTGCTGGCAGGAGCGGCGCATATCCGCGTCCACCAGCAGCACCTTTTTGCCGCTCATGGCCAGGGAAATGGCCAGGTTCGCCGCGATGGTGGATTTGCCCTCGCCGGAGATGGCGCTGACCACGGCCACGGAATGGCTCTGCTTCCCCACCAGGGTATAGAGGAGGTTCATCCGCAGCTTGGCGTAGGCCTCGATATTTTCCATGGGGCTTTTCTCGTTCAGCACGAAGGCGCCGGGATCCGCGTCCTCTTCCTTCCGGCGGCGGACGGAGGCCAGCACCGGCAGGGTGTACTGCTCGGTGAGCTCCTTGGGATCGTCAATCTTTTGATCCAGGAGGAAGAGCAGTACCAGCAACGCCGCGGCGGCCACGGCCCCGATCAGGGCGCCGTTCAGGCCCCGGCGGATATCCTGCCGGGCGTCGGGGCGGGAAGGGGCGGAGGCGTAGTCGATGATTTCGATATCGCCGGCGCCGACCACCCGCTTGATTTCGGCGGGGGCCACGTCCAGGACGGTATTCACGATATCGGCGCTGAGGGCCGGATCCCCGGTGCGGCTGCTGACCCGGACGACGCCGGTTTCAGACACCGTCCCCATGGAGAGGGAGCCGGCGATGGCGCCGGTGGTGATGCGCGGATGATCCGCGGCCATCCGGTCGACAATGGCGTCCAGCACCCGGTTGCTCTTGACCACCTGGGCGTATGTATCCACCAACTGGACGGCGCTGTTCAGGTCGCTCATGTTGGTATAGCCGTAGTTCATGAGGTTGGGGTTGGCGTTATAGACATACATGGTGCCGGAGGCGGTATAGGTATCCCCCACCTTCAGGGACCGCCAATACATATAGCCAAAGCCGATGGCCGCGCACAGGACGATCAGCCAGCACCGCTTCAGGAGGTACAGGGCCATTTTGACCAGATCGATGCTGGAGCGTCTGTTTGTCATTCCGTCTCACTTCCCCCATCCTATGGTAAAAGGCTATTGCGCGGGAAACACGGCCGCGAAAAGGGCAGAATCATCCCACTGCAAAAATCAATCCATTCTACGTCTAAAGCAAGTTTCTGTCAACTAACAATGTCGGTTTTTTCGGCGCATAACAGAACATCCGCCCCCGAAAAAGAGCGGATGTTCTGTTCTTTTTTTGTTTTTGATCAGAGACCCTGGAGGCCCAGTTCCTTCAGTTCCTCGTACAGGTCGATGTATCTTTGCGCGGAGAGATCCCAGGATACGTCCTTTTCCATATCGCGGCGGACCAGGGCGTCCCAGACGTTCCGATGGTCAAAGTACTGATCCTTGCCGCGGTTCACGGCATCCAGGAGCAGATCGGCCCGATAGCGGTCGAAGGTAAAGCCGTTGCCCTCGCCGGTATATTCGTTGAAGGGCTCCACCGTATCCTTGAGGCCGCCGGTTTCCCGGACGACGGGGACGGTGCCATAGCGCATGGCGATCAGCTGCGTCAGGCCGCAGGGCTCGAAGAGGCTGGGAACCAGCAGGGCGTCGGCGCCGGCATAGATCTGGTGGCTCAGGCTCTCGTCATACTTGATGCAGGCGCAGACCTGGCCCGGATGGATGCCCTCATAGTAGCGGAAGGAATTTTCGTACCGGGGATCGCCGGTGCCCAGGATGACCACCTGGGTGCGATCGTCAAGCATCTGCTCGAAGACCGCGTTCACCAGATCCAGGCCCTTCTGATCCGTCAGGCGGGAGATCAGGCCCAGGACGAACTTCCCGTCGTCCACGGTCAGGCCCAGGCGCTCCTGCAGGGCCCGCTTGTTGGCGCGCTTCACCTCCAGGACGGAATGCTCGTCATAGGTGTTCGGGAGGAGCGCGTCGGTGCGGGGATTCCAGATGTCCACGTCGATGCCGTTGACGATGCCCCGGAGCTTGCCGCGATGATACCAGAGATGGCCGTTGAGGCCCTCGCCGTAGAAATCGGTCTGGATTTCCTCGGCATAGGTGGCGCTGACGGTGGTTACCCGATCGGCATAGGCCAGGCCGCCCTTGAACATATTGGCCTCGTGATCGTTCATTTTGAACACGGGATAGTCAAAGAGGTAATCCGGCAGGCCGGACCAGTACTTCAGGTGATCCAGGCTGCAGATGCCCTGGAACCGCAGGTTATGGATGGTCAGGACACTGCGGGCGGCGCCCACGGGCGTGCCGGCGAAGCTCGTCCGCAGATAGACGGGCACCAGGGCCGCCTGCCAATCGTGGCAGTGCACCACATCGGGGATCCATTCCAGATAGTTCAGGACGGCCAGGGCCGCCTTGGAGAAATAGCAGTACTTGGGAATATCCTCCCACAGGCCGGTATAGGGGTTGCCCCAGTCGAAGAATTCCCGGTTTTCGATCAGGTCATAGACGACGCCGTCGATTTCGGTTTCCATGACGCCGACGAAATAGCTCTGGCCCCCCTGGCACAGGTCCATCATGAAGGAGCCCTTCCAGGTGACGTTGTCCTTGAACTTCTGGGGGATGCAGGCGTAATACGGAAGGATGACCCGGACGTCGCAGCCTTCCCGGCGCAGGGCACGGGGCAGGGCATACATGACGTCGCCCAGGCCGCCGGTTTTGATGAAGGGATAGGATTCGGACCCGATGAACGCGACTTTGGTGGGCATAGGTGTGTTTCTCCTTTCTCGTTACCAGATCTGGCTGAGGATCGCGGCGGCCACCACGGAGAAGACCATGACGCCGGCGACGACCAGCGCGATGGTGCGGTTGGCTTTTTTCCGTTTGCTTTCACGCGTGGACATGTGGGATTTTCCTCCTTCTTCTTGAATAATACCAGTCGCTTCGCTCTCTGAGATGTTCCCCTCCGGGGGGGCGGGAACCGACCGTCGCCCCAGTGGGGCGTTCGCCATAGGCGAAAGGAAGGTGACCGCCTCAACCGAAACAAGCGCAGCCGCCGCCCCAAGGCGGCTGTGCGCCGATTGAGGTTGCGGAAGGCCGAGCGGAGCAGAGGGAAACACCTCAGAGCTTCGCTTGCAAGGTTGAGCAGCAATTACATTTCCTGCCCGTCGCTATAATTATCTGAGCGCCTGCGGCGGCGGGCATTCTGGGCGGAATCTTCTTCGCCGCCGGAGCGGAAGGAAGCGGTGAACCGAGGCTCTTCCTCCTCCTGGGCCGGAGCGGCTGGCGCTTTGGGCGCAGTCGGGCGGAAGGAGGCGGTATAGGTCTTCTCGGCGTCATCGTCCTTCGCGGAATAGCGGGCGATGGGATTATCCACCTTGTTTTCATAGGGTTTCCGCGGGGCCGCGGCGGAGGCCGCGGATCCGCTCATGGAGACGGGGCGGGCGTAGGGGCTGCTTTCCGCGGGCTGATTGGCCCGGGCGGCGGGCTTCTGCGCCGTCGCGCCGGCGGATCCCGCAGGGTTTTTCGACTGGCCCGCGGCGACCGAAGCGGCGGCCGCCCCCGCGGAGGCAGCGCTGCCGGCGGCGCCGGTTCCCTGGGCCGTCCTCCCCTGCTGCGCGGCCCGCTTCTGGGCCGCCGCGCGCTTCTGGGCCGCGGCCTGGGCTTCCGCCTTGCGCCTGCGCAGGCGGGAGGTGTACACGCCGTATCCGATGCCGGCCGCGCCCAGAAGGGCGGCGGCGCCGATCACGTAGCCGGCGGCTCCGGTGCCGGTTTCCTCCTTCGGGAGCTCCGGCACGAGGGTGGCGGTGGGCTCCTCGGAGGGTTCGGGGCTGGGAGTGGGCGTGGTTTCCGCCGCGGCCAGCTGATCCTGAATATACTTCAGGCCTTCGGCCACGAGGGTCGCGGACTCCTTCTGTCCCTGATAATGCAGCTTCAGGAGATTTTCCAGCTGATCCCGGGAGACGGAACCCGCCTGCACATCCCGGGCCAGGGAATCCAGGTATTCATTGGGGGCTTCCGTGGCGACGGGCTGCACGGTGGCAAAGGGATCAAAGGGCGCATAGCTGACCACGATGTTGGAATCCGGATTCGTCCAGACGCTGACCTTCTGATCCTCGGCGGAGACCACCTTGGCGGAAGAGGAACTGCCGCCGGAGGTAGTCTGGCCGGAGGAGGAGGTACCGCTTCCGGAGGAAGAGGTTCCGGTCGCCCGGTTATTGGCCAGGCCCTCGTAATACTCGGAGGAATCCAGGAAGGATTCCATCTCCGCCAGGGTCATATGCTTGAAGTAGCTGCCCTTGATATAGCCGGTCTGCCCGTCATAGGTGACGCGGTACCAGGTTTCGTTGTTGACCTCGGTGGTCCCCACCACCAGGCACAGGGCATAGCGCTTCAGCTGGCGCAGGCGGGAGGCGGAGGTACTGGCGGCGGACCGGAAGTTCACCGTCGTGGTGGTATACCCATAGGAGCTCAGACTGTTGGGATTCAGGGGCGCCACCGTCACCGTGGAGGTGGGCTGGGCCGAGGGTTGCGCGGTGGCCTTCGCCTGCTCCAGATACTGGAGCACCTCGCTCTGGCTCATCATGCGCAGCATGTCCGCCCGGATGTAACCGACGGTGGTGGTATCGTACTGGACCTGATGCCAGGCCACGGAATCCGTATAGTACTGGGTCGCGACGAAGACCACCTTGTTGGCCGGCAGATCGTCGATGATGACGCTATTGCTGGAGGGCCAGTTGCGGACATAGGCGCCGTCCCCGATGGTGATGCCGTAGCCCCTGACGATGGGAGGCTCAGGCGTGCCGACGGCCGGAACCGGGGTGGGCGTGTCCGTGGGCGGAGCCGTGGGCTCCAGGGTGGGCGTCGCCGGGGCGTCGGTGATGGGAGCTTCGGTGGGCGCTTCAGTAGGCGCTTCGGTGGGTGCTTCCGTAGGCGCTTCGGTGGGCGCTTCAGTCGGCGCTTCTGTGGGTGCTTCCGTAGGCGCTTCGGTGGGCGCTTCAGTCGGCGCTTCGGTGGGCGCTTCAGTCGGCGCTTCCGTGGGCGTTTCGGTCGGCGCTCCGGTAGGCGCTTCGGTGGGCGCTTCCGTGGGTGCTTCAGTGGGCGCTTCGGTGAGCGCTTCCGTGGGTGCTTCAGTGGGCGCTTCCGTAGGCGCTTCGGTCGGCGCTTCGGTAGGCGCTTCAGTCGGCGCTTCCGTAGGCGCTTCGGTAGGCGCTTCGGTAGGCGCTTCAGTCGGCGCTTCGGTAGGCGCTTCGGTGGGCGGAACCGGGGTCGCATCCATGGCCGCCAGATCCTCGGCCGTCAGCGGAGGCACCGGCGTGCCCTTCAGCCGGTCCATCACCTGGTCGCTCTCCGCTTGGGAGAGGACATTCAGGAACTCGGTGGGGATATAGCCGATCTTGCCGTCGATCATGACCCGGATCCAGCTTTCCCCGGCCTCGTTGAGTTCTTCCCGCAGGGAATAGACGTTGGTTCCTTTTTTGAGCTCATTGACCAGCCTCTTGGAGGCGGTATCGGGCGCCGTCCGGACCCGCACGTTCTTGATGGTGCGGGCGAAGCGATTGATCATTTCCCCCTGGGGAATGGGCGTTTCGGGCACCGGCGAAGGCGTGGGCTCCAGGGTCGGCGTCGGCGCTTCGGTGATGGGTTCAGGGGTAATGGGTTCGGGGGTAATCGGTTCAGGCGTGATGGGTTCGGGGGTTTCCGGCTCCGGCTGGGGCTGCCCTTCCGCAGGCGCTTCCGTCTCGGGAACCTGCGCCAGGACCGCGTGGGCGGCGTCGCTCACGGACATCAGGCCGGCGAATGCCACGGGTTCTTCCGCGGGAACTTCTTCGGGGGCAGGCTCAGCCGCGGGTTCTTCCGCGGGGACCGGTTCAGCCGCGGGCTCTTCCGCGGAGGCCGGCTCGGCCGGGGGCTGTTCCGCGGGGGCGGGCTCAGCCGCGGGCTCTTCCGCTGGGGCCGGTTCGGCCGCGGGCTGTTCCGCGGGGGCCGGTTCAGCGGCAGGCTCTTCCGCGGGGGCGGCCTCCTCCGGCGCAGGGGTTTCCGGCGGGGTTTCCAGAGCCGCCAGTTCCTCCACCGTCAGGGGATGGATATAGTCCCCTTTCTCAAACATATAGGTATCGCTTTCCAGCTGGGAAAGGATATCCAGGAATTCGCTCTTCACATAGGCGATCTGCCCGTCGTACATCACGGCGGTCCAGACTTCCCCGTTATCGTTGACGCGGGATTGCAGCGCATACAGATAGGTGCCCTTGCTGGCCCGGGTCAGGACGGTTTTGTCCTTCTTGCCGGTGCTCATTTCCGAGCGGATGGCCACCTGCTTGCTGTTGATGACGCCGTAGCGGTTGATCATCTCGCCCAGGGGGATGGGGGTTTCCACCGGTTCCGGGGCGGGTTCCGCGGTGGGCGGGACTTCGGCGGGTTCCGCCGGCTGTTCCTCGGCGGGGGCTTCCGGCTGGGCGTTCAGCTCTTCAGCCAGGGCCGCGGCCGCCGGATCCTCCGGCAGGGGCTCCGCAACGGGTTCCGGCTGGAAGATCACCGCGTCCTCCGGCAGGGGGGCCACCGTGATCACCGGAGTTTCGGCCGGCGGCATTTCGGGGGCTTCCGTGATGGGTTCAGGGGTGATGGGTTCTTCCGTGATCGGAACCTCCGTAATGGGTTCCGGGGTGATCGGTACTTCCGTAATCGGAACCTCGGTGATGGGTTCAGGCGTGATCGGTACTTCGGTGACCGGCACTTCCGTAATGGGTTCCGGGGTGATCGGTACTTCCGTAATCGGCACTTCCGTAATGGGTTCCGGGGTAATCGGCTCTTCCGTAATCGGAACCTCGGTGATGGGTTCCGGCGTGATCGGTACTTCCGTAATCGGTACTTCCGTAATGGGTTCCGGGGTAATCGGCTCTTCCGTGATCGGAACCTCGGTGATGGGTTCCGGCGTGATCGGCTCTTCCGTAATCGGAACCTCCGTAATGGGTTCCGGGGTGATCGGCTCCTCCGTGACCGGCACTTCCGTCACGGGTTCGGGGGTCATGATCAGCGGATAGGGCGTCATGGTGGACACATAGAGGAGGAAATTGACCGTCAGATCTCCTTCCGGAAGCGCTTCCACGGCCATGATCGGGATGGAGGGGCCGTTCAGGTCCATGCCCGCGTCCATGACCGCCAGGGGCGTCCCGCTTTCCGGGAAGAAGGTGAAGGCATGGGTGGGGCATTCCAGCAGCATCGTCAGGCTGCCGATCTGTTCCGCCGGCACCAGGGCCCAATAGGTATTGGGCACCTCGAACACGGGCGTGGCGTAAACGGGAACGGGATTGCCCTCCGGGTCCGTCCACTGAAGGATCACCTGGATCCCCATATCTGAAGCTGAAGGTCCGGCCAGCTCCGCCCGGGCAGGCAGCGGCAAAAAGCCCGCGGCCAGCGCCAGCAGGCATGCCAAAAGCCCGGACAGAATCCGTCTTACGAATGATCTCATCTCTGAATCCCTCCTTCAAGCGTATAAAACCGATACACGCAAGATATTGTACCTATTGTTCATCGTTTTGTCAAATATTCTTCATTCTTTTTTCACGGCTTTACGCATGTCTGCCGGACAGCGAAGGCGGGATCCCGAGGCGGCAGGATTTGGCGTCCGGAATGTGGAATAATTTACTTTTGGGGTAGTTGTTAAGTCGCTCAGCTCTCTGACTGTCGCCTCTGCAACCTCAATCGGCGCACAGCCGCTTTGGGGCAGCGGGTGCGCTTGTTTCGGTTGAGGCGCTCACCTTCCTTTCGCCTACGGCGAACGCCCCCGGAAGGAAACACCTCAGCGCTTCGCTTGATAGACTGAACAGTGACCCTTTTTGAACCGACGGCAAGGAGAGTGGAAGATGGAGAAGCCTCAATTTCCCGGATGGCGGCAGGACATCCGGGCCAGGCGGTATTTCCGGCACCCGCCGGAGATGGAGACGGAGCGGCTGCGGCTGCGCCCCCTGCGATGGGGGGACGCGGCCCAGATCTACGACTGGTCCCGGGACCCGGAGGTGGCCAGATACGTGCTGTGGGACGCGCACCGCTCCATCCGGGAGACCAGGGAGTATATCGCCTACATGCGGGGGCTGTACCGGCGGAGCCTGCCCGGATCCTGGGCCGTGGTGGAGAAGGCGGCGAACCGGGTGATCGGCACCATGGGGGTCGTCAGCTGGAGCCCGGAGAACGGCAGCTGCGAGATCGGATACTCCCTGGCGCGGGACCGATGGGGCCTCGGATATGCCACGGAAGCGGCGGAACGGATGATCCGATCGCTGATGGAGGACGCGGGCTTTCACCGGATTGAGGCGCAGCACGACGTGCGGAACCCGGCCAGCGGCCGGGTGATGGAGAAATGCGGGATGCGGAAGGAGGGCGTCCTCCGGGGCCGGATCCTGAACAAGGGCGAATACGTGGATGTGGTTCTGTACGCAATCCTTGCGGAGGACCGTACGTAAGGAGACAGGGGACGAGGAGACAGGGGACGGTTCTCTGTCTCCTTACTTCCTGTATCCCGTTTTTCTGTTCAGCATATACCCCGCGCCGGCGCCGACCAGGCCGCCTATGACATGGGAGAGATTCGAAACATTGTCTCTCACCGTGATCCCGTCCCAGACCTGCTGGCCAAGGTAGATCACCGCGACGAGAATCACCGTCAGAGGGAGCTCCCCTTCCCGGAACTCCGTGAAGGAGGTGAGCAGGATCAGGGCGAAGGACACGCCGCTGGCTCCCAGCAGGATCGTGCGAGGGAAGAGCAAATTATGAACAATGCCGGTGATCAGCGCCGTGGTCAGGATCACCACCAGCAGATTCTTCCATCCGTATTTTTCCTCCAGTGCCGGCCCGAGGAGGAGAATATAGGCCATGTTGCCCACCAAATGGGTCAGGCCGCTGTGCCCCAGCACGTGGGTGAACAGGCGCACATACGTCAGCGGATCCGTCAGGGAAGCCCTGTAGGTGGAGAAAAGCAGCGCCGTGCTGGACTCGCCGGTCAGCGTGCCGAGCAGCGTCACGGCCGCGCAGGCCAACGAGAACCACAGCACCAGGGGAGCGTTAAAGGTGATTCTGAGCTTCTTCATGATGATTCCTTTCGTCCCGGCGTTCTCCCGGTTTTCTCATCTCTCTGTACAGTATGTCAGCCAGGGTACGCATAATCGCGTTATACTTGCTCTGATCCTCGAACAGGGAGCTGTAGGTTTCCTGGGATTCCATGTAGCTGCTTTGGGCCGCTTCGCTGAAAGCCTGGGGAAAGATGCTTTCGGCAAAGATCTGCGGATCGGATGAGGCAGCCATGTTCTCCTCACTTTGTGTCAATGACTTCCCAGTATCCGTTTCTCGCAGAGCCATGGCGGGCGATCCGCCCCTCCTGTTTCAGCCTGGCCAGAATACGTTCGATCTGCCTGGAGGATAGATGTGTCATCTCCGCGATTGTATTTGCGGAGGCTTTCGGCATTCTCTTCAGGATGGCGATCACCGACATTTCTCCGACATTTTCTCCGACATGATCGCCGACATCTTCTCCGACATGCGCCTGCTGCGCGGTGATGATGCGCTTCATGGTGTCACGAATCGCGGTCAGCATGAAGGCTACGAAGCCGGTGCATTCACCCTTGCTGCTGGCGGCGTTCAGCGCCTGATAATATTCCCCCTGTCGCTCGTGAATGATGCTTTCCACCGGGATCCAGGCGAAGACGGGCTTCCACTTCTGCAGGATCAGCGTTTGCCAGAAGCGGCCTGTGCGACCATTGCCATCAGCGAAAGGATGAATGAACTCGAACTCACAATGGAAGATGCTGGATTTGATCAGCGGGTGCAGCGTGGTGGTGCGCAGCCATTCAAACAGCTGGCCCATCACTTCCGGAACATAGGCCGCGGGGGTGCCCGCGTGGATCAGCCGTCCGCCGCTGAAGACGCCCACATCTCCGCTGCGAAAGCAACCGGCCTCCCGCACTAGATCAGTCATCATCAGGCGATGCGCGATCAGCAGATCCTCCATCGAGCAGGGATCGAAGGATGCCATCCGCTCGTATACTTCATAGGCGTTCTGAACCTCCCGGATATCCTTCGGGGGCCCCAGCACCGGCCTGCCGTTGATGACGTCCGTTACCTGATCCAGGGAGAGGGTGTTCTGCTCGATCGCCAGAGAGGAATAGATGCTGCGGATTCGAGTCTCCCGCCGGAGCCGCGGATCTGCGGACAGGTCAGCGCTGACAGAGAGCGTCCCCAGCAGCTCGCCAATCTCGATGCCCAGCTCCGCGATTTCCTCCGTAAGATGGAACGGTGGTACGTAATCGCTCATGCAGACACCTCCCGCTTCCCGGTCACGTACTCATAGATCACGGATTTCTTGTAGGCATCCAGCTGGGTGAGAAGCTGCAGCTTGGCAGCGATATCCGCTCCGGAGAGCAGCAGATCCGCTTCGTTCCAGATCATTGTTGCCTTTTCCTGTATATTGATACCCACGGCGGAAAATCGTTCGTTTGCCATGATCTATGCCTCACTCTATGGTCTCATGCGCCTTGATCAATCAATCGTAGAATATCGTCGTCTAACGGCAGAACTATTTTACAATACATTCATCCATTCTTCAAGTCAGCCGAGAAGGAGACAGGGGACGGTTCTCTGTCTCCTTTTTCAGTCTGCAACCTTTATCCTTAAGTATGGTTTTAGGGCGGCTTAGGGATATGGGTCTATTTCATTTTTCTGAAGTCAGGAGTTTTTTATTGAAATTAAAGCAACGGAAGCGAATCCGTGTATTAATATCGACTTTTATCCTTAAGCTATGTTTTTTTGGTACTTAAGGATGAGGGTCCTGGGGAGACAGGGGACGGTTCTCTGTCTCCTCAGGAAGTAACCCTGTCTCCGCTTTTCTTTCAGGTAGTCCTCTGCTGAGCCAATTCCCTGACTTTTTCTTCCGAGAGATCACATATACTGGCAATCTCTTTAAAAGACAATTGGCTCCGGGCAATCAGTCTTATAGCAATTTCTTTTCTTTCACGTTCTGCTGCTTCATTTCGCATATCTTCAAGTACCTTGCACAAGATCGCAACCCCGTCCTTCCATCTGTTATCATACACCTCCGCCTGGGTGACCATCCAGGCCGGCAGGAACGTTTTTCCGCTTGTGATGCACCCCGGCATATCCGGGACTCGGCATTCATAGCCATTTCCATTTGCCCGTGGGTGAATCACTGCCACGAACATTCCTTTCATCAGATTTTTCCCTCCTCATTTGATTCGTTATTCGTGAAACAGGTCGTTCATTGTAATCTGAGAATCGACCAATGCGCTGTATTTTCCTGGTTTGATCCCGTAGAGGGTGACGAATGTGCATCGCAGATTCTTTTTTGTTTTCTGCTCTCTGCGAAACAGTTCGGTCCGTTCCCGTATAGACTCCATCAGCGCTTTGCTTATGATATATTCAGATTGTGAGTACTTCATTTCGCACAGGTTCATGACCTGATCGCTCCGGTCAAGAATCAAATCGATTTGTCCACCTTTCCACTGCACACCATCCCGATCAACATGGGATTTACAATTCCAGGCATAGGCGTTGGACAAGATCCCGGAAATACCAAGCGCGTGCTTCATCTGGGCAATATGATGCAGGCATACCTGCTCAAAAGCATAGCCCTGCCAGGCGTTTATAACACCGCTTTGGCCCAGATGTGTCCAAAAGGACGGATCCTGCCCGTCGTGATGCTCGACAAACCTGAGATGAAACAGCGTAAACATATCCGTAAGCTGATAGACTTTTCCTCTTTCCTTTTTGACGGGATCAGCATATACTCTGAGAAAATCACATTTATTCAGGTTCTCCAGCGTTTTACTGAGAGGACCACCACTCAGTCCGGTATGCGACGATATCTCTTCTCTGGTAAGTCCTTTGAGTCTGACTGAAAGCGCTTCAATGACCTTATGATAATTCAAACTGTCACTGAAGAGCGAACGAAACAGGAAATCATATTCTGTTCTTAAGGGAGCGTTTTCTGCAAAAAACAGCGTGTCCACATTGACGGACAAAGCCAGCTCCGGGTCCAGCATCTCAAGATAGTAGGGAATTCCACCGAAGATCATATAAGCCTGCAGAAGCTGATGCCTTTCGTAATTCATCTGCTTGACGCCATTCAAAAATACCTCTACCTCATGCAGCGTGAAAGGAGCCAGGTAAATAGACCTGCTTAAACGCCCATACAGGCCGCCTTTATCGCCAATCAGCCTGTCAAGCATCCAGGTTGTAGCAGAACCGCAGACAAACAGCTTCAGCCTGACTTTCTCTTTTCCCCATGCGTTCCAGAACCTCGAAAAAGCGGAAAGGAAGCCGCTGTTTACCGTATCCATCCAGGGAAGCTCATCCAGGAAGACAGTGACACATTCTTTATGCAAAGACAGGAGATAAATGCGAAGACGGTCAAAGGCCTCAAACCAATCAGAGGGTATACCCGCATCGCAGGATGTGTATGCGTTCAATTCTTTCTG
Source organism: Clostridia bacterium (assembly GCA_017512805.1). GTDB lineage: Bacteria > Bacillota > Clostridia > Christensenellales > Aristaeellaceae > Aristaeella. The sequence goes on from JAFWES010000088.1 coordinate 26,762, forward strand.
AAACTGATCACGTTGCACGTGCCCTGGTTCCCTATAGAGTCCTGTGAACTCAAAATCGATTTCATCACCCAGCGTTTCTCTGATCAGGTACGTTTTACCGACCCTTCGTCTTCCGTATACAGCAACCAATTCTGATTTTTCTGACTGATAGTATCGCTTCAGCAGTTTGATCTCTTTTTCTCTCCCGACCAGCTTACTCATGGTTTCCTCCTTGGATCAGAATCATTCCATCCATTTACCATCCTGTAGGATTATAGTGTTTTCTGAACTCCCCGTCAAGGACCCTCATCCTTAAGTACCAAAAAAACATAGCTTAAGGATAAAAGTCGATATTAATACACGGATTCGCTTCCGTTGCTTTAATTTCAATAAAAAACTCCTGACTTCAAAGAAAATAGAAATAGACCCATATCCCTAAGCCGTCCAAAACCCATACTTAAGGATAAAGGTTCCGTCATGAAAAAGGAGACAGAGAACCGTCCCCTGTCTCCCTTAGACTGAAAAAGGAGACAGAGAACCGTCCCCTGTCTCCTCTTGCGGAGGGCTGTACGCAATCGTTGCGGATGACTTGAAGTATGGATGAATTTATTGTAAAATAGGCCCGCTCGCGATCAATGAGAGCGGGCCTGTTTAATGTTGTTTTTTACGGGAGGCGGAGCGGCATGAATGAATACCGGGGGAAGCACAGTTCCTCCGAACTCCCCTGGGCGGTGGCTGCCACCGCCCATTCCCATTACCGGTCTCGGCACGGGGCGCGGAACCGGCGGCGCCGGATCTGGCGGTTTCTGATCCTGGCGGCGGTGCTGGCGATGCTGATCTGGCCCTTCGCATCCGCCCGGATGCTGTCGGTCGACCGGGCGCGGATTCAGAGCGAGGACCTGCCGGCGGACATCGGGCACCTGCGGATCGTTTACGTGTCGGATGTGCATTACGGATTTTTCTATACGGACGGGCAGATGGCGTCCCTGGTGAACACGATCAACGGCCTGCGGCCGGACCTGGTGCTCTTCGGCGGCGATATGGGGGACAGCCCCGAGGCGGCGATCTCCTTTTATTCGAAGCTGCCCTCGGTTCACGCCCGGTACGCGATGCTGGGCGTGTTGGGGGACCGGGACCACGGCGGGGACAACCTGCAGCGGGACAAGGTGACCGAGGCCATGCGCAGCGCGGGGGTGATCCCGCTGGTGAACGCCCTGAGCCCCGTGCGGGTGGGGACCAGCGTCATCTACGTGGCCGGGCTGGACGACACGCAGGCCGGGGCGCCAAACCTGGAGGCGCTTTCCGCCGCCGCAGGCGCGTCGGACTATGTGATCTTTTTGAGCCATAACCCATCGGTGATCCCCGACGCCCAACGGGCGACGGACCGGGCCGGGCGGCTGGGCTGGTTTGACCTGGCGCTGTTCGGGCACACCCACGGGGGGCAGATTCTGAACCTGGGGCCCCTGATGGGCATCGGGGAGGACGTGGAGGACCGGTACCGGGGCGGATGGCTGACGGAAAACCGCAGCAACCTGCTGATATCCAACGGCGTGGGGACGGAGACGATCCCGGCCAGGCTGCTGCGCCCGGCGCAGATTCACTGCATTGATGTTTCCCGGCCCTGACCCGGAGCGGGCGGGGCGGAAACAGACAGGAAAACAAGGAGGACGGAGCATGGAGGCACAGCTTCGCATATCGGCAGAGGACATTTCCTATACCTACGAGGAGGCGCCCTCCCCTGCCCTGTCACACGTGCGGGCGGAGATCCGGGAAGGGGAATTCGTGGCCGTGCTGGGGCATAACGGATCCGGGAAATCCACCCTGGCCAAGCTGATGAACGCCCTGTATATCCCCACGGAGGGGCGGATGCTGGTTTGCGGGTTTGACACGGCGGACGAAGCCAACGTATGGGAGGTCCGCCGACGGGCGGGGATGATCTTCCAGAACCCGGACAACCAGATCGTCGCCACGGTGGTGAAGGAAGACGTGGCCTTCGGGCTGGAGAACCTGGGCGTGCCCACGGATGAGATGATCCCCCGGGTGGAAAGCGCGCTGGCGGCGGTGCGCATGAGCAAATACGCCGATTCCGCGCCGCATATGCTCTCCGGCGGACAGAAGCAGCGGGTGGCCGTGGCGGGGATCCTGGCCATGGAGCCCTCGGTCCTGATCGCCGACGAGGCCACCGCCATGCTGGACCCCTCCGGGCGGAAGGAGGTTCTGGAGACCGTGAAGGCCCTGAACCGGACCAAGGGCATCACGGTGGTATGGATCACCCACTTCATGGAGGAGGCCGCCCAGGCGGACCGGATCATCGTGATCAACGGCGGGGAGGCCGTGCTGGAGGGGACGCCCCGGGAGGTTTTCCCGGAGGCGGACAAAATGCGGGAGATGCACCTGGACGTGCCCCGGATGACCGGGCTGGCCGCGGAGCTGCGGGCGGCCGGGATGCCGATCCGCGCGGACGTGCTGACGGTGGAAGAGATGGTGGAGGAGGTGAAGCGCGTATGTCCATTGAAGTCCGGCACCTGAGCCATGTGTACGGGGAGGGCAGCGCGATTCGCACCGTCGCCCTGGAGGACATCTCCTTCACCGTGCGGGAGGGGGAATTTGTCGGCATCGTGGGCCACACGGGCAGCGGCAAATCCACGCTGGTGCAGCATCTGAACGGGCTGCTGAAGCCCACCTCCGGCCAGGTCCTGGTGGACGGGGAGGATCTGAACGGGGAAAAGGTCAACCGCCGGGCCCTGCGGCAGCGGATCGGGCTGGTGTTCCAGTATCCGGAGTATCAGCTGTTCGAGGAAACGGTGGCGAAGGATATCGCCTTCGGCCCGAAGAACCAGAAGCTGGAGGCGGCGGAGATCGACCGGCGGGTGCGCAAGGCGATGGAAAGCGTGCGGCTGGATTACGATACCTACGCGGAGAAGAGCCCCTTCGAGCTCAGCGGGGGCCAGATGCGCCGGGCTGCCATCGCGGGCGTGCTGGCCATGGAGCCGGAGGTGCTGATTCTGGACGAGCCCACCGCGGGGCTGGATCCCCGGGGGCAGGACCGGATTCTGAGCATGCTGGAGGACCTGCGGGAGAAGGAGCACAAGACCATCCTGATGGTCAGCCACTCCATGGAGGACATGGCGCGGCTGGCCGACCGGCTGCTGGTGATCTCCGGCGGGAAGCTGGCCGCGGACGGCAGCCCCCGGGAGATCTTTTCGGATCCGGCGCTTATGACCTCCGTCGGGCTGGACGTGCCGGAGGCGGCGAAGCTGTGCATGGCCCTGCGGGCGGCGGGATACGACCTGCCGGAGGACCTGTATAAGCCCGAGGAACTGCGGGAGCGGATTCTGGCGATATGGAAGGAGGGGGCGGCGTGCTAGGCAATATCACCATGGGCCAGTATTACCCGGTGGACAGCCCGGTGCACCGTCTGGACCCGCGGACAAAGCTGATCCTGACGATCGCGTTCATCGTGGGGGTGTTTCTGGTCCACTCCCTGTGGGGATACGCGCTGGTTTTCGGATTCGTATACATGACGGCGAGGGTGGCGCGCCTTCCCTTCCGGATGCTGCTGAAGGGGCTCAAGCCCCTGCGGATCATCCTGGTCATGACCTTTCTGCTGAACCTGTTCTTTACCGCGGGGGACGATGTGCTGGTTTCGTTCTGGATCATCCGCATCACCCGGGAGGCCCTGCGGCAGGCGGTGTTTTACTCGCTGCGGCTGCTGTTTCTGGTGATCGGGACGTCGGTCCTGACCCTGACCACCTCCCCCGTCGCGCTGAGCGACGCGCTGGAGATTCTGATGGGCCCGCTGAAGAAAATTCATTTCCCCGCCCATGAGCTGGCCATGATGATGACCATCGCGCTGCGGTTCATCCCGACGCTGCTGGACGAGACGGACAAGATCATGAAGGCCCAGATGGCCCGGGGCGCGGATTTCGAGAGCGGAAACCTGCTGAGCCGGGCCAAGGCCATGGTGCCGCTGCTGGTGCCGCTGTTTGTGTCCGCCTTCCGGCGGGCCGGGGACCTGGCCATGGCCATGGAGAGCCGGTGTTATCACGGGGGCGAGGGGCGGACGAGGTTCCGCGTCCTGAAATTCGGGAAGCATGACGCGCTGGCCGCTGGCATCATGGTGGTGTTTCTGGCTGTGATTGTGCTGATTCCCTGAGGAGTGAAGAAAGACAATGAAGGAGCCGAAGCGGATTCTGCTCAGCGTGGAATACGACGGGACGGGCTACGCCGGATGGCAGCGGCAGGAAAACGGGCTGGCGGTTCAGCAGGTGCTGGAGGAAACGCTGTCCCGGGCCTGCGGGGAAGCCATCACTGTCACCGGATCCTCCCGCACCGACGCGGGGGTTCACGCGCTGGCCCAGCAGGTCCATTTCGACACCCGGTGCTCCATCCCCGCGGAAAAATTCCCCTTTGTGCTGAACACCATGCTGCCTCCGGACATCCGGGCGCAAGCGGGGCGGGAGGTGCCGATGGCGTTTCACGCCCGGTTCCTGGCCTGCGGAAAGACCTACACCTACCGGATCCTGAACCGACGTCACGGCAGCGCGCTGTGGCGGAACATGAGCTGGCATATCCCGGTGCCCCTGGACACCGACGCCATGAAGGCTTCCCTGCCGGCCCTGCTGGGCACCCACGATTTTGCCGCCTTTCAGGCGGCGGGAGGAACGGCGAAGACCACGGTCCGGACGCTGGAACGGGCGGAGCTCCAAAAGGAGGGGGACCGGATCACCCTGGTGATCGCGGGAAACGCATTCCTGTACAACATGGTCCGGATCATCGCCGGCACCCTGGCCGAAATCGGCCTGGGGCGCCTGAGACCGGAGGCCTTCGCGGAGGCCCTGGAGAGCGGGAACCGGCTGTCGCTGGGGATGACCGCGCCGCCCCAGGGGCTGGAGCTGACGGAGGTACGGTATCCGCCGGAAGCCTTCACTGATCCTGCTTCCCTGAGATGGCACAGCGAATCATAACCGTTCTGGAGGAATATATGCTCAGACTGAATAATTTCCCCGTTCCCCTGGATTATACCGACGAAAGCCTGAAAGCCCTGCTGCTGAAAAAGCTGGGGCTTTCTTCGAATCAGCTGCTTTCCTGGACGCTGGTGAAGCGCAGCGTGGACGCCCGGGACAAGGGGGACATCCGCTTCGTGCTGAGCCTGGACCTGGCCGTAGCCGACGAGGCGGCGGCCCTGAAGCGGAACAAAGCGCTGACCCGGGTGGAGGAAAAACCGCTGCCTCCCCTGCCCTCCCCCCGCTTCGTCCACCGGCCGCTGGTAGTGGGGGCCGGTCCGGCGGGGCTTTTCTGCGCCCTGACGCTGGCCCGGGCCGGGGCCAACCCGATCCTGATCGAGCGGGGAAAGCGAGTGGAGGAGCGGCGGCAGGACGTGGAGCGGATGGCCGCGGAGGGAATCCTGGACCCGGAATCCAACGTCCAGTTCGGCGAGGGCGGGGCCGGCGCGTTTTCCGACGGAAAGCTGACCTGCGGGGTCAAAAGCCCCTATACCCGCACCGTGCTGGACACCTTTGTGGCCCACGGGGCGCCGGAGCAGATTCTGATCGATCCCAAGCCGCATATCGGCACGGACCGCCTGCGGCCGGTGGTGGCCGGGATCCGGGAGGAGATCCTCTCGCTGGGGGGAACGGTGTGGTTTGAAACCCGGATGGAGGATCTGATCACCGAGGACGGACGGGTCGTGGGGGCCCGGATCCTGCGGGAGGGGCAAATCCGGGAGATCCGAACGGACGCGGTGTTCCTGTGCGTAGGACATTCCGCCCGGGATACGCTGGAGCGGCTGCACCGCTCGGGGGTGCGCATGGAGCAGAAGCCCTTCGCCATGGGGGTGCGCATCGAGCATCCCCGGAGCCTGATCGACCGGAGCCAGTATGGCCGGTTCGCCGGGCATCCCCGCCTGGGGCCGGCGACCTACAAGCTGACCTGGCACACGCCGGACGGCCGGGGGGTCTACACATTCTGCATGTGCCCGGGAGGGCATGTGATCGCCGCCGCCTCCGAGCCGGAGGGCGTGGCGGTGAACGGGATGAGCTTCCACGCCAGGGACGGGGAAAACAGCAACTCCGCCCTGCTGGTGGGCGTGCGGCCGGAGGATTTCGGCGATCCGGAGGATCCGCTGGCCGGCATCCGGATGCAAAGGCGCATTGAAAAAGCCGCCTGGCAGGCGGCGAATGGAAAGGCCACGGGAGTGCCCGGCTTTCTGGCCCCCGCCCAGCGGGTGGAGGATTTTCTGGCCGACCGGGCCACGGCGCGGTTCGGGGACGTGCGCCCCTCGTACCGGCCGGGGGTGGTTCCGGCGGATCTGCGGGCAGTGCTGCCGGACTTCATCATCCGGAACCTGAAGATGGCGCTGCCGGCGCTGGATCGGCAGCTGCGGGGCTTTGCCATGCCGGACGCGGTGCTGACCGGGCCCGAAACCCGGTCCTCCTCCCCGGTGCGCCTGCCCCGGGAGGCGGACGGCCGGGCCGAGGGGCTGGCGGGGCTGTATCCGGTGGGCGAAGGGGCCGGCTATGCCGGCGGGATCGTCTCCGCCGCGCTGGACGGCATCGCCGCGGCGCGGAGCGCCCTGGGCGCGTCAGCCCTGAAGGGATAAGCGTTCCTGTTCCCGGATGCGTCAGCCCTGAAGGGATAGGCCTTCCTGTTCCCGGATGCGCTGCTTCCAGCATTTATGGCACAGGCCCACATAGGTATCATTCCCGCCCAGGAGCACCTGGCCGCCGGAGGTGACGATGTGTCCCTCTCCGTCCAGGCGGGCGTTGACGGTGGCCTTGCTGCCGCAGGAGCAGATGGTTTTGATTTCCGTGATGGAATCCGCCAGCTCCATCAGGCGGGCGGAGCCGGGGAAGAAATGGGTCAGGAAATCCGTCCGCAGGCCGAAGCAGAGCACCGGCAGATTCTCCTCATCCACCAGGGCCCGAAGCTCGTCCACCTGGGCCGGGGTAAAGAACTGGGATTCGTCGGCGATGATCACGTCCCGCTTTCCGGCCCGGGCGTAGGCTTCCCGGATGCTGTCCCGGGGGTTGATCACGTCCGCGCGGTTTTCCAGGCCGATGCGGCTGCGGATGATGTCCGCCCCGTCCCGGGTGTCGATGCCGGGCTTGATCAGCCAGACCGACATGCCCCTCTCCTCATAATTGAATTTGGTAATCAGGGCCTGGGCGGATTTGGATGAACCCATGACCCCGTATTTAAAATAGAGCTTCGCCATGTTGCACTCCTTACGTTACAGACTCCAAATGCGCCTTCACCCGCTGCACCACCATCTCCAGGGCCACCAGGTTCTGGCCCCCCTCGGGGATGATCACATCCGCCTGGCGCTTGCTGGGCTCCACGAACTGCTCATGCATGGGCTTGACGGTGGAAAGATACTGGTTGATGATGCTGTCCAGGCTGCGGCCCCGATCCTGCACATCCCGCCGGATGCGCCGGAGGATCCGGACGTCCGCGTCGGTATCCACGAAGATCTTGACGTCCATCTGGTTGCAGAGGCGGGGATCCGCGTAGATGAGGATGCCCTCCACGATGATCACCGGGGTGGGCTCCACGAGGATCATTTCGTCGCTGCGGTCATGAACCGTATAGTCATAGACCGGGCAGGCCACCCGCTCCCCGGCCTTCAGGCGGCGCAGGTCCTCCACCATCCGGTCGGTATCGAAGGCGTCCGGGTGATCGTAGTTCAGGAGGCAGCGCTCCTCAAAGGTCATATCGTGATGGGCTTTGTAATAGTTATCGTGATGCAGGACGGACACATGGCCGCCGAAGCGCTCCACCAGGGTGTCGGTGATGGTGGTTTTGCCGCTGCCGGTTCCCCCGGCAATGCCGATGATCATGACCTCACTCATGCTGCTCACTCCTTTTTCTCAAAGCGGAATCCTTCCAGATCAAAGCGGCTGCCGGGCAGGAACACGAAGCTGACGGTGTTTTTCCCCGGAAGGGCGGTCAGGTCAAAGGTCTGGCGGCCCTTTCCCGGCCCCCGGAAGCGCAGGGCCTCTGTGGCGGTATCCCCGGCCGCATTGGCCAGACGGAGGGTAATGGCATTGGTATCCAGGGGGGTGGCCCCCTCCACGGTAAGCCGCACGGGCCCGCCGGCCCCGAAATCCATGCCTTCCCAGGCCAGGGTCACATTATTGCCGATTTCCCGGACGGCGGAACCGTCCCGGGTAAAGCTGTCGCCGTAGACGATGTCCGCGTCCGAAGCCCGCTGCCAAGCATAGGCCCGGGTCTGCCGATCGAACCGGAAGCCCCGGAAGTGGAACTTGGCCTCCGCCTCGAAGCAGAGGGTATGCACGCCACGGAGCCGCTCCGGCAGAGTGTAGGTTTCATCCTGATACACGTTCCAGATGCTCTTTTTCTGATAGGCGAGGACGGTGATCAGGCGGCCGCCCTTCCCGGGCTCCCCGTCATAGACGCGCAGATCGTACCGGTGATCGTCGAGGGTAAAGATGCTCAGCGTCAACCGGTCGCTGCCCTCCTCCCCGAAATCCACGCCGGAGAAGCCCACCAGGCTCTTTCCGCTGTCCCGGGCAAAGGCGATGCCCCGGTCGTTGCCCGGGCCGATGTCCCCCTGGGACAGATCGTAGAGGCCGGCAGTGACGAAGGCATAGGGATCCAGGCCGGGACGCCCCATGCCGGAGACGGTGAGGGGCAGCTGGCTGATCCGCTCGGGATGATCCGGGGCGTTGCCGAAGAGGGCCCGGAGCCAGAAGGTTCCGTCCCCCCGGGCGATGACGCGGATCCGATCCCCCTCGGCGCGCACCTCGGCGCAGGGGGTGGGGATGCCGGTGGCGGTGGTCACCTGCCAGGAAAGGGAGAAGGGAGTGGCATTTTCCGGCAGGACCCGGTAGGCGAACAGGGCCTCCGGCCGGTCCGGATTCAGGTCGCAGGCCCCCAGGGGAATGATTTCCACCTTGCGGACGGGGATCTCCTCCCGGGTGGCGGAAACGGGGACGGGCTGGAGCAGGAAGGGCTCGACGGGGCCCGACGGGGCCGCGGTTTCCAGCCGCAGCTCGGCGCGCACGCCCGCGGAGGTGCGGACGGAAACGATCCCGGGCTCCGGGACGCCGGCGCTGCCCACCATGAGGAGGAGCTTTCCGCCGAAGAGGCGGCGGGAGGTGCCCTTGTATTCATCCGTGTCCGCGGGATCCCCGTTGTCCAGGCCCAGGAGCACGGCGCCGCCGGAGACCTCCACCTCCACCCGGTCCCGGGCGTTTTCCACGGGATTGCCGTCCCGGTCCAGGGCCTGCAGGGTCACGAAGGTCATATCCCGGCCGTCGGCGGCCAGGGTTTCTTTTTCTGGCGTCAGGCCCAGGGCCGCCGTATCCCCGAAGCTGCGGCGTTCCGCCTCGCAGAGGATGTTCCCCTCCGCGTCCATGCCCACCGCCCGCAGGACGCCCGGCTCATACGGGGCCTGCCAGAGGGCATAGCAGCGGGCGGGATCCCTGCGATCCAGGATCCGGACGCCCAGGCTGCGGCCGTTGAGGAACAGCTCCGCCCGGGGGCAGTTGGACAGGACCCGGATATCGACGGGCTGACCGGGGTTCCAGTCCCAGTACACGCCGATATGAATCATGGGCGCGTCCGTCCAGAGGCTTTGGAACAGATAGTACGCGTCCTTGGGGAAGCCCGCGGTATCCACCTGGCCGAAATAGCAGGAGCGGGTATGATAGGGGGTGGGTTCCCCAATATAGTCAAAGCCGCTCCAGATAAACTGCCCCATGGAATAGGGGGTATTCAGATCGTCCACGATCATCTTCGCCAGATCCCCCGCGCCCCAGCTGGTGACGCTGTTCCCCAGGGAGGAGCACTGCAGATCCGCGTCGGAGAGGATGGTCTGGCTCAGAGGGAAATGATAGATATTCCGGCTGGAGAGCACGGAGGCGGTTTCCGACCCGTAGATCACCCAGTCCGGATGGGCCGCGTGATGGGCGGCGTACAGCTTTTCGGCATAGTTATAGCCGGGGATCTTCACCACTTCGGCGCAGCGCTGGGCGCCCTCCCAGGGCATATAGTTGCTGCCGAAGGTCACGGCGGCGTGGCCCTCGGGATCATGGGCGCGGACCTGGTCCGTCAGGATGCGGGTGACTTCCGTGCCCCGCTCGTCGGCGAACATATCGTAGATCTCGTTGCCGATGGACCAAAGGACGACGCAGGGGTGGTTCCGGTCCCGCCGGATCCAGGCGGCCACATCCTCCGCCTCGTGGGCGGGAAAGAAGCGGGCGTAGTCAAATTCGGTCTTGGGCCGCTCCCACATATCGAAGATTTCGTCCGCCACCAGGATGCCCATTTCGTCGCACAGGTCCAGCAGGGCCCGGGCGGGGGGATTGTGGGAGGTGCGCAGGGCGTTGACCCCCATCTCCTGCATGATCCGGAGCTGGCGCCGGGCGGCCGCCGGATGAAAGGCCGCCCCCAGGGCGCCCAGGTCATGATGATTGCATACGCCCCGGAGCTTCGTGTGTTCCCCGTTGAGGAAGAAGCCGGCGTCGGGATCGAAGCGCAGGGTCCGCAAGCCCAGGCGGCAGGATTCCCGATGGGGGCCCATTTCGCAGATCAGGGTATAGAGCGCGGGATGGGCGGGGCTCCAGAGCTCCCCGCCGGGGATGAAGAGCCGCGCCTCCGCCTTCCCGTCCGCGGCCTGAGCCTCGGCCTGGACGACGGGATCGCCCCCCGGGGAAAGGAGGCGGAAGCGGACCCTCCCCTGCCCCACGGTTTCCACCGAGGCCCGGAGGAACCAGCCCCCTTCCGCGGGGGCGGAGGCGGTATACAGGCTGTCCTGCACCATATGATCCGCCGGGAGGCCGCTGAGGGTCACGTCCCGGAAGATGCCGCTGCCGCTGTACCAGCGGGAATTGGGGCTGCGGTGCCGGATGTGCACCATCAGCTCGTTCCGCCCGGGGAGCAGGCCGTCGGTCAGATCTGCCCGGAAGGCGGTATAGCCGTAGGGATGGGAGCAGATCACCCGCCCGTTGAGCAGGATGTCGCAATCCATATACACGCCGTCAAACCCCAGAAGGATCCGCTCCGCCCGGTCCGGGGGCAGGGTCAGCTCCCGGCGGTACCAGGCGTCCGCGCTTTCGTAGAGATCCGAGGCCTGCCAGATGAGCCAGTCGTGGGGCAGCTGAACCGCCAGCCAGCCCTCCGGGGACCGGGCGTCCTCCATGGCGCTGCCCAGGGGCATTTTCCGGAAGGACCAGCCGTCGTTGAGCAGCCATGATCCGTATCCCGCAAATCGTTCCATGGAACCTTACACTTCCTTTCGTGCAGCGATTCAGCCGCTGCGATTGCTGGACTGAACCGTTATCAATCGCTCCGCTTTCACCCATCAGCGCTCCGCTTGTTGGGCTGAACCATTATCCTTTCGCCAGTATTCCAGATGGATTTCGTTGGTGGCGGCGTAGTCGCCCGACATGCTGACGTCGTAATGCAGATGAACGGTGCCCGCGCCAGGCTTGCGGGTCCAGCGGGCCTCCCGGGTCATCAGGGACATATTCATTTCCCCGTAGGGGGTGCGATACCGGGTTTCGAAGCGGTGATTCTTGCGAAAGTGCATGGTGCTGCTGAAGTCCCCCACCCGGTTCAGGGTAATCTGATCCTTGCGCAGGACCATTTCCACCTCCGCCTCGCTGGGTTCGCCGGCCTCATCCTGCAGGACCTCGTGATAGGTCAGCAGGGCCCCGTCCTTCGCGGGGATCAGGCGCCCGGTGGTCACCAGCTGGGCCGGATCCCCGGGGACGCCGTTATAGCTGGAAAGGGCGGACAGATTAATCAGAACCGGAAAGCCGGTGTTTTCCTGCATGAATTCATTCCTCCTTGGCCGGCGCAGCCGCCGGCCGTGTTTCCCCGCGGCCGCGGGGCGCCCCCGGAATGGAAAGCCCGGAGCGGGGGCGCCGTCGCCCTTCAGTTTACCTTCTTTTGCCCCTGTTTGCAAGGGGGATTGCCCTTTTCTTTCCCTTGCGTTACAATAGAAGGAAAGGAACGGAGGGATGGGCCATGCGGCTTCTGGCGAAGGCGAAGATCAACTGGTCCCTGGACATCACGGGCGTCCGGGAGGACGGGTACCACCTGATGGATATGCTGATGCAGCCGGTGGAGCTGGGAGACGAGGTCACGCTGACCCCGGCGGAGGAGATGAGGATCACCACCGGGGGGAAGCCCCTTTTGAAGGCGGATGAACGGCACCTGGCCATGCGGGCCGCCCGGCTGTTGAAGGAAGAGACGGGCTATCCCGGAGGCGTGGCCATCCATGTGGAAAAGCGGACGCCGGTGGGGGCCGGCATGGGGGGCGGCAGCGCGGACGCGGCGGCGGTGCTCTTCGGGCTGAACCGGATGTGGGGCGCGGGGCTCACCGGGGCGGAGCTGGAAGCGCTGGGCCTGCGGCTGGGGGCGGACGTGCCCTTCTGCCTGAGGGGCAGGCTGACCCGGACCCGGGGCATCGGCGAACAGATGGAGGACCTCCCCTGCGCCCGGACCTTTCCGCTGGTGGTGATTCAGCCCTGCCGGGGGCTTTCCACCCGGGACGTCTTTGCCGCCTTTCAGGCGGAGCGGATGCGGCAAGACCTTCACCCGGATACGGAGGCGGCGGCCCGGGCACTGGCGGAGGGCGACCTGGCGGCGCTGCGGCGGAGCCTGCGCAACGTGCTGCAGCCGGTGTCCGTCCGCATGCGGCCGGAAATTGGGGCCTGCGTCGGCCGCCTGAAGGAGGCCGGGGCGGAGGTGGCCCTGATGACCGGCAGCGGCAGCGCGGTGTTCGGAGTTTTCCGGACGCCGGCAAGGGCCCGGGCGGCCTTCGTCGCCCTGGCCACCCGGTATCCGACGGCGTATCTGACCCGCACGTCGGCGCGGGGCATTGAGATCATGGAGGAATAGGCGCAGATGAAGGAACAGAACCAATCGCGCCGGCGGGGGCTGGCTGTTTGGGCGGCGCTGGACCGGAGCGGCGTCGCGGGCGCGCGGCCGTGGAGGCGGCAAAGTCCACCGCGCCGGCGGGCGCTGGCATTGGGGGCGGCGCTGGACCGGAGCGGCGTCGCGGACTCGCTGCCGTGGAGGCGGCAAAGTCCACCGCGCCGGCGGGGGCTGGCTTTTTGGGTGGCGCTGGCGCTGGCCTTCGCCCTCTGCGCGCCAGGCGCGAGGGCGGCCGAAGAGGAGCGGATCGCGCCGACGGAGATCGTGCCGGATTACGTGACATGGCTGCTGGAGGTGGCCGGGGAGGAAGTGGGCTACCGGGAGGGGGAGCACGGCTACAGCAAATACGGGGAATGGGCCGGGGATCCCTACTGCCAGTGGTGCGCGGAGTTCCTGTGCTGGTGCGTGGATCAGGTGGATCAGCGGCACGGCACCCATCTGCTGGACCGGATCTATCCCCTGTACTCCGGGCAGAACACGGGCCGGGCCTGGTTTATCCGGGCGGGGCGGTTCGTGGTGCGCAAGGGCCAGGTGGACGGATGGGGATATGAGTGGCTGAAGGGAAAGCGGGACTACATCCGGGCCGGGGATTACATCCCCCAGCCGGGGGATTACGTGTTCTTCACCTGGACCTCCGGGACGGACACGGACCATGTGGCCCTGGTGGAATACTGCGCCAAAGGCGCGGACGGAAAGACAGAAATCCACGTGATCGAGGGGAACAACCCCTCCGGCGTGGAGCGGGCGGTGTATCCCCTGTCCAATACCCAGATCCTGGGCTATGGCACGGTGCACGACATGGCGGATATCACGATGCGCTTCGGCAATTCCGGCGAGAAGGTGCGCCAGCTGCAGCAGCGGCTGAGCTACCTGGGATATCTGGAGGAGCGGTTCGTCACCGGGGACTTCGGAAACGCCACCGCGGCGGCGGTGCGGGCGTTTCAGACGGCCTGCGGGCTGCGGCCCAGCGCGATAGCGAATATCGAGACCCAGCGGCGGCTGCAGCAGGCGGAGGACGAAAAGCGATACCAGGATCCGAATACCTGGCTGGTAACAGAAGACGGGGAGGACTGAATGTCCTCCCCGTTCTTTTTTTCGGCCCGCGGCCGATGGAACCGTAACCGTATAAGCGCTTCGCTTGCTTGACTGAACCCAGCAGCTTCAGCATTTCCACTCCCCGTCGAAGACGAATTCGGCGGGGCCGGTCATCAGCACGTGACCGGTTTCCGCGTCCCAGCGGATATCCAGATCCCCGCCCAGGAGGCGCAGGGTAGCCTGCCGATCCGTCAGGCCGTTGAGCACCGCCGCCACCAGGGTAGCGCAGGCGCCCGTACCGCAGGCCAGGGTCTCGCCGCTGCCCCGCTCCCAGACCCGCATCCGGATATGGGAACGGTCCTCCACACGGGCAAACTCGGTATTGACCTTCCGGGGGAAGAGGGGGTGGGATTCGATCTGGGGACCCCAGGTTTCCAGGGGGAAGGTTTCCACCTCCTGCTGGAAGATGACGAAATGGGGGTTGCCCATGCTGACGGCGGTGCCGCGGAAGGTGCGGCCGTCCACGGTGACGGGAACGTCCACCGCCGGGCCGTCCTCCGGGAGATCCACAGGGATCAGGGCGGGGCGAAGCTCCGGGGTGCCCATATCCACCGTGACGGAATCCACCCCGCCGTCGGAAAGGGTCAGCGAAAGCTGTTTGACGCCGGCGCCGGTTTCCAGGGAGATCTCCGTTTTCCGGGTCAGGCCCCGCTCATACACATATTTCCCCACGCAGCGGGCGGCGTTGCCGCACATTTCGGCCTCGCTGCCGTCGGCGTTATACATCCGCATACGGAAATCGGCCGCGTCGCTGCCGCAGATCAGCACCAGCCCGTCGCTGCCCACGCCGAAATGCCGGTCACTGATGCGGAGGGCCAGGGCGGAGGGATCGGCGGGCATGGGGCAGCTCACGCAGTCCAGATAGATATAGTCGTTGCCGATACCCTGCATTTTGGTAAATCTCATGGGTCGTTTTCCTTTCACCTGTACGGTTTATACGCTCCGCTATCTGAGATGTTTCACCAAACACTGCCTTCAGCGGCAAAGGATTCTCCCTGCGGTTCCTCGGCCGCCTGAGGTTGGGCGGATGCCGGAGCATCCTCCGCGCGGATGAAGGCGTTGAGCTCTTTCAGGCGGTTGATGCGGCCCTGAACCCGATGGCCGGTGAGGGTCTTGCTGCGGTACCGGTCGAAGAGGGCCCGGACTCCCATGGTGGCGGGGATGGCGGCCCAGAAGCCCGCGGCTCCGGCCACCGCGGCCCCGACGCCCATGGCGGCGCCGGTTTTGGCCATGCGCCAGGCCCCGTCCTTCAGGCCGGTTTTGCCGGGCTTGCGCTTCAGGATGATCTTCGCCCCTTCCGTCACCGTGATGACTGCGAAGGGCAGCACCCCCGTCAGCGTATCCGCCAGGCCGGCGGTCAAGCCCGTTTCCTCCAGCATGCCGGTATCCACGGCGATTTCATCCATATAGGTCAGGCCGGCGGCGATGGTATCCACCACCGTATCCCGCTGGCGCTTTCTGTATTCGGCGACGATTTCCGCGTATGATTTCATTCCGATCCGTCCTTTCCAGGGTCCTGCGCCGGTACGGTTTCCCGCGGCGCGGATTTAAACCAGCTTGATGACCAGGGTCACCGCCACGACGCAGGCGGCGGCCACCAGGATCAGCACCGTCAGATCCCGGATGTGGTTCCGTTCCTTTTTGGTCTGGCGGGCGGCCTCCCTTTCCCGGGCGCGGGCGGCCTGATCGGCCTGCTTTTCCAGGGCCGCCAGGCGGGTGCGCAGCTCGGTCACCAGCCGGTCGGTTTCCCTCTCTCTTTCCTCCGTCAGGGTATTGAGCTCCTCCAGGCGGGTGTCCAGCCGCTGAAGCCGGCGGTCCTCCTCCTGTCCGGCGCTGGCCACCTCCGCCCGGAGCTTATTCTGATCCTCACACAGGCCCTCAGCCACCAGGGTCATTTCCGCCGTGAACTGCTCCATCAGCTGGAGGGTGTCCTCCCCCTTGACTTTTCGAAGGGCCTCGTTCCACAGCTTCTGAGGCTTCTGCATCAGGCTGCCAGATTCTTCCTTCATGTTGTTCTCCTGTTCTAGATCCTCAGGGGGAACCGGTCCCCCCGGATGAGGCTGACCCCCGTATGCAGGGGGCGGCCCCGCTGGTCATACACCGTCTGCTCCGCCCGCAGGAGCACCGACCCCTCCGGCACCTTCAGCTGGAGGGCTTCCTCCCCCCGTGCCGGAGCCAGGGACAGGTCATAGGTACTTTTCTCCGCGCGGACCCCGTATTCCTGCAGGGTATCGTAGAGGCTGGAGGTCAGATCCCCCTGGGCGAGCCAGGCATAGGCCATGGAAAAGACCCGGCGCTCCAGGACCACCGGCTCCCCGTCCGCCGACAGAACGCGGCTGATCTCCAGCACGCGGGCGTCCTCCGGCAGATTCAGGCGGAGCCGTTCCGCCGGGGCGGCCTCCCGCTCCTGCGCCCGACACAGCGGGACGGAGGGGCGCCGGCCCAAGTCCCGGCAGGCTTCGTGGAAGCCCCGGAGGGGCCTTTCCTTCCGATCCTCCCGGGGGAGGGCGACGAAGGTCCCCTTGCCCTGCTTCCGCTCCAGCAGGCCGCCGGCGGTCAGCTCCTGCAGGGCGCGGCGAACCGTGACTCGGCTGACCCCATAGCGCGATTCCAGCTCCGTTTCAGCGGGGATCCGGGTCCCGGGAGCGTAGACCCCCCGCAGGACATCCTCCCGGATCTGCTCCATGAGCTGGGCATAGAGGGGGCTGGCGCTGTTCGTCCGCAGTTTTTCCTTCATCGTCGGTGGCCTCGGTTCTGAATCGTTCTATAACATATCAATACCATTGCTACGTTATAAGACATTATAACACAAGAATTGTTTCCATGCAAACATTGTCACGCGGGCCTGGTTTATGGTATCATGCATGTATTGTTTCTGAAGGAGACGGTTGCCTGATGAAAAAACTGGCGGTATACCTGAAGCCCTATGGGAAGGAATGTGTCCTGGGGCCGCTGTTCAAGCTGCTGGAAGCGCTGTTCGAGCTGCTGGTGCCGCTGGTCATCGCCCAGCTGGTGGACGCGGCCATTCCCTCCGGGCGGCAGGATCAAATCCTCCGCACGGGGGGGCTGCTGGCGCTGCTGGCCCTGGTGGGGCTGGCCGCCTCGGTGACGGCGCAGTATTTCGCCGCCCGGGCGGCCATCGGGTTTTCCACCTCCCTGCGGCACGCGGTGTTCGCCCATGTGCAGACACTGTCCTGGACGGACCTGGACCGCCTGGGCTCCGCCACGCTGGTGACCCGCCTGACCGGGGATATCAACCAGGTGCAGACGGGGGTGAACCTGGGGCTGCGGCTGCTGCTGCGGTCCCCGTTTGTGGTGTTCGGCGCGATGATCATGGCCTTTACCATCGACGCGAGGATGTCCCTGATCTTCGCGGGGGTCATCGCGGCGCTGTTCGTCATCGTGTTCGGGCTGATCCTGGGCACCATGCCCATGCAGACCGGGGTCCGCGGGGATATGGACGCCGTCACCGCCGTGACGCGGGAAAACCTGGCGGGGGTGCGGGTGATCCGGGCGTTCCGCCGGGAGGGGTCCGAATCCGGCCGGTTTGACCGGCTGAACGAAGCGCTGACCCGGAGCCAGCTGCGGGTGGGCCGGTTTACGGCGGCGCTGAACCCGCTGACCTGGATCACACTGAATCTGGCGGTGATCCTGCTGCTGCGCGCCGGGGGCGTGCGGGTGCAGGCCGGGGACCTGACCCAGGGGCAGGTGATCGCGCTGTATAACTATCTGTCCCAGATCCTGGTGGAGCTGGTGAAGCTGGCCAACCTGATCGTGACGCTGACCAAATCCGGCGCCTGCGCGAAGCGGGTGTCCGGCGTGCTGGCCCTGACGCCCACCCAGACGGACGGGACGAAGGAGATCAGCGCGGAGGACCTGCGGTCCCTGACCTTCCGGGGGGTGGGCATCCGGTATCACGCCTCCGGCGACCCGGCCCTGGAGGAGATTTCCTTCACCGCCCTCCCCGGGCAGACGGTGGGCGTCATCGGGGGGACGGGCTCGGGCAAGTCCACCCTGGTGCAGCTGATTCCCCGGTTCTACGACCATACCCGGGGCGAGATTCTGTTCGGCGACACCCCCATCGGGGATCTGACGCTGGCCTCCCTCCGCCGCCGGGTGGGATATGTGCCCCAGCGGGCGACCCTCTTCGCGGGAACCATCCGGTCCAATCTGCTGTGGGGGAACCCGGAGGCCACCGAGGAGGACCTGTGGGACGCGCTGCGCACGGCCCAAGCCGACGAAATCGTGAAAAAGCTGCCCGAGGGGCTGGACGCGCCCGTTCAGCAGGGGGGCCGGAACTATTCCGGTGGCCAGCGGCAGCGCCTGACCATCGCCCGGGCGCTGGTGCGCAAGCCCGCGATCCTGATCCTGGACGACAGCGCATCCGCCCTGGACTACGCCACCGACGCGGCCCTGCGGCGGGCCCTGCGGCAGATGCCGGATCCGCCGATGACGTTCATCGTATCCCAGCGGACCTCCTCCGTCCGGTTCGCCGACCGGATTCTGGTGCTGGAGGACGGGCTGTGCGTCGGACAGGGGACCCATGAGGAGCTGCTGGAGAGCTGCCCGGTGTACCGGGAGATTCACATGGCCTCGGCGGGAAAGGAGGCGGAGCGAAATGGCTAAGCGGCAACTGAAAGCGGCAAAAGCTGAGAAAGCGGCCAAAGCGGCCAAAACCCTCCCGAAGGAGACCCTCCGCCGGGTCGTCGCCTATCTGCGCCCGCAGGGCGGATGGATCCTGCTGAGCCTGGCGCTGAGCCTGGGCTTTGTGGCCCTGAGCCTGTACCTGCCCATCCTGGTGGGCCGGGCGGTAGACTGCGTGGCCGGGCCCGGGCAGGTGGACTTTGAGGCCCTGGGGCGGGTGCTGGGGACCATCGGCCTGTGCATCGGCCTGAGCGCCGCCTGCCAGTGGCTGACGGGGATGCTGAATAACCGGGTGGCCTGCCAGACCGTCCGGAACATGCGGCATGACGCGTTCCTGCACCTTCACCGGCTGCCCCTGAAATATCTGGACGGGCACGCCGCCGGGGATATCCTGTCCCGGATGATCACGGATGTGGACACCTTCTCCGACGGGCTGCTGATGGGCTTTACCCAGCTGTTCACCGGGGTGATGACCATTCTGGGGACGCTGATCTTCATGCTGCGGCTCTCCCCCCTGATCACGCTGGTGGTGGTTGTGCTGACCCCGATTTCCCTCTTCGCGGCCCGGTTCATCGCGAACCGGATCTATGACATGTTTACCCTGCAGACCCGGACCCGGGGGGAACAGACCGCGGTGATCAACGAGGCCGCGGGGGATCTGAAGCTGATTCAGGCCTTCTCCCACGAGGCGGCCAGCGTGGCGCAGTTTGACGAGATCAATGAACGGCTGCGGGACTGCTCCCTGAAGGCCACCTTCTATTCCTCGCTGGTGAACCCGGTCACCCGGTTCGTCAATTCCCTGGTGTACGCGGCGGTGGCGCTCTTCGGCGGGCTCACGGTGATGGGCGGGGGCCTGACCGTCGGGGCCCTGACCAGCTTCCTCAGCTACGCCAATCAGTACACCAAGCCCTTTAACGAGATTTCCAGCGTGCTGACGGAGCTGCAGAACGCCCTGGCCTGCGCGGGGCGGGTCTTCGAGATGATGGACGAGCCGCCCATGACCCCGGATCCGGAGCAGCCGGAGAAGCTGGAGGAGGTGCGGGGCGCCTTCGCGCTGGAGGACGTATGCTTCTCCTACGATCCGCGGCGGCCGCTGATCGAGCGCCTGTCCCTGCGGGCGGAGCCCGGGCAGCGGGTGGCCATCGTGGGCCCCACCGGCTGCGGGAAAACCACGCTGATCAATCTGCTGATGCGCTTTTATGACGTGGACGCCGGGGCGATCACCCTGGACGGGACGGAGACACGGCGGCTGACCCGGGCGGATCTGCGGGCGCAGATCGGGATGGTGCTTCAGGATACCTGGCTGCCGGCGGGGACGATCCGGGAGATCATCTCCTTTTCCCGGCCGGAGGCCACGGAGGAGGAAATCGTCGCCGCGGCCCGGGCGGCCCATGCCCATTCCTTTATCCGCCGCCTGCCGGAGGGATACGATACGAGGATCGGGGAAGCGGGGGGCAGCCTGAGCCAGGGGCAGCAGCAACTGCTGTGCATCGCCCGGGTCATGCTGGCGCTGCCCCCGGTGCTGATCCTGGACGAGGCCACCTCCTCCATCGATATCATGACGGAGCAGCGGATCCAGAAAGCCTTCGACGCGATGATGAAGGGGCGGACCAGCTTTGTGGTGGCCCACCGGCTCTCCACGATTCAGGGGGCCGACCTGATCCTGGTGATGAACGCCGGGCGGGTGGTGGAGCAGGGCACCCACGCGGAGCTGCTGGCCAAAGGCGGCGCCTACAGCAAACTGTATCAGGCTCAGTTTGAAACCTAAATTGAAAGGAAGTAATACACTATGCATCTAAACTGGCTGCGTTCCTTCCCTGCCCTGCCGGACCGGCAGGACCCGGATCTGACCCCTTCGGCCCTGGCGCGGGCCGAGCTGGAAAGCGCTTTCCCGGGATGGGACCTGACCCTGACCCTTTCCCCCGGCATGGGGGACACATGGGTGTATGACCGGATCGGCCGCAGCGTCATCCTGACCGGCGGGGAAACCGGCCTGCTGTACGGGGCCTATGCCCTGATCCGGGCCGGCCTGGCGGGGCGGGCCCTGCCGGAGCATCTGGAATCCGCGCCGGCCTACGGGCTGCGGATGATCGACTGCTGGGACAACCTGGACGGCAGCATTGAGCGGGGATACGCGGGACGCAGCCTGTTCTTCGAGGGCGGGCGCTTCGCCTACGACCCCGCCCGGGTGCGCCATGTGGCCCGGATGATGGCCAGCGTGGGGCTGAACGTCCTGTGCGTCAACAATGTCAACGTCCGCCAGCCCGCCCAGTCCCTGATGGACGGGCTGCTGCCGGATCTGTCCGCGCTGGCGGATCTGTTCCGGCCCTTCGGGGTGCGGCTCATGATCTCGGTGGACTTCTCCGCGCCCCTGGGCTGCGGCGTGGGCAGCGCGGATCCCCTGTCCCCGGAGGTGAGGCAGTGGTGGGCCGAGGCGGCGGATCGGATCTATGCCGAGGTGCCGGACCTGGCGGGCTTCCTGGTGAAGGCGGACAGCGAGGGCCAGCCCGGGCCCCACACCTACGGCCGCACCCACGCCGAGGGCGCCAACATGCTGGCCGAGGCCCTGCGGCCCCACGGGGGAACCGTGGTGTGGCGGTGCTTCGTCTACAACTGCAAGCAGGACTGGCGGGACAAGGGCACCGACCGGCCCATGGCGGCCTATGACACCTACAAGCCCCTGGACGGGCAATTCGCGGAGAACGTGATCCTGCAGGTCAAGAACGGGCCCTTCGACTTCCAGGTGCGGGAGCCCCTGTCCCCCCTGCTGCTGGGGATGAGCCGGACCCCCCTGGGGCTGGAGGTGCAGCTGGCCCAGGAATATACCGGGCAGCAGATCGATCTGTATACCATGGCCACGCTGTGGAAGGAGATCATGGCGGATCTGCCCGCCGGGAACATCCGGGCCATGGCGGCGGTTTCCAACCTGGGGCGGGACGAAAATTACTTCGGGCACCCCCTGGCCGCGGTGAATCTGTTCACCTTCGGGCGGCTTTGCTGGGATCCGGCGGGCTATGATCCGGAGGCGGCCGTGACGGAATGGATCCGCCTGTCCTACGGTTTTACCGGAGCGGAGGAAAATGCCCTGCGGGGCTGGATGCTCCGGTCCCGGGAGATCTACGAGAAATATACGGCGCCGCTGGGGCTTTGCTGGATGGTGAATCCCCACACGCATTACGGGCCGAACCCCTGGGGATACGAATTCGATCTGTGGGGCACCTACAACCGGGCGGACCGCCAGGCGGTGGGCATTGACCGGACCGGGGCGGGAACGGGCTACACCCTGCAGTATCCCCCGGCGCTGCGGGAGCGGTACGAAAACCCGCAGACCTGCCCGGACGGGCTGAAGCTCTTCTTCCACCGGATGGCCTACGACGCGGTGATGGCGGACGGGCGGACGCTGATCCAGCGGATCTACGACGATCATTTTGAGGGCGCCCGGGAAGCGGAAGCGATGCGGGACGCCCTGAAGGCCCTCCCCTTCCCCGCCCCGGACCGGCAGGTGATCGCCGAGCGGGCGGACCGGCAGGCGGAAAACGCCCGGGAATGGCGGGATGTGGTCAATACCTTCTTCCGCAGGCTGTCCGGCGCGGACGACGCCCGGGGACGGAGGATCTACGATTAAGGCGGGAGGATGGATTGCCATGCAATTTGAAGTCAACGATCTGATCTGCGGGTTTACGGTCACCCGCGTCCGGCCCTCGGCGGAGCTGGGAGGGCGGCTGGTGGAGATGAGCCACCGGAAGACCGGCGCCCGGCTCTGCTGGCTGGACAACGGGGCGGAAAACAAGGTGTTTTCCATCGCCTTCCGGACCCTTCCCACAGATGACACGGGGGTGTTTCACATCCTGGAGCATTCCGTGCTCTGCGGGTCCGCCCGATTCCCGGTGCGGGAGCCGTTTGTGGAGCTGCTGAAGGGATCCATGAATACCTTCCTGAACGCCATGACCTTTCCGGACATGACCATGTATCCGGTGGGCAGCCGGAACGACCAGGACCTGCTGAATCTGACGGAGGTCTATCTGGACGCGGTTTTCGCCCCCCGGATGCTGACGGATGAACGGGTTTTCCGGCAGGAGGGCTGGCGCATCGAGCCGGACGACGAGGGAGAGATGGTCTATTCCGGTGTGGTGTTCAACGAGATGAAGGGCGCCATGAGCGACGTGCGGGAGGTGGGAGAAACCGCCATGGCCCGGATGCTGTTTCCGGACACGGGCTACGGATACAATTCCGGCGGCGAGCCGGACCGCATTCCCACGCTGACCTACGGGCAGTTCTGCGACACCTACCGGAGGCACTATCATCCCTCCAACGCCTGGATCTATCTGGACGGGGCGGCGCCCATGGAGCGACTCCTGCCCCTGATCGCCTCCTATCTGGACCGGTACGAGGCCGAGGCGGATCTGCCGGCCTTCACCTTCCAGACGCCCGTGAGCGCCCGGCGGGAGGTGTTTTACGAGCTGGGCCAGGAGGAGGAGGCCCAGAACCGGGGACACCTGTATCTGAGCCGGATTTTCGGAACCTGGCGGGACAAGGCCCGGAACATGGCCGTCAGCGTGCTGGGGGACGTGCTGACCGGGAACAACGAATCCCCGCTGAAGCGGCTGATTTTGGAAAAGGGCCTGGCCCAGGATTTCTCCCTGTCGGTGGACGATTCCGCGCTGCAGTCCACGGTGACCCTGCACGCGGAAAACGTCACCGACGGCCGGGAGGCGGAAATTCTGGAAGCCGTATCGGCCTTCGCCGACCGTCTGGAGGCGGAAGGGCTGGATCAGGAGGCGGTGGAAGCGTCCCTGAACCGGTTCGCCTTTTCCCTGAAGGAGGACGAAGAGCCCCAGGGCATCGAGCGGGCCGTGCGGGTCATGGGCTCCTGGCTCTATGACGGGGATCCCCTCTTCGCGCTGGAAAACGACCGGGAGGTGGCCCAGGTCCGGCGCATGCTGGACAGCGGGGAAATGCTGGCCCTGGCGCTGGACGTGCTGCGGGGGCAGGAAGGGCGCTGCGAGCTGCGGCTGAAGCCCTCCAAAACCCTGGGAGAGGAAACCCGCCGGCGGGAGGAAGCGCGCCTGGCGGAGATCACCGGCGCCTGGAGCGAGGCGGACCGGGCGGCCAACGACGGGATGCTGGAGCGGCTGCGCGCCTGGCAGGAAACCCCGGATTCCCCTGAAGCGCTGGCCACTCTGCCCATGCTGAAAAAGGAGGACGCGGACCTGCCCCCCCTGTGGCCGGAAACGGAGACCCTCCGGGCGGAAGGGGTACCGCTGCTGTATCACCCGATTCCCTGCGGGGGCATCGACCATATCCGGGCGTACTTTAACCTGTCCGCGCTGGAGGCGGAGGAGCTGCAGGACGTGAGCCTGATCTGCGCCATGCTGGGGAAGCTCCCCACCGCGGGGCACGACGCCTCCTCCCTGCAGCGGGAGATCAAGCGGTATACGGGCCGGCTGGGGGTGACGGTCAGCGTGTGGCCGGATCCCGAGGATCCCGAGCGGTGCGTGCCCACCCTGTGCGCCTTTGTCAGCACGCTGAAGGAAGGCGATTATACCCTCCGGGGGCAGGCGCTGCTGGCCGAAGTGCTGAAGACCACGGATTTTTCCGACACGGGGAAGATCGTGGAGATCGTGCAGCAGCTGGAAATGATGTCCCGGATGCGGATCGTCAGCGCCGGCCACGTCATCGGCATTCGCGCCGCGCTGGCCCATTACTCCTCGGAGATGGCCCTGCGCAACGCCCTGGAGGGGGACGAGGCCGTCCGGTACCTGCACCGGTTTGCCACCGATCCCGACAGCATGCTGCCCCGCCTCCGCCGGACCGCGGAGAAGCTGATGCGGGAGGTGACCGTCCGGCAGCGGATGACCCTGAGCCTGACGGCGGACGCGCCCCTTTCGGACTGGACGCCCCTGATGCGGGACATCCCCGAAGGGGAAGCGGGCCCCTCCTCCATGAAATACGCCGTTTCCGCCGCCCTGCGGCAGGGGTACCGGATTCCCGCCCAGGTGGGCTTCGCCGTCCGGGGATGGCACCTGAAGGAGTCGGAGGAAGCGTACCGGCCGCAGCTCTTCCTGGCCGCCAACATCCTGACCTATTCCTATCTGTGGAACCAGGTGCGGGTGCAGGGCGGGGCGTACGGCTGCGGGTTCCAGGCGGACCGCTTCGGCAACCTGTTCTCCTATTCCTACCGGGATCCCACGCCGGGCCGCACCCTGGGAGTGGACGCGGGGGCCGCGGATTTCCTGCGGGCCTTCGCCGCGGAAGGCGGAGAAGACGGGGAACTGGACAAGTTTATCATCTCCACCCTCAACGATCTCAATCCCCTGATCAGCCCCCGGGAAAGAGGGGCCCTGGCGGACGCGCGGATCTTCGGCGGATACACCCGGGCCCAGGCGGAAGACACCCGGAAGAAGATTCTGTACGCCACGCCGGCGGATCTGCGGAGCATCGCAGGGCTGCTGGAGGCCTTCGCGGACAGGGGCGCCGTATGCGTGGTGGCGCCGGAGGACGCGCTGGAGAAATGCCCTGACCTGGAGATCGGGGAGCTGTAAGGATTCAAAAACCCCCGGCGCGAGCGCCGGGGCTTTTTGTTATGAATTGGTGGCTTCCAGAAAGACGGTTTCCAGGTCGTCCCGTTCCGGCTGGAGGCGGCGGATCGGCGCGTCCAGGGCGGCCAGCAGGTGAAAAAGCTGATCCGTCAGGCGGCCCCGCTCATCCTCCCGGGCGCCGACGATCCGGATCTCCGCCGTGTCCGGCTCCTCCCGGGGCATCTGCGCCGCCGACCGGACGCAGGGCAGGGACCGGATCGCGGGCAGGAGCTCGCTTTCCTTTCCCCGGACGCTGAGCCGCAGCCGCAGGCCTTCCCCGCCCCCGCTTTCCCGCAGATCGAAGGCGCGGATCAGGCGGCCCTCATGCAGGATCAGGGCGTGGGTGCACAGTTGCTGCACCTCGCTGAGGATATGGCTCGAAAACAGGATGGTCCGGCCCTCCCCCAGCCGGCGGATCAGGTCCCGGATCTCCACCACCTGTCTGGGATCCAGCCCCACGGTGGGTTCGTCCAGGATCAGCACCTCGGGATTGCCGCAGAGGGCCTGGGCGATGCCCACCCGCTGGCGGGTGCCCTTGCTCAGGTTCCCGATGACCCGATCCGCGTATTCCTCCAGATCGCAGACGGCCAGGATCTCGGCCACATGCCGCTTCCGATCCCCGGGGGCCACCTCCCGCAGATCGCTCACAAAGCCCAGGTAGTCCCGGACGGTCATTTCGTCATACAGGGGCGGGCGCTCCGGAAGATAGCCGATTTTCCGCTTGCAATCCCGGGGCTTTTCCAGCATGTCCATCCCGTCCACCGTGACCCGGCCCTCCGTGGGAGGAAAATAGCCCGTCAGCAGGTTCAGGGCGGTGGTCTTCCCCGCTCCGTTGCGGCCCAGCAGGCCGGCGATCTGGCCCCTGTTCACCTGAAAGGACACATCCTTCAGGGCCGTGATCCGGCCATAGGTTTTGGTTACGTTTTCCAGCGCGATCATTCCGTCGCTTCCTTTCGCCCCGCGTCGGAGGCCGGCGCCCTTCCGGGTCAGCCGCCTGCCGCCGCCGGCGTCCGCCCCCTGAGCACCACATTGTCCGCCCCCAGCTCCTGCCGGAGCTTCGCCAGACAGGCCTCCTCCCCGCTGCACCAGGTTTCCGCCGGGCTCAGCAGGGTCGCTTTCTCCGCGGGAATATGCATATACACAGGAACCCCTCCGGGGAAGAGTCCCAGCACCGCGCAGGCCCGGTCCATGTCCTCCCGGCTCAGGCGCAGGAACAGCTTCCTCTCCGCCGCCGCCGCCCGGTCCGCCGGCCCGGGGGCCTGGGCGGCCTTGCGCGGCGCCCGGGGAGGCTCCGCTTCCGCCGGGTCCGTCCCCTTCCAGTCCGGCAGGGGGACGATCCGCTCCGCCAGCAGCTTGGGGGCTTCCTCCTCCCGGAC
Source organism: Clostridia bacterium (assembly GCA_017512805.1). Classification (GTDB taxonomy): domain Bacteria; phylum Bacillota; class Clostridia; order Christensenellales; family Aristaeellaceae; genus Aristaeella. The sequence continues at coordinate 53,340 of JAFWES010000088.1, forward strand.
GCTGAGCCGGCCGGTCACCACCACCGCCGCGTCCTCCTGCAGGAGGGGCTGGACCCTTTCAAACACCTTGGGAAACACCAGGCACTCGATTTCCCCGGTCAGGTCCTCCAGGGTGACGAAGGCCATGTAGTCCCCCTTTTTGGTGGCCTTGCCCTTCACCGCCGTCAGGATTCCGCCGATGGCCACGGTCTGCCCGTCCCGGCTCTGGCCGTGATCCGGCGCATCCTCCATCTCCGCCAGATCGGAGGTATGGAAGCTCAGGGTTTTCAGCTTTTCCCGCCATTCATCCAGCGGGTGCCCGCTCATGTAGACCCCCGTGGCTTCCTTTTCCATGGCCAGGCGAACCCGGGGCTCGCAGTCCGGCACCTCCGGAAAGCGCATCATCCCGTCGTCCAGGCCCGCCATCCCCGCGTCCTCTCCGCCGCCCATCATATCGAAGAGGCTCATCTGCCCCGCGATATTCTTTTTGCGGGCGCTTTGGTTGGCGTCCAGGGCCATGTCGTAGACCATCAGCATCTGGGGCCGGTTCGCGCCCAGGCGGTCAAAGGCCCCGGCGCGGATCAGGTTTTCCACCACCCGCTTGTTCACTTCCACGGTATCGATCCGGCGGCAGAAGTCAAACAGATCCCGGTAGGGGCCCTTTTCCGCCCGATCCCGCTCGACGGCCCGGACCGCATTCTCCCCCACCCCCTTGACGGCCCCCAGGCCGAAGAGGATGGCGTCCCGCCCGTCGGTGGCGCGGCACACTGTGAAGGACCAGCGGCTGCGGTTCACGTCCGGCGGCAGGACGGGGATCCCCCGGCCCCGGCAGTACTGAATGTAGCCGGCGATTTTGCCGGTATTGCCGTAGACGCTGTTGAGCATGGCCGCCATGAACTGCACCGGATAGTAACGCTTCAGCCAGGCGGTCTGCATGGCCACGACGCTGTAGGCCGCGGCGTGGGATTTATTGAAGGCGTAGCTGGCGAAGGAGATCATCTCGTCATAGATCTGGTTGGCCACGTTTTCCGGCACCCCGTTGCGGACGCAGCCCGGAACCTTGACCGCCCCCGATTCGTCCGTCAGGCCGTGGACGAAGATTTCCCGCTCCTCATCCATCACCTTGTGCTTCTTTTTGGCCATGGCCCGGCGCACCAGGTCGCTGCGGCCGTAGCTGTAGCCCGCCAGGTCCCGCACGATCTGCATGACCTGCTCCTGATAGACCATACACCCGTAGGTCACGTCCAGAATGGGGCGCAGCTTTTCGGTTTTATAGACCACGCTGGCAGGGTTCTGCTTCCCGGCGATATACCGGGGAATGGAATCCATGGGACCCGGGCGGTACAGGGAGATGGCGGCGATGATATCCTCAAAGCAGCTGGGCTTCATATTGGTCAGGAAGCCGGTCATGCCGCTGCCTTCCAGCTGGAAGACGCCCTCCGTGTCCCCCCGGCAGATCATGGCGTACACCTCCGGATCATCCAGGGGAATGTCCTCCGGCCGGAGCATCACCCCCGCCTCCCGCATCATGTCCAGGGTATCCCGGATGACCGTCAGGGTCCGCAGGCCCAGGAAGTCCATCTTCAGCAGGCCCAGCCGCTCTATGGTGGTCATGGGATACTGGGTGGTGATGACCTCGTCGTTGCGCTGCAGGGGGACATACTCCACCACCGGCTTTCCGGTGATCAGCACGCCCGCCGCGTGGGTGGAGGCGTGCCGGGGCATGCCCTCCAGGGTCATGGCCGTATCGATCAGCCGGCGCACCCGGGGCTGCTCCTCCGCCATCTGGCGCAGCACGGGGCTGATGGCCAGGGCTTTCTGCAGGGTCATATTCAGCTCGAAGGGGATGGCCTTGGCCACCGCGTCGGTTTCCTGATAGCTCATGCCCAGCACCCGGCCCACGTCCCGGATGACGCCCCGGGCCGCCATGGTGCCGAAGGTGATGATCTGGCTGACATGATCCGCGCCGTATTTGCGGGCCACGTAATCGATGACCTCCTGGCGCCGCTCGTAGCAGAAGTCCACGTCGATATCCGGCATGGTGACCCGCTCCGGATTCAGAAAGCGCTCGAAGAGCAGCTGGTACTTCAGGGGGTCCAGCATGGTGATGCCCAGGCTGTAAGCCACGATCGAGCCGGCGCCGCTGCCCCGGCCGGGGCCCACCATGATGCCCTGGGATTTGGCATAGTGGATGAAATCCCAGACGATGAGAAAATAGTCCACAAAGCCCATCTGGATGATGGTGCTCAGCTCATATTCCAGCCGCGTCCAGGGCTCGGAATCCGCTTCCGCCCCGGGATACAGCCGCCGGATCCCCTCCCCGCAAAGGCGGCGGAGCATGCTTTCGGCGGTCTCCCCTTCGGGAACGGGATAGCGGGGCAGCCGGGTTTTTCCGAATTCGAAGGAAATATTGCAGCGCTGGGCGATCTTCTCCGTATTCTCGATGGCGTCGGGCACGGCCCTGAACAGCTCCCGCATCTCCTCCTCGCTCTTGACATAGAGCTCCCCGGTTTCCATGCGCATGCGCTGATCGTCCTCCAGGGTCTTTCCGGTCTGGATGCACATCAGCACCTCCTGGGCGTCGGCGTCCTTCCGCTCCAGGTAATGGCAGTCGTTGGTGGCCACCAGGGGCACGTCCATCTCCCGGGCCAGGGCGATCAGCCGGGGCAGCACCGTCTTTTCCTCCCGGAGGCCGTGATCCATGATCTCGATAAAGAAGTTCTCCGGCCCGAAGATGTCCTGCATCTCCCGGACGTAGGCCCGGGCGCTTTCCTCCTGCCCGTTGAGCAGGAGCTTGGGCAGATCCCCGCTCAGGCAGGCGCTGCAGCAGATCAGGCCCTCGTGATGCTGCCGGATCAGATCGTAGTCCATCCGGGGCTTATAGTAATAGCCGGTCACGAAGGCCTCGCTGGAGAGCTTCATCAGGTTCTGGTACCCGGTATTGTTTTCGCAAAGAAGAATCAGATGGCTGTTTTCCCGGCCGGCGGGGCTGCGGTCCGTCCGATCCCGGCAGACATAGGCCTCCATGCCGATGATGGGCTTGATGCCCGCGTCGGTCATGGCCTGATAAAAGTCGATGACCCCGTACATAACCCCGTGATCGGTCACGGCGCAGCTGGTCATCCCCAGGGCCTGCAGGCGCTTCACCAGCGCGGGAATGCGGCAGGCGCCGTCCAGCAGGCTGTATTCAGTATGTAGATGCAGGTGCGTAAAGCTCATTGATGAAAGCTCTCCATGATGGTTTTCGTCAGGTCAGCCGCCTCCTGGGTGCTGTAGAAGAAGGAAATCTCAATCAGCCAGTCCCCATACATGTAGCCGTATCCCACGCAGGGGGTGCCGTCCGCTTCGTCCCGGTCCCTGTACACCAGAAAGCGCTCGCCATGGATATCCCGAACCTGGGCGTCCCGCCCGGCGGCCGCCAGGGCCTGGGCCAGGCTTTCCGCCGTGGCGCCATGGGCCGCGTAGGCGAAGACCAGCATTTCCAGATCCGGCTCCCGCAGGAAGATTCCCTTCAGATCGGGTTCATCCGCGTCCGGGGTCAGGGAAACCATTCCTCCCGGCAGGGTCAGCCGGTGCACCCCGTCGGGCAGCAGGACGTCGGTCTCCTCCGTCAGGCGGACCTCGGCCCCCGCCAGCCCAAAGAGCAAGCAGCACAGAAGCAGCACCGCGGCCCCCGCGCGCAGGAATGTGTTCTTTCCGGTTGTTTCACGGTTCATTTTCATGCCGCGTCATCCTCCTTTTGCAGATCGTCGCCCGTCTGGGCATCGTCGCCTGTTGGCAGAACTTCGCCCGTTGGCAGATCATCGCCCGCCTGTGCATCTTCGTCCGTCGGCAGACCGTCGCCCGTCAGAAAATCCTGATGAACCCAGAGGCGCAGGCCCCTGGCTTCCACCTGGAAGAATTCCCCCTCCCGGGCCAGGACGGTGACCATGGTGCCCGTCTTCCACTGGTCCACCACCCGGTGCTTTTCCGAGGGGCCGAAGCGCATCTTGACCTTCGCCCGGCCGCTGGTGTTTCCGTTCACGGAAATCGCGGCCTTCACCATGGCCCCTTCCAGGGCGGCCGCCACCTCCGTATCCTCCTTTTTCAGGAAGCCTCGCTTTTCCCCGTAGACCACATAGAGCCGGTCCTCCTCCTCCCGCAGCAGGGGCAGGACGCTGCAGGAGGGCACCGTCCCCATCCGCTTTCCGTCCGCGTCCCGCAGCAGGACGTTCCGTTTATTCGTCACCACCGCCAGCTTCGGCATTTCCTCCCCGTTCCAGCGCAGCTCCCGGGTGGGAACGGTCAGCTCCTTGCCGTTGACCTGAATCACCGATTCGCCGATGCCGATCTCCACCGGCACGGCCCCGATCTTCCCGCCCCCGCCCATGTGGAAGAGCCAGGAGGGCCGGATCAGCCGCCCGCCCCGGCGGGCGCAGTACGCCAGATCCATATAGTATTCCAGGCCGCCGTAGTATCCGGTTTCGAAATAATACCGGGCCCCGGGAATCTCGCCGGGATCCTGGGCCTGCACGTATTCCCCGTCCCGCAGATAGTACACGCCGCCCTTTTTGATCCGCTCAAAGGTGGCGCTGGGGGCGGAATCCACCACCCGCACCATTTTTCCGGCATCGTCGATGCCGGTCATCAGGGCGATATGCCCGATCACAATCCCGAAGGAGTACAGATCCCCGCTGCGCAGCCCCTCCCGCAGCACCGCCGCGGACTTGATCAGCGTGGTATCCGTGGTGTATCCGTAGGCCTGGCTGGCCTGATAGATCAGGCGGGCATTGGCCGTCCCGTTCTTGGTATAGCACTTCCGGTATGTTTCCGCCAGCCGCTCCGGAATGATATCCTCCCCGGTCCAGCCCATCCGCTGCAGGGCGTGGCTCAGGGTGAAGATGGCGCAGCCGGATTTTTCCAGCTCCGTTTTGGCGTAGGCCTTGTCCTTCCACCAGCCGTCCTTCTGGCTGTAAATCCGGTCCGGGCCCGGGGCTTCCTCCGTCCGCCCGGCCACGGACACCGTGACGCTGCCGTCCTCCGTCCGCCCATCGGCATAGGCGACCCGCGCTTCCAGGACGTATTCCCCTTCCTCCCGGGGGCGGAAGGCCGCGGCGAAATGCGAATCCTCCTCGCCGGAAAAAACGGCCCCGCCGTTGCGGCTCAGGGTATAGGTCACCGATTCCGCGCCGGGGCCGGCCTCCACCAGGATATCCACGTTTTCCCCCAGGGCGGCGGTTTCCGGCTTCGCGGACACCCGGACCTCTCCCAGGGCCGGGCCCATGATCATCAGGGCAGCGGCCAGGAGGAGCATTCCCCACTTTCTGAACATGTCTTTTCCCTCCGTTTGCCCTGCTATTATACTCCAGTCAGCCTCCGCTGACAAGAGCGCAAAAACCCCCGCCGAAACGGCGGGGGAATGGATTGTTTACGGGAAATCAGGCTTCGGGAGCAGCCTCGTCAGCGGCTTCCGCCACGACTTCAGCCAGCTCCTCGGGGGTGGATTCGTCCGTCGCCACCACTTCGTACTCGGCTTCGGGCTCTTCGCTCACGGGCTCGGCGTTCAGGGCTTCCTCATCCTCCAGGGCCTGACGGATGCTCAGGCTGATGCGCTTCTTTTCAGGATCCACGCTCAGCACCTTCACGTTCACGCTCTGGCCGACCTGCACCGCGTCTTCCACCTTGGCGATCCGGGTCTTGGCGCACTGGCTGATATGCACCAGGCCGTCCAGGCCGGGCTCCAGCTCCACGAAGGCGCCGAAATCGGTAATCCGGACCACCTTGCCCTGCACGATGGAGCCTTCCGGATACTTCTCGGCCGCATTGTCCCAGGGCCGGGGCTGCAGCTGCTTGTAGCCCAGCTGAATCCGATCCCGATCCCGATCCAGGCTCAGAATCTTCACATCCACTTCCTGATTGACCTTCACCACGTCAGAAGGATGCTTCACCCGGCCCCAGCTCAGATCGGTGATATGAATCAGGCCGTCCACGCCGCCCAGATCCACGAAGGCGCCGAACTCGGTCAGCCGGCGGACGATACCGTGAATCACGATGCCCTCTTCCAGCTTGTCCCAGACTTCCTTCTTCTTCGCGGCGGCTTCTTCCACCACCACGGCCTTGCGGCTGGCGACGATGCGCTTTTTCTGCTCATCGACTTCGATGATCTTCAGCTTCATCTCTTTGCCGACAAAGTCGCCAATCTTTTCCACATAGCGCTGGCTCAGCTGACTGGCCGGCACAAATGCGCGGATGCCGTCCACATTGGCAATCAGGCCGCCCTTCACGGCTTCCTTGCCCACGCCGTCGACATACTCGCCCGCTTCATACTTCGCCATCAGAGCGTCCCACGCCTTGCGATTGACGATATTGCGCTGGCTCAGCAGCACATTGCCTTCGCCGTCGTTCACCTTGACGACTTCGACTTCAATTTCGTCTCCCAGCTTGACATCCTGGTCCACCAGATCTTCCTTCTTGATCAGCCCGTCGGCCTTATAGCCGATGTTCACGCTGACCTCGTCCTCGGTGATCTGAACCACCTTGCCGGTGACCGTCTGTCCGGGACGGATCCTGACCATTGTGGCCTCGACTTGCTGCATGAAGTCTTCGTTGTTGGTCTCCTCTTCAGGGGTAGGGGTCAGGTCCTTGTTTTCCAGCTCGCTCATTCGTGTGACAACCTCCTTAAGTGACTCCGCAGGAGTGGATGCCCCCGCGGCGATCCCAATCATCCCGGGATCCGTATTTGCAAAGGCTGACGGAATCTCCGCCGCGCTCTCTACCAGAATGGTGTCCGGGCACCGGGCCCGGCATAGGTCGTAGAGCTTTTTCGTGTTGGCGCTTTTGCGGCCCCCGATCACGATCATCCGGCCCGCCCGGGCGGCCAGCTCCTCGGCCTCCCGCTGGCGCTCTTCGGTGGCGTTGCAGATGGTGCAGTGGCTTTCCAGATGCTCCGTCTTCGTTTCCAGCACCCGGAGCACCTCCTCCCACCGCTGGGGCGGGAAGGTGGTCTGCGCCACGGCCAAGGCCTTTTCAAACCGGGGCAGCGCCGCCGCCTCCCCGGGGGTGGAAACCGTGTAGACCGGGCCACGGGACCAGCCCGCCGTCCCCCGGACTTCGGGATGTTCCTTTTCGCCCACCAGGATCACCGGCGTCCCCTCTTTGGTGCCCTCGGCCACGATCCTGTGCAGCCGGGCCACGAAGGGACAGGTCAGATCCATGATTTCACAGCCCAGGGCTTCCAGCCTGGCCAGCACATCGGGCGCCACCCCGTGGCTGCGGATCAGCACCCGCTTTCCGGCGGCTTCCTCCGGGGACTCCACCGGGGGAATCCCCCTCCCGGCCAGCCGGGCCACCACGGAAGGATTGTGGATCAGCTCGCCCAGCGTGCAGGACGGAACCCCGTCCTCCGCGGCCTTTTCGGCCGCTTCCACCGCCCGGCGGACCCCCATGCAGAAGCCTGCGTGGGCCGCAATTTCAACGGTCATCTCGTCATCCTTCCCCGAAAAATGCTCTAATTTCGTTTTTTTCGACAAATACCCAAAAAATCCTGCAAGAAAAACAAATTTTTGAAAAAAAATTTTGGAACTGCTGTTCAGTCCTGCAAGCGCCCCACTGGGGCGCCGGTCGGATCCCGCCCAGACTCCCGGATCATCCTCCGGAAGGTGTCCCTCATCCGGTCATTCAGCCGTCCGCAGGTGTCCACGTTGATCCCTTCGGCCAGCAAATCATCGTAAGGAATCGGATCCCCGACCCAGGCGTGGGTCGTCCGGAACAGGCGCAGGGGCTTCTGGATATAGACGGGCACCACCGGCGCCTTCCCCCGCATCACGATGAGGCTGGTCCCGTTTTCAATCTGCTCCATCTGGCCCTCATGATGGCGGGTGCCCTCCGGAAAGATCACCAGGATCTTCCCGGCTTTCAGGACCCTCATGCAGGCGCGCATGGCCTCCATGTCGGTGTTGTGCCGGTCCACCAGAATGCAGTGCAGATTCTTCAGCAGCCGCTCAATGAACGCGTTCTTCGCCAGTTCCTTTTTCGCCAGGAAGACGCACTGCTCCTTTTTCGCCGGAAAGGCCACCACCAGGGGATCCAGGGCGTGCACATGGTTGGCGATCAGCACGAAGGGCGCCTCCCGGTCCCGGATCTTTTCCGCCCCGTGATACCGGACGGGCATCAAGCTGTGAAACAGGACGGCCGTCAGCACCCGGCCCACCCGGTAGAGCCGGGATTCTTTTTCCAGCGATTCCTCATTGGCCATGGGTCTTTTCCTCCACAAGCTTCAGTATGGCCTCCACCACCTGGTCGAAATCCATCTCGGTGGTATCCAGCTCCGTGGCGTCCTCCGCCCTGCGCAGGGGCTCCACCAGCCGGTTCATGTCCTGATGATCCCGGTCGATCACCTGCTGCAGAACCTCTTCGAAGGTGTCCGGCAGGCCTTTGGCCTGCATTTCCCTCCACCTGCGGCGGGCCCGCTCCTCGCTGGAGGCGGTCAGGTAAATCTTGACCGGGGCGTCCGGCAGCACAGTGGTGCAGATGTCCCGCCCGTCCAGCAGCATGTCCTGGGCGGCGGCCAGCTCCTGCTGGCGGCGGACCATGATTTTCCGGACCTCCGCATAGCGGCTGACGGTGCTGGCGGCCATGCTGACCTCCGGCGTGCGGATCAGGTGGCTGACGTCCTCCCCGTCCAGCAGGGTGCGCTGGCCGGCCTCACTCGTCCGGACGTCCAGGTCCAGGCCCCTGCAAAGGGCCGTCACGGCCTCCTCGTCCGCCGGATCCGTGCCGGACCGAAGGGCCTTCAGCCCCAGGGCCCGGTACATGGCGCCGGTATCCAGGTGCAGGATGCCCAGCCGGCGGGCCACCTCGTCGGCGATGGTGGATTTTCCGGCCCCCACCGGGCCGTCTATGGCAATATTCAGGCGCATCGGTCTATCCTCCATGAAGGTATTTCGCAGCGCTTTATTCTACCACGTTTCCGCCGCGGTTTCAACGATGCGCTTGAAACCGGGCTCAAAAATGGGTATAATCAGGATTGTGATTTTTTACCGGAAGGTTTAGGACGGATGATTTATTCTTTTTTTGCCCACATGGCCCGGCTGAAGCTGATTACCCGCTGGTCCCTCATGCGGAACACCCAGCCGGAAAACGACGCCGAGCATTCCCTGCAGGTGGCCATGATCGCCCACGGCATCGCCCTGATGGGGCGGGACCGATACGGCCGGGACGTGAACCCGGAGCATGTGCTGTCCCTAGCGGTGTATCATGACGCCACCGAGGTCATGACCGGGGATCTTCCCACCCCCGTCAAGTATCATTCCGACGCTCTGCGGGGGGCGTACAAACAGCTGGAGACCCTGTCGGCGGAGCGGCTGCTGCGCTTTCTGCCGGACGACCTTCGCCCGTCCATGACGCCCTACCTGAAGCAGGAGAAGGGATATGAAAAGGACATCGTCAGGGCGGCGGACAAAATATCCGCCTATATCAAGTGTCTGGAAGAGCAGCGGGCCGGCAACCGGGAGTTCGACTACGCGGCGGAAAACATCCGCCGCGCCCTGGCGGAGACGGATCTTCCGGAGGTGCAGGACTTCCTGCGGGACTTCCTTCCCGCCTTCGACATGACCCTTGACGAGCTGAACCATCCCGGCGAAAGCTGACAGGTCCGCCGCCGAAGGATGCCATCCCCCATACCGCCTTGGGGGAGAAGACCTGTTTTGCCCACGGCCGCGAAACCGTCATCCGCGGCCAAAATATCAGTAACGAAACCCGGTTTAGTGAGGAGACGAAGCATGCCGCCCGTGCGGGCGGCAGTCAGTCAGAAACCAACGGCGAAATACTCGCCATCGTGAGGAGGTAAAACACCCGATGAAAAAGCTGCTCGCGCTGATCATAGCGCTGTGCCTGATGCCCCTGTCCTCCCTTCCCGGCGCCCTGGCCGAAGAAGCGGACGACCTGATCGTGGAGGATGTGGTGGAAGAGATCCCGCCGGAAGGCGCCATTCCCGCCGGCGGGACGGAGGACGGGAATACCTTTGTGGACGATGATACGGGGGAAACCTATGTCCTGACCACGGAGGAGCAGCAGAAGCTGGAAGACCTGCTGGAGGAGCAGCCGGAGGAGGAGGAAGGCATCGACCCCGATTCCCTGGATCTGAATCCGAACCTGCCGGATTCCGTGATCAATATTCTCCTGATCGGGGTGGATACCCGCAGCAGCGATCCCCAGGAGATCATCGGCCGCGGGGACACGCAGATCATCGTCTCCGTCAACCGGGAAACAGGCGCCATCAAGATGACCTCCATCCTGCGGGACACGGTGGTCCCCATTCCCGGATACCGGAATCAGACCAAGATCAACAACGCCTATCAGTACGGGTGCAACAAAATCAAGAAGGGCACCGTGCAGGAAAAGATCCGCAGCGGGGCGGCCCTGGCCATGCGGACCATCAACAAAAACTTCGAGATGAACATCCAGAGCTATGTGGCCATCAACTTCAACGGCCTGGCCTCCATCATCGACGCCCTGGGAGGGATCGATATCGAGCTGACCAAGGGGGAAGCCTGGTACATTAACAAATACCTGAAGGAGCATCCCCCGGCCTATGACAACAAAGCCCGGGGCGAACGGACGGCCCTGCAGGTCGTCGCCGGCACCCAGCACCTGGACGGCGTCCAGGCGGTGATGTACGCCAGGACCCGGTCCCTGAAGGGGGAAAACGATTTCAACCGCACCGACCGGCAGCGGCATCTGCTGGACCTGCTGCTGCAGAAGGTGATGGAGGATATCAGCATCGACACCCTGATGGACCTGCTGGACGTAGCCTATAACTATGCCGCCACCAACATGAATCTGGAAACCATGTTCAACCTGGCGGTCAGCCTGATTCCCGCCCTCTCCGGCCTGTCGGAAGCAGGCGCCGAGTCCCTTTTTGAGCAGCTGCGCATTCCCGCGGACGATACCTGGAAGTACGGCACGGTCAACGGTTCCTCCGTGGTGCAGTTCAAGCGCTCCGCCCATCCCGCCCAGGACATTCACCAGTTCATCTACGGCGAATACTTCGCTGCCAAATAAGTCATTTCGCTCTTTCTTTTTGCCCGGCCCGCGGCCGGGCTTTTTTTTCGCAAAGATTGCGCATTGTGATTTCTGATACGCGAAGGTATAATAGGGCTGATTCGCTTTTTCCGCACGGCGGAAAAACGGAGGATAGACACTTGAACAGGAGGAAAAGGAAAATGAAGAAACTGTTTGCGCTGCTGCTGGCCCTGATGCTGGCCCTGGGCGCCGTACCGGCCCTGGGCGAAGCGTCCGACCCTTCCGGCGCCGCCCCGGCCCCCGAGGCCGCTGCCCTGCCGGCGGTGGGGGACGTGGTTCACGGATTCGAGGTGAAAGAAATCCGGCCCTTTGACATGATCGGGGCCACGCTGGTGCTCTTCGAGCATCAGCAAACCGGCGGAACCCTGATGTACATCGCCAACGGAGATACCAACCGGGCGTTCCAGCTGAGCTTCCGGACCCGGCCGCTGGACGACACGGGCCTGCCCCACGTGTTTGAGCACGCCATCCTTTACGGCAGCGAGAAATATCCGTCCAAAACGCTGCTGTTCAACGCCATGTATCAGACCTACAATACCTACATCAACGCCTATACCACCGACGCCATGACCTCCTATCCCCTGGGCTCCCTGTCCGAAAAACAGCTGCTGGCCCTGGCGGACTGGTATATCGACGCCTGCTTCCATCCCAATATCATGACGGATGAAAGCATTTACAAAACCCAGGCCTGGCATTACGAGATGAAGGACGCGGACAGCCCCCTGACCCTGGAGGGCACCGTGTATTCCGAGATGACGGGGGCCATGACCCTGGAAAATACGGCGCTGTACAACGCCAATCAGGTCACCTTCCCCGGCGCTTCCATTTCCTATCAGTACGGCGGGATCCCCGCGGTGATTCCGGAGATGACCTGGGAGACGCTGAAGAGCTATCACGATCTGTACTATCATCCCTCCAACTGTCTGGCCTTCCTGTACGGCTCCTTTGAAGACTACGCCGCCTTCCTGCAGATGCTGGACGAGGAGTATTCCAAATACGAGCGGCGGGAATTCACCCGGGAGGAGAAGGCCTATCAGGCCGTCACCGCCCCGGTGGAGCAGGTCTTCGACTACCCCACCGCCGCGGGTTCCGATACCGCCCATCAGTCCATGGTGGTCTATTACATCCTGCTGCCCGGCCTGAAGGGGAACACGGCAGAAGAGCAGGTGCTGGATCATCTGTGCAGCCTGCTGGGGGCCCAGGGATCTCCGCTGATGCAGGCGCTGAAAAAGGCCCTGCCCACCGGCAGCTTCAGCGTGGGACGGGAGCTTGCCGCGCCGGACGACGCCATCATCTTCACCGCCCAGCATGTGGACGCCTCCGATGCGGGCGTGTTACGGGACACGGTGCAGGCCACGATGCGGTCCATCCTGGAGAACGGGCTGGACGAAGCCCTGGTGGACGCCCTGTCCGCCAACCTGCGGCTGAACAACAAGCTGGCCGGGGAAAACGGCAACCCCATCCAAGGCGCGGTCTATTTCCTGGCCTATTTCGCGGCCTGTTCGGGCAACCCGTTCCAGTATGTGGACGATATGGAATCCTACGATCACATCGCGGAGGAAAACGCGGACGGGCTGTTTGCCAAAGCCATTCAGGACTGGCTGCTGGATCCGTCGGTGTATACCCTGACCGCCACCCGCCCCGCCCCCGGGGAAAAGGAGAAGGCGGATGAGGCGCTGGCGGCGAAGCTGGCGGAGATCAAGGCCGGGATGAGCGAGGAAGAGATCGCGGCCATCGTGGCCGAGACCAACGCCCAGACCCCGGAAGAGGACAACAGCGCCCTGATGGCCCGCCTGAAGGCGGTGGACGTGGCTTCCCTGCCGGAGGAAATGAAAACCTACGAAATCACCGACGTCATGGGCGAAGACGGGGTGCGCCGCATCGAAATTTCCGCCGGGGTGGACGGCGTGGGCCAGGTCGACCTGTTCTTTGACGCCCGCCCCCTGCCCCAGGAAGACATCCATTATATGCGGCTCTATACCCGCCTCCTGGGCCAGATGGACACCTCCGCCCACAGCAAGGAGGAGCTGAGCGTGCTGATGGATCGGTACCTGGCCGGCCGGACCATCGGGGTGCAGGTCAGTCCCGGAGAAACCGCCGACGAAGTGCGGCCCTGGCTGGTGGCCGAATGGAGCGCCCTGGATGAGGATCTGGAAAACGGATACAGCCTGATGCTGGAGCTGCTGCGGGATACGGACTTTTCGGACACCGCCGTGCTGGCCGAGCGCATTTCCGCCCAGATCGCGTCGGTTCGCAGCCAGATCAACGCCAGCCCCTACCAGGTGCTGATCGCCCGCGGCATGGGCCGGGAGTATATGGATCAGCGGTACTACAGCTATCTGAATTACGTGGATTACTACGCTTTCCTCACCGGGCTGGAAGCGAAGATGGCCGAGCAGCCCGAGGAAGTGGCGGAAGGCCTCCGGCGGGTGCAGAT
>JAFWES010000089.1 GCA_017512805.1 Clostridia bacterium
GCCCTTCAGTGCCGATGGTACTTGGCTGGAGACGGCCCGGGAGAGTAGGTCGCTGCCGGATTCCATATTCCTCAGTAGCTCAATGGCAGAGCATTCGGCTGTTAACCGAAGGGTTGTAGGTTCGAGCCCTACCTGGGGAGCTTCCCGGAGCCTTAATGGTTCCGGGATTTTTTTATGACGCAGTCCGATGATATTCAGACCCGTTACAAGGGCTGGCTGCCTCCTCTGCTGTATGGGCATTGCAGATTCCGGCCAATATGGCAGACGCGAAAGAAATGTTCAAAGCTCAGGAGATAAGGCCAGCGCTGTCCCCAAAGCAAGATTTAATGATGTTGGGGTCATAACCCTTCCCTGGCGGGGATCTCCACCACATGCAGTGCCTGGATTTGCCGGCGAGTTCTATGTGTGGTATCGCCTTGAACAAAATGCACCTTATGACCCTGACATCATTTAATCTGAGCTGTATAAAAAGGTTATAAATGGGCGGCGCGGTCCGGGCCCTCATCCAATCCGTTCCGAATCAGGATGCGTGCCCAGCGCCTTCAGTACTCTTTCCGTTACAATCCCCGTCAGGCAGCCGACCGCGGCACCGATGCCCACGAGAAAAGGAAGGTATGTAATGAGCAGCTTTGGCGCATTCAGCACGGCACAGGCCATCAGGATCTGCCCCACATTATGGGCGACCGCCCCCAGAAGAGAGGTACCCACCACGCCGTGAAGGCGCTTTTTCCGGATCAGGATAAAGGTCACGGTGGAAGCGGCGAAAGCCGCTGCGATCAGAAGAACGGCCCAGAGGCGCTGCCCGGAGGGACGGGGATTCTGGCTGAGCAGGAGGATATCCGCAGCAAGAGCCAGAACAGCGGCGGCCAGGGCGCCGACGGCGGGCTTCCGCCGGACGGACAGCATCACGAGGAGGCTTAGGACGCCGCCGGCGAGGCTGTAGAGGATCGCGGTCAGGGATCCGAACAGGAAGCCGGACAGCAGGACTTTTGTCAGCATCAGCAGGACGCATCTTTTCCAGTCCATCAGGTAAACCGCGTAAAGCAGAACTGTGTTTGCCAGGCCGAGCCTGATTCCGGGAATGGCGCCGCCCAGAAGGGCTGACAGGGGAATCGCCCGGTCGATCAGGCCCAGCACCAGCGTAAGCGCTGTCAGCAGTCCGAAGCGGGCGACACGCTTTGCGCTCTCGTTCAAAGGGCAGCATCTCCTTTCACCGTTTTCAGATTATTATAGTCGATTTTGCGTGAAACAGGCAACCTTTCTTTCTCCCGACATCTGCTTTATGAAAAAATGTTCGTCCACAATCTGTATCCTGTATCCGATTTGACGGATGCTCATCCCGGGTGATATAATATTTTGTAATTCATTGCAGGGCCTGAAAAGGCCGACCATAGAAAGGATGAGGAAACCCATGAAAAAACTGGTTGCTCTTCTCCTCTCCCTTTGTCTGGCAATGAGCATGCTGGTTTTTGCTTCCGCTGCGGAAACAAAGACCGGTTCTGCCCAGGGGTTTGCCAGCGAGGTCACGGTCGTTGTCACGGTTGATAACGGCGTGATCACCGGGCTGGAAATCCACGACGAGGGAGAAACCTATCCCACCGCCGGCTTTAACCGGGCGGATACCATCGATAAGCTGGCCGAGGCCATCCTCGCCGCCGGAAACGCGGATGTGGATACCGTCACCGGCGCGACCGTGACCCAGAACGCCGTGCTGGAAGCCGTGAAGGCTGCCCTGGCGAGCGGGGGGGACGCCCCCGCGGGCGAGATGGCGTTTACCGCCGGCGAATATGAAGCCACCGCTGCGGGATACAACGGCAGCGTCACCGCGAAGGTGACCTTCTCCGACAAGGCCCTGACGGCCATCGAAATCACGCAGTCCGTGGAAACCGCGCACGTGGGCGACGTGGCCTTTGAGATCATGATTCCCGAAATGATCGAGGCCAACGGCTCCGGGGTGGACGGTGTTTCCGGCGCCACCTTCTCCAGCAACGCTCTGCGGGCTGCGGTGAATGACGCGGCGGAGCAGGCGGCCTGCACCGATCTGGCGGCCTTCAAAAAGAACAAGGTCGAGCACACTGCGGGCGAAGCCATCGATGTGACCTGTGACGTGGTCGTGGTCGGCGCCGGCGGCGCCGGCATCGCGGCGGCGGCCCAGGCCACCCAGAACGGCAACACCGTGCTGGTGATCGAAAAGAACGCGGAAGTCGGCGGCAATACGTTGGTTTCCGGCGGACAGTTCCAGTCTGTGATGCCCTACCTGGTCTGGGATCCGGCGGATCCGGATGCCGAGACGGGCGTATACGGCCGGGACGGCCAGACCTATAACAAGGTCAAGTCCGTGAAGGGCTGCATCAATGAGCTCAAGATGATCCTCAACTGGAACGAAGAGCCCTTCGATGAGGAGTATTACAAGACCAACGAGTTTGTGGCGGGCGACGCGGCCGAGCTGAGCAAGCATGGCGTGCACGCGGAATACCTGCCCGTGCTGCAGGACCTGAAGAAGGAGATTCAGGCCTATCTGGACTGGGCGCAGCCCAAGCTGGACGCCGGCACGGATGAAAGCCAGCTGACCCTGTTCTCCACGATCAACCTGCACATCTTCCAGACCTACTACGGCGGCCTGCGCCAGAGCGCGGACAAGAGCCAGTGGATCTACGGCGATCTGGACCTGGTCAAGCAGTTCATCGAGAACGGCCAGGGCCTGAAGGAGTGGCTGGAGGACATGGGCGCCCACTTTATCGAGGACACGCAGCCCACCCTGATCGGCGCGCTGTGGTATCGTGAAAACGAGTATCTGCCGCAGGACGGCAACTGGGGCACCTATTTCACCGGTCCGGTGAAAGTCATCGGCAAGGACAATATCATGCTCCGCACCACGGCGACGGACCTCATCATCGAGGATGGCCGGGTTACCGGCGTGAAGGCTGTGAAGTATGACGGCACCGAGGTGACCGCTCACGCCACCAAGGGCGTCGTGCTCGCCACGGGCGGCTTCGCGGCCAACATCGGGACGGTGCTGGAAAACAACGTCTACTGGGATACCGCTTACCTGACCACCTCCACCAAGACCACGAACCGTTCCTCCCTGCAGGGCGACGGAATCACCATGGCTGGCGCGGCCGGCGCGGCCACCACGGGCATGGGATTCACGCAGCTGATGCCCATCTCCTGGGTTGACAACGGCAATCTGGCCTTCGGCGGTGGGAATTATGCCTGCTGGATCAACCCGACCACCGGCAAGCGCTTCGTGGACGAGGGCTCCGAGCGCGACGTGCTGAGCCTGGCTGAGTTCCGCAACGGTATCGTCAAGAACAATACCCCCGGCGTATTCATTGAGTTCTACAACGCCGAGCAGAAGATTCCCGGACCGCCCACCGCCCAGCTGCTGCCGGCGGACTATCCGGGCCGCTACTACCACATCAAGGGAACCGTGGAAGCGCTGAGCGCGCTGTTTGCGGATCCGGAGTTCGCGGGCGTGACCGCGGATCCCGCCACCGTGCTGGAAACCATCAAGGCCTATGACCAGGCAGTGATGGGCAACGGCGACTATCCGGACGTGGGCAAGGGCATCGCGTCCCGCACCATCGGCAACGTCCAGAAGAGCGAGGACGGCAAGTATCTGCCGGAAACCTATGATCTGGAAGGCGCCGACCTGATCGTCCGTCTGATGGCTCCCTCCACGCACCATACGATGGGCGGCATCGTGGTGGATACCGACCGTCATGTGCTGAACGCCAACGGTGAAATCATCCCCGGCCTCTACGCTGCGGGCGAAGTCACGGGCGGCATTCACGGCGGCAACCGCCTGGGCGGCAACGCGATCGTCGAGATCTTCGTATCCGGACGGACCGCGGCCAACACCATCGCGGAAGAAAACAAATAAGCTTCAAAGCGGCAAACGCGAAGGGGCGGGGGCTTTCTCAGCCACCTTCATTCCTTTGCCTTGACCGCGCGGCGCCGGGGAAGATTCCCCGGCGCCGGTTTTGTGATCCTTCTGGCTGAAGCTTCCTTCTTTCCTTCGCATCAAAAAAGAACCCCGGAGGGTTCTTTTTTATTGGAGACAGCATGACGGTCCGTCAGAAAGGATCCGGCCCGTCGTTATTTCGCGGATTTGTCGATGGCTTCCCACAGGCCGTTGATGTAGGCGGCTCCAAGCGCCCGGTCGTACAGGCCGTAGCCGGGGCGGCCCTGCTCATCCCAGATCATGCGGCCGTGATCGGGACGAATATAGGTATCCGGGCAGGTATCGTAAATAGCCTTCACGATCTCATACAGATCCAGGTCGCCGGTGGAGGACAGATGCGCCGCTTCGCGGAAATGGTGATACCCCAGGTACTTGACGTTGCGGACGTGCATGGCGCCGATCCGGTTCATTTCACCAAAATGGCGGATGATGGCGGGAATGTCGTTATCCGGATTGCTGCCAAGGGAACCGGTGCACAGACAAAGGGTGTTGGCAGGGCTGTCATGCAGGGCTACCATCTTGTCAAAGTCTTCCTGGCTGTGGGTAATGCGGGGCAGACCGAAAATGGGCCAGGCGGGATCATCCGGATGACAGGCCATACGGACGCCCACTTCCTCGCAGACCGGGATCACCGCGTCCAGGAAGTACTTAAAGTTCTTCCGCAGGTCATCCGGACCGATGTTTTCATACTGCTTCAGAGTTGTCTCCAACAGGGCCAGCCGCTCCGGCTCCCAGCCGGGAAGGGTAAAGCCCTTGCTGTCCTCCGCGGTTTTGCGGACGATTTCCAGCGGGCCCATGGCGCCCAGATCCTTCTCGTCAAAGTACAGGCTGTTGCTGCCGTCTTCGGGGATCACCCGGGCCAGGTCGGTGCGCAGCCAGTCGAACACCGGCATGAAATTGTACACAATGACTTTAACCCCGTGCTTCGCCAGCATGCGGAGGGTGGAAATATAGTTGGCGATGTATTCCTCCCGGGAGGGAAGCCCCATCTTGATGTCTTCGTGGACATTGACGGATTCGATGACTTCAATTTCAAGCCCGGCGTCGTTGACTTCCTTTTTCAGGGCCACGAATTCATCTTCCGGCCAATCCACGCCGGCGGGCTTGTCCAGCAGGCCCATCAGACCCGTCATGCCGGGAATCTGCTTTACATATTTAAGAGGGATGGGGTCAATCTGGCTTCCATACCAACGGAATGTCATTTTCATGGATCATGTCCTCCTTCGGATTGAATGGGATACTTGTTCTGGCGATATTATATAAGACGGACGCGGGAAAAGCAATCCCCCATTGAATCAGGAATGGAACCGTTCCGTTCATCCGTATAGGCTCAGCCGCACAGAAGGGAAAGCCCTTCTTTACGACGCGAACCGCGGTAACAAATCCGCACACACGCGGGTTTGCCGTCCGATTCCGTACAGCCTATGGCCTATTAGAACAGGATCATCAAAGATGCCTATGTTTTAAAACTGAATCAGTATGAGCGATTCAGGACGGGGCGGAAACGGTTCACTCTTGCAACAAAGGACGGAATGGCGCATAATAACGAAGGAAGACGGGGAGAACTCCGTAAGCCGAAAGGAATGTATGATTTGAAATCTTTCTGGAAGAAGTACGGACGGCTGGCAGGCCGGATTTCAGGGGTGATTCTGACCCTGGCAATGCTGGGGGGCCTGTACCTGACTCTGATTATCGGGCAGCCCCAGGAGGGGGAGAAGACGGAAGCGTCCCCTCAGCCGCGGCTGACGGCATCTCCCGAGGTCAGTATCGTCGCCGAAGCGGACCTGCGGGAATTGCTGGCGACCTTTCCCGCGCCGATGATGAGTTTTATGAGCGGTTCTGGAATGACGTTCGTATCCGGAAAATCCACGGACGCGGCCTGGCAGGGGCAGGTTGGCCGAATCGTGACCCTGTACTGGCAGACCGGGGAGGGGCAGCCTCTGATTCTGCAAAGCATTTATCCGGCGGGAGCGCTGGAGCTGATGAGCGGAAGCGGATATCATTTCAGCACGTCCGCAAGTCCGGCCTTGTTCGGACAGCGTTCCGTTCGTATGGAGAATACGGACACTGTCCGTGTTCATGTGCAGGCGGAAGGCAGAGGCCTCTATGTGCTGACTGCCCCTAAAGCGCTGGAAGCGCAGATCGGTGATATTTGCCGCTCCATTCAGCTTTTTGTAACGGATTCCGGCGGTGAATAACCGGAATACGGGCTGAACAGATATAAGGACAAAATATTTCAAAAATATATCTGAATTTCAATAAACTGAAATAAAAACTTGAAGAAACGATGAAAATGCTGTAAAATAACCACGTCACGGAGGGATGCCGCATGAAGATGTGGAGAGGTATGTGCGCCGTGGTAACGGCGATTATTCTGTTTGTGGGGACAGCGGCCGGAGAAACGAAGATTCCGGAAGCTTCCCTGGACTGGTTTGAAAGCAAAGGGATTACCCTGGGGGAGGCCAGCGTGGCCTACCCGTTTATGACGGAAGACGCACCTGTGGAGGAATCGCTTCTTAAACAGATCAACGACCGTATCCTGGAAGACGGAAAGGTGACAGAATATGTAAGCCGGGTCAGCCAACTGATTTCAGGCGGGTCTATGAACGTTTCCTGGCGCGGAACCGTTCTGGGTCAGGTTTTCAGCTTTGAACTTCTGGCGGAAGGCGCAGTGGAAACGGCGAAGCCCAGCTCCGTCTGGCGGACGGGGAATATCGATCTGCGTGACGGAAGTGAAATCATCTGGGAGGATCTGTTTTCGGATCAGGATCGCGTGAGGGAGGTCATTGAAGCCTATCTGGAGGAAGAAGTGGCTCCAGAGCTGAGCGCACATCTGATGAACAGCCAGCTGATCCCGCTTCCGGATCTGTTCCGGGTTCATGAGCGGGGTTTGATCCTTTTCTATCCGATTGATCAGCTGAGCACTCTCAGCGACCGGGCGGGGGCGGTTCTGATTCCCTGGGACAGGGTGGCGCCATACCTGAACCTGGAAGAGGGAAGCCCTGCGGAGATGATGGGGCTGGCCTCCCGCTTGCCCTGGCAGGAAGATGTTCCGGAAGAATCCATTGCCGCTTTGAAAGCATCCATCGCAGCGGCGGTTTCGGCAGGAACGTTTCCCGGGATTCCCGCGAAGCTTGGGGACAGCATGCAGGATTTGACGGACGAATGGCATCTGCTGATTGATCCGGATGTATACGCCCTGGGGAGATTCTTTTCGCTGGAAGGGGCAGAGTTCCGGAACGTTTTTCTGATGACGGATTATTTAACGGAAGGCTGGGAAAACAGCCTGGTGGATGGGATCCGGGTGGATACCGGGAGCTTGTACGGGCTGACCGTTGGGACGACAAAGCGGGAAACCTGGCGAAAGGTTCTGGGGGAGCCGGACCATGTGGTGGAAATGGATGCGGAACAGGCGGAAGCCTACCGGACGGTACCGGGTTTCCGGGACTATTACGTTTTTGGGGAACATCGCCTGCAACTGCATGCGGATGGAGAAGGAGTTTTACAGAGCCTGATCCTTGCGGAATAAAGACGGAGGACATATATGTCGCAGAAGAGTGGAAAACGGCAGCCGGTCTACTCGGCAGACACGCTGGCGCTGAGGTTTGTGGCGGGATTTGCCCTGATCGCTTTGGGGGTCATGATGCTCCTGGCGGTGGCGATGAACCTGAGCGGGAATGTGTTTGAGATTCTGAGACAGACGTGCTACGGTCTGGCGGGAGGGTTAGCGGTTTTGCTGCCTGCCCTGCCTATCTGGGCGGGCGTGCTGGTGATCTGGTCCAGTCAGCGAAAAGCGCCGGTACGGCCTTTCCTGTTTTCAGGCCTTGCTTTTTTGGGGATCTCCACTTTCATCGTGCTGGTCACCCGGATCGGGAACGAAGAATACCTGGCGATGCTGAGCAGAATGTCCGATGGGAGCTGGGGCGGGGTTATCCACCGGGGATACATTCAGAGCATACAGCTGCGGGCCAGCGGTGGTACGCTGGGCATTTTGCTGGCCTATCCGCTGTGGAGCCTGGTGGGGCCGGTGCTGGGAATTGGGGTCACATTACTGTTGACCATCTTCTCCCTGCTGCTGATTTTTAACCTGACCCCGGCAAGGATACGGGACCTGGCGACGGGAAAGATCGTGATCCGCTGGGGAAGAAGGCCAAAGGATCAGGCGGAGCAGGAGAGGCGGCAGATTGACTTTCAGCAGAATCAGGAAGCGAGGCGTCAGATGGCCATGCCCCAGCAGCAGGCGGCTCAGCAGACGGCCTGGCCCAATCCGCAGGGAACCGGGGAATGGCAGCAGCACCGGGGCTGGACTCAGCCTCAGCCCGCCATGGCGACGCCCGGAAACGGTGTCAGCCAGGAAATGCTGGACTGGCAGCAGCTGGGCGGTCTTCAGATGATGCAGGGCGGAACATCGGGCCAGAGCCGGATTTTTGACCGCAAGGCCGGAGAGGAACGGGGAACAGTGCCCCCGCCCGTACCCCAGCCGGAACAGAAGAGAACCGGATGGAAGAGTCGGATTTTCGGCATCAGGCAGGAGGATGGCCTGGTGGACGCGGAAGCCCGTGAATCCCGGGAATCGGCAGGGCAGGATGCGAACCGCGTGAACCGGACAGGTTTTCCCCGGCGGACGGTCAGTGGAAAAGAGATCGGTGAAGCGGCAACAGCCTGGAACGCGGCGGATCAGGAAGAACGGGTTCGGGAAGCTTATGCCGACGCCTTCCGGCGGAACCGTCCCCTGAAAGCCCAGGAGACGGAAGAGACGACCTCGGATGAAACGGAGAACGGGAAGGCTGAATCGAAACTGATTTATGCAAGGCGCCCGGAAAAGCAGGATACGGAAAAACAGCCTGCGGTGAGGGAGAATTCGTCCCGCCATACAAGCAGGCAGCCTGCGGTTCGGATGGATAAGGGCGAAGAATCCGAGACCGGCCTGACCGGGAAGCGAGCCGCGGCAACAGCGGCAGGCCCGGTGGGCAGCAAATGGCAGAGCCAGCTGGCGGACGCGGAAGAAAAAGCGGAACAGCTGAACAGGGGCGATGCTTTACAGGCGCGCCCGGAAAGGCAGCCTGCGGAAGAAACAACGGGCGCGGGGGCAACGGATCTTCGGACCGAGAAAAAAGCGGCAACGCCTGTCAAGGTGCCGGTGGCAACGGAAACCATCGCCAATCCCACCTGGAAACCGGAGCTAAAGGGTGTAAAGCCAAAGGATGAACCGAAAGAGGATCCTTACTGGGAGCCCACGCCCTACTATGCGCCGCCCATTACGGATCTGAAGAAGCCGGACATGAATGTGCTGGATACTTCACGGGAGGACGAGGAGCGTTCCCGCAGGCTGGAAGAAACCCTGGCCAGCTTTAAGGTTCAGACCCGGGTGGTACACGTGACCCACGGCCCCGCCATTTCCCGTTTTGAGCTGGAACTGGCTCCGGGAACCAAAGTGGGCAAGGTGGCGGCTTTGGATCGGGATATCGCCTCCGGCATGCAGGCTACATCCGTCCGGATTGAAGCTCCGATTCCCGGCAAGAGCCTGGTGGGCGTGGAAGTGCCCAATGCCTCCCGGGCGACGGTGACCCTGCGGGAACTGCTTGAAAGCCCGCAGATGCAGAATGCCAAATCCATTCTGACGGTGGCGCTGGGGAAGGACATCGCCGGCACGCCCGTAGTATGCGACCTGGCGAAGATGCCCCATCTGCTGATAGCGGGCGCGACAGGCAGCGGTAAATCCGTCTGCATCAACACCATTATCAACAGCCTGCTCTTCCGGGCCAGCCCGGACGAGGTCAAAATGATTCTCGTGGATCCCAAGGTGGTGGAGCTGCAGTGCTATAACGGCATTCCGCACCTGCTGCTGCCGGTGGTGAACGATCCGCATAAAGCGGCGGCGGCTCTGGCCTGGGCGGTGGCGGAGATGATGGAACGCTATGATCTGTTCGCCGGGAGGGGCGTCCGCAACCTGGATGGATACAACGCTTCCCTGGAGGACGGGGAGAAACCCATGCCCCGGCTGGTAATCATTATCGATGAGCTTGCGGATCTGATGATGGTCTGCAAGAAGGATGTGGAAGAATACATTTGCCGTCTGACTCAGCTGGCCCGGGCTGCGGGGATCCATCTGATTGTCGCTACCCAGCGGCCCTCGGTGGATGTCATTACCGGCCTGATCAAGGCCAACATTCCCAGCCGGATCGCCTTCAAAACCGCGTCCTCCGTGGACAGCCGGACCATCCTGGATCACAATGGCAGCGAGGAACTGCTGGGCATGGGAGATATGCTCTATCTGCCCACCGGTTCTTTCTCGCCGACCCGGGTACAGGGCTGCTTCCTCTCCGATGAGGAGGTGAACCGCATCGCGGATCATGTACGGCAGGCCAATCCCAGCACGTATGATCCGGATGTTCTGGACAAACTGGAACAGCTGAGCAAGGGGACGGATGAAACGCCGACGGCTGATATCATCGGCGGAGGCGGGGAAAGCTCCACCGGGGACGCGGAGCTCTTTGCCCAGGCGGTGGAAATCGCCATTCAGGATGGCCAGGTTTCCACTTCCACGCTGCAGCGGCGGCTGCGGGTGGGATATTCCCGGGCAGGTCGGCTGACGGATGAGCTGGAAGCCCGGGGAATCATCTCCGCCAAGGACGGCAGCAAACCCCGCAAGACGCTGATTACCAGAGAGGAATGGATGGCCCTGCAGGAGCAGGGAACATAATACGGAAAGGGAATACCATGGCGAATCTGATGGATTATCTGACCTGGCGGGGCGATCTGGATATGGGGCGGGATCCCTGGAACCACGTGGATGCGCTGGCGATGGCCAATCTGTGCTATCTGGACTTCCAGGGGATCAGCGACGAACGGGGCTGGCCCCTGGCGGAAGCCCGGAAACGGCAAATGGACCAGGTAACCGCGGTGGCAAACTATGAGGGCCGCTATCACCAGTTTCTGGCCATGGCGGAGACCCGACGCTTCGGCGTGATCCGTATGCATCATTTTCTCTCCCTGACGGACGAGGAGGAAGGGCTTCAGTTTTCCGCCACCTGTTATGATCTTCCGGACGGAACCCTGTGTATCGGCTTTCGCGGAACGGACGGGACATTCGTTGGCTGGCGGGAGGATTTTAACATGTCCTTCCAGACGACGGTCCCCGCCCAGGAGGCGGCGGTTTTATACCTGGCCAGGGCAGCGGAAATGGACAGCCGGCCCATCCGTCTGGTGGGCCACAGCAAGGGGGGCAACCTGGCGGTCTACGCCGCGGCGCGAAGCGTCCCGGAGGTGCAGGACAGACTGCTGCAGGTCTATTCCTTTGACGGCCCGGGTATGGATCAGGAGATTTTCGACAGCGAGGGTTACGCCCGGGTCGCGGATCGAATTTGCTCCTTTGTGCCGCAGAGCTCCATCGTAGGGATGCTCATGGCCTATTATCCGAAGTATACGGTGGTAAAATCCAGCGCGTCCGGTATTGCGCAGCATGACCCGCTGACGTGGATGGTGCAGGGCGCGAAGTTTGAAACCATGGAGAAGATCGATAAAAACGCAGAGACGATATCCGATACCCTTCACGATTTGCTGAAAAAGACCAATCGGGGGGAGCGGGCAGCGGCGGTGAACGCGCTCTTTGGGATTCTGGAAAATACCCAGGTTTCAACGTTTTCCGAAATGAAAGGAGAGTGGCTTCGGTCCATTACCGGAGTTGCACAGGGAACCCGTGATCTGTCATCGGACGCCCGCAAGGCGGTGACCAAACTGGTGGGGCTCTTCCTGTCGCAGGGGTTTGGAAACCTGGCGGAGAAATACCGCGTCCGGTCCGCGGAGCGAAAATCCGGTGAGAAAAAGCCGCCGGAAAGGGACGGGGCGGAAACCGGAAATGAGACGCCAAATCCGGGCTTGACGGAGGATTCTATGGAATGATATAATTCGTCTGTTTCATTTTCAAGTTTTAATTGGGGGGAGATCAATGTCCGGACATTCCAAGTGGCATAATATTCAGGCGAAGAAGGGCAAGGCTGACGCTCAGCGCGGCGCGATTTTTACCAAGATCGGCCGTGAGATCGCTATCGCCGTGCGCGAAGGCGGCGCGAATCCCGAATCCAACGGCAAGCTTCGCGACGTTATCGCCAAGGCCAAGGCCAACAACATGCCCAACGATAACATTCAGCGTTCCATCAAAAAGGCCAGCGGCGAGCTGAGCAACGTGGTCTACGAAGAGATCACTTATGAGGGGTATGCTCCCGGCGGCGTGGCCATCATTGTGGACACGATTTCCGACAACAGGAACCGTACCGCCAGCGATATCCGGCACTGCTTCGCCAAGTATGGCGGCAATATGGGGACCACCGGTTCCGTTGGTTTCATGTTTGATACCAGGGGCGTGCTGGTCGTGGAACGGGTTCCGGGAATGGATGAGGACGATCTGATGATGATGGCCCTGGATGCCGGTGCGGAGGACGTTCGCCCTGATGAGGATGTGGTGGAGATCCTGACGGATCCCAACGAATTCAGTAAGGTGCGGGAAGCGCTGGAGAAGCAGGGGCTGACTTTCCTGAGCGCCGAGATTCAGAAGATTCCGCAGAATACCGTGGCTGTGTCCGATCCTGAAACCGTCGAGAAGATCCAGAAGATGCTGGACCTTCTGGAGGAAAGCGACGACGTGCAGAACGTGTATCATAATGCGGAGCTGCCCGAGGAAGAAGAGGAAGACTGATCCGTCCGGCGCGCTGCAGAATTTCAGATCTATATCCGTCTGTGCGGCCAGAGGAGCAGAGCCGGCCGGCTGTTTAAATCGAATAAAGGTGGTACACCCGATTCGTTTGAAAAGCGGGCATTCCGACGACAGCGCCGGAATGCCCGCTTTTTCCAAAAGGAGAAAGAAACAATGACCATGCTGGAGATTCTGGAAAAAAAGAAGCTGGGGAAAGCGTTAAACAGGGAAGAAATCTGTTTCTTTGCCCGCTCAGCGGCGGAAAAATCCGTCCCGGATTATCAGTTGGCCGCCATGCTGATGGCGATCCGCCTGCAGGGGATGACGGACGAGGAGACCGCTGAGTTGACCATGGCCATGAGGGATTCCGGGCACGTGGCGGATCTCCGTTCCATCCCCGGTGTCAAGGTGGATAAGCATTCGACCGGCGGGGTGGGAGATACGACCACCCTGGTGCTGGCGCCGCTGGTGGCGGCGTGCGGGGCGCCGGTCGCGAAGATGAGCGGCCGGGGCCTGGGCCATACGGGCGGTACCCTGGATAAAATGGAATCCATCCCGGGCTTGCGCGTGGGGCTGACGGAGGAAGAATTTCTGCGCCAGGTCCGGGAAATCGGCGTCGCCGTGGTGGGGCAGACCGGCAGTCTGGCGCCGGCGGATAAGGTGCTTTACGCGCTGCGGGATGTGACCTCCACGGTGGATTCCATCCCTCTGATTGTTTCCTCCATTCTGTCCAAGAAGCTGGCCGCGGGCTCTGACGCCATCGTGCTGGACGTGAAAACCGGTTCCGGGGCCATCATGCGGGATTTGGACAGCAGCATCCGCCTGGCCGAAAACCTGGTTCGGGTTGCGACCCTGGCGGGAAAACCCACCGTGGCTTTGATCAGCGGCATGGATCAGCCCCTGGGGACGCATGTGGGCAACGCGCTGGAGGTCAGGGAAGCCATCGATATTCTCTCCGGACGGACGAAGGGAGACCTGAAGGAGGTATCCCTGACCCTGGGAGGATATATGCTGCTGCTGGCCGGGAAGGCGAAGACCCACGGGGAAGCGGTTGCGATGCTGGAAGAAGCGCTGGAAAGCGGGGCCGGGCTGAAGAAACTGGCTCAGATGATTGCGGCCCAGGGCGGAGACCCCCGGGTTTGCGAGGATGTTGATCTCCTGCCCCAGGCGCCTGTTCAAAAGCAGATTTTCTGCGCCCGGAGCGGGTATGTCAGCAAGATGGATACCGCCGCCCTGGGCATGGCGGCCCAGAGCATGGGGGCAGGGAGGCTTCGGGCGGAGGACCCCATTGACTTTTCGGTCGGCTTTGTCCTGCAGGTCAGGATCGGTGACCGGGTGACCCCCGACACTCCTTTTTGCGTCCTGCACGCCCGGACCGAGGAGGACGCGAATCGAGCGGAAGCCGCTATTCGCAAAGCCGTTTGTTTTTCAGAACAGCCCTGCGAAAGAGCGAAAAACTTCCTGGCGCTGGTCACAAAGGACGGCATCACCCGGATGGACTGATTCCAAATCTTTTATACAGGAAGCGATGATCTGCGTATGAATGCGGAATTCAAAAAGGGGATCAGGCATGGGATTCCCATTGCGCTGGGATATCTCAGCGTCTCCTTTGCCTTTGGCATGAAGGCGGTGGGGGATGGGCTCACATGGCTGCAGGCGGTACTTATCTCCGCAACCAACCTGACCAGCGCAGGCCAGATTGCGGCCCTGCCCCTGATGATCGGCGGAGCCAGCCTCTATGAAATGGCGCTGACTCAGCTGACCATTAACCTGCGGTACGGCCTCATGGGCCTGAGCCTGGGACGAAAGCTGGACGGCAGCATGGGGACGGTCCAACGGCTGATCTTCTCCTTTGCGGACACGGATGAGATTTTTGCCGTGGCTTCCTCTCAGCCCGGAAAAGTGGGAAAGCGCTATCTGTACGGTCTGATGCTGACGCCTTTTCTTGGCTGGACGCTGGGAACCCTGCTGGGAGGCGTGGCGGGCACGGTGATGCCGGCTTTTGTGCGCTCGGCGCTGGGCATTGCGATCTACGGTATGTTCCTGGCGATTATCCTGCCGCCTGCCCGGGAGAAAAAGCCCATCCGGGCGGTGGTGGCGCTGTCGGTGGCTCTGAGCCTCTGCTTCCATTTTATTCCCGGGTTGAATCAGATCTCCAGCGGCTTTGTGATCATCATCTGCGCGGTGGCGGCTGCCTCTGTCGGGGCGATCCTGTTTCCGGTGGAAGAGGAGGGACAGGCATGAGCTGGAGCGCGTTCTTCCCTTATGTGGCGGTGATGGCCGTGGTGACCTACCTGATCCGCATGCTGCCCCTTACGGCTTTCCGCCGGCCTATTCGCAGCCGCTTTGTTCAGTCTTTTCTGACCTATATCCCCTTTGCGGTGCTTGGCGCGATGACGTTTCCGGACGTCATGTATTCCACCGGGGATCTCCGAACTGCCGCGGCGGGGGTGGTGACAGCGGTGATTCTGGCCTGGCGGGGAAAAAGCCTGCTGACGGTGGCGGTGGCAGCCTGTCTGGCAGTGGCGGCCGCACAGGGGATCCTGATGCTGCTTTAATGCCGTTGTAAAGAAGAAAATGGGTCGAAAATGCCTTGCCAGGGAAGAGAGAACGGTGTACAAGCGCGACACTTCGCAATAGGGAGCTTTGAACGATGGCGCTGAAGGACTACTGCTTTGACGGAAAAAAACAGCTGAATTTGAAGGAAATGTCCACGGACGCCGGAGAATACAGGCTTCAGAAGAGTGAGCTGGTGGCCAGGACGGAGGCCAATATGGCGGAGGCCTTGCTTTTGCAGGAAAAGCTTTTTGCCGAAAAGCGGGAAGGGCTGGTATTTGCCCTTCAGGCCCGTGACGCGGCAGGAAAAGACAGCCTGATCAAGAAGATCTTTTCCCGGCTGAATCCTGCGGGCCTGAAGATTACGTCCTTCAAGGTGCCCAATAAAACGGATCTGGCGCATGATTACATGTGGCGGATCAACTGTGCCATGCCCGAGCGGGGGACCATCGGGGTCTTTAACCGCAGCCATTATGAGGATGTGATGGTGGTGCAGGTGCACCAGATGCAGAAGGAGTACCTTCTGGCGTCCCGGTGCCTGACGGAGGATTTTTTTGAACGAAGGTACCGGCAGCTTCGCAACTGGGAGGAATACCTGTGGGAAAACGGGTATAGGATGGTGAAGGTGTTTCTTCATATCTCCAAAGAGGAACAGAAGAACCGTTTTATGGATCGGATGGAACTGCCGGAAAAGCACTGGAAGCTTTCGGTGGGCGACATGAAGGAACGGGTTCTGTGGGCGGAATATGATAAGGTCTTTGAGGAATGTATCAACGCGACCGGCACCGAGTACGCCCCCTGGTATGTGCTGCCGGCGGACAATAAGTGGTACACCCGGTATCTGATGAGCGAAATTATTTTGCAAACCCTGCGGGACATGGATCCGCAGTTCCCGCCCATCAGCGCGGAAGAAGCCGCGAAGATCCCCATGGCCATGCAGGAGATGGAAAACGAATAATACGCGGGGCATGTGGATGAACGCGATTGCGCCGCTGTTCTGATCCGGCGAAAAAGGAACAGCTCTCTTTACAATCATTGAAAAACATGTATAATGGTACCGTTTTCCGATGCCGCGCCGAGAGTCTGACAGCCCCGGACGCAGGAAGGCATCCGGGGAACGGCTGCTTTTTATGATGACGACGGGCATCCCCGAGGGAGCCTGAACGGAGGGAAAACATGACAAAGATCGTTGAAAAGGGAACCAATTCTAATTCTGCAGTCAAACTGAACACGCGCACGAAGGTCACCCGGATGACCCTGCTGGCCATGCTGGTGGCCGTTTTAGTCGTCCTGGCTTTTGTGAACATCCCCATGCCGGCCGGCCTGAGTATCACTTTCAACATGATTCCGGTGGCCATCGCCGCCATGGCCATGGGCGTCCCCGGCGGCGCGATCGTGGGCGGCGCTTTCGGGCTCATTTCTTTCCTGCAGTGCTACGGCATTTGCGGGGTCAGCGGGATGGGGGTGGCCCTGGTGACCGCCAACCCTGGCTTTGGGTTTGCCTGTCTTATGTTTGTGCAAAGGTTTGTCTCCCGCGTGCTGGTGGGGGTGCTGTCGGCTGTGGTTTTTCGGGGAATGGAAAAAACGCGGATACCGATGTATGTGAAGGGCCTGATCACCGGCTTTTCCTCCGCTTTCTTTAATACGCTGTTTTTCATGTCTCTGCTGGTGGTGCTCTTTGGCCAGACAACCTATATGCAAAATGCCATGGCGGGGCGGGGCGTTCTGGCTTATCTGCTGGCATCTGTAGGCGTGAATGCCGTGGTGGAGATGCTGGTGGCCGCGGTGGTGACCGGAGCGGCGGGCCTGGCGCTGAAGAAAGCCAGGATGCTGTAAAACAGAAAAGGAGTACGCCAACATGATTCTGACGATGGACGTGGGGAATACCAATATTAAAACGGCGCTGTTCGAAGGGCCCGAGATGGTGAAGTACTGGCGGATGTCCACCAACATCAATTCCACTTCGGATGAATACGGCATTCGTCTGTCTTCCATGTTCGCTCATGAAGGGGTCTCCACGAATCAGGTGGAGGGGATCGTGGTGTCTTCCGTGGTGCCCACGGTGAATTTCACCATCGACCATATGCTGCAGAATTACTTTGGCCATACGCCGCTCTTTGTGGTTCCGGGGGTGAAAACGGGCATCAACATCAGGTATGAAAACCCCCGGGAGCTGGGCAGCGACCGGATTGCCAACGCGGTGGCGGCTTACGAGGAGTATGGCGGGCCCTGCATCTATATCGATTTCGGGACTGCCACCACGTTCGGAGTCGTGGACGAAGGAGGAAGCTTCCTGGGCGGCCTCATCTGCCCCGGGATCAAGCTGAGCAGTGAGGCGTTGGTCACGGGAACGGCCAAGCTCCCCCGGTTTGAGTTTGTCCGGCCGGAGAAGGTGATCGGCCGAACCACTCTTTCCAACCTGCAAAGCGGCATGTACTACGGTTACGTGGGCCTGGTGAAGAATATCGTCCGAAAGATCAAGCAGGAGCTGGGCAACGAAAATGCTTTTGTGGTGGCGACCGGGGGCATGGCGCTGATGATCGCGGAAGAAAGCAAAGCGATTGACAAGCTGGACGGGCTCCTGACGCTGAAAGGCCTGCGGTTGATTTACGAACGGAACCGGGCCTGAGAAGTCCAATCCTCCCACTCTTGTCAAGGAACGGGAGAATTGATATAATGCCTGCGTATTTTGTCAACGGGAACGACAGAAACCGTTTCTGGGAACCGTTCGGATGAGAGGGCTGCTTCAAAAGTCTTCAGATGCGGAGAGGAGAAAAGGAAAGATGCGGGAAGTTACGCTGGGGCTGCTGGGCCTGGGGAATATCGGCGGAGGCGTCTGGGATTTGGTTCGGGAATTCGGGGACGAACTGGCGACTCGGACGGGCCTGCGTCTGCGGGTGAAGAAGGCTCTGGTGCTGGATAAAAAGATTCATGGGGGAAAAGAGGTGCCGGACGAAGTCCTGACCACCGATAAAGATGATATCCTGGAGGATCCGGAGATCCAGATCGTCTGTGAGTTTCTGGGGGGCGAACAGCCGGCGGCTTCCATGATGCTCCGGGCGCTGGAGAACGGGAAGAGCGTGGTGTCAGCCAACAAGATGGCGCTTTCCCTCCATTTTGACGAACTTCGGGAAATGGCGAAAAAGACCGGCGCCGGGCTGTACTTTGAGGCCAGCGTGGGCGGGGCGATTCCGGTGCTGACCGCGCTGCAGAGTCCCCTGATCGCCAATCATGTGGAGCAGGTCATGGGGATTGTCAATGGTACCACGAATTATATCCTGACCCGAATGGCGGCGGAAGGCGCGGAATATGAGGACGTGCTGAAGGACGCCCAGCGGCTGGGGCTGGCGGAACCGGATCCCACGGCGGACGTGGAAGGGATGGACGCGGCGTATAAGATCAGTATTATGGGTTCCCTGGCTTTTCACAGCCGGATTTATATGGAAGATGTGTACCGGGAAGGAATCACGAATGTTTCGGCGGAGGACATCGCCTTCGGCCGGGAAATGGGTTACGTCCTGAAGCTGCTGGCCATCGGCAAGGACAATGGCGATTCGATTGAGGCCAGGGTGCATCCGGCTTTTCTGCCGGTGGATCATCCCCTGGCCAGGGTGGACGGATCCCTGAACGCCATTTATCTGTACGGCCATTCTTTTAAGGATATGATGCTGGAAGGCCGGGGCGCAGGAGATGCGCCGACGGCCAGCGCCATTGTGGGAGACATTGTTCTGGCGGCGCGAAATGCGGTGCATCCCGTTGCCTGGCTGCGGGAGGATCCGCTGCCTGTGGCGGACGACTGGCAAAGCAAGTATTTTATCCGCATGAAAGCCAAGGATGCGCCGGGCGTGCTGGCGGAGGTGACCGGGCTGCTGGCGGGAGAGGGCATTTCCGTTTCCGCCATGATGCAGAAGGGCGCCGCTCCGGGGGGCAAGGCGACGCTGATCGTCATTACGCACATCGCGCCGGAAAAGGCGGTGCGCCGGGTGGTTGAAGCTCTGAACCCGGAGATCTGTCAGGTGGAAAACGTCATTCGGGTGGAAGGATAACGGCGAAGGGGCCGGGAAGAAGCGGGAAGCGCAAGTGGAGTGGCTGTGCTTCCCGCTGCGTGTTTATGGAAGGTAAGGGAATAACAGAATATGGAAAAATGGGTTCTATTTGACCTGGACGGGACGCTGACCAAGTCCGAGGAAGGGATCTGGAATTGCGCGAAATACGCGGCGGAGCAGATGGGTTTTCCCCTGCCGACGGAGGAAACGCTGAAAAAGTGGATCGGTCCGCCGCTCATCTGGTCCTTCCGGAACCTGATGGGCATGACGGAGGAGCAGGCCTGGCAGGCTCAGGAAAAGTACCGGGAGCGGTACAATACCCGGGGGAAGTATGAGAACCGGGTGTACCCGGGTGTCCGGAATATGCTACGGACGCTGCGGGAAGCCGGGGTTCATATGGGCATCGTGACCGGAAAGCCGGAGAATTCCACCGTGGATATTCTGGATTTCTTCGGATTGAAGAAATTTATGGAACAGATTGTCTGCGCGACGGACGGGCATGCCGACAAGGAGCAGATGATCCGCTCTGTCCTGCCGGCGGATCCGGCCGCGGAAGTCTGGATGGTGGGAGACCGAAAATACGATATGGAAGGCGGCGTGCGGGCCGGGGTGCATACCCTGGGGGTATCCTGGGGATACGGCAGCCGGGAGGAACTGGAAAATGCCGGAGCGGAACGAATCGCCGCGTCCCCCCGGGAGGCGGCGGAAATTCTCTGTCCGGGTGCGGCCGTGCCGAAGGGGGCATTCCTGAGTATGGAGGGGTTGGACGGATCCGGGAAAAGCACCCAGATCGAGCGGCTGACAGACAGCATGGATCGTTTCGGGTTTGAGGTGATGCTGACCCGGGAGCCCGGGGGGACCGCTGTCGGAGAAAAAATCCGGGATATCCTGCTGGACCGGGAGAACGCGGAGATGACGGCGGAAACGGAAGCCCTGCTGTACGCAGCGGCCCGGGCCCAGCATGTGCGGGAGAAGATCCGCCCGGCGGTGGCGGCAGGCAAGGTGGTGCTCTGCGACCGGTTTTTGGATTCCTCCGTAGCCTATCAGGGAGGAGGACGGCAGTTAGGAGTGGATCGGGTGCTGGCCATGAATGCCCCGGCGGTGGGCGGAACGCTGCCGCTGCTGACGGTGTATCTGGATCTGGACCATCGCGCCAGCCTGGCCAGGCGGGAAGCGGCCAGCCGGCTGGATCGGCTGGAGATGGAAAAGGAAGATTTTCATGCGCGCGTAGAAGAAGGGTATCACGCGCTGATCGCCCGGAATCCGGAACG
Source organism: Clostridia bacterium (assembly GCA_017512805.1). Classification (GTDB taxonomy): domain Bacteria; phylum Bacillota; class Clostridia; order Christensenellales; family Aristaeellaceae; genus Aristaeella. The sequence continues at coordinate 20,530 of JAFWES010000089.1, forward strand.
GTATGTGGTGGTGGATGCCAGGGGAGACAGGGAGGACATTGCCGGAACGATCCGGAAAGCGGTGCTGGCCAGGCTTTTTGAGGCGGAATAAAAAGATGAAGGACAGGATTGTTGTCGGAATGAGCGGAGGGGTGGATTCCTCCGTGGCGGCGCTGCTTCTGAAGGAGCAGGGGTATGATGTGGTCGGCGTGTTCATGAAAAACTGGGAGGAGCAGGATGACAACGGGACCTGTACCGCCGAGACCGACTGGGCGGATGTGCGGGCGGTTTGTGACCTGATCGATATTCCCTGCTACAGTGTGAATTTTGCCAAAGAATACTGGGATCGGGTCTTTGCCTATTTTTTAAAGGAATATCGGGCGGGGCGGACCCCGAATCCGGATGTGCTTTGCAATCGGGAAATCAAATTCCGGGCTTTTATGGACTTTGCCATGAACCTGGGGGCGGAAAAAATGGCGACCGGCCATTTTGTACAGACCGATAAGGAAGGGCATTTGCTTCGGGGCGCTGATTTCAACAAGGATCAGAGCTATTTCCTGTATATGGTGCATGATACGCAGCTGAAAAAAGCCCTGTTCCCTGTGGGACATTTGACCAAGGGTCAGGTACGGGAGATTGCGGGGCAGTATCATCTTCCGGTCAGCGGGAAGAAGGACTCCACCGGAGTCTGCTTTATCGGAGAAAGGAATTTCAAGAAGTTTCTGGCGGAATACCTGCCTGCCCAGCCGGGGGACATGGTTTCCACCGATGGGACCGTGGTGGGCCGCCATGACGGGCTGATGTACTATACCCTGGGGCAGCGCCGCGGCCTGGGCATAGGCGGACGGGGAGACGGCCGCAGCTGGTTCGTGATCGGGAAAGATCTGGAGCGGAACCGTCTGCTGGTGGCTCAGGGGGAGGATCATCCCCTTCTGTACAGCACCCTGTGCCTGGCGGAGGACGTCACATGGGTCGGGGAGGCTCCGGCGGAAATCGGAAAGCCCTTCCGCTGTACCGCAAAATACCGTTACCGCCAGCCGGATCAGCAGGTGGAGGTCATTCGGGAGACGGAAAACAGGCTTCGGATTCGCAGCATGGCGCCTCAGCGGGCGGTCACCCCCGGCCAAAGCGCTGTGCTTTATGACGGAGATCGCTGCCTGGGAGGCGGCGTGGTGGCGGATGTGCTGGATCCGGGTGTTGGCTTATAAAGCAGAACAGAGGAGTGACGGGTATGTGCTGCAGGTTTTATACAGAACCGGCGGATCCCCAGATCCACGCTTTTCTGGAACAGGTCAACCGCTCGCCTCTTGCGGACAGGTTCCGTAGAAGCTCTGTTCAGCCGGTTCCGGCAAGCGGGGAGATCAATCCTTCGGCGGTTGTTCCGGTGATCGCGCTGAGCAGGGGATGGAAGCGGAGCGTTTTTCCGATGAAATGGGGCTTCTCCATGAACGGCGCATCCGGAAAGGGAGCAGGGAAGCTGCTGATCAATGCGCGATCGGAGAGCGCGGCGGAAAAGCCAATGTTCAGGGAATCCTGGGCCAAACGCAGGTGTGTGATCCCCGCCTCCTGGTACTTCGAGTGGGAGCATCAAGTGCTTGGGAACGGGAAGAAGAAGGCGGGACAGAAGTATGCGATCAGGCCCAGGGGGCAAAAAGTTACCTGGCTTGCGGGACTATACAGAATGGAAGGGGAATTCCCGGTGTTTACCATTCTCACCCGAGATCCCAGTGAGGATGTGCGATGGATGCATGACAGGATGCCGCTGATGCTTCCGGAATCAGATATCAACGCGTGGATCTCGCCGGACGAGGATCCGGAATCCGTCAGCAGGGCGGCGGTTCTGGCGCTTGCCTTTGAAAAAGCCTGACGTGTTTTTCGCGCTGTCATCAGCGGCACACCGCACACCGCGCCGGAGGCGGCCACGGTTGTTGAGCGCGGCCATGGCGCAGGTTATCTCGTCGCGCAGGGCCGGTACAGGACGGGTTCCCAGATTACGGAAGGATCTATATCCTTCAGGTTTTTCGAGCCGGTGCGGATCATCATGGCCTGCAGTTGTGCGGTGGCCTTGAGAAGGACATCCCGCACGCCATCGGCTCCGTTTTCTTTCAGCGGGCTCATGAGAGCGCGGCCCATGGTGACCGCGTCCGCGCCGCGGGCGAGCGCTTTGAAGGCGTCGAAGCCGCTCTCGATACTGCCGTCCGCAATCAGGAAAAAGTCAGGGCCGACGGCCTTCCGGATTTCCGGCAGAATCATGACCGGCGGCACCGCGAATTTCATCAGGCCGTTATGATGGCTGAGAATCACTCCTGCCGCGCCAAGATCCCGGCATCGGAGCGCATCCGTGACGCTGAGCGCTCCTTTGATGAAGAAGGGAAGGGAAGATGCGCGAATATAGCGGGAAAGATCCTCCTGCGTGGGCTGTTTCATCTGGAACCCCGCAACCAGAGAATCCTCCGCGTCCTCCACGTTCACCGCGTGCTCCACGTCCATCCCTACGGCCAGCGCTCCGTGATCCCGCGCAAAGGCAATCCTGCTGAGGACTTCCTCCGGATCCGCGTAGGGCTTGATGATCTTGATCACTTTTGCGCCAGTGGCCAGGACTTGACCGAATTCATCGTTGTCTCCCATGCCGATACTGACACATGCACCGGCCAGCCTCGCTCCTTCCGCCATACCCACCAGATCAATATGGCTGAGCGCAGCGGTCAGAAGAGGCGTCCGGAAGGTCTTGCCGAGAAAGGAAAAGGTCGTGTCGGGCTTCACTGCCCCGACGATCCTGCTTTCCACCAGCAGGGAATCCAGGTAATCCCGTGCAATCTGGACAGAATTTCCGCTGTGATCGGTTAACATGCATTTATCCTCCTTTTAGCCATGCGGTCAATGACGTTGCCATCCTGAAACGAAAAAACTGAGCATACTATATCATATTCCGGGCCATACCGCCAGCAGGGGGGAAAATAAACAGGGGCCGGAGGAAGAACGTTTGACAGAACAGAGGCCGCTTGCTATGATCAGCAAGGTGATACCGGCGGAAAGAGAAAGGAAAGCCGGCCGACGGGCTGCTATCGGAGGAAAGATAAAAATGGGAAAGGCGGAGGGAATGGAATTATATCGGGGAAGACCGGAAGCTGCGGAGGGCAGACTGGCGCGGGAAATTCGCACGTATGATTTTCTGGATCAGCTGGGAATCGAGTATCTGCGGACGGATCATGAGCCGGCTGATAACATGGAAGCCTGCAACCGGATCGATGCGGTGCTGGGAGTGGTCATCTGCAAGAATCTGTTTCTTTGCAACAGACAGAAAACAGATTTCTATCTGCTGATGATGCCGGGGGAAAAGAAGTTCAAAACGAAAGAGTTCTCAAAACAGATCGGGACAGCGCGGCTTTCCTTCGCCGATCCGGAGGATATGCTCAGGTATCTGGATATCGAGCCCGGCGCTGTAAGCATTATGGGGCTGATGAATGATACGGAGCGAAGGGTAAAGCTCTATATAGATGAAGAAGTTCTGAAAGAGGAGTACATCGGATGCCACCCCTGTGTATGCACGTCCAGCCTGAAGATCCGCACCCGCGACGTGATGGAGGTATTTCTTCCGGCCGTCGGGCATCCGTACGGCGTCGTTTCGTTACGGGGGGAAGAATGATTCGGAAGCGCATTTCCGATAGAATACGATCTCGGCCTTAAAACACCGTTTTAAGACCGAGGCCGCGCACCGCGGCCACAAATCCGCGCACACGCGGATTTGTCATCCGATTCCGTACGGCTGTACGGAAACAGCATAAAACGAATGCCGGCAATTTGCCGGCATTCGTGCAATAATCGGCGCTTATTTTGACGCGCTGCTGTCGGTCCCCTGATCTTCGGTGAGGCCCAGGTTCAGAATGGGCAGGGCAGAAGCCCCTTCGCCCGCCACATAGGCAGGGAGCTGACCGTTCCAGGCATGGACCTGATTGAATTCAATCAGGGCGGGAGTGAGGGATTCCGCGATCAGCTTATTGGCTTCCGCTTCGGCTTCAGAGCGTACTTTCACGGCATAGGCGTCCGCGTCCGCGTTGATCTTGGCCACGTTTGCGGACGCTTCCGCGTTGATCCGCTGACGTTCCGCCTGCTGCTGGGTTTCCATGGTCAGCTGCGTCTGCTCGATCTCCGCCTGCAGTTTTTTCTGGGCAGCCACCTGCTTGGCTTCCACCGCGTCGGTAAAGGCGTCGGTAAAGTCCAGGTTTTCGATGCTGATGCTGATGACGTGGATTCCATAGTTTTCCAGCTCGGTGTGCAGCCCGTCCCGAATGGATTCACTGAGCACCTGCCGGTTGGCCACCAGGTTCTCCGCGGTGTACTTGCTGAAAACGCCCTTGGTGATTTCCAGCATCCGGGGATAAACCAGTTTATTGAAATAATCTGTGCCGACTTCCTTAAACAGGGTCATAGCAGTTGACTTGTTGATGGCATAGTTGATGGAGCCTGTGATGTTGACCTGCTGGATATCACTGGAGAAGGCCTCAGTGGTGAAGGAGGATTTCTGCTCCCGGTTATCCATGGCGATAATGCGCTGGAAGGGGCTTTTCAGATGCAGCCCGGCCTCCAGCGTTACATCTTCGACGCGGCCGAAGGTGGTGACAATACCGGTGTATCCGGTCTCTACCGTGGCTGTGCATGTGAAGGCAACGAAAATAGCCGCCACGCCCAGGACAATGACGATGATGAGTCCCTTTTTCATAAAATGCTCCTTTCGGGCACCTATCAGGGTGCCTCCGGTCCGATTGCTCCGCGAAGGATCATTCTCTCCGCGATGGAAGAAATATAGCATGCCGGGAAAAAGAAAAAAAGGGCGGAATGCGAAAAATAGAGCCGCTTAATCCTTAACTTCCGTGGAATTTTATCGTAAACGCAAAAACGCTTTGCGTTTTGATGCGTTTACGCCGCGCCGGGCGCGTGCCGCAAAGCGGCAAAATAACCTTTCGCGCCCGGTCGCATCCGCCGGAGGCTTATCGGAAACGAAAATATATATTTCGTTTCCGATAAATATACTAAATATGCTAATTACCAGCCCATATGGATTCCCCTTTGCAGCCTCCAAGTTTAACAAACCACATTTCTTCAATGTTGCCATTACGCTTTCTACAAAGGCTTTATCAATCACTTTAGTAGCGCGGTTTGGCAAATTGCCTTGTTGATTCCTGAAAGTAAACGTTTCCGAACACTGGTTCCGCTGCCGCAAGAAGCACATCCCGTTTAGCCCTAATATGCGGGTGCTGATCCCACCAATCATCATCATACCGGAAGATCGCTTCGATAACGGTAGCTCTGTCCTCCATTTCATTCACAATAGAGTACCCCCTGACAAACCAGTCGTCTTTTGCTTCAGCCTGCGTCCAAATGTCATCCAGAAAATAATCCTCGCTGTAATGGAAACCATCCGGATTGAGAGAGTTCCAACTACCAAATGTCTCCGGCTTATCCCATGTGATCCGATACTCCATAGCATGCCAGATTTCATGGTGGACATTCAGATTGTTGTACGCGCCTATTCCGAGGAAAATATTGTAGTACCCATCCTGAACTGTCGTTACACCTGCCATAGCGTGGTCGTCAGCCAGAATGCTATTTGGAAGGAGGATCCTCAGACCTTTCTCTGCTTCCGGACAATGGAATTTATCAAAGAAACCTGGTAGATAAACTGATAAACAGTCATGTGAACGGGTTGCTTGCATCGATGTGAACGATTTGCTTGCGTTGGACATAACAGGTTGCCTTCGTTGGACATAACAAGTTGCTGACAATCGCCGAGTGGCATTAGCGGGCTTAACTTCCGGTTTTCTGTTCATCAAGATATCTGATAACGATCAGTCTTGTCTGCAAAGCCCCTGAACAGGTATATTCCGCATATCGCATTGAAGCCGACAGCGGCAAAGACGCTGAATCGCTCCATGATGCCGAAATACTGCGGGGGGACTGCCTTCTGGCCGACAGCACCGACCATCATCATAAGGAGGGCGATAGCTGCCCAGATCCCGATGCCCCGGATGCCGCTCTTTTTCAATCCGGCAATGATCAGGCAAACCAGCGAAACGATCGAAAGAAGCACGACGGCCGCTGTTACTATCATATGCATAATCTCCTGGAAGGATGCGATTTCCTTTCCGCTGTCCGCCAGCGGGAACATCGTATAACCTGCATTGGAAATCCAGTTCATGATTGTGAACAGGTGCATTCCGATCCGTAACAGTTTTGTGGAAATCTTCTTTTCGGAGATGTATACGGAAACGCAGGTTGCGCAGACCACGCTGCAGATGTTGTACAGGGCCGCGATCTGGTTCCAGAGCATCCGGGACGGCGCGCTTTCCGCGGACAGGTCGCTGACGGCCTGCTCCATCCAGTTGTATCCGGGAAAGGCGGAGGGAGATATGACAACCGCCAGCGTATAGGAAATGAATGCGATAACACCGGTTAATCCGAGCCAGTTAATGAGCTTTCTGTTCATGAATGTCGCCTCCGTTCTGTTCGCTGAACCATTGGATAAATGCTGTCAGTTCTTTTGTATAAGGAGTTTCCCCGTCGCCGAATCGTGCTGTCTTTCCGGCAGTAATCATATCCATCCTGTAATCAATCAGAGAATGGACCGTAAGAGCAAAGGTCATCGCTGCTGTATCAATACCTCTGTTTTTCATCTTCCCATGCACCGCCAGCGCATAGAACAAATTTCGTGTCGATCGGATCATGTGCTCTGTTTCTTCCAGCATAATCTCCGCTGCCAGAGGATTGATGGATCTTTCAGAATAAAGCACCCTGAAAAAGCGCATCATATTCTGATCGGTGATCATGCCCAGATATGCAGTCAGGGACTCTGAGAGGATCTGTTCCAGGCCCTTTGACGAAAACTCCTCAGGATCAGAGAACCCGGAAGAATGATTCTGCTGCGCTTTTTCCCTGAGAAAGCTGTACATCGCTTTGACAATCTCATCCTTTGATTTGAAATGATTATACAAAGACGGAGCTTTGATCCCGATCTTTTCAGCTATTTGCGCCATGGAAATGGATTTCAATCCATTCTCAGATGCCAATTCCAACGTTGCCAGAATGATTTCTTCCTTTCGCTCCATCAGCACGCCCTCCTTCAAGAACTTTTTTATATTAGCTATTATACTAACGATCATTAGTTTTGTAAAGAAAAAAACTGCCGATCCTTGCAGATCAGCAGAACGCCTGGAACTATCAACTTCCGGTTTTCCGGGCATTTTAATGTTCGAAGGGCATATGATTATGATGCTTTATTATGCTTCAGGATATGAATGATCTGCAGGCCGTCGCTTTCGAATCCTCTGCATATGACCCTGTAGCGCATTGGAATGGCAGTA
>JAFWES010000090.1 GCA_017512805.1 Clostridia bacterium
AACGCCCATAAGAGTCGCCGCAAGGTGATGAAACTGGCGAAGGGCTACTGGGGCGCGAAATCCAAGCAGTACCGCTCCGCCAAGGAACAGGTGGCCCGCAGCCTGCGCTACGCCTACATCGGCCGGAAGCTGCGCAAACGCGAGTTCCGCCGCCTGTGGATTACCCGGATTAACGCCGCGGCCCGGCTGAACGGCATCAGCTATTCCCGGTTTATTTCCGGCCTGAAGAAGCAGAACATCGAAGTCAACCGCAAGATGCTGGCCGACCTGGCTGTCAACGACGCGGCGGGCTTTGCCAAGCTGGTGGAGATCGCGAAGCAGTAAGGAAAACTGCGCCTCCGACGGCGGCCCAGGCTTCGGATTCGCGGAAAGAACCGGATTCGAACCGATCCCCTTCGGTCGGGGCAGAAGAAACAGCCATGCAGGATGACGCCTGCGTGGCTGTTTTTGGTAAGGCCGAGCGCAGGGGTGTTTCGTAAGTTTACACAGTGTTTACATGACCGGGTTGTTTCATGGGCCCTTTATTTGGTATAATGCCCACAGGCTGAAACGATCAGCGTTGAAAGGAGAGCAAGGACGGATGGCGAAGATGAACAAAAAGCTGGCGGCGCTGCTGCTGGCCCTGACGGTGGCCCTTTGCGGCATCTGCGCCGCGGCGGAAGAAGCGGGAACGGCGGATGCAGCGACGGAGGCGGCTGCGGCCACGGAAACGACGGGAACGGAAACAACGGAAGCCGGGGACGCGGCGGAAACGGCGGAAGCCGCGGCCGCGGAGGAGCCGGTGCTGCTGGCGACGGTGAATGGGGACAGCATTATGAGCGATAACACCGCGCTGAATCAGCTGGTGAATTATTACGTGGAATACTACAGTGCCATGGGAGCGGATACATCCGATCCCGGATTCCTGGCGACGGTGCGGGGCCTTGGGCTGGAATGGGCCATCGATGACGCCCTGTATATGCAGAAGGCGAAGGAACTGCAGATCGATGCCATGACGGCGGAGCAGAAGGCGGAGTTGGAAGCGGCGGCGAAATCCGTGTGGGACGATAATGTGGAATACTTTATGTCCATGCAGGGCCTGGCGGACGACGCCAGCGAGGAAGAGCGCGCGGCGGCGAAGGAGACGGTTTTGGCCTCCATCGAGCAGCAGTACGGATATACCGAAGAATCCTATATCTCCAGCTACGTGGAGAGCTATGAAGAGGTTCAGCTGCGGGAGAATGTGGAAAAGGCGGTGCTGGGGGAGGTCACGCTGACGGAGGAAGAGGAAAGCGCATACTTCAACGACCTGGTGGAAGAAGACCGGCAGCAGTATGAAGAGAACATCTTCATGTATGAATACATGACGGGGATCCAGGGACAGACCAGCTTTTACGTTCCGGAAGGATACCGGGGCGTGACTCATATTCTGCTGCCGGTGGACGATGAGCTGATGAACACCTACACGACGCTGGCCGCGAAGCTGGAAGAACAGGCGGAAGCCGATACCTCCGACGGGACGGCGGCGGAGACGGGCGAAACGGCCGAGACCGCGGATGGGGAAACCGAGGACGCGACCGCGGAGGAACCGGTGACCGAGGAGATGGTGGCGGCCGCGCGGCAGGCGATCCTGGACAGCGTGCAGCCCACGGTGGACGAAATCATGGCCAAGTATCAGGCGGGGACGCCTTTCGCGGATCTGATCGCCGAATACGGGACGGATCCGGGGATGACCCAGGAGCCCAACAAGACCAACGGATACGCGGTACACGCCCAGAGCATCCTGTGGGATCCCGCCTTTACGGAAGGCGCGATGAGCCTGGAAAAGATCGGGGACGTATCGGAGCCGGTGCTGGGCTCCTACGGGATCCACCTGATTCATTACACCCGGGATATCCCTGCGGGCGCGGTGGAGCTGACGATCGAAGAGCGGGAGGATCTGCGGGCAGAAGCGCTGTCAGAGAAGGAAAACGAAATGAAGGCGAATATGGTGTCCCAGTGGCGGGACGCGGCGGACATTCAGTACACGGCGGACGGCCAGAAGCTGATGGACGATGCGGCGGCGGCCAATGAGGCGGCGGAAGAAAGCGTGACCGCCACGGAAGCGACGGAAGCAACGCTGGGAGAATAAAAAAGATTCTTGGGGTCTTTTTGAGGCAGCCGGGGCGAAGGCTCCGGCTGCCTGCTTTGTGTGGAGGCACAGCCTGTCCCCCGCGCGGCGGGGGACAGGGCGGCAGAATCCTGCGGCAAACACTTGCCGCGGCGCGGAGGTGAAAACGCGAATGGGCGGAATCGCGGTATACCGGGCGGAGGTATCGGCGCTGTCGGACCCGGCGCTGTTCGAGGCGGGGATGGAACGGGTACCGGAAAGCCGGAGAGAAAAGGTGACGCGTTACCGGTTCGAGGAGGGGCGGATGCAGAGCCTGGGGGCCGGGCTGCTGCTGAGCGCGGCGCTGAGGGAACGGGGAATCGACGGGCGGCTGGCGCGGGTAGCGGAAGGTCCCTGGGGGAAACCGTACCTTCCGGAGCATCCGGAGATTCACTTCAGCATCAGCCACGCGGGAAAGTGGGCCCTGTGCGCGGTGGGAGACCGGCCGATGGGATGCGACGTGGAGCGGATCGGCCGGGGAATGGAAAAGATGGCGGAGCGTTATTTCCATCCGGAGGAGCTGGCGTATCTGAAAGCCTTTGGGGGAGAGGAGGACGCGCCCTGGCAGCGGGCCTTTACACGGATCTGGACACGGAAGGAAAGCTACGTGAAGATGACGGGGCGGGGGATCGGCGAAGCGATCGGGGGGTTCAGCGTGATGGCGGACCCGCCGGGAAGGCGGTATGACGAGGGGCCCGGGGAAGACGGGGAATACTGCTTCTGCGTATGCGGCGAATGGGAGGAGAAGGCGCCGCCTGAGTGGCGGGACGTCGGAATGGAGGAGCTGATCCTGTGACACGGCCCGGCAGGGACGGTGGTGCCGAAAAATGTCCTTCGGCATCTTTTCTTTTGGGCCTTTCCGTGGTATAATAACATGCCTTGAACAATTGATTTTTCAAGGCGAAGAAGCAAATTCCGGGGATCGATGTCAGGGCCCGGATAATGACCAGATAAGACATGAAAACGTATGAGCGTGAACGAAGCGTGAAAGAGCGGGAAGGGCAATGATGGCAGAAGAACTGGAGCGGGAGCAGGAGCATAATCGGGCGCAGGAAGGAAGGCCGGAAACCCGGGAAGAAGCCCAGCTGGAACAGAACCTGGAAAGCGAAATGCAGGTGACCTCCGATTACGGGGAGGAACAGATCCAGGTGCTGGAGGGGCTGGAAGCGGTCCGGAAGCGGCCGGGCATGTACATCGGGTCCACGGACGTGCGGGGGCTGCATCACCTGGTCTACGAAATCGTAGACAACTCGGTGGACGAAGCGCTGGCCGGATACTGCCATGAGATCGACGTGACGCTGAACAAAGACGGCAGCGTGACGGTGCGGGACGACGGGCGCGGATTCCCGGTGGGCCTGCATCCGAAGATGCAGCGGCCGGCGGTGGAGGTTTGCCTGACGATTCTGCACGCGGGAGGAAAATTCGGCGGCGGGGGGTACAAGGTTTCCGGCGGGCTTCACGGCGTGGGCGCTTCCGTGGTGAACGCGCTGAGCGAACACTTCACGGTCACGGTCTATCAGAACGGAAAGATCTACCGTCAGGAGTATTCCCGGGGGAAATACCTGTATGACCTGAAGGTGATCGGGACTACGGATCGGACGGGGACCACCATCCAGTTCTGGCCGGATATCAAAAGCGAGGACAATCCGGAGGGGATTTTTGAGGAAGGCGTTTCCTTCGAATACGAAACCCTGCGGAACCGGCTGCGGGAGATGGCTTTCCTGAACAAGGGGATCCGGATTGTTTTCCGGGACGAGCGGCCGGAAGAGCCCAAGGAGAAGGATTTCTGCTATGAGGGAGGGCTGAAGGAATTCGTCCTGTTCCTGAACCAGAACAAGAACCCGCTGTTCCCGGAGCCGATCTATACCGAAGGCCTGCGGGACGGGATCCTGGTGGAAATGGCCATGCAGTACAACGACAGCTACGTCGAAAACGTATACTCCTTTGCCAACAACATCGCGACCCCGGACGGGGGGACCCATCTGACGGGGTTCAATACCGCGCTGACCAGGGCGATTAACGATTACGCGTTCAAATACAAGCTGTTAAAGGAAAACGAACCCAAGCTGAAGGGAGAGGACGTACGGGAAAGCCTGACGGCCATCATCTCCATCAAGATGGAGGATCCCCAGTTTGAAAGCCAGACCAAGAGCAAGCTGGGCAGCGGGCAGGTTCGGGGCGTGGTGGACAGCCTGGTTAGCGAGGAGCTGACCACCTATCTGGAGGAGAATCCGACGGTGGCCAAAGCCATCGTCAGCAGATGCGTGGACGCCCAGCGGGCCAGGGAAGCGGCCCGGAAGGCCCGGGAGGCGACCCGGCGCAAGACGGTGCTGGAGAGCGCGTCCCTGCCTGGGAAACTGGCGGACTGCAGCGAGCGGGATCCCTCGAAATGCGAGATTTTTATGGTGGAGGGGGACTCCGCCGGCGGGAGCGCCAAGGGCGGGCGGGACAGCAAGACCCAGGCCATCCTGCCCCTGCGGGGGAAGATCCTGAACGTGGAGAAGGTGCGGCTGGACCGGGCGCTGGAAAACCAGGAGATCCGGGCCATGATCACGGCCTTCGGATGCGGATTCGGGGATCAGTTTGACGAGAGCAAGCTGCGGTATCACCGGATCGTATGCATGACGGACGCGGACGTGGACGGGGCGCATATCCGGATCCTGCTGCTGACGTTCTTTTACCGGTTTATGCGGCCGCTGGTGGAAAAGGGATATGTGTATGCCGCCATGCCGCCGCTGTACAAGGTGACGAAGGGGAAGGTTTCCCGATATGTATATGACGACGATGAGCTGAACAGGCTGCTGGACGAGATCGGGAGAGAGCCGAAGCCGGATATCCAGCGATATAAAGGCTTGGGGGAAATGAGCGCGCAGCAGCTGTGGGATACTACGATGAACCCCGAGACCCGGATGATGATGCGGATTACCCCGGAGGACGCCATGGAAGCGGATCGGCTGTTCACGCTGCTGATGGGGGATCAGGTGGAGCCCAGGAAGCTGTTTATTCAGGAGAACAGCGACCTGGTGAAGGATCTGGATGTGTAAAGGGGCTTTCCTTTCGCTCCATGGCCACCTTTGGCCGGAATAAACGCGGTCAGCCGGGTTCTTTCGATCTGAAAACAGGTCATCCGGCGATCAATTTGGAAACTTGAAGAGGAAAAGATGATTAACGATAAGCTGATTCCGGTGAACCTTGAGCAGGAAATGAAGAAAAGCTTCATCGCCTATGCGATGGCGGTGATCGTGGACAGGGCGCTGCCGGACGTGCGTGACGGACTGAAGCCCGTGCACCGGCGGATCCTTTACGACATGTCCGAAGAGCTGGGCATGACGCCGGACAAACCGACCCGCAAGAGCGCCCGCGTGGTCGGTGATGTGCTGGGTAAATTCCATCCCCACGGGGACTCGTCGGTCTATGACGCGATGGTGCGGCTGGCCCAGCCGTTCAACATCCGGTATCCGCTGATCGAAGGGCAGGGGAACTTCGGATCCGTGGACGGGGACGGAGCCGCCGCCATGCGGTATACCGAGGCGCGGCTGCAGAAGCTGACCATGCACCTGCTGGACGGGATCGACAAGGATACGGTGGATTTCTACCCCAACTTTGACGAGACGATGCAGCAGCCGTCGGTGCTTCCGGCCCGGTTTCCGAACCTGCTGGTGAACGGATCCAACGGCATTGCCGTGGGCATGGCCACCAACATTCCGCCCCACAACCTGACAGAGGTGATCAACGGGGTCATTTGCATGATCGACCACCCGGACTGCACGGTGGACGATCTGATGGAACACATCAAAGGGCCGGACTTCCCCACGGGCGGGCTGATCATGGGCCGGGCGGGGATCCGGGAAGCCTACCATACGGGGCATGGGCGGATCACGGTGCGGGCCAAATCCCAGATCGAGGAGATGGGCGCCAATCGGAGCCGCATCGTGGTGACGGAAATCCCTTACCAGGTGAACAAGGCCCTGCTGGTGAAGAAAATCGCGGATCTGGTGCACGAGAAGAAGATCGAGGGCATCAGCGATATCCGGGACGAGAGCAACGACCGGCAGGGGATGCGGATCGTGATCGAGCTGAAGAAGGATGTGCAGCCCCAGGTGGTGCTGAACATGCTTTACAAGCATACCCCGATGCAGGAAAACTTCGGGGCGAACATGCTGGCCCTGGTGGATGGGAAGCCCCGGGTCCTCAACCTTCGGGAGATGATCTACTACTATCTGGAGCATCAGAAGGACGTAGTGACCCGGCGGACCCGGTTCGAACTGAACAAGGCGCAGGCCAGGGCTCATATCCTGGAAGGGCTGCTGAAGGCGCTGGACCACATCGATGAAATTGTGGCCATCATCCGGGCCAGCAAGGACACGGGCACGGCCAAGGAAGCGCTGATGCTCCGGTTCGATTTCACCGACCGGCAGGCGCAGGCCATCCTGGATATGCGGCTGGCCAGGCTGACCGGACTGGAGCGGGAACGGCTGCAGGAGGAATATGACGAACTGGAGGTGACCATTGCCCGGCTGGAAGCCATTCTGGCGGACGAGGGAAAGCTGATGGACGTCATTAAAACCGAAATCACCGAGATTCGGGATAAATTCGGCGACGAGCGGCGCAGTGAGCTGACCATCGTGGAGAACGAGATCGATATCGAGGATCTGATCCAGGAAGAGAACATGGTGGTGACCATGACGCACGAGGGCTACGTGAAGCGGGTGCCCTCCAGCGTATACCGGGCGCAGCACCGGGGCGGCCGCGGCGTCAGCGGCATGAACGTGAAGGAGACGGATTACACGACGCAGGTGTTCGTGGTGAGCACCCACCAGGAAATCCTCTTCTTCACCAACAGGGGGCGCGTCTACAGCCTGAAGTGCTACCAGATTCCCGAGGCCGGAAGGCAGGCCAGGGGGACGGCGATCATCAACCTGCTGCAGATTACCAGCGGGGAGAAGGTGTCCACCATGCTGCCCATGCCCCGGGAGGCGGAAGGCCCCTTCAACCTGGTCATGGCGACCCGCAACGGCATGATCAAGAAAACAGCGCTGGAAGAATTCCGGAACCTGAGGAAGAACGGGCTGATCGCCATCGTGCTGCGGGAGGACGATGAGCTGATCGGCGTACGGCTGAGCACCGGGGCGGACGAAATGCTCCTGAGCAGCCGGAAGGGCATGTCCATCCGCTTCAGCGAGCGGCATGTGCGCGCCATGGGACGGAACAGCATCGGCGTGCGGTCCATGCGGCTGGCCCCGGGGGACGAGGTGATCGATATCGCGTTCATCGAGCCGGAGACGAAGGTGCTGTGCGTGACGAGCAACGGATACGGAAAGCGGACGGATCCGGAGGAATACCGGGAGCAGGGCCGCAACGGGAAGGGCATACGGGCCATGAACCTGACGGAAAAGACCGGGGAACTGGCCGCCATGCTCTTTGTCCACGAGGATGAGGACATTCTGCTGATTACCGACGAAGGAACCATCATTCGGGCCCGGGCGGCGGATATCCGGGTTTGCGGCCGGAACACCCAGGGCGTGCGGCTGATGCGGCTGGCGGAAGGCAGCCAGGTGGTCGCCGTCTGCCGGGCGGAAAAAGAAGAAGACGACAATGAGGAAACCACGCCGGATTCGGCCCTGATTCCGCCGGAGGAGCAGGAGATGGAAATCCTGGAGGAGGGCCCCGGAGCCGGGGAAGATTCCCCGGAAGAATCTCCGGATACATTCCCGGAGGAATCCGCGGATGAATTCCCGGAAGAAACGGATGATTCCCCGGATGAAAACGGAGCGGAACCGGCTCCGGAAGAACCCTGATCAACCCGGGGCATTTCAGCCCGGGGCGGCATGGCGGCAGCCATGCCGCTTTCTGAAAAAACGTAAATGTTCAGTCCCGCAAGCGGAGTGGCTGAATCGGTACGTCAATGACCAACGGAACGAACGGAAGGGGGCGGACCGTACGTGAACAAGGGCACAAGATTCGGGCCGGGAAGCATCGCCAGAATCGTGATCGGCGGGTTTATCCTGTTCCTGCTGATCTACTTTTACATGTTCGCGGGCGCAAGGCTGATGGAAGCCTGCACGCCGATTCTGATCGGGCTGACCATCGCTTACCCGTTGAACATGGCCATCCGATGGTTTGAACGGCACGACTTTCTGTACAACCGGAAGATCCTGAAAAGCCGGAAAGTTCACCACATCCTTTGCGTGGCGGCGGCGACGATCCTGCTGGGGATCGGCCTGGTGTTCATTTTCGCCTTCCTGGCGCCGCAGCTGACGGCCTGCATCATCGCGCTGCTGGACAAAGTGCCCAGCGGGATCCGGGAGCTGCTGCAGCAGCCGCTGGTCACGCAGCTGATTCCCAAGGATACCATGGAAACGCTTCAGGAGGTGGACTGGACCAACTGGATCAACCACATGGTCTCCATGATCAACAGCGACGACCTGTTCCGCGGCATGACCTCCACGGCGACGTCAGCCCTGTCCGTTTTCAGCACCATCCTGTTCGGGCTGCTGTTCGCCGCGTACTTTCTGGGGGGAAAGGAAAGAGCCGTGTCCGTGATCAAACGGATGGTCAGAGCGTTTGTTCCGGCCAGGCGGCAGGACCAGGTGCTGCGCAGCGGGGCGCTGCTGAACGACTGCTTCCACGATTTCTTCGTGTGCCAGGGGGCGCAGGCGCTGATCATCGGGATATCGGCGACGGTGCTGATGATGGTTTTCCGCTTCCCCTACGCGTCCATGATCGGGACGCTGAACGGCTTTTGCGCGCTGGTTCCCATTATCGGCGGATACGTAGGCGCCATCCTGGGGACGCTGATGATCCTGGCGGATTCCCCGGGAATGGCGCTGTTTTTCCTGATTTTCATCATCGTCCTGCAAAACGCCATCGGCACCTTTGTATTCCCGAAGCTGGTCGGCCGCACCCTGGGGCTGCCCGGGGTGTGGACCCTGGGGGCCGTGCTGATCGGATCCGGCCTGGGAGGGATTACGGGAATCCTGCTGGGCGTGCCGCTGACCGCCTTCGGATACCGGACGGTGGGAGAGAGACTGAAACGCCGGGAGGCCGAAATGGCGGCGGACGGGACGATGCCGGAGACGCCGCCGGAGGCGGAATAGCGCGGCGGACCGGCTGAAGGATGGGAAGAAAAGGAGAGGTTTGATTTGATCCATAAACTGATCAAACAGATGCTGGCGGCGCAGATCTTTTCCGCGCTGACGGTTTCCGTTTGCCTGCTGATCGACAACGTCATGATCGGGCGGTTTCTGGGAGAGGAAGCCATCGCGGCCTACGGGCTTGCCAATCCGATGCTGCTGGCCGTGGGGGCCGTGGCCTCCCTGCTGAGCGCGGGGGTGCAGGTGGTCTGCAGCCGGTATCTGGGCATGGGGCAGCAGGAGGAGGCCAACCGCGGATACTCGTCCGCGGTGGCCATCGCGGCGGTGATCTCCGTGAGCTCGATGGCGCTGATCCTGATTTTCCGGACGCCGCTGACACGGCTGCTGGGCGCAGGAAGCGAGGGAACGCTTTTTGATGAAACCCGGGGATACCTGACGGGATTCTGTCCCGCCGCGCCGGCCTCCATGGGGGCGCTGATCCTGGTGCCCTTTCTGCAGATGGCGGGGAAGAGCGGGCTGCTGATTGCCGCGGTGCTGACGATGACGGTGGCGGATATCGGGCTGGACCTGCTGAACGTGCTGGTGCTGCATTGGGGGATGTTCGGCATGGGGCTGGCCTCCACCGTCAGCTATTACATGGCGCTGATCATCGGGGGGGTTTATTTCCTGTCCCCCCGGTCGGTGTTCCGGTTTTCCGTGAAGGCGGTGCGCAAAAGCATGATCCGGGAACTGTTCGCGGCGGGCGTTCCGGCGGGGTTCAATATGCTGTCCTCGGTGCTGCTGGTGTTCCTGATGAACCAGGTGATGAAGGGCATCGGCGGCAGCGCCGCGGTGGCGGCCTTTGCGGTGGGCAGTTCCATCGGCGGGGCGGCCAACTGCATTACCACGGGGATCGGCGGGGTCTCCCTGACGCTGAGCAGCGTTTTCTATCACGAGGAGGACGGGATCAGCCTGAAGATGCTGCTGAAGCTGCTGTGCCGCTACGGGATCGCCCTGGGGGCCGGGATGACCGCGCTGATCTGGCTTCTGGCCCCGGCGCTGGTGTCTCTGTTCATCCCGAATCCGGGGACGACCCAGGAGACGGCGGTGCTGATTCTGCGGCTGTTCGGCCTGGGAATCGTTCCCTGCGCCATCAACGGCGCGGTAAAGAACGCCTGGCAGGGGGCGGGACAAATCCGGCTGATGGAACTCTTCTCCGTACTGGAGGGGGCGCTGCTGTCGGTGGCGGCGGGATTCCTGCTGAGCCGGGTGATGGGGCTGCGGGGGGCCTGCCTGTACTTCCTGGGCGGGGAAATCCTCGCGCTGCTGTTTGTGATCCTCTATGTCCGGAAAAAGACCGGGCGCATGCCCTGGCAGGAGGGGGCGGCGCTGCTGCTGAAGCCGGACTTCGGCGCCACCGGCGGACAGGAGACGGAGATGAATCTGCACGACATCCGGGAAGTGACGGAAGCGTCCCGGAAAGCGAAGACCTTCTGCGAGCAGGGAGGGGCGAAAGGGCTGACCGGGAGCCGGGTGGCCCTGTGTATCGAGGAAATCGCCGGGAACACGGTTCAGCACGGGTTCCGGGCCGGAAAAAAGAACATCCTGTCCATCCGCCTGGCCCGGAAGGAGCAGCGGTGGATCCTGCGGTTCCGGGACGACTGCGGCGCCTTTGACCCGCTGCATTATGTGCCCGCGGAGGGGAAGGACGGCCTGGGGCTGAAGCTGGTGATGGGCATGGTGACCGACGCCTATTACACCTATTCCATGAATATGAATAACCTGGTCCTGATCCTGGATGAGCATAAAGCCTGACACGAACGGAGGAAGAACCATTGAACACTGACCATGTATCCCTGCTGGCCCAGGCCTTTTCCCTGCGAACGGAGCAGGTGAAGGCCGTGATCGAACTGCTGGACGGGGGAAACACGATTCCCTTTATTGCCCGATACCGCAAGGAAGCCACCGGATCCCTGGACGACCAGGTGCTTCGGGAGATGGCCGAACGGCTGGAATACCTGCGGAATCTGGACCAGCGCCGGGGGGAAATCACCAAGGCCCTGACGGAACAGGGGGTTCTGACGGCGGAATTGGAACAGAGCATCGCCGGGGCGAAGACCCTGGCGGAGCTGGAGGATCTTTACCGGCCCTTCCGGCCCAAGCGGCGGACCAGAGCCACCATCGCCAAGGAGCGGGGGCTGGAGCCTCTGGCCAACTGGATCATGATCCAGACGGGAAAGGAAGATCCGGAGACGAAGGCCGCGGAATTTGTGAACCCGGAAAAGGACGTTCCGGACGCGGAAACCGCCCTGGCCGGGGCCAGGGACATCATCGCCGAGACGGTCAGCGACGATGCCGCCCTGCGGAAAACCATCCGGGAAACCCTGATGAGGGAAGGCACGGTGGTGACCAAGGCCAGCAAGGAGGAGGACAGCGTATACCGGAACTACTACGACTACCGGGAGCCGGTCCGGAGCATGGCGTCCCACCGGATTCTGGCGGTGAACCGGGGGGAGCGGGAGGAATTCCTGAAGGTTGCCGTAGAAGGGCCGGAGGAAAAGATCCGGCGGGAAATCCTGGACGCGTATGTGCGGGGAGAGTCCGGCGCGGCCCGGCATGTCGCCCTGGCCTGTGAGGACGCCTGGAGCCGGCTGCTGTTCCCGTCCCTGGAAAGGGAAATCCGCAATGAATTGACGGACCGGGCCAACACCGCAGCCATCAAGGTCTTTTCCGATAACCTGCACCAGCTGCTGATGCAGCCGCCCATCAAGGGAAAAGTGACGCTGGGGGTGGATCCCGGGTTCCGGACCGGATGCAAGCTGGCGGTGATCGACGAGAACGGCAAGGTGCTGGATACCGGCGTGGGATACTTCACCCTGCCGGGCATGGAAAACCGGAAGGCGGAGGCGGCCCGGATCATCAAGGGCTTCGTCCGGAAATACGGGGTGACCGCCATCGCCATCGGCAACGGTACGGCCAGCCGGGAGAGCGAGCAGTTTATCGTGTCGCTGCTGCCGGAGATGCCGGGGGTGGCGTATATCATCGTCAGCGAGGCCGGGGCTTCCGTCTATTCCGCCAGCAAACTGGCGGCGGAGGAGTTCCCTGATTTTGACGTGACCCAGCGCAGCGCGGTCAGCATCGCCCGGCGCATGCAGGATCCGCTGGCGGAGCTGGTGAAGATCGATCCCAAGGCCATCGGCGTGGGCCAGTATCAGCACGATCTGAAGCAGAACGAGCTGACCGCCGCGCTGGACGGGGTGGTGGAGCAGTGCGTGAACCAGGTGGGCGTGGAAGTATCCACCGCTTCGGCGCAGCTGCTGTCCCATGTAGCCGGAATCGGCCCGGCGCTGGCGAAGAACATCGTGGCCTATCGGGAGGAAAACGGCATTCCCTCCCGGGCCGCGCTCAAGAAGGTGCCCAAGCTGGGCCCCAGGGCCTTTGAACAGTGCGCGGGGTTCCTGCGGGTCCGGGACAGCAAAAATCCCCTGGACGCCACCGCCGTACACCCGGAGAGCTATGATGCGGCCAAGACCGTGCTGGCGGAGCTGGGATACGATCCGAAGGAGATCCGGGGCGGACTGGCCGACGCGGAGACCCGGGCCCGGGCCTATGGGCTGGAAAAGCTGGCAGAGAAGGCGGCGGTGGGACTGCCGACCCTCAGGGATATTCTCTCTGAGCTGCGCAAGCCCGGACGGGATCCCCGGGAGGACCTGCCAAAGCCGGTGCTGCGGACGGACGTGCTGGATATCAAGGATTTAAAACCCGGGATGGAGCTGACGGGAACCGTTCGCAACGTCATCGACTTCGGCGCGTTCGTGGATATCGGGGTGCATCAGGACGGGCTGGTTCACATCTCCCGGATGGCGGATAAGTTTATCCGGCATCCGTCGGAGGTGGTCAAGGTGGGCGATGTGGTGAAGGTATGGGTGATCGGCGTGAACGAGGCCAAGAAGCGGATCTCCCTGACGATGGTAAAAGAGAAACAGGCATAAGACGGGAGGACTGTCTGCAGTGACCCGAAAGGAAAATGGGGCCGAACGCGAAAAAAAGACCGGAGTCGGAAAAGGAAAGCGAAACAGGAAGGGATTCCGGGCCGCGACGGCGCTGATCCTGTTCCTGCTGGGCGGGGCGGGACTGGCCGAGGACGGCGCGGAGGCTCCGGACGATGCCGTCGTCATCACGGAAACCGGGCCCGCGGCCCGGGAGCTGACGGGGGAATGCCGCTTTCAGAGCAACGGAAACAGCCGGGATTATTCCGTGTTGACGGACGGGGAAGTGGGGACCTATCTGCCCCTGCGGGAGAACGGGAAGAAGAAGCAGGGGACGCTGCTGATTACCTGCGGCGAGCCCGTCTGCGGGCTGGAGATCAAAGCCTTCGACAAGTATGGCCGGGATCATGATTACGATCTGCAGGTCCGCAGCGGGGATGAATGGGTCACCGTCGACCGGGGCGGAACCTACCTGACCCATTGGCACAGCCTGCCCGAACCGGCGAAGGAAATCAGGATTCTGAGCACCGGAAGGGAGCGGCTGCGCCTGGCGGAGATCCGGGCGTTCGGCCCTGGGGAACCGCCGGAGGACGCGGAGCGCTGGGATACGCTGGATAAGTGCGACATTCTGCTTTTGTCCGCTCACCCGGACGACGAGATCCTTTGGTTTGCCGGCCTGATGCCCACCTATGGCGGGGACCGGGGATACCGGATTCAGGTGGCGGTGATGGCGCCCACCGGCGGGCAGCGGAAGCTGGAGCTTCTGGGAGCGGTGTGGCACTGCGGGGTGACCCACTATCCGGAATTCCTCGGCTTTATCGACAAGAATGGGCAGAACCCGGAAAAGCAGTATCAGCTGTGGAAAGGAAAGCGGCGCGTGGTCGGCCGGGTGGTGGATGTTATCCGCAAACACCGGCCGGAGATGATGATCACCCATGGCCTGGGCGGGGAGTACGGGCACGGCGCGCATAAGACCTGCGCCGACGCGGCCATCCAGGCCGTAAAGAGCGCGGGAAAGAGCGGGGAATATCCGGCGTCGGCCGAAAAGTACGGCGTATGGGAGGTCAAAAAGCTTTATCTTCACGAATATGAGGCGAACAGCGTCCGATGCGACTGGGACGAAAAGCTGGCGGCCTTCGGGGGAAAGACGGGGTTTGAAGTGGCGGCGGAGGCGTTTCAGTTTCACGGCAGTCAGGTGCGCCGGAACTGGGCCTTCGAAAGGCACGGGATCCATGACAACGCCCTGTTCGGGCTGTATCATACCACCGTGGGGCCCGACAGCGGCATTGGGGACCTGATGGAGCATATCGGCGGGAATCCCGGCGCCGGAAACTGACGGACGGACAAAGCGGAGGGAGAGAAGACGGATCAAATGACGGATCGGCTGTATTATGAGGACGCGTATCTGTGGACATTTGAAGGAAAGGTCATCGCGGAAAAGGAGGACCGGGGAACCTGGGTCTGCCTGGACCGATCCGCCTTTTATCCCACAAGCGGGGGGCAGCCTTTCGATACGGGGAGGCTGGAGTGGACGGACGCTGGCGGGCGGGCGTGCTCGGCGGAGGTTTCCGATGTGGAGGCGGACCGGGAAGGTCAGGTTTGGCATCGGGTGGACCGGGCGGTTCCAGAGGGAACCGTGGTGCGGGGAACCATTGACGGCCCGAGGCGCAGGGATCACATGGAGCAGCATGGCGGAGAGCATATGCTGGCGGGAGCGATCTGGGAAAAGCTGGGCGGGACGACCATCGGGCTTCATCTGGGGAAGGAGGACAGCTCCATCGATGTTTCCATGCCCGACGGCAGAACGCATCTGACCGCGGAAGAGATTGAGATGCTGGAGGAGACCGTCAACGAACGGATCCGCATGGACGCGCCGATTCGATGCTGGTTTCCGACGGAGGAAGAGCTCAGGAATTTACCGCTCCG
The DNA here is from genome assembly GCA_017512805.1 of Clostridia bacterium. GTDB lineage: Bacteria > Bacillota > Clostridia > Christensenellales > Aristaeellaceae > Aristaeella. The sequence goes on from JAFWES010000090.1 coordinate 15,117, forward strand.
GAAGCCGCCGACGGTGACCGGGCATATCAGGATCGTGACCATGGGGGATTTCGAAATGGTGGCCTGCGGCGGCACCCATCCCTCCTCGACCGGGCGGATCGGACAGATCAAGGTGATCAGCGCGATTCCCAGCAAGGGAAAGGTGCGGGTGACCTTCGTGTGCGGTGGCCGGGCGGAAAAGCTGTTCCGGAAATACATGGTCTGCGCGAACAAGGCGGGAAATGTGCTTTCCGCGCCCCTGGAAAAGCTGGCCGGCAGCGCGGGGGAGCTGAAAGCCCGGCTGGCGGACGCGGAGCGGCGGCTGAACCGATTTGAGACGGAGCGGATCCTGGTGGAGATCCGGGGAAACGAGGATCAGGAAAGCCTGCCCGGCGTGACGCTGAGCGTCACCCTGACGGGGGAGACCGACGCAAAGCCCCTGGCCGAAGCGGTCAGCCGGTATATCGCGGAGGACGGAAGAGCGCTGCTCCTTTGCGCGGGGGAACGGCTGACCTTTGCCCGCAGCGGGGATGTGGACATCGACATGAACGAGCTCATCAAGCGGGTCGGGCGCGGCGGCGGCCGGCCGGATCTGGCCAGCGGAGCTGGCATTCCCCAGTGCGCTGAGGTGGCGAAAAAGATTCTGACGACGGAGGGAAAGGGGAAAAGCTGGCGCATTTCAAACCGGGGAATAGCCCAGAAAGCGAAGCGGCTGAATCTTTACATAGACTGAAAGCGTGATAGGGGGAGGCGAAGGGCATGAATGTGACGCAGCTGGCGGATCAGCTCCGGAAGGATCCGCATTTTATGGAAAACGTGACCAGGTGGGAGGTTGTGCCCCCGCGGCCGGCCCGCACCGCCGATTTTCCGGAGAGCGTCGATCCCCGGATTCGGGACGTTCTGGCCAAGCGGGGGATCCATGCGCTGTATACCCATCAGGCCCAGAGCCTGGCCGCGACGGAGCGGGGAGAGGATGTGACGGTGGTGACGCCCACCGCCTCCGGGAAAACCCTGTGCTACAACCTGCCGGTCCTGTCCGCGATTCTGAAAAACCCGGACGCCCGGGCGCTGTATCTCTTTCCCACCAAGGCCCTGAGCGCTGACCAGGTCAGCGAGCTGTACGAGATGATCGAGCTGATGGGGGCGGATATCAAGACATACACCTATGACGGGGATACCCCCGCGGCCGCGAGAAAAGCCATCCGGCAGGCGGGGCATATTGTGATCACCAATCCGGATATGCTTCACTCGGGCATCCTGCCCCATCACACCAAATGGGTCAAGCTCTTCGAAAACCTGAAATTCATCGTCATCGACGAAATCCATACGTACCGGGGCATTTTCGGCAGCAACCTGGCCAATGTGCTGCGGCGGCTGATGCGGCTGTGCGACTTTTACGGCAGCCATCCGCAGTTTATCCTCTGCTCCGCCACCATCGCAAACCCCAGGGAGCTGGCCACCACGTTGACGGGCCGGGAGGTGACGCTGATCGATGACAACGGCGCCCCCATGGGGGAGCGTCACTTCGTCTTTTACAATCCGCCGGTCATCAACCGGCAGCTGGGCATCCGGAAGGGGTCCATCCCGGTTACCAGGGCCATCAGCGGGCTGCTGCTGAAGAATGGGATTTCCTCCATTACCTTCGCCCGCTCCCGCCTGACGGTGGAGGTGCTGACCAAGTATCTGAAGGACATGGTACGGGACCCGCTGGGCAACGCGGGAAGGGTCCGGGGATACCGGGGCGGATACCTGCCTTCGGAGCGGCGGGAAATCGAGCGGGGGCTGCGGGCCGGACAGGTGGATGCGGTGGTTTCCACCAATGCCCTGGAGCTGGGGATCGATATCGGGTCTCTGGACGCGTGCGTGCTTTGCGGGTATCCGGGCACCATTGCCAGCGCATGGCAGCAGGCGGGCCGGGCGGGCCGGCGTCAAAGCGCCAGCATCGTCTTCTTCGTAGCCTCCTCCTCGGCTATCGACCAATACATTGTGACCCATCCGGATTATTTCCTGAAAAAAAGCCCGGAGAACGCCTTGCTGAATCCGGACAATCTGTACGTGCTGATCAGCCACTTCAAATGCGCGGCCTTTGAGCTGCCCTTTGAGGATGGGGATGGGTTCGGCAACGCGCCGGGCACGGAGGAGATGCTGGACTATCTGGATGAAGCGCAGATTCTGCATCATGTGGACGGCCGGTATCACTGGAGCAGCGAGGATTTTCCCGCCAGCCAGATTTCCCTCCGATCCGCGGCGGAGGAGAACTTCGTCATTATCGATATCACGGATCCGGCCAGGCACCGGGTGGTCGGGGAGATGGACCGGTTCACGGTTCCCATGCTGCTGCACGAAAACGCCATTTACATGCATGAAGGGCGGCAGTTTCAGGTGGAAAAGCTGGACTTTGAAGCCTGCAAGGCGTATATCCGGGCGGCGGATACGGGCTATTATACGGACGCGGATCTGAATCTGAACCTGAGTCTGCTGGATATCGAAAAAGAGGAAAACACGGCCAGGGGATACAGGGTGGGCCTGGGCGAAATCAAGGTGACGGCGCTGGTCACCATGTTTAAGAAAATCCGCTTTGATACCCATGAAAACCTGGGCTTCGGACGGGTCCGCCTGCCGGAAACAGACATGCATACCACGGCCATGTGGTGGACCATGCCGCCGGATCTGACCCAGAGCATTCCCAGCGACACCCTGAAGAACGGGATGATGGGGGTGGCGAACCTGCTGCGGATCGTCTGCCCCCTGTATCTGATGTGCTCGCCGCAGGATATCGCGGTGGTGTATCAGGTCAGGAGCCCGGTCACCGGAGAACCCACGCTGATCCTGTATGACCAGTGTCCGGGGGGAATCGGGCTTTCCCAGAAGGCCTTCAACATGCGGGAGATGCTGCTGGAGAGGGCGCTGCAGGTCGTCAATGACTGTGGATGCCCCCAGGGATGTCCCTCCTGTGTCGGGCCGGTGGGAGAGGTCGGAAGCGACGGCAAGCCCACGGCCATCCGCATTCTGAAGGAGCTGATGGCATGAACCTGCGGGATAAACTGCGGGCGGTCGGAGGCTCCGGCGGCGCAAGGACGAAGCAGGAGGACGGGGGAAGCGCGGCGCCCGGGGACTGCCGGTACCTGGCGGTGAAGCGGCCGCTGTCGGAATTCCCCGGCGCTTTGGCTGTCCGGGGGGAAACCCTGGAGAAGATGACCGGGACGGAGATGCCCTCGCCTTTCGATCCGAAGCGGATCCTCTACCTGGATACGGAAACCACGGGCCTGAGGGGGAGCGGGACGGTGGCCTTCCTGGTCGGGCTGGGATACCTGACCGAGGAGGGCTTTGAGATTCATCAGTTTCTGATGCGGGACTATGATGAGGAAACGTACCTGCTCAAGCATGTGGAGGCGGGGATGAACCGATTCGACATGCTTTGTACCTTCAATGGATCGACCTTCGATGTGCCTTTGCTGGAAGGAAGACTGTTGATGAACCGTTTCCGGAGGGACTGCCTGGACAAGCCCCATATCGATCTGCTGCAGCTGGCCCGGCGGGTGTGGAAGCTGCGGCTGAAGCGATGCAATCTGGGAAGGCTGGAAACGGTCGTTCTTGGCGCGCCCCGGGGGGAAGATCTGCCGGGGAGTGAGGTGCCCAAAAGATATTTTACCTACCTGAAGACGAAACAGGAAAGCCTTCTGGATGATATTCTGACCCACAACGCCCAGGATATCGCCAGCCTGTGCGTTCTTTTGACCCATATGGCCGAGATGTATGAACATCCGGAACAGGTCGCCTTCAGCGAGGATCTGTATTCCATGGGCCGGTCGATGGAGAAAAACAGAAGGCCCGAGGAGGCCCGAAGATACTACCAGCTGGCCCGGATGGGCAGGATGCGGGGCGAGGCCGGGCTGGCGCTGGGACGGAACCTGCGCCGGGCCGGGGAACGGGACCAGGCGGAAGCGCTGTGGTCGGAAATGATCGCGCACGGAGCGGGAGGCGTACAGCCGTATATTGAGATGGCCAAGCTGCTGGAACACCGGAAACGGGACTACAAGGGCGCGCTGGAGATGACGGAAAGGGCCCTGCTTCGGCTGAGCGAAGAGCGGCTGCGGGAGGATCGGACTGTACAGGAAACGAAAAATGCGCTACAATACCGGAGGCGAAGGCTGAAAAAACGCCTGGCGTCCAGGCCGCAAAACGACGATGCGGGCCGGCCCGAAGAGGAACGGTGATCAAAACCGTCCTTCGGGCAAAGGAGCGGACCCGAACGGGCGCTCACAAAGGAAAAGGAGCTATGCGAATGGGACTGGGAACAATGTTCAAGGCCAATAAGGCCTATCGGGCGCAGCAGAAGGGCAACAGCGCGGAGGCCATGCGTCTGTTTGAAGAGTGCTTTCAGGAAGGGCTGGCGGATCCCCGGTATCTGCTGAGCTACGCGGTGCTGCTGATCCGGGACGGACAGTATCAGAAGGCCAAGGACCTGCTGGTCAAGTACCAGAAGGCGCCGGGGATGACGGCGGATCAGCGGGTGACCCTGATTGTGGATTATGCCGCGTGCTGTTACAAGCTGGGGGATCTGGACAAGGGCGTCAGCAAGCTGGAAGAGATGTTCCGCAAGCATCCCAGCGGCCTGATTTACCAGACCCTGGGATATTTGTACGTGGAGCAGTTTGACGCGTCCAGAAAGGCGGCCTTCCTGGCCAAGGAGACGGAGGAACAGGAGCCGGCGGATCCCGCCGCGGTTTTGATCGCCCAGGAACAGGGGGAAGAGGTTCCGCTGACGCCGGAGGATAAGTGGGAAGCCGGGCGGCAGAAAGCCCTGAAATTCAACCAGGACGCCGTGGAATACGATGACGAGGATGCGATCTGCCTGGACAACCTGGCCCAGACCTGGTACCGGGTCATGGGGGACCGGGCGGAAGCGAAGCAGTGGTTTGAGAAGGCCCATGCGATCAAGCCGGAACAGATTGATACCCTGTATTTTCTCAGCCGCTATGATCTGGAAGCCGGAAACACGGCCGCCGCTGCCGAAAAGCTGGAGAAAGCGCTGGAAGGCCGGTTCTCCACGCTGAATTATTGCAACAAGGCGGACATGGAAGCGGAACTGAATGCTCTGAAGGGAAAATGAGGAGGACGGAGCGAATGAGCGAAAAATATTTGCGGGAACAACCCGATCAACCGGTGGGGACGGAAAACTCTGACGGGAAGGGAAAAGATAAAAAGGGAAAGGAAAAGAAGTCTTTGGGCCGGGAAATTCTCAGCTGGGTTTTAACGATTCTGGTGGCGGTCGCGGCGGCGCTGGTGATCCGGACGCTTCTTTTTGAGCCCATTCGGGTGGATGGAGCCAGCATGAACGATACGCTGGCCAACGGAGAGGCTATGTTTGTTTCCAAGCTGGATTACGCCTCCACCTGGCTGAGCTTCCCCTGGCAGAGCGACGAAGCCAAGGAAAGCGCTCCCCGGTTTACCACGGGGTTCGGCGCTCCGAAGCAGTTTGATGTGGTGATCGTCCGATATCCCGGACGGGGAGATACCAACTTTGTCAAGCGGCTGATCGGCATGCCGGGAGACCGGGTCAGTATCCAGGAAGGATATCTGTATGTGAACGGAACCCGGTACGAAGAAGACTATATCAGCGATGAATATCGGGTCAGCGGCGGATCCAACGGCTGGACCTATGATGAAGTCTATATCCCGAAGAAGGGGGATGTGCTGAGCCTGGCCTACCTGGACGAGAATCAGACCCGGGTCGGCCTGACGGTGGCGGGAGAACAGTGGCCCTGGCGGGGCATTTGTTCTGAAGCGGTCAGCGACGATGGGGACCGGCTCAGCTACAGCCACAGCGGCGTGCTGACCCTGAACGGGACGGATATTTCCGGCGACGCGGATACCATCAAGGGCCTGGTGGGAAAGGAATTCAAGCTGGAGAAGGATCTGTACTTTGTGATGGGGGATCATCGGAACAATTCCAATGACAGCCGGGCCCAGGGGCCGATCAGCAGGGATATGATCGTCGGCCATGTTCGGTTCGTGTTCTTCCCCTTCAATCAGATCAGAACCGTTAAGTAAAATAATAGAAGGCAGAATCACGCCGGAAACCTGTTTCCGGCTGATTCTTTTTTGTTCGGACCAAAATGTCTGCAAAGGAGAAGGCCATTGAGGGAAACAGCGAAAGTCCCGGAAACGGAAGACGTCCGGGAAATAAAAAGAACGCTTCGCAGAGAGGCCAAAGCCAGGCGGGAAGGCTTGTCGGACGCCTATCTGGCAGCGGCGGGGGAAGCCATTCAGCGGCGGGTACTGGCTTCGGAGCTTTACCGGCGCGCCGAACGGGTATTCCTGTATGTGAGCATGCCGGGAGAACCCTCAACGGATCAAATTCTGGAGCGTGCGCTGGCTGACGGAAAAAAAGTCTATGTGCCGCTGTGCAAACAAAAGATCATGCATGCGGTGCGGATTCATTCAAGGGAGGAACTCCATCCGGGAACGATGGGCATCCCGGAACCTGAACCGCGTCCGGAAACGGTCGAAGCCAACGAAACAGACCTGATTCTGGTTCCATGCGTCGCGGCCGGCAGGAACGGGGAACGGCTGGGACACGGCGCGGGGTACTATGACCGTTTCCTGCGGAAGGAACATAAGGGGACGGTGTGCCTGTGCTTCGAAGCGCTTGTGATGCAGGGGATTCCCATGACGCAGCGGGACATTCCCATGGCGAAAGTGGTTACGGAGGAGAAAGAATACGCTGTTTCCATCTTCAGTGAAGCCTGATTTTTATCTTGCAAACGCCCCCTGCATCTGGTAAAATATCCCCAATGTGACCGAGAGGAGGATGTTCGGATGAGCCGGCTGGATCCGACGGTAAAGAAGGAAACGGCCTACGCCGCCCTCTGGGTGACAGCGTTATCGTTGATCATGGAAGCGGTTTTTCTGATCGGGGACTGGTGGACGCCGGCTGTGCTCCTGGGCAATATGGCGGGAGCTGTGACGGCCGTTCTCAATTATCTGCTTCTGGGAATAACGGTGGCCAAAGCCGTATCAGGCCCGGCGGAAAAGGCGCCCCTGAAGGTTCGCTCCTCCATGACGGCCCGGCTGCTGGGACAGGCGGCCGTTGTGGCCGTGGCCATCGGCGTTTTTCACACCAATGTTTACGCGACGCTGCTTCCCCTGCTGTTCCCGAGGATCGGGATTGCCTTCCGGCCCATGATTGACCGGAAACGGGGGAAAACCGCGGTGGAACCGGAAGGAAGTGACCTGCTTGACTGAGAATAAAAACGGGCCTGGATCCGCCGCGTTCCGGCGGGCGGACATGGGATATATTGCCCTGATGGTGATTCCGCTGATCTGCTGCCTGGCGCTGAAGGTGCTTTTCAAACCGGAAAGCGTGGGCGTGGATATTTCCGGGGCCATGATCTTCCTGACGGTCAAGGGCTTTCCCCTGCAGGATCTGGTGATCACCGAAAGCCAGGTCAACAGCTGGGGAATCATCCTTTCGCTGACGGGGCTGTGCCTGTACCTGACCCACGGGCTGATGGAAAAGGCGGAAACAAAGCGTCAGCTGGCGGCGGAATGGATCGTGGAAAAGTGCGGGAACCTGGTCAGCGCCAACATGGGCGAACGGTATTCCGAGTATGTATACTTCATTGCCGCCATTATGGGCCTTTCGGCTTTCTCCAGCCTGAGCTGCCTGATCGGGCTTTTCGCCCCCACGGGGGATGTGAACGTGACCGCGGGCTGGGCCATCCTGGTGTTCGCTCTGGTGACCTGGACCAAGATGCAGGGCGGCGTGCTGAACTATCTGAAGGGATTCACGGAGCCGATTCCCGTCTTCACCCCCATGAATTTCATCAGCGAATTTTCGCTGCCGGTCAGCATGGCCTTCCGTCATTACGGGAACGTGATGAGCGGCGCCGTCATCTCGGTCCTGATCGGGACGGCGCTGCGGGGCCTGAGCAAAAGCCTGCTGGGGGCGATCCCGGTGATCGGGAATATTCCCCTGCTGCAGGTCGGTCTGCCGGCCATCCTGAGCCTGTACTTTGATGTCTTCAGCGGCCTGATGCAGGCGTTCATTTTCGCGATGCTGACCATGCTGAACGTATCCGGCGCCTTCCCCCAGGAAGCCTGGGAGAAACGGCAGGCCAAAAAGGCCGTCCGCCGGCAGCGGGCGGCGGCGGCCAAAGCGGGTTGATTCCCGATGGAATTCAAAATAGATTCGAATGACCAATCCATCACAGGAGGAAAAGAACAATGGTTGAACTGGCAATGGGAATCATGTTGGGACTGTGCGGCGTGGGCGCCGGGATCGCGCTGATCGCGGGTATCGGCCCGGGCATCGGCGAAGGTCAGGCGGTGGCCGCGGCCTGCGAGGCGATCGGGCGGCAGCCGGAAGCCAAGAGTGATGTGACCAGCACCATGGTTATGGGCTGCGCCATCGCGGAAACCACCGGTCTGTACGGGCTGATTATCGGCATTCTGCTGATCTTCGTCGCCCCGGGGATCTATTCCGGTGTGCTGCGGGATACGGTTGCGGCGCTGAAGTAAGAAAAGCCAGGGACTGTAAGGAGACAAAGATGCAGTCGTTAAGCATTATCTCTGTCAATATCTGGCAGGTCATTATCTCTCTGGCGAACCTGGTGATCATGACGCTGATTCTGAAAAAATTCCTGTTCAAACCGGTGAAAAAAGTGCTGGATCAGCGAAGGGAGAGCATCGATTCCGCGTACGCCAGGGCCGAGGCCGCCGAGACGCAGGCCAATGAGCATCGGGCGAACTATGCCGCCGCGATGGCCGCTGCCAGGCAGACGGCGGATCAAATGATCAGCGAAGCTTCCCGGGACGCCGAGCGCCGGGGGCACGAGATCGAGAACGAGGCCAGGGCCCGGGCTCAGGAGATCCGGAAACAGGCGGAAGTGGACGCCCTGCTGGAGAAGAAAAAGGCGGAAGAGGATATCCGGAAGGAGATCGCCGATGTGTCCGCCCAGCTGACCGAAAAGCTGCTGGAGCGGGAGATCAGGCCCGAGGATCATCGGGGGCTGATTGATTCCTTCCTGCAGGAGCTGTAAGGGGCGGAAAAGATGAATCACACAAGCAGAGAATACGCGGAAGCGCTCTTTGAGCTGGCCCTGGAGGAGGATAAGACCCCTGCCTACGCGGAAGGGCTTGCCTTGGTGGAGGAGGCGCTGGCGGACAACCGCGGCTTTCTGGACCTGCTGGCCAGTCCGGCCATCTCCCGGGAGGAGCGGATGGAAACCTTCAGCCGCGTCTTTCAGGAGCGGATTCCCATGTCGGAGCTCATTCTGCTGCGGATGATGATCAGCCGGGGCCATGCCCGGCGCATCCCTGAGATGGCTGCCTGCTATCGGGATCTGGAACGGGAGCACCGGGGCGAGAGCCTTGCGTCGGTGACCACGGCGGTTCCCCTGACGGAGGCGGAGACGGATGTTTTGCGGCGCAAGCTGGAACAGAAATTTGGCCGCAAAATGGTTTTGGATCTGAAAGTGGATCCCGGCCTGATCGGCGGGGTCCGCGTCGAAACGGAAGGACGGGTTCTGGATGGAAGCCTCCGGGCCCGCCTGCAAGATATCAAGGAAGTGATGGATCAATGAGCTCCAAAGCCGGCGAGATCAGCAGCATGATCAAGGAACAGATCCGGCAGTATGAAAACCGGATCGAGATGAAGGAGAACGGGACGGTGATTACCGTCGGCGATGGCATCGCCACGGTCTACGGGCTGCGCTCCTGCATGGCCAACGAGCTGCTCCGCTTTGAGGACGGCAGCTTTGGCATGGCCCAGAACTTGGAGGAGGAGACGGTTTCCGTCGCCATTTTAAGCGACCGGGACAATATCCACGAAGGCTCCGCGGTGTATCGCAGCGGAGAAGCCCTGAGCGTGCCGGTGGGCGAAGGGCTGCTGGGCCGGGTGGTCAACGCCCTGGGCGAACCCATTGACGGAAAGGGCCCCATTGCCTCCAACGGGACCAGACCCATTGAATCCCCCGCCCCTGGCATTATCGAGCGGAAAAGCGTGTCTACGCCGCTGCAGACCGGGATCGTGGCCATTGACAGCATGATTCCCATCGGCCGGGGCCAGCGGGAACTGATCATCGGGGACCGGCAGACGGGCAAAACCACCATCGCGGTCGACACCATTATGAACCAGCGGGATACGGGGGTCATCTGTATTTACGTGGCCATCGGCCAGAAGCGGACCAGCGTGGTGCAGATCGCGCAGGAGCTGGGCCGCGCCGGCGCCATGCCCTATACTATCATCGTGTCCGCTTCCGCGGCGGAGAGCGCCCCGCTGCAGTATATCGCGCCCTATGCGGGCTGCGCCATGGCGGAGTACTTCCGGGCCAAAGGGCGGGACGTGCTGATTGTCTATGACGATCTGAGCAAGCATGCGGTGGCGTATCGGGCGCTGAGCCTGCTGATCCGGCGTCCGCCGGGGCGGGAAGCCTATCCCGGAGACGTGTTTTATCTTCACAGCCGCCTGCTGGAACGGGCCGCCTGTGTGGCGCCGGAATACGGCGGCGGGACCATTACGGCCCTGCCCATCATTGAAACCCAGGCGGGCGATGTTTCCGCCTATATTCCCACCAACGTGATTTCCATTACGGACGGGCAGATTTTCCTGGAGACGGAGCTGTTCCACAGCGGCATCCGTCCAGCCATCAACCCGGGTATTTCCGTCAGCCGCGTGGGCGGCGCCGCCCAGATCAAGGGAATGAAAAAGGTGGCCGGAGAGCTGAAGCTGCTGTACGCGCAGTATCGGGAGCTGCAGGCCTTCGCCCAGTTCGGCAGTGACCTGGACGCGGACACCAAAGCCCGGCTGGCTCTGGGCGAGCGGATCGTGGAGGTGCTCAAACAAAAGAAGAGCAATCCGGCCAGGGTCGGGTGCCAGGTGGCGATCGTCTATGCCGTGACCAAAGGATTCCTCAACGATGTGGAACCGGGCAATGTGGCGGCGTGGGAAAGCCGTTTCTTCACCTACCTGGGAGACCACTATGGGGATCTGCTGGCCCGGATCGAAAAGGGCCAGTGGGACGAGCGGGAAGTCAAGGATCTGGAAGGGGCCCTGAAGGGCTTCCGGAGGTAAGGGATGGGAGCGGATATCAAAAGCCTTCGGAGCCGGATCCGGTCTGTGGACTCCACGCTGCATCTGACCAGGGCCATGGGGCTGGTGGCTGCTTCCAAGATCCGTCGGGCGACGATGAATATGAACAGGTCCAGGGAGTATATGGCGGCCATGGAGGAAGTTATGGCGCAGCTGCGGTCTTCGCCGGACTGCGCAAAATCTCCCTACATGATTCCCCGCAGCGGAGGGACGAGGCTCATCGTCATTGCCGGAGACCGGGGGATGGCGGGAGGATATAACGCCAATGTATTCCGCCTGGCGTCGACCTTCCCGGACGCGAATGTACTGCCGATCGGGAAGCGGGCCTGCGACCGGTTCGGGAAGGGATATGCTTCTTCCGAGCGGTTCAGCGGGGCGGACGCGGCCGCGGTGGCGGAAGAGCAGTGCAGGGCCTTTCTGGCGGGGGAATTTGAACGCCTGGGCATCCTGTATACCCGGTATCAGAGCCTGATGACCCAGATTGCGGATGTCCGCTGGGTCCTGCCCCTGGAGAAAAGCGGGGACGGGAAAAGGACGCCCACCGTCTTTGAGCCCGACGAGCAGACCGTGCTGAACGCGGCGGTGCCCGCCTATGTGAGCGGCCTGCTGGCAGCCTGCGTGCGGGAAAGCTTCGCCAGCGAGGTGGCCGCCCGGCGGATGGCCATGGACTCGGCGGGGAAGAACGCCCAGGAAATGATCGATCAGCTGCAGCTGCAGTACAATCGGGCAAGACAGAACGCCATTACCCAGGAAATAACGGAAATTGTGGCCGGCAGCGGGATGTAATCCCCGCAGAGCCGGAACAGGAGGCGAAACATGGAACAGCGCAAAGGCGTGGTGGCCCAGGTCATGGGCCCGGTGGTGGACGTCCGGTTTGAGGACGGACATCTGCCGACGATTTACAACGCCCTGAAAATGCCCCTGGGGGATCATACGCTGACGGTGGAGGTTGCCCAGCACATCGGCGACGGCGAGGTTCGCTGCATCGCCATGGGATCCACCGACGGCCTGCAGCGGGGCGTGGAAGTGACGGATACGGGAAAGGGCATTTCCGTTCCGGTGGGCCGGGAGACGCTGGGCCGGATTTTCAACGTTCTGGGAGAGCCGGTGGATAACGGGCCCGAGGTTCATACCAAGGAGCGGTGGGACATTCACCGGCCCGCGCCGGCGTATGAGGATCTGAGCACCTCCACGGAGATTCTGGAAACCGGAATCAAGGTGATCGACCTGATCTGCCCCTATGCCAAAGGCGGAAAGATCGGCATGTTCGGCGGCGCCGGCGTGGGCAAGACGGTCATGATCATGGAGCTGATCAACAACATCGCGAAACAGCACGGCGGCCTGTCGGTGTTTACCGGCGTGGGCGAACGCACACGCGAGGGGAACGACCTGTATACGGAAATGAGAGAGAGCGGCGTGCTGGCCAATACGGCGCTGGTGTACGGACAGATGAACGAGCCGCCGGGAGCCCGTATGCGGGTGGGGCTGAGCGGACTGACCGTGGCGGAATATTTCCGGGACGTGGAAGGGCAGGACGTGCTGCTGTTTATCGACAACATCTTCCGCTTTACCCAGGCGGGCAGCGAGGTTTCCGCTCTGCTGGGGCGCGTGCCTTCTGCCGTGGGCTATCAGCCCACGCTGGCCACGGAAATGGGCCTGCTGCAGGAGCGGATCACCTCCACCAAGAAGGGATCCATCACCTCCGTACAGGCGGTGTATGTCCCGGCGGACGACCTGACCGACCCGGCGCCGGCCACCACCTTTGCCCATCTGGACGCCACGACGGTGCTGAGCCGGAGCATCGCCAGCCAGGGCATTTATCCGGCCGTGGATCCGCTGGATTCCACCAGCCGGATTCTGAGCCCGGACATTCTGGGAGAGGCGCACTACGGCATCGCACGGGAAGTGCAGCGGATTTTGCAGCGGTACAATGAACTGATGGATATTATCGCCATCATGGGCATGGATGAACTGGCGGAAGAGGACAAGCTGCTGGTTTCCCGGGCCCGGAAAATCCAGCGGTTCCTGAGCCAGCCCTTCTTCGTATCGGAAAAGTTCACCGGGCTGCCGGGCGTGTACGTGCCGCTGAGCGAAACGCTGCGCGGGTTCCGGGAGATTATCGAAGGGAAGCATGACGACCTGCCTGAAAGCGCCTTTCTTTTCGTGGGCACCATTGACGAGGCGGTGGAGAAGGCGAGAAAGGGAGAGAAAGCATGACCTTTTCCCTGATTATTTCCTCTCCGGACGGAGATCTGTACCGTGGGGACGCGGAAAAGCTGATTCTGCGCGGGTCGGAAGGCGAACTGGCGGTGCTGGCCGGGCACGTGCCCTTCGTGACGGCTGTCAAAAAAGGACGGTTTGTGGTGGTGGATGGGCAGAGCAACCGCCGGGAAGGGCTGATCGAGGCGGGGCTGCTGACGGTGGATCAACAGAGGACCACGGTGCTGACCTCTGCCGTTCATTGGAACGCGTAATGGATTCAGATCAGGGAACGGAGCCGCCGTTCCCTGTTTTGCGTTTTGTTTTGTTTGAATGTGACGGTTCAGCCCTGCTGCAAGCGGAGCGGCTGATAGGTTATGATTGTGCTTAAACGAACGGAAGAGAAGGGAAGTGCAGGCCGGATGGACAATCTGGAACGGTTTTTGAATTTCGCCGAGCAGTCTCCCACCGCGTTTCACGCGGTGGAGAACCTGAAGGATATGCTGCGGGGGGTGGGTTTCCGTGAATTGAAGGAAAAGGATCCCTGGATGATGGACGAAGGAGGAAAGTACTTCGTCACCCGCAACGACTCCGCCATCATTGCATTCATGATTCCCAGGAGCGGCTTTTCTCCCTTCAAAATCGCCGCGGCCCACAGCGATTCCCCGACCTTCAAGCTGAAACCCCATTTTGAGGATGGGACGGAAAAGGGATATCTGCGGCTGAACGTGGAGAAATACGGCGGGATGATCATGTCCTCCTGGCTGGACCGGCCCCTGTCCGTGGCGGGGCGGCTGGTGGCCCGGGACGGGCATGGCGGGGTCGTGACGAAGCTGGTCAATCTGGATCGGGACGCCATGGTCATCCCCAATCTGCCCATTCATTTCAACCGGAAGGTTAATGATGGATACGCATGGAACGCTCAGACGGATCTGCTGCCCCTGTATGGCGAAGGGGACGATGTGGGGAAGCTGATGCGGGAGCTGGCGGAGGATGCCGGCATTCAGGCGGAGGATGTGCTGGCCCACGATCTGTTCCTGTACAGCCGGCAGGCCGGGAGCGTATGGGGAGCGCAGGAGCAGTTTTTCTCCTGCGGGCGGATCGATGACCTGGAGTGCGCCTGGGGCTGCATGAAGGCCCTTTCGGAATCGGAAACCCGGGAGGGGATCGCCGTCTGCGCGGTGTTTGACAACGAGGAGGTGGGCTCTCTGAGCAAACAGGGGGCGAATTCCAACTTCCTGTATGACACGTTGACACGGATCGGGTTCGCCCTGGGGGCCTCCGATGGAGAAATCCGGGCGGCCATGGGGGACGGTTTCATGATTTCCGCGGACAACGCCCACGCGGTGCACCCCAACCATGGGGAGCTGTATGATAAACAGAACCGGGTGTATATGAATCAGGGCGTGGTGATCAAACATAACGCCAACCAGAAATACACCACCGACGCGGTGAGCGACGCGCTGTTCACGCTGATCTGCGAACGGGCGGACGTTCCGGTGCAGCATTTTTCCAATCGGTCGGACATGACGGGAGGCTCCACGCTGGGTAATCTGTCCAATGCGCATGTATCCCTCAATACGGTGGATATCGGGCTGGCCCAGCTGGCCATGCACTCCGTCTGCGAAACCGCGGGCACGAAGGATCTGGATTACCTGATCCGGGCGATGAGGAGCTTCTGGCAGGAGTAAGGATCGGAAACATGGCAGCGGAAACAGCAGCAAAGGAGCAGGCGAATGAAGAACGGGATCGTGGTCATCGGAACGGTTCTGATCGATATCAAAGGATACCCCATTTCCAGGTATATTCCCGGCGGACGGAACGCCGGACGGGTCGATATGATGCATGGGGGCGTCAGCCGGAATGTGGTGGAGGATATTGCCAATGTGGAGCTGCGGCCGACGTTCATTTCCACCGTGGACGACGACGGGACCGGGCATGACGTGGTGGAGCGCCTTCGGCAGCATCGGGTCAATACCGGATATATGCGATTTGTCCCAGGGGGAACCGGCGCCTGGCTGGCGGTCTTCGACAACAGCGGGGACGTGGTCGCTTCCATCTCCCGCCGGCCGGATACCTCAGGGATCGGAAGAATCCTGGAGGAACAGGGGGATGAGATCATCCGGGATTGCGACGCGGTGGCCGTCGAGGTGGATATCGAGGAGGATATCCTGAAGAGGGTGTTTTACCTGGCGGAGAAATATGGCAGGCGCGTGTTCGCGCTGGTGTCCAACATGACCATCGCGCTGGAGAGGAGGGATCTGCTGCGCAGAGTCAGCTGCCTGGTCTGTAATGAACAGGAAGCGGGTCTTTTCTTCTCGGAGGATTATTCCGATCTTTCCCCGGCCAACCTGCTGGAGATTCTGAAGGAACGGATTCAGAACGGGGAAGTGCCCCAGATGGTGGTGACCATGGGCGGACAGGGCGCGGTATACGCCTCCCTGGCGGGTGAATGCGGAATGGTTCCCGCCCAGAAGGTGGACGTGGTGGACACCACGGGATGCGGGGATGCTTTTTTTGCGGGGGTCTGCGTGGGACTGACCTACGGAAAGAACCTGGGAGAGGCCTGCACCATCGGAACCAGGCTGGCCTCATCGGTCATCGTCACGCGGGAGAACGTATGCCCCCGGTTTCTGCCGGCGGAGTTCGGCCTGCCGGAGATCGGACCGCGGTAGATGCTCTTTGATCTTTGGGGAGGCAAAGCGTATCCCCCGCGCAGCGGGGGATCGTAAGACAGTATCCTGCGGCAAATTCGCCGCAGTAAGGAGATAAAGCTTGCCCCCCGCGCAGCGGGGGACAAAAAAACAGAATCCTGCGGCGAGTTTTACCGCAGGGAGGAGTGTGTGGCAGGGATGGTGAAACGGCGCGCATCGGACAGGAACATGTTCGAGAGGGTGGCCGGCCTGCTGATTTTGGTTTGGCTCACCTTGAACTTGACCGGATCAGGCTTTGCGGAAGGGGCCTGGCTGACGCTTTCCAAAGCGCAGGAGCAGGGACTGCAGTTTCTGGTGGCCGGAGAATATACGGGCGAAGTGACCGCGACCTTCCTGGGAGACTGTACCCTGGGCGGGCTGGAGAGCCGGAAAAACAGCAGCCTGGGATTCGTGCAGCGGATCGAGGAGAACGGATATGCTTTTCCCTTTCGGAATCTGTTGGCCAGGACGGGGAAGGACGACCTGACCGTCGCGAACCTGGAAGGCGTGCTGTCCGACCGGAAACTGAAGAAGGTCCCGAAGGAATACAATTTTATCGGACCCACCGCCTATACAGAGATCTTAAAAGCTGGGAGCATCGACTGCGCAAACCTGGCCAACAATCATTCCCATGACTACGGGGACGAGGGATACGCGGATACGAAGGCCGCGCTGGAGGAGGCGGGAATCGCCTGGATCGGCACGGATGAACCTGCCGTCTGGCGGAATCCGGAAGGGCTGATGATCGGCTTTCTGGGAGTAGGTTCTTCCCTCAGCGGAAACCGGTACACCCGCTTCCGGTCGCAGGCCGAGGCCTTGAAGGAACTGGGCTGCGCCGCCATCGTGACCGTCATGCACGCGGGGACGGAATACAGCTACAGTCCGCCGGATTCTTTTCAGGAGCAGATTTCCCGGCGGGCCGCGGAATGCGGCTCCTGCCTTGTCATCGGGCACCATCCGCATGTGGTGCAGGGCCTCTCAACGGTGGACGGGATTCCGGTGGTCTACAGCCTGGGCAACTGTTCCTTCGGCGGGACAACCCACGCCAGGGATCATGACGCGCTGATGGTCCAGGCCGTATTCCGCTTCCGTGAGGGAGAGCTGAAGGGGATGGATCTGCATTTTTATCCGATCTCCATGACCAGCGACAGCCGGTACAACAATTATTCCCCCCGGATGCTGGAGGGAGAGGACGCGCAAAGAGTGCTGGAGAAAATGAGAAAATCCACTGGCACGGATGTAGGGGAATGGACGGAAACGGAAGGTGCGGTCTATTCCCTGGACTGGCCCTAATCAACGAAAATGGAGCATAGGCTGCATAGAATCTTTTTTCCCTTTGCCGGGTTCTGCCCGCATGCAGCGTTCCACGCTTGGATTGGCTTTCGCTTTTAGGCAAAAGAAAACTCCGAAGCCATCATTCTCAAGCTTCGGAGTTCCGTGGAGCATAGCGGATTCGAATGTATATTCCGGTAATAATATAGGACAAATAAGACATAACAGACAATATAATATGACATAGAGTTATGTTGTCTGATATAAAAAGCTGTGTTGCTTGTTTCACTTCAGGGCCAGAGCAAAAACTTTAGCAGATGAAAGGAAGAACAAAACATGATCACATTCAAAACAGCGAACCAGAAGCTTGAGCAATTTCTATTTGTGCATGACATTCGTTTCATCAGTTATGAAAAGAACAGCGACGGATTGACGGAATGGACATATCAGATTAGCGCAGAGCTTGAGCGGGTAGTTGCTGAGTATCGGGAGATTGATTCACGGCGGCAGGCACGGCGAAAAGCTGAGAAGTAATTCAGGATCACGGCGGGGAGCGGACAGCCTCCGTCGCTTTTTTATTTTACCATTAGAATGTCAATAGGGTATACCATAACGACATATAACAATCTATCCGAAAAGTATGTCACATGACTTCAAATTTGATAAAAGAAATATTGCATTTTATTTTCATACCCTATTGACACACATAACGTATTATGATATATTGTCATTGTTCCCCGATACCACACGACAGAAACAGGAGGCAGTACAATGGCAAGGATCGCTTATATCAGGGTCAGCACACAGGAACAGGACACCGGGCGGCAAGATGCAATGTTTACCGATTACGATAAAGTATTCACTGAGAAGATCAGCGGCAAGGATACTAACAGGCCACAGCTTCAGAAGCTCATGGAATATGTGCGGGAAGGTGATACCGTCACTGTGGAAAGCTACAGCCGCTTTGCCAGAAACACAAGGGACTTGCTCGAACTTGTGGAGGAACTGGACAAGAAGCAGGTGGGCTTCATCAGTCTGAAAGAACAGATTGACACCACCACACCGCAAGGCCGCTTGATGATGACAATATTTGCGGGGCTTGCACAGTTTGAAAGAGAGCAAACGCTTCAGCGACAGGCGGAAGGGATCGCAATCAAAAAGGCTCATGATGCGGAACTGAAAGCGATGGGGCTTCCTGCTGAGACATACAAAGGACGCAAGCCGATTGAAGTTGACAACGACAGATTCACCGCAGAGGTGAAGAAGTGGAGAGCCGGACAGCAGACAGCACGGGAGACAATGAACAAGCTGAAGCTGAAGCCCAACACATTTTACCGCAGGGTTAAGCAGATGGAAGAGGAGGCATAACAGCCTCTTCTTTTTTTACCCTGCTACAGCAAGACAAAATGGGGCCTATGGGCGCTTCTCTTTTCAGATGGGCAAATACTCATCCGAAGATGTAGAGGCGCAGCAATCCCACATCAGCGCCGGGAAAACGGGGGTACATAACATGTTTAAATGACTGTGCGCTTTTACGTTTAGAAGTCTTTATATTATCAATGTTCCCTTATACCTATCTTTCATCCATTTCGATTTGCTTCG
Organism: Clostridia bacterium; assembly: GCA_017512805.1. Classification (GTDB taxonomy): domain Bacteria; phylum Bacillota; class Clostridia; order Christensenellales; family Aristaeellaceae; genus Aristaeella. The sequence continues at coordinate 33,957 of JAFWES010000090.1, forward strand.
GGAATGATCGCCTCCGCCGCTTTGACATTATTCTAAAAAGATATATAAACATATTTGTTTAGTGGGTAAATGGCGCAAGAAGAAAACAGAATGAGGCAATTCTTTGTTGTGCATCGCTAACATAGAATGTTTATTTCTATGGGTCAAATTGGACAATATCAGATTATTCGGAATACTGAGGTGCGCTTGTGTAGTGCTTCGTTTTCGTTAAGAATATTTAATATCTATTTAACATATTATCTTGTCTGATGACCGTTGACGGATCACAAGAATATTGGTATTGTGTCAAAATCGGCGAGGCGAGAACACCACACGCTAAAACACAAGCCTTGCACCGCCGGGAATATTTGCAGTGGGGGCTTGTGGAATGTGGTGTATTTTTATTTCCATTTCAAACAAAAACAGAAGTGTTCTGAAAAATTTTATTCCTCCGGGCGCAACGTTTGATGAAAAATGTTCCTATTTATTATGGCGGCAGAATTAGGGGCCACTGCCGCACCGGACTGAGCGAGGCAGTCAGGCAATTTGAGCGGGATTCCTTGCGCAAAAACTACTATAAGTGGAGGCATGAACGATGATGAAATCTACCAGCAACAGCACGATGATTAGCAACCAGGAAGCAACAATTAATGAAGGAGACCATACCGGAATGACAATTAAGACAGTAAATGATATGAAGTTTTCCTTGGGGACTTGGGGTCATGTTTTCGCTGTAAGCGACAGACTGTTTGAGCGGCAGGAATTGCGGAAAGAGATTGACCGCATGATGAATGAGAGCGAGCGGGAGGATGCCTTTATTTTCCAGCGGGAACAACTCGAAGATGCATTTACACGTACGGAGATAGAGGAGCTTCTTAAAACACAGGGGATTAATGGCTTTGTGTTCAGGTACATTGAGCAGATAGCTAATGGAAGAAGTATTCCAGACGGGGCAACACTTGAATTAGATGGAAATATTATCACCGTCATTCATAACAGCATGATCACCCACAGGATTATGATAGTTGAGCGTAGCCTTCTTTTTATTCGGGGTGGGCTAGTATTCGACACCAGTAACGCAGGGAATTTGACGGATGTTGTCTACTGTTTCACATTGGATGATAAGCCCATTGCGGCAACAATTATTAGTATGGATCATCACAAAGAGGTATTGCATGATAGGGACTCTGTTATCTTCAGGCGGATCACCGCAGAGGATATCATTCTTTCTGAAGAGTTTCAGCAAGCCGTTGACGAATTGCGAGGCATGAATATCGCCATATCGGAAGCCGCCCATGTTGCATATGAAGCTATGGGACATTATGAAGCCTTGGAAAATAGGGGTAAGCCGCTTGATTATTGGGACGGATTCAAAGCGATGACGGCGGAGGTGGAGTAAATGGAAACGTGTTTTAATTGGGTAGATGACGGGCTGTGCTTTGCTTCCAGTGATGACCGCCATTGGATAGCAGTCATTCGCCGGGCGGCAAGGGATAATCCCGAAGATGTGACCATACTTGCGGAGCCACAGGATAATGACGGATGTATCTATGCGAAGATGCCGACAAACTACATCCATGTATACAAGCCTCGGAAGAAGGTAGATTTGACGGACGAACAGCGGGCCGAAGTGGTGGACAGGCTGAAGAAGAATAGACCATGAAGCCCACGTACACAGGGATGTTTTGACGCTATTACACCGCCCATGGTAATGAACGAATAAATTATCATGGGCGGCAATGGATGCGCTAACAGGATGAAAAAGTATTGCTGTAGCAGGAGGATGAATTCACAATGGCAGAAAACAATTTCAGCAAGAATTTGAATGAGGGTAAGAACGGCGAAGCTTTTTTAGCGGCTCATTTTCAGGAGATAACCGGGGTGCAGATTCCAGCGGGAGCAGAAGCTTGGCTTTATACGCCGCAGGGATACAACGCCGGGGAGGATGTTTCACTTGTATGGTACACCACCACCAGCGGCAACATGGAGATTGTGGACGGGGTAAAGGCGAAAATGATAGACGGCGAGGAAGTGAGAGAATCTATCTACCGCATGGTTCATGGTGATAAGACATCTAGATATCAGTATGTTGTAGAAGTAAAGACCAATCGCGGAAAATTCCTAAGCAGGAATAATATTTATCCAGACAATGCACTTGTGATAAATGCTACATGTGGCTCGCTTGGATTTGAAGCATATAAAGAAGGAAGCCATAAGCCAGGGTGGATGTTCGAGTATATGGAAGGGCTTAGACTTGACGGGTCAGGGCTTCCAATTACACAGCCCAACATGATAATCCATACATTGTACTTAAGTGGAACCGCCGAAGGGATCCCCTTTGCTTGCATAACCATTCCCATGACCATGAAAACAATTGACCGCTTGCAATGGTACATCAGCCGAAATAAATCATGGATTATAGAAGAGGATGTAGCCGCCGGGACAGTGACTATCAATCCGCCTTGCGGGTCTACTCATGGTGACGGGCTTGCATGGCAAGGTAGCACCAGAGGCGAAGGACACAACATGATTCATATTCCCATGACAGAGATTCTTAATCACATGGACGGGAAAATAATCATGGTAGGCAAGCCGCTAACGGATGCGGAGCTATTCACAACAGCGGGATTCAACGATTGCGCTAAATACCTACACAGCAAGATCAAAGCTGAAGAGTTGGTACAAAAACGATACCGTTTTCTTCAGGATCACGCCACGGGCCAGATCATTCCGTGATTGTGGTGGCGGAGGGCGGAGGCGCCGCCGGGAAAAGCGGGGTACATAACTATATATTCAGACCGCATATTTTATGAAAGGGTGAGCATATAGAGCCATTACAGATTATACACACGCCGCCGCAGATCATACACGCCGGGAAGAGGCCGCAGCACTATGTGGAAATGATTGATGATGCGGCAAGGAATACACATCTCGGCAAGCGGGCAACGGCGCTATTGAAGTATTATGCAGGATGCGGTAACGGATTCAGGCCCGCACTTGTGGAGATTCAGAAGCATACCGGGATTGCCTCGAAAAAGATAAGCGAGATTCGGAAAGAATTAGTTGACCGGGCTATGATATCCTACAAGTCGCAGAAAGGCATTACCATTGATTGGGATACCATTCAGACATTGGCGGGGCTTCCTGAACCGTTAAAGATGCGAGGAAAGAAATATTCTTTTAATCCTGAAGGAAGCTATTCGGAATGGCCGATGTTGGATCGCAGAGTAAAAGATGTAATGAATCTGTACACCGTATGCACATGTGGCACGCCGGAAGCAGAGTTATCACCGGAAGCGGCAGATTTTATTCATGGTGTAGAGAAGATGACATTACGGGAATATCACGAATTCATTCATGAATTTTGGGGTATTAAAGTAGTGAAAGAGAATCCCGAAACTGAGAATATCCCATTGGATTATTGGCATCCGGATATCGCGCCGCTTGAAGATGATAACGAAGAATTTGAGGGGAGTGCGCCGCTTCCATTTTGACCATGGCGGGCGGGGCTTCCTGTGCGGGAGCCTCCGCCGCCTGATTTAGAAAAGTGTAGTATAAAACAATATATATCATCAGAGGAATTATATTATCAGATTATTTATCTCAATTAAAAGAAGGAGATTGCGCCTATTGAATAGAATTAATCAGGAGCGGGCCGGGAGCCTGCAAGCGAACCTTGACAGCGAAATAAGCAACACAGCCGTACCAAAGAAAGGAAAGAAAAAAGGTATGGCTACAGAATTAACGAGAATCAGAGTCAAGACAGGTGAAGCCGAAGATGGCACACCGCTTTATAAAAAAGTCAATGGACACACACAGCCAGAGCTTGCGGATAACATTGTGCGAGAGTATATCAGGAATGGGCGGATATGGGAATTTATGACACCGCAACAGGTGGAAGCGATGCAGACCACGCCCACGGTCAAGGAATATGCTGTGCGATGGATGGAAGTATTCAAAAAGCCGAAACTGAAGGAAACAACATATGTAAATTACTCGAAGTATATCAACGATTACATTGTTCCATCACTTGGTGACAAGATGCTTCACCAGATCACCACGGCGGATATTCAGCAGATGCTTATTCAGTATCAGCATTTAGCAAAGCATACGCTGAAGGAAGTCAAGGCTATTCTTTGCCAGATGATAGAGTTTGCACGGGAAGAATATCCCACGATTGGCGGCAACCCTTGCAAGAGCAAGCTTCTTTTCAATCCTTCGGATAAAGTGGAAGAGCGTAAAGCATTGACGCTTGAAGAGGCACAGGATATTATCAGCAACTTGCATGTGCTGAAATGGGAAGATGCTATGTTGATTGCTATTCCTATGTATACAGGACTTCGTCGGGGGGAAGTGTTAGGGCTTCAGTGGGAAGATATCGACTCTGAGAAGGGTATTATTAACGTACAACGTAACGTTACACATCCGGGAGGCAATCAGCCTGTTATCACTACACCGAAAACGGAAGCGGGCAAGAGAGTTGTCCCACTGAGCGAAGAGCTTCAAAAGCTTTTTGATGGGAAGAAGGGCAAAGGCTATATCCTTGGCGGGGAAAAGCCTATCACATTGACTTGTTTTCGTCACGCTTGGGAGCGGATCACGAAGCAGATCGACTTGCATGGGGCAACGCTTCATTCATTGAGGCATACATACATCACGCTTGCCAGTACTGAAACGGATATAAAAACGCTTCAGGGTGTAGCGGGACACAGCACAGTGACCATGACCATGGACAGATACGCCCACACGCAGACCAATAAAGTATTGGAACTTGGGCGGAAGATGGATAGCATTTATTCATCCGATGGACACGGAACGGACACGAAAAGCAATCCCGCAAGCGCTTGAAAATAAAAGGCGGAGGAGCTTTTCAGGATAATGCAAAAGTACAGAGTATGGACACGGAAGTGGGGGAAAAAAGCAAAGAAAATCCCGAAGCCATTGATTCATAAGGCTTCGGGAACCGTGGAGCATAGCGGATTCGAACCGCTGACCCCCACACTGCCAGTGTGGTGCGCTACCAGCTGCGCTAATGCCCCGCGAACAGGGGTTAATATAGCACAGTTTTGACTGTTTGTAAAGTCCTTTTTTTCTAATTTTTTAAAAAAGTTTCCGGTGCCTCAGGGAGAAGCGGCGGATGAATCCGCAGCTGAAAGAGCATTAGAGGCTTTTTCAAACCGCAGTGTCACCAGCCAGGTTTCCGGGCCGATCCAGGAGCGGATCAGGTTTTCCAGTGTCCCGGTCGCCCGGTTCCACGACTCCTCGGCAGAGACTTCGGAGAGCGCCGCTTGCGCGCGCTGGGAGCGCTCCTCCTCCAGCAGCTGCATCCGGCGCTTTTCCGTCAGGGGATACCAGAAATCCTGACGGTCGATGTCGGTGGGGGTCAGGGAATCGGAAAGGATTTCAAGAGGCGGAAGGGTCAGGGTCAGCACCCCCCCTTCAGCGGAGACGGCCGCTTTTGTCAGGTCAAACCCGATGCTGGCGTGGTAATCGTATTGAATGGTCACCCGCTGGACTTCACCGATCAGGGCCGCCTGCACGGTGGAGGTCAGGACGCCCTGATCGTCCACGGTCAGGGTTTCCAGCCGGGCGGAGTCGGAAAGCTTATGCCGCAGGATTTCGCTGACCCGCTCTGTGCGGGCGGGATCCGGCCAGAGGCGGCCGATCAGGCGCGTCAGATGGGGCAGAAAAACAAGGGTCAGGGACAGAACCAACGCCGTTGAAACGATCCTCGTCAGAAAGCGCAGAGGGCGGGGAAAACGCCTGCGGCGCGGCCGCATTTCTTCCTGGGACATATACGCAGCTCCTTCCTTCAGGCGGAACATCGCCTGTACCCGGTTAGCCGGACCGGTTCAGCCGCACAGAAGGAACGGGCCCGCTGTGCGCTTCTGAACGGTTCCGGACCGAACAGCTATGTTCGCTTTACGCCAGCTGCACCAGCAGCGGAATGATCAGATATTTAAACAGGAGGAAACAGACGGCAGCCACCCCGATGAAGGCAAACACATAGAGCCAGAGGCTGTGCCGGGGGCGCCTGGGCCTGCGGCGGCCGGGAAAAGGATGCTGCTGAGGGGAAGGGGCGGATGGCCGTCTTTTTCTGAACATGATTCTATCTCCTGAAATCAGAGCGGTGCCATCAGGCACTGATTTTTTTAGAAGTAGGTATACACTTGCTGCGCTTCCAGGGCTGAACAGGTACGATCTGATGAGCATACCCTGTTTCAAAGCCAGCGCGCGGCGCTGCTGTCGGAAAACCGTATTCATCATATTCTCACAGGCCGAACTTGTCAAATATTCAGCCTGTGCGGCGGAACCATCTGCGCGGAATGTTCCGAGAAGTCTGGAGACCGACAGAAAAGATAATGTATAATCTATGAATATATACATAATAGTTGCGAAAAATATGTATAAATATACAAATTGGCATTGACAAGCGTTCTGAAAAAGATATAATGAAACAAGCATCAGGCAGCGGGAACGCGAAAGGGAGATTGTGGGATGACCAGGATATTTATCGACGGGAAGGCGGGGACCACGGGCCTTCGCCTGGCGGAGAGGCTGCAGGGCCGGAAGGATCTGGAAATCATGGAGCTGCCGGAGGAAAGCCGCAAGGATCCCGAGGCCCGGGCGGAGATGCTGAACCGGGCGGACGTGGCTTTTCTCTGCCTGCCGGACGCGGCAGCCGTGGAGGCCGCCGATATGGTGCGCAGCGATCATACGGTCATTATTGACACCTCCACCGCCCACAGGGTGGATCCCGACTGGTGCTACGGAATGCCCGAGCTGTCCGGGCAGCGGGAGAGGATCCGGTCGGCGAAGCGGATCGCGAATCCGGGCTGCCATGCCAGCGGGTTTATTGCCCTGGTGGCGCCGCTGCGGGCCGCGGGGACGCTGGGGAAGAATGTCCGGCTGAGCTGCTTTTCCCTGACCGGGTATTCCGGTGGCGGAAAGAAAATGATCGCCGAATATGAAGCGGAAGCGCTGCCGGCTCTCTATCAGGCGCCGCGGCAATACGGGCTGGGGCAGAGCCACAAGCACCTCCCGGAGATGGCACGTTTCTGCGATCTGGAATACGCGCCGGTCTTTTGTCCCATCGTGGCGCCCTACTATGCCGGCATGGAGGTGACAGTGCCGCTGACCTCCGCCGAAACCGGGGCTTCGCCGGAGGAGATCCGGGAAATCTATCGGAAGGCCTACGGATCCGGCCTGATCCGCTACGCGGAGGCGCCGGACGAAAACGGTTTTCTGTCGGCGGGGGCCATGACGGGGCGCGACAGCATGGAGGTTTCCGTGTTCGGAAACGCGGACCGCATGCTGCTGGTTTCCCGGTTCGACAACCTGGGGAAGGGCGCGTCCGGGGCGGCGATTCAGAATATGAATATCGTGCTGGGAAAGGACGAAACAGAGGGACTGGTGGAGTAAAGGAATGGGGAAGGAAAACCGTTTGCTGGAAGTACGGCTCATGCCCATGACGCCGGCGGACTATGATGAGGTGCACGCCCTGTGGCTGACCATCCGGGGGTTTGGAATCCGGGCCATCGATGACTCCCGGGAGGACATCGAACGGTTTATCCGGCGAAACCCCTCCACCAGCGTGGTGGCCAGGGCGGAGGGCAGAATCGTGGGATCCATTCTCTGCGGGTCCGACGGGCGGCAGGGCGCGCTGTACCATGTGTGCGTCGCGGAGGAATACCGGCGGAAGGGAATCGGAACGCGGATGGTCGGCTTCTGCATGCATCAGCTGAAGTATATGGGGATCAACAAGGTATCGCTGATCGCCTTTGCCAGCAATGACGGAGGCAATGCCTTCTGGAATCAGATCGGATGGACCCGGAAGCGGGACGTGAACTATTATGAATTTGTGCTGAACGAGAACAATATCACCCGGTTTATAGGAGAGGAAAAATCATGATACAGCGGATCGATGGCGGGATTACCAGCGCAAAGGGCTTCAAAACGGCCAGCTGCGAAGCGGGAATCAAATATCCGAACCGGCGGGACATGGCCCTGGTTTGGGCGGATGTACCCTGCGCGGTGGCCGGAACCTTTACTTCCAACAGGGTGAAGGCGGCGCCGGTCCAGTGGGACCGGAAAATTGTACAGGACGGGGGCCCGGTGCAGGCGATCGTGGTGAATACCGGGATCGCCAACGCGGGTACCGGATCGGAAGGAATGCGCCTGTGCCGTGAGTCGGCGCAATGCGCCGGGGAGGTCTTGGGCATCCTGGCGGAGCGGGTGCTGATCGGATCCACCGGCGTCATCGGACCGAATGTCCCGCTGGAGCGGATTCAGGCAGGCATCCGCACCATGGCGGGGAACCTGAGCGATTCCCGGGAAGCGGCGGCGCTGGCGGCCCGGGCGATTATGACCACCGATACGGTCCCCAAAGAAGCGGCGGTGACCTTTGTGCTGCCCGCGGTGGGGGGAGAAGGCGCTGTGACCGTGACTCTGGGAGGCATGAGCAAGGGTTCGGGAATGATTCATCCCAACATGTGCACCATGCTGGCGTATCTTTCCACGGACTGCGCCATCGATCAGGGCCTTTTACGGGAAGCCGTCAGTGCGGCGGTGACCGATACGTTCAACATGATTACGGTGGACGGAGACACCAGCACCAACGATACCCTTCTGGTGCTGTCCAGCGGGATGGCCGGGAATGCCCCCATTACGGAGAAGGATGAAGCGTATGATGTGTTTCTGGCGGCGCTGACGGAGGTTTGCCGGGCGCTGGCGATTCAGATGGCCAGGGATGGAGAAGGGGCGACCCACCTGATCGAGACCCGGGTGATCGGGGCGGATACGAAGGAGAACGCCCGGACGCTGGCCAAGTCCGTGGTGGGATCCAGCCTGGTGAAGGCGATGGTGTACGGGAAGGACGCCAATTGCGGCCGGGTGCTGTGCGCGCTGGGATACGCGGGGCCGGCCTTTGATCCCGCCAAGATCGAGATCGAAATGATCGGGGACGCGGGGACGGTGTGCTTCTACCGGGACGGCTGCGTTCAGCTCTTTGACGAGGCAAAGGCCCTGGAGATTCTTTCCGAGCGGGACGTCCGTTTTGTATGCGATATGAAGATGGGGACGGAAGAGGCCACGGCCTGGGGCTGCGACCTGACATACGATTATGTCAAAATCAACGGGGATTACCGGACTTGATGGACAGCCCGCAGGGGCCGCAGGCCGCAAATAAGAAGAAAACGAAGCTTGTCCCCCGCGCAGCGGGGACAGTAAGTCAGAATCCCGCGGCAAATCATCGCCGCAGGGGGGAGGAAAACGCATGGATTATCCGATTTCCAACGCGGAACGGGCAGAAATCCTCACCCAGGCGCTGCCCTATATCCGGCAATACAACGGGAAGATCGTGGTCGTCAAGTACGGAGGCAACGCCATGATCAGCGAGACGCTGCGCCAGCAGGTGATGGAGGATATCGTGCTGCTGTGGCTGATCGGCGTCAAGGTGGTTCTGGTTCACGGGGGAGGCCCGGAAATCAACGACCTGATGAATAAACTGGGCAAGAAGCCGGAGTTTGTGGACGGGCTGCGGGTTACCGACCGGGAGACGGTGGACATTGTCCAGATGGTGCTGGCGGGGAAGGTGAACAAGACGCTGGTCAACCTGCTGGAAATGAAGGGCGGAAGAGCGATCGGCCTGAGCGGGATGGATGACCGGCTGATCGAGGCGGAGGTCAAGGATCCCCGCCTGGGCTACGTGGGAAGGATCACCCATATCCATATCGAACCGGTCAGGGATTTGCTGGAAAAAGGATATATTCCGGTGATTTCCACCCTGGGATGCGATGCGGAGGGGAATACCTATAACATCAACGGGGATACGGCGGCGGCCCGGATTGCCGGAGCGCTGAAGGCGGAACGCATGATTCTGATGACGGATATCGCCGGCATCCTGCGGGACAAGGACGATCCGTCCACGCTGATCCCCCACGTAAATGCGGAGGAAATTGAGGAACTGAAGAAGGAAGGAGTCATCACCGGGGGGATGATCCCCAAGGTGGAGTGCTGCACGGAAGCAACCAGGCGGGGCGTTCGCAACGTGGTCATCATGGATGGGCGGATTCCCCATTCCATTCTGATGGAGCTGCTGACGGATGAAGGCGCCGGTACCATGGTGCTGGGGGGAGAAGAGGCATGAGCGAAAAGATGAATCTGAAGGAAATGGACCAGACCTATGTGGCGGGAACCTACAAGCGGTTTCCGGTGGAAATCGTCCGGGGGGAAGGCTCCGTGGTCTTTGATGAAACCGGGAAACGGTATATCGACCTGGGCAGCGGAATCGCCGTGACCTCCTTCGGCGTAGCCGATCCCATCTGGCGCGAGGCGGTCGTCCGGCAGGCGGGCCAGGTTCAGCACATGTCCAATCTGTATTATACAAAGCCCTGCGCGGAGCTGGCCAGGATGCTGTGCAAAAGAACGGGGATGAAAAAGGTCTTCTTCTCCAACTCGGGGGCGGAGGCAAACGAATGCGCCATCAAGGCGGCCCGGAAGCGTCAGGCGGAACGGAAAGGGCCGGACTGCCACATCATCGTGACCCTGAAGAACAGCTTTCACGGCCGGACCCTGACCACCCTGGCGGCCACCGGGCAGGATCATTATCATGAGCTGTACCAGCCCCTGACCCCGGGCTTTCTGTCCTGCGCGCCGGAGGAAATTCCGGAGCTTCCGCACCCGGAAAGGATTGCCGGGGTGCTGATCGAGTGCATTCAGGGAGAGGGCGGGGTCGTGCAGATTCCGCCGGAAGCGCTGGGGCGGATCGCGGATTTTACGAAGCGGAATGATATCCTGCTGATGGTGGATGAGGTGCAGACAGGCAACGGCCGGACCGGAAAGCTGTATTCCTATATGCATTTCGGCCTGGAGCCGGATATCGTCTCCACGGCCAAGGGCCTGGCCGGCGGACTGCCCCTGGGTGCCACGCTGCTGGGGGAACAGGTGCAGGATGTGTTCGGATTCGGGGATCACGGTTCCACCTTCGGCGGAAACCCCATGGCCTGCGCAGGGGCGATTTCCGTCCTGAGCCGGATCGATGACGATTTAATGAAAGAAGTCACGGAAAAAGGAAACTGGCTGAAAGCCTATTTCGGGACGGTTCAGGGGGTTCAATCCGTATCCGGCCTGGGGCTGATGATGGGCATCCAGACCGACAAACCCGCAGGGGAGATTGTGAGCGCGGCGATGGACAGGGGCGTCCTGTGCCTGACGGCCAAGGACAAGGTGCGGCTGCTGCCGGCGCTGAATATCTCCTGGAGCCTGCTGAAGGAGGCGGCGGAGATCCTCAAAGCGTGCATCGAAGCGTAACGCAGGGGAGCTGAGAACCAGCTCCCGTTTTTTATCGGAGGATCACTTTTCAGTCCTGAAAGCGGAGCGACTGAATTGTTACATCGGATGGATTTTTGTTCCGGGGAACAGAACAGTTACAGAAAACTGTTATTCGGTATTGACAGCGAAAGCATATAGGAGTATAGTACAGACAAACACTTGAACAAGTGTTTAAATGAATGAACGTTTAGAGGAGGACACCCCCATGAGGAAGACCTATCAGATCGAAGTAGACTGCGCGAACTGCGCCAACAAGATGGAGAATGCAGCCTGCGGGGTGCCGGGCGTGAAGGAAGCCACGGTCAATTTTATGGCCCTGAAAATGAAGGTGGAGTTTGACGAAGGGGCAGACCCGGCGGCGGTGATGGAAGAAGTCCGGAAACAGTGCAAACGGGTGGAGAGTGACTGCGAGATCTATCTCTGATCCCGGGAAGAAGGCGGCAAAGATGAGCGGGAAGCAAAAAAAGAATCTGGTCCGGATTCTGATCGCCGCTGCGCTGACCGGTGGGATGCATTTTGTACCGGTCAGCGGGGTGGTCCGGTTTCTGATTTATCTGGGAATCTATCTGTTCATCGGATACGACATCCTGCGGAAGGCGTTCCTCGGGATCCGGAACCGGCAGCCCCTGGATGAGAATCTGCTGATGTCCGTGGCCACCGTGGGAGCCTTCGCCCTGGCGTTATACCGTGGAACCGGGGACTATACGGAAGCCATCGCGGTCATGCTGTTTTATCAGATCGGGGAATGGTTTCAGAGCTATGCCGTGGGAAAAAGCCGGCGGAATATTACCGAGCTGATGAATATCGCCCCCGATACGGCGAATATCGAAAATGAAAACGGACAGATCGAGCCGGTGGATCCGGAGGATGTGGACGTCGGAGCCGTCATCGTCGTGCAGCCCGGGGAGCGCGTGCCCATTGACGGGGTAATCCTCAGCGGAAGCAGCAGTCTGGATACCTCCGCGCTGACCGGCGAATCCATGCCCCGGGATGTTCGGGAAGGGGATGAGATTCTCAGCGGATGCATCAACCAGAGCGGGGTTCTCCGCGTCAGGACCACAAAGGCATTCGGGGAATCCACGGCTTCCCGGGTCATGGAAATGATCGAGGACGCCAGTTCCCGGAAGTCCCGCTCCGAAAACTTTATTTCCCGCTTTGCCCGGGTGTATACCCCGGCGGTGGTTTACGCAGCCCTGGCGCTGGGGATCCTTCCTCCGCTGATTCTGCTGATTCTGGGCCGGGACGCGGCCTGGGGAGTCTGGATTTACCGGGCGCTGACCTTCCTGGTCATCAGCTGCCCCTGCGCCCTGGTGGTCAGCATTCCGCTTTCCTTCTTTGCGGGGATCGGCGGCGCCGGCCGGCAGGGAATCCTGATCAAGGGGTCCAACTATCTGGAGGCGCTTTCGGAAACATCTACCGCGGTTTTCGATAAAACAGGGACGCTGACAAAGGGCGTCTTTCAGGTCACGGACGTTCATCCGGAAGGGATGAGCGCAGAGGAACTGCTCCTGCTCTGCGCCCAGGCGGAACGGTATTCCGTCCATCCCATCGCGGTTTCCCTCCGGGAGGCCTGTCCGTCGGATCACGGGGAATATACGGTGGAAGACGTGCGGGAAACAGCCGGACACGGAGTGACCGCCCGGGTAAACGGAAAAACGGTCACGGTGGGGAATGGCCGGCATCTGAAACAGGCCGGCGTCGGGTCCGCGCCGGACCGTGAGATCGAAACAGCGGGAACCATCCTGCACGCGGCAGTGGACGGACGGTATGCCGGATATCTGGTGATTTCCGACGTCATCAAACCGAACAGCGTCCAGACGATCCGGGAGCTGAAGCGGATCGGGCTGGAGACCGTCATGCTGACCGGGGACGGAAAAGCCGCCGCCGACGCCGTGGCAGGGAAGCTGGGGATCAGCCATGTATACAGTGAACTGCTGCCCCAGGATAAGGTCAGCCGGGTGGAGAAGCTGATGGCGGAGCGCGGCGACGGAAAAGGGAAGGTTGCCTTTGTGGGGGATGGGCTGAATGACGCGCCGGTTCTGGCCAGAGCCGACGTCGGCATCGCCATGGGCGCCATGGGGTCCGACGCGGCGATCGAAGCGGCGGATCTGGTGCTGATGGATGACGATCCGATGAAGCTGGTGACGGCTGTGCGGATCGCAAGGAAGTGCATGCGGATCGTCAAGGAAAATACGTGGGGCGCCATCCTGATCAAGCTGGCCTGCCTGCTGCTCGGAGCGCTGGGCATCACCAATATGTGGGCGGCCATTTTCGCGGATGTGGGTGTGATGGTTCTGGCGGTCCTCAACGCGATTCGATGCCTGTTTATCGGCCCGGCCAGACCGGGCGGGAAGTGAGACACCGGATCTTCGGCGCGAAATGAATGGACAGCGGATCGCATTTATGGTAGAATGCGAACCGAAAGGCGATGACCGGGGGCTGCCTTAGGCAGCCCCCTTTTCCAAAGGAACGGCTGCTGGTTTTTTCGGGAGGGGAAATGACGATGCTGAAGGTTGTACGGGAAAACTGGTCCTCAATGCTGACCATCCTGTTTCTGATCGTGGTGGGAATTCTGCTTTTGGTCAATCCCGGGTTTTTCGCGGTGACGATTATCAGAATCGCCGGCGTGCTGATCTGCGCGCTGGGAATATATGACCTGGTCAAGTATTTTCGGGCTGATCCCGTGGTGGCGGCCAAAGGCTCCGGGTTTTACAGCGGTTCCCTGATGATCGCGGGGGGCGTTTTCTGCGTTCTTCAGGGCGAATGGTTTGTATCCGTTTTTCCGATTCTGGCCGTGCTCTACGGGATGCTCCAGATCCTGCTCGGTTTTCGAAAGCTGCAGCGGACCGTGGATGCGCTGAGGCTGAATCTGGGATTCTGGTGGCTGCGGGGGATCAGCGCGGCCATCTCGCTGGTGTTTGGGCTGATCATCGTGATGAATCCGGAAATGACTATGATGGGTGTCTGGGTATTCACCGGAATCACCATGATCGTGGAAGGCGTTTTCGACGCCGTGGCTTTGGGGCTCCAGATCAGGAATCAGAAGGCGGCCATATCGGCCTGAGAGGTATGAATGGAAACAAAGATGATGACAGGGACAATTCCCGGCCTGAATCGGCCAGTTTCCCGGATCTTTTTCGGAACCGCCATCCCTCCGGTGATGACGGACGAGCCCGGCGCGCCGGAGCTGCTCGACAGCGTGCTTGCCGCGGGTGTCAACGCCTTTGACTGCGCCCGCAGCTACGGACGGGCGGAAAATGCCCTGGGCCGATGGATCGAATCCCGGGGCTGCAGGGATCAGGTCACGGTACTCAGCAAATGCGGCGATATCAGGGACGGGATCGTCAAGGTCAACCGGGAAGTCATCCAGGATCAGCTGGCCAGGAGTCTGGACGCGCTCCGGATGAATACGGTGGACATCTATCTTCTGCATCGGGATGACCCGGATACGCCCGTCGGTGAAATCATCGATACGCTGAGCGAAGCGCGGCAGGCCGGCCAGGTCCGCATTTTCGGGGTCTCCAACTGGACCTGCCCGCGGATCCGGGAGGCCAATGCCTATGCCGCCGCCCATGGCTTGTCCGGATTCTCCGTTTCCAGCCCCAACTATGGGCTTGCCGTGCAGGTGGAGGATCTCTGGGGCGGGGGCTGCGTCTCTCTTTCCGGCCCGGAAAACCGGGACGCCCGCGCCTGGTACGCGGAGAATCAGATGCCGGTCATCGCTTACTCCAGCCTTGGCCGGGGGTTCTTCAGCGGCCGTTTTCGCTCGGATGATCCGGAAGCGGCCGGGCGCGTCCTGGATCCGTATGCCCGGAAGGGCTATCTGTATCCGATCAACCTGGAGCGCCTTCGCCGGGCGGAAACGCTGGCGGATCGTGAGGGGTGCGCCGTCTCCGAAATCGCCATGCGATATGTGTTCAGCAGCCCCATGAACGTCTTTGCCGTCGTCAGCACGAAATCGGCCGATCGGCTGCGGATGAACATCCGGGCCGCCGGTATGCCGCTGACGGGCGAGGATGTGTCTTATCTGGAAGGAGGAGACTTTTCCGTATGTTCAATCCCGGCCGGATGATTTTAACCCTGCAGCAGGCCATCGGTCAGGCCATCGTCGGCAAGGAGGAAGCCATCGAATACGCCCTGATCGCGCTGCTGTGCAAAGGGCATGTGCTGATCGAGGACGTTCCCGGCGTGGGGAAAACCACCCTGGCCAGCGCTCTGGCCCGATCCCTGGACTGTTCCTTCCGCCGCATACAGTTTACGCCCGATCTGATGCCGTCTGACATTACGGGCTTTACCCTCGTCAATATGAAAACCGGGGATATGGAATACCGGGAAGGCGCGGTGATGGCGCAGATCATCCTGGCGGATGAAATCAACCGCACCAGTCCGAAGACCCAGTCTGCCCTTCTGGAAGTGATGGAGGAGCATCAGGTGACCGTGGATGGGGTCACCCATGCGCTGCCCAAACCCTTTATCGTTCTGGCTACCCAGAATCCCGGCGAGTTCGTGGGCACGTATCCGCTCCCCGAAGCGCAGGTGGACCGTTTCTTCCTGCGGATCTCCATCGGGTATCCCACGGTGGAGCAGGAAATGGATGTGCTGGAGCGGTATTCCGGCGTTGTCCGGCCCATGGACACCATCAATCCCATCTGTACCGCCCAGGATATCCTCGCCATGCAGGAGCAGGTCGCTACTGTTTACTGTTCCCCGGAGGTACGGTCCTATGTGGCCCATCTGGCCGCCGCGACCCGCGAGAATCCCGCCTTCCAGCTGGGGGCCTCCACCCGGGCGGCCATCGCCCTGATTCGCGGGGCGCAGGCCTGCGCGCTGCTGGATGACCGGGATTTTATCCTTCCGGAAGACGTCCAACACATGCTGCTCCCCGTGTTTGCGCACCGGATGGTGCTGTCTCCGGAAGCCAGGATGAAGGGTATTCTGGCGGAGGACGTCCTGTTGACCATTCTGCGGAATACGACCGTTCCGCTGAAGCTATGAGCGGGCGGATCTGGCTGCCCCTGGCTGCCTTTGCCACCTTTCTGCTTTCCGCCCTGTCCACGGGCAGTTCCCTGCTGCTTCTGCTGGCGGTTTTTTTGCTGCTGACGCTGATCTCCGGGGCCGTCAGCGTCCTCTGGGCCGCGAAAACCTTCGACCTTTCGGGGGAGATGGATGCGGCGACCGTCCACCGGGGAGATCAGGTTACCCTTTCCCTGCGGGTGCGCCACCGGGGGCTTCTGCCCATCGCGCCGGTTATGCTGGAGATTTCCTCCGGGGCCGACGGGACCACCCGGAACATTTTTCTGAAGGACCGGCCGGGCCGGCTGCAGAGCCTTTCCATGCCCTTCCGCGCGGATCATGTGGGGCGTTTTTCTCCGGGCGTTCACGCCTGGCAGGTGGAGGACCTGATGGGCTTTTTTCATATCCGGCGCGCCGTGACCAACGCGGATTTCAGCCTTCTGGTGCTGCCCATTCTGTTTAAAACGGATCCGCTGACCCTTTCCCCGGGCGATCCGGGCAGCGATGCGATGGCCCGGGCCACGGAGGATCTTTCCGCGCCATCGGATATCAGGGCCTATCAGCCCGGGGATCCCATGAAGAAAATCCACTGGAAGCTGTCCTTCCGCAAACAGGAGCTGCTGGTGCGGTCCTTTGACGAGCCTGTCCTGCAGGAAGTATTGATCCTGATGGATTGCTCCCGCCCTCCCTCCTGGGGGCAGCCGGAGGCGGAAATGGATATCCGGGACGCGCTGGTGGAAACCGCCGCGTCCGTGTTTGCCGATCAGCTCGGCGCCGACCTGACCGTGCATTTTCCCCTCTTCGGGAACCATCCCATCGAGCTGGAGAACACCATGGGCCTTCCTTTGGTCATGGAAAACCTGGCCATGCTGGATTTTTCCGAAACCGATCGGTTTGAGCGGCTGCTGACGCTGGAGAGCCGCCGCCTGCGGAAGGTCGGGTGCCTGGTGATCATTTCCGCCCGGCTGACGTCCGCCACGGTGGATATCATGACACGGCTGCATCATCTGGGGCCCACGCTGCGGTTCTATCTGGTGACCTGGACGCCGGAGGATCCGAACCTCCAGCCGCTGGTGTCCCGGCTGCGGCAGGACGGGGTGGAGGTTTGCTTTGTGACGCCGGACGCCACTGTGCCGGAGGCCGAAATGGAACCATAAACGGAACGGTTCAGTCCGGCAAGCGCAGCGACGGAATCGCTGCACATAAACAAGAAAAGGAGGGGTGCGCCGTGGGAATCAAGCTGCGGGATCATGTTCCGCCTCTGGCGCTGACCCTCCTTCTGTCTGCCGGGCTGCTGCTGCCCCTGCTCTTTGCGCTGGAGCTGCAGGGATCCATGACCGCGGCGCTTCTGCTGTGCCTGGCGCTGTCGACCGGCCTTGAACTGCTGTCCTTCTCCCGCCGCGGCGCGATCATCGGAGCGATTGCGCTGTCCGCCGGCCTCTTGCTTTGGCTGGCCGGTTCCGGGGCAATGGTACGGGACGTAGCGCTGGCCTTCTCCCTCCATCTGTCCGGCGTTGCGGGGGCGCTGCCGCTGGTGGGCGGCGCGGCCGCCCGGGCGCTGGCGGTGATTGTGACGCTGCTGTCCTTTGCCAGCACCCGACGTTCGGCCGGTTGCCTGGGAGGGGTCCTGCTGGCGATCGGCGCGCTTCTCATCCTCTGGCTGGGGGACCGGCCGGACCTGACCCCTTTCGTGCTCCCTGCCTGTGTGGCCGCCCTGGCCCTGTATCTGCTGGAACGGCATGGGGACGCGTCTCCGGCCAGGATTCTGCCCTGGTCCGCGGCGCTGGTGCTGCTGGCCTGGCTGCTGACGCCCGCCTCCGGCCTGGTGAATCCCGCCCTCAAGGAGAAGGCGGACGAATTCCGCCAGTCGGTGATGGACCGGCTTTTCTTTACCGAGCCCAGGGACGTCTTTTCCCTTTCCTCCGAGGGATACTATCCACAGGGAATGTCGCAGCTGGGCGGTCCCGCGAATCCCACGGATCACCGGGTGATGCAGGTGTCCACCCCGAAAACCGTCTATCTCCGCGGCGTCACGATGAACGCCTACGACGGGCGGTCCTGGCGCAATACGCTGGGGGGGCGGCGCTATCTATGGGATGCCTCCGGGATGGCGTCCAGCCGGGGCATCCTCTTCGACCAGTCCTTGCCGCCGCAGAATCTGGAATCCGCCCTGATGGCTCCGACGGACGTGTCCATCCGCATGCTGGGGAGCAGCGCTTCCACCCTTTTCGTCCCCCAGCGGGTGCGGACGCTGCGGGCGGGGGGAGATCTGGTGCCCTATTTCTCCCTGGCCTCCGAGCTGTTTATTACCAGAAATCTGGCGGCCGGTGATACCTGGGCCGTTTCCGCGCCGCTGCCCCTGGCCGGCGATGCCGGGGTTTCCATTCTCGTGGAAGCCGCCGCCGCTGCGGAGGATCCCCATTTTGAGGACGTGAAGGAAGTATACACCGCCCTGCCTTCCCATCTGGAAGAACCGGTCTGGCAGCTGGCGGCGGACGTGACCGCATCCGCCTCCACGCCCTATGAAAAAGCGTTTGCCCTGCAGACCTGGCTCAGCCGGAACTACCGCTATACCCTGGACGCGGCCGTTCAGCCCGCGGATCTGGATTTCGTGACCCATTTTCTTTTCGATACCCGCGAAGGATACTGCACCTATTTCGCCTCCGCCATGACGGTCCTTTGCCGGATGATCGGCCTGCCGGCCCGCTATGTGGAGGGGTATATGGCGGTTCCCAATGAGCGGGGCGAAGCCATTGTCACCGGTCTGGACGCTCATGCCTGGACGGAAGTGTATCTGAAAGGCTTCGGCTGGCTGACCTTTGACGCAACCCCCCGCCGCGCAGGCGGGAATGCTTCGGAGTCCGCTTCCGCCGGCTCGGACAGCGCCTCCGCGACGCCGGAACCGGCGCAGGATCCCATCCTGGAGGAGGCCACGCCCACTCCGGCGCCTCCGGAAGCGTCGCCAACGCCTGCGCCGGGGAATCCGCCCGCTGATGAGCCGGAAGGGGAGGAGGGGGACGAGGATCCGGAGGCGGCGGAGGTTGTCCCCGCGGGCGGCTTCCCGTGGCTCCTGCTGCTGCTGATTCTGCTGGCTCTGGGGGGCGCCGCGCGCTGGCTGTGGACGGATCCGGGCCGGAAGGAATCCCGGCTTTCCACGGAGGAGGAGCGTTTTGACCTGTGGTGGACGCAGGTCATGCTTCGCCTGCAGTCGGTGGGGGTGTCCAGGCAAAGAGGCGAAACGCCCATGTCCTTCACGCGCCGCCTGCAGTCGGGGGAGGCCGCGCTTTCCATGATCCATCAGCGCCTTGCGCGCATGGGACAGCCGCCCCTCTCCCTGATCCCGCTGGGGGAATGCGCTTCCCTCCTTCATTACGGGCGGGTTCAGGCGCAGCCTTCCGATACCGCCCTGGCCCGGGAAACGGCCCTGGCGCTGAAAAAAGCCCTGCCTTTAAAAGCCCGCTTGCGATACGCGGTGAACCGCTTTGGGGGGCGAAAAGCGTCGCCATGAAGGAACCATTTCACCTGACGGGGACGCGGAGCGGTCGGGTGAACACCATTCTGCGGCGGCGGAATCTTCGAAGGAAGACCGCTGCGAGTCACCTGGTTTACGATCCATTTTGACTGACCAATCTGAGGAGGAAACGATCATGACGGACCGGGAACAGATCATTCAGGAAGCCCGGGAACAGGCGATGCAGGGCATGATGGCCCATTTTGCGCAGGAGAAGGAGAAAAAACTGAACTGCTTCCGGCAGCAGAACGTGTACATCCGCAAAGGCCAGACCCTCTTTACCGGTTCCTCTCTGATGGAACAGTTTCCCATCACGGAATTTTGTCTGAACGAGGGACTGCCCATCGCTTACAACCGGGGAATCGGGGGATACACGACGGACGAATTCCTGGCGGCGATCGATGCCGTTTTATTGGATCCGGAACCGAAAAAGCTGTTCATCAATATAGGCACCAACGATATCCGGGAAATGCCGAATGGGGAAGACTGGATGGACCATCTGTCCGGAAATTACCGCCGCATCTGTGAAATCATAAAGGAAAAACTGCCGGAGACGGTGGTCTATATGATGGCTTATTATCCCGTATGCGAAGAGATCATGCGGGAAAAGTTCCAGACACCGCCCGTGCGCACAAACGAAGCGGTTCGCAAGGCCAATCGGATGGTCAAAGCGCTGGCCAATGAATTTGGGTATTCTTATATCGATGTAAATGATGGACTCAAGGATCCCCAGGGCGGTCTGAAGGCGGAGCATACGATGGACGGCATCCATTTTGACGCCGCCGCCTATCGCACGGTCTTTGACCGGCTGAAACAGTATCTGCTTTCCTCGTGCCGTTGATGGCGAATGGAATATGATCCAATTCATCTTTACAACGCCGGGTTGTGTCTTCACCGACAATGTCTCTCACGCACGTATGTACTTCATTGTTACTGATTTTGTTTCTCGGTGCACGGCTGAAAAATATCTTCCAGCGTAACCAGATGAATGTGCGGATCATGAATAGCACACACATCCCCGGTAAAGCCTGAGCGGGAAACGAGGTAATAATCAATCACATCGTATTGAGCGAAAAGGGAAAGTCTTTCACGCAGGTAATCCAGCATAGCTATACTGAACGGCGTTCGCCGGTATTTGCATTCCACGGCTAGCAGGTGATTGTTCTGTTTTCCGATCCCCTCTGCCAGGCCATCCAGTTCAACAGAACGGCCGAGCCTGGAATTATGAACCGTATAATTGCGAATCGGCCCATAATACACAGGCAGTTGGCCATTCCGATTCTGCTCTTCCAGCCAGAGCAGGGCTACATCTTCAAAAGACCGGGAGGTAAAATCCCTGATTCCATCCAGGTCTTCATGGAACAGCATCTCTCCAAAGCCGTTTTGAATCACATCACGTTGATCAAAGATGAACCGGTACCAGAATCGAAGCAGGCTGTCAGCCACTGCATAGTAGTTGGTTTTCTTATTTCGGATGAAGGATTCTCGCTTTTCAAGCACTTGCATCTGTACAAGCGATGCCATACTGCATTATATCATCATCTCCATATATCGGCGGAAGGTGACAAACCCCGCTTGCTCGTAGAACGCCAGCGCATCCTGATTGAACTCCCACATGTTCAACTCAATCCGGTGGTATCCCTGGTCTTTGGCCCAATTCTTGATAAAGGCGACCATCGCAGAGGCAACACCCTGCCTGCGGAAGGCTTCATCCACGCAGAATTCATCGATGTCCAGAAAATCCCTTTCATACATGAAGGGATTCTCCGGCTTGTAAATATGGTGCAGTACGGCGAATCCGCAAATCTTTCCATCCTGTTCCGCGACCACAATCCTCTGCTCGGGATCCCGGAAGATGGTCTGGATATAGTTCCGCAGCTCATCACAGAAGCCAGGCTTGAAGACCTCCGGCTTTCCGACAACGTGCAGATCGTTGACCTGCTTGCGCAGCTCATTGACGCGGTTCAGGTCTTTCTCCTGGGCAAAATGTATTTCCATATTTTCCTGGTCCTTTCTGTGTGATTGGCGATTCTGTGCTTATGACACATACTCGGCCAGCGCCAGCGCAATAGCAAAGTGCCCCACATCATGCTGCCCACCGCTGGTGTAATCCTTGCCGCGCTCATCCCATTCCGGCGCATCCAACAAGTCTCCGCTTGTGAAGAATGGATACAGCTCCAGTCCTCTGAAATCACACATGGCCTGTACGCCAGCGCACTCCATTTCCACAGAGATACACCCGTCGGCTTTCCGCTTCTCGAAATTGTTTCTTGTTTCCCGATAGAAAGAATCTGTCGTCCAGGTTTTCCCCAACACATAGGGAATCCCGTTCGATTTCATGAATTCCGCTACAAGAGATGAATTCTTCACGGCGACATAATCAGCGGCCGGGGCATAGTGATAGGATGTGCCCTCATCCCTGTAAGCCGCTGTCGGAACCATGACCTTTCCGTGAGCGATTTCCTTGTTCAGGCATCCGGCACCGCCAAAGAGAATGAATTTGCTGCAGTTCAGCTCCATGGTAGCGTCTTCTATCAAGCCAGTCGTGATCGGAGCACCGACATAGGTTTTATAGAAGGCAAAGCGTTTCCCATTTCTTTCGATCAGGTATACCGGTGTCCTTCCTGTAGCGCACCAGAGGGAGGCAATTTCTCCACTGGCATAATGCTCCGCCACATGCTTTTCGATTTCATGCGAAAAGGTCACAATGCAGGCATCCACTTCAGGCGCGTCCTCTTTCCTGACTGGATTGATAATGGCCGGAGACAGATTGTCAAAGGTGTCGATAATCATACTTTTTCCCCTCTTCTGATTTCTCTGATCATGGAATATTCATTCAGCAGTGTTCCATCCTTCAGTTGGATGGCATTCGGTCTGATACCGACGATCCGGAAGCCCATTTTCTCGTACAAGGCTCTGGCCCGGGTATTGCCTTCCACAAACTCCAGTTCCATCTGCAGAATGTTTTCGTTCTCTTCCGCAATTCGGATCATTTCCTGGAACAGCCTTGTTCCGATGCCCTGATTCCAGTATTCCTTCAGTAGCGCAATCGCTACAGCAGCGCGATGTCTGGTTTTCATTCCGGTTTTCCAGACAATTTGGCAGTTCCCGGCAATTTTTCCTTCTACAAGACAAACGAGCATCGCTTCGTTCTCGGAAGCGTTCACCCTGTCAAAGAGGGCTTTTTCTCCTTCGGGCGTATACTTGCTGCATTCCTCCGGATATCGGAGAATGAACTCAGTCTCGCCTGCGGAAATATACAGATAGTCAAGCATGCCCTGAATGTCCTCATCCTTCGGACTGCGGATCTGTGCTTTTCTGCCGTCCTTCAATGTGAAGTCTATATCCTGAATAATCATCGTCAATTCCTCCGTTCTGGTTGCTGAAAGCCATTGAACCAGGCTCGTTCCTCAAAAGCCTTCTTGTTTGGCATAGTCGGTTCGGAATTCGCAATGCCCACCGGCAGAATGCATACAAGCTCATAATTTTCCGGTACATCCAGAATTCTTGCGATTTGATCGCCTATCCGATCCGTATCTGTGATATGTCCTTCATACCAGCAGCTTTGATAGCCCAGCGCAGTGATGGCCAGGAGCATGTTTTCAATTGCGGCGGCGTAATCCTGTGTGGCAAAGCAGCGATCCCGATATGCGTTGATCCTTTGCGTAAGTACGCAGATCATGGCCGGGGCTGTTTCAGCAACAGGAGGATCAACCACAGCTTTGATTCGGGACAACAATGCCGGGTCATCCACCGCGATCAGGCTGGTGGTCTGCTTGTTGCAGCCAGATGGCGCAGCCAGCCCGGCCTCCATGATGGCGGTCAGATGCGCACGTGGAACCTTATCTGGCTTATATTTTCCACGATAGCTGCGGCGGGACAGGATGACATTCAGCATAGCTTGCTGCACCTCTGAAACCCGGTATTTCTCCAGCCTGTAAAGACCTTCCTCGTCCAATGTATCGACAGCATTCTTGAACGTGTAGCCCATCTTTTGATAGAATGGCAGCCCGGTAATGGAGGCCGGGATTTCGATCCTTTTGGCGCGCAGGGCGAATTCATCTTTTTCCAGCGTTTCAACAATGGCTCTGCCGATGCCCTGCCCCTGATGATCCGGGTGGACGAAAATGGTGAACAGGCTGCTCTCATCCTCCTTGTCCCAATAAGGGCCGATGGCGCCGCAGCCGATGATCGCGCCTTCTTCCTCGGCCACATAGAAATGGGTCCAGCTTGCCCGTTCCAGCATGTGATGCGGCGTTTGCGTTTTGATCAGATCCTCCATCATTTTGGCGGAGTAATCCCTGATATTGGAAATGCGGATGGTTGTGATGACCAGATCAGATACAGCCTGTGCGTCTGATGGTTGAAATCTGCGTATGATCATGATCTTGCTCTCCGTTCGTCAAGAAATTGAAAACGCCGCCTCTCCGTCCGGGAGAAGCGGCCGATGAAGCCAATACAAGCCAGCAGGCTACACTTCCCCAGGATGCAGATTTTCGATAACGGAATACACGATCACGGGCATCGCCGCGATGTGCATCATGGTGTTCTGGATCATCTGCTTCATGGGGAGGCCTCCTTTCCGGTAAGTTGGGATGAGGATAGCATAGGAAGTGGCCGATGTCAAGGCTTTGGCGTTGTTTTCGTTTGTTGGGTAATCACCTTTCAGGCTGCTCTATCTGGTGTTTCCGCTCCTTCGCTTGTTCAACAGTTTTTATTTGTCGCTTGATCTCCATGATGCCCTTCATTTTCTCTTTCAGAGGTTTATATTCCTGATAGAGCTTATCGTTGGCGGCTTCCAGCTCCGCTTTTTCCTGCTGCCAGGCAGAGAGCCTGATCTCTGTAACACCATGCTTCTGTTTCAGAATCTGCTTTGACATCTGGTAGAGATTGATTTCCCGTTCGTGTGCGGAACGGAACTTTTCTCTGCGAGCCTTCCAGTGGATGGCGTTCATCTGATCCATCACGGGCTGGGTTTCCAGAATGATCTTCCCTAAGCGGATCATTTCATCCAGCTTTTTGATCTGGACGGTGTTAGCACGTCAGAAGGCTGAACGAGACGATCGAGGAGAACGATGCAGGCTCGGAAAGCCCTGGCTACAAAAAAGGCGAAAAAATGTAGCCGATTTGTAGCCAGGAAAAAGAAAATGTCCCCGGAATGTATTGAAAATTAACACATCCGAGGACGAGAAGATTAACGATTCATCATTCCCACTCAACAGTCCTGTTAATCTCCGGGCGGCAGGAACGGTCATTCATTTCCACGGAGCTGCGGCTCTGCTTATTGCGCCAGTCCAGATCCGCACTGGTATAGCGCGCTTTAATGGGTGCCGTGAAGTTTTTGGGTGGAGTGTCAGCTAATAAAGGCGGGCGTCAAAAAACTGCCAGAACAGTAAAGCCTGTCCGGCAGCGATCCATTACGGGATACTTGCAGATAATGGTCATACTTTTCGATCAGCCTGATAGTCCAGCCATGTCAGAACGTGCTGGATATAAGCATCCCAGAAATACCAGTCGTGAATGCCTTCGCCTTCCTCATAGGTAACGTCGGCACCTGCCTCCGAGAGCGCTTTCGCGATGGAGCGGTTCGCCTCCAGCAGATGATCCTGAAGCCCGCAGGCGATATAGAAGGAGGGAAAGCGCTTTGTCGGATCTTTTTGGATCGCTTGTATCAGATAGCGGGGGTTCCGGTCCGTGTTCCTCGTTTCCTCCAGACTGCCAAAGTTCCGGACCTCCCCGATGGTGTTTCCCTGGGTTTCCACCCATTCGACAGGGTATTCGTAAAAATGCAGCGCACCAGACAGGATCGCCACTTTGCCAAAGGTTTCGCAATATTTCAAGCCGTTCCGGCAGGCACCGAAGCCGCCCATGGACAGACCGGCCAGGAAGGTATCCTCGCGCTTATGGGAAAGAGGGAACATTTCCCGCGTCACATCCACCAGCTCTCGCCCGATATATTCGCCAAAGTCCCCCAGGCAGCCGTCCTTCACGAGAATATCCATGTAAAAGGAGTTTTCACCGGAGGGCATGACCACCGCAAGCCCGCTTTCCTCCGCCCACAGACGGATCCTGCTGTAGCTGAGCCAGCCGTTGTAATTATCCGTAAGGCCATGAAGAAGGTATAAGGTCGGGAAATGCCCACGGAATCGTTCAATCGGAAGAATCACGTTCATGGAAACTGTTCTTTTCAGCTTTTCAGACTTGAATTCCATCTGCATCAGTGCCATCGTTTCAACCTCCTGCGGTCAACATATAGGTGACGTTTTTCGTTTTCTGTAATCGGCTGGCTGATCTACGCGACGCTGACAGACGTGAAGCTCTTCCATCAGGTCGCAGCGCAGGCAGCGGAGCCTTTGTTTTGCTTCTGTTAATTTCCCCGCTTCCACAAGCTCAGCCAGCTGGCTGATCCTGTCGGGATTGCATCCAATGTCTGTCAGGCACTGCTTTGCGCTCTCCGCGTTCATCTGCTCCTCCTGAGGGTGAATATTTTCAGAGACATTTTTATCATAACACCTTGCGTGAAATGATGCTAATGGTTAAAATGAATATCATGATATTCTTTATTTGCATTTCGCGGAGGACAAGATGGAGATCAGGACCCTGCGCTATTTTCTGGCGGTTGCCAGAGAGGAAAATATGACCCGGGCAGCGGAACAGCTGCATGTGACCCAGCCTACACTATCGAAGACACTGAAAGCGCTGGAAGATGAACTGGGTAAAAAACTGTTCACCCGCCACAGCTTCAGCATACGCCTGACGGAGGAGGGCGTGCTGCTGCGCAACCGGGCAGAGGACCTGGTCAGCATGGCAGATAAGATCACACAGGAGTTTGTCACCCTGGATGACATTACCGGCGGAGATATTTACTTTGGCCTGGCGGAATCACATCTGATTCAGTATTTAGCCTGGGAAATCCGCGAATTCCGCTTACAGTACCCTGATCTTCGATACCACATTACCAGCGGAGACACAGAGCAGGTGACGGAAAAGCTGGACAAGGGCCTGCTGGACTTCGCTGTGTTGGCCGAAAAGCCAAATACAGCCAAATATGAGGCGCTGACCTTCCCAGAGGCTGATGTGTGGGGCCTGGTGTTCCCGGCCTCGGATCCGCTTTCACAAAAAGAGACCATCACGGTGGATGATCTCATTGGTCTGCCTTTGTTCTGCTCAGAGCAAGGCTGGGAAAATGATTTGCCGGCATGGTGCGGCGACAGGATGCCGGAGCTGCGGCTGGAGGGTTCCTTTCGGTTGTCCTATAACGGCTCCATGTTTGCAAAGGAAGGTCTCGGGTACCTGTTGACGTTTGATCATCTGATCGATACATCCGCCGATTCGGGACTGGTATTCCGTCCATTGTCTCCGAGACTGGAGACAAAGCTGTATCTGATCTGGAAAAAGTACCAGATCTTCTCGCCAATAGCTGAGCGTTTCCTGAGAAAAATGCAGGAGAGTTTCCTGTAGCGTTGTAGCAATCCTCCTTCAAAGTCCATCTTCTAATCAAAAGGAGACGCTGAGAAGTGCTTATTTCAAGCCACTTTCTAACGTCTTTCTGTTAAGGTTATCGGTAGTAGATTTGCTCCCGTTCCCATGCCTGGGCTTCATGCTTGCTGGCAAATCCCCGCCTGGAACACTGCTTCTGCTCTCCCGTCCAATCGGTGTAGCGATAGGGCGGCTGAGCTGCACCGAATGCTGTACGAATGGCAGGCAGCGGCTGTTCTTTTGTAATCATAGAAATCCCAGACGTCCCCGTCGTTGGCGACGCCGTATCCGATGGCCTTGGCCGAGTCGATGGCGCTGCCGCCGCCCACTGCCAGCAGAAAATCGACCCCTTCTTTTCTGCACAGGCTGATGCCTTCGTACACAAGGCCCAGCCGCGGGTTCGGCACTGCTCCGCCGAGGGTCACATAAGGGATGCCGGCTGTGTCCAGCTGGCCTGTAATCTTCTCCAGCAGGCCGGAGCGGATGACGCTTCCGCCGCCGTAATGGATCAGGACCTTATGGCCGCCGAACGCCCGGATCAGTTCCGCGGTCTGCGCTTCTGCATTCCTGCCGAAGACGACCTTCGTCGGGGTATAATACTGGAAGCCGTACATCAGATTCTCCCAGCCGGTGCGGCGCCGGCAAAGACAGAAGAGTTCGGGAAGCCGCTGTTTTTTCCTTTTGTCAGCCTGTCAGGCAGTTCTGTCTGTCAGCCGGATTATATACCTTAAAGTCGGGTCTATGTCAACGGCCCGGGGGCGGTTTTTTCCGCAGTCTGAAGGAGGCTTTTTTCTGCGTTCTGCTTGACGCGAACCGTGTTTTTATCGTACTATATCTAATAGGAATGTGTGCTGTTTTCCGATACTTTGATGCATATGTTTCCCGGATTGATGATAGACAACCGTTTCACCCGGGCGCTCCGCTGACGGAACCCGGTTCTGCCTGAATGAGCAGAAGAAAGGAAATGAAATGAACAGGAAATGCTTCGCTTCTGCGAAAGCCATGATCATTTTTATCCTGATTTTTGCGCTGACCTTCTGCGCTCCGGCCCTTGGAGAAAGCTACGACGCCGAAACCATGCGGCTGCTGCGCTATGAGGGCGATGTGGAGATCCTCAATGCGGAAGGACAGTCCCGTTTCGTGCTCGAAAACGTCCGCTTCGCCAGCGGCGAGGTTATGCGGACAGGGAAGGAAAGCCTTGCTTCCGTCAGCCTGGATGACAGCAAGATCGTTACCCTGGACGCCGAAACGCGGGTGGAATTCATTGAAGAATCCAATCATCTGCGGCTGAACCTGGTGGAAGGCAGGATTTTCCTGGACGTCCGCGAAAAACTGGACGAAAATGAAAGCCTGGACATTCAGACCAGCACGATGACAGTCGGCATCCGCGGCACGATGGTCTGCATCTCCCATTCGGAGGATGAACAGATATCCCAGACCCAGATCATGCTGCTGGAGGGGAAGACCGACCTGGATTACCTGGATTCCTCTGGCAGTCACAGGCTTCTACCGCTCAGCGCGGGCCAGAAAGCGGTTGTCCTGCAGTCCAGCGGGGACGGCGAGGACGTAACGCCGGCAGTGTCCCAGCTGACCGCCGGGGATTTGCCCGTGCTGGTCAGGAGAATCGTTTCCGAAGATCCCACCGTGCGGCAGCGGGTGCTGGAGGGCAGCGAAGAAGCAGCCGTCATTTTCGGCCCCATGCAGGAGGCTCCGGTGCCGGAAAACGTCAACCCGTATCCTGACCAGGGCAGCTGGACCTGGAACGAGACCGTGACCCTGGTGGCGCAGAGCGCGAGCAAGCTGTATGACGGAGAAGCCCTGACGCGGTCTTCCAACGTCCTCGTCTACGGCCTTCCGGGGGATTTTACCATCGACGTCTCTGCCCGGGGCTCCCAGACCGACGTTGGCGAAAGCGAGAACACGGTGTCCGATTGCATCATCCGCAATGCTATGGGCGAGGATGTGACCAGTCATTTCAGGAGCATCCGGAAGATCAGCGGCCAGCTGGTGGTCAATCCCATTCCTGTCTCCGTATGGACCGGAAGTGCGGAAAAATACTATGACGGCCTGCCGCTGACCAATCCGGAAGCCGGAATCCGGGGCCTTGAGCGTACCGTTACCGGGCAGCAGGACTGGGAGAACGCTTCCGTTGTCAGCAAAACAGCCCTGGGAAGCGAAGCGATGATCGCCGTCAGCGGCAGCACCTGGGTCCATGCCACGAATCCCATCACGAAAGAGAGCCAGGATATCGAGCTTCTGGCCGGGCAGCGCCTCACGGTCTGCGTGAAGAATGAGCAGGAGTCAGACAGCATTTTTTATCAGATCGATACGCTGAAGGTAGAGGATCTGCCGGATGAAATCCTCCTCCTGTACGCGAACAACCCCGAACTGCTGTCCAAAGCATGCGACGAAACCGGGTGGGATCTCTTGCTCCTTACCGAACGGATCAATGCCCTGAAAGCGTCGGAAGAAAGCACTGTTACGAAAAACGGCCTGACGGTTCAGGACAGCGTGCAGGACAGGCTGATGACGAATTCCGCCAGTGTCAACATCAATATCGATTCAGCGATCACGAATTACAACAGCCGCGCCCTGACGGAGAAAGAGGCGCATTTTACCCCGATTGTCCTGGACTCCGGTATTACCGTCACCGCCACAGGTTCCCAGACGGAAGTCGGTTCCAGTGAGAACGGCTACACCATCTCCTGGGGCGGAGCGAACGAAAACAATTACATCGTGACCGGGGAAGAACTGGGCACGCTGACCGTGCTGCCGCGGCTGATTGACAGCAAGGTTGTGATTTCCGCTGCCTCTGACAGCAAGACCTATGACGGGACGCAGCTGAGGAACGGGGAGTATACGGTGTACGGTCTGCCTGCAGGATACCGTTTGCGGGCAACCGTTTCCGGCAGCCGGACTGACGCGGGTATCACCGAAAACCGGGTGACGGACTACCGCATCTACGGTCCGTCAGGCGAAGACGTTACGGATCAGTTCATCAACGTTTTCACTGAAAACGGGGAACTGGCGGTCAACCGGGCTCCTCTGGCAGTTTCCACAGGCTCGGCTTCCAAGGTGTATGACGGGGAAGCCCTAGAATACGCGGAAGCGTCCTTGAGCGGCCTGGTCAGCGGCGAAACAGCCGCCATTACCGCCACAGGTATCTTGCCAGGCCAGGTGGGCACCGCGGACAACACCTATGAGATCGCCTGGGGAACGGCGAAACAAAACAATTACTACATCGCGTCTGAACAGACCGGAACGCTGACGATCGAACCTCTGAATATCGAAATCGACTTCGGCAACGCTGAAACGAGTTATAACGGCGGCGTTTTTCTGCCGGAGCCGTCGGTCACGTATGCAAACGGTACCCATGCGGGCGAAGCCGCAGCAGGGTTCCGGGTCAGGTCGACCGACGCTCTGTTCCGTTTTGTCCTCTTCACGGAGGACACAGTGGATGTATCCGTCACCGGCATGGGCCAGAATGCGGGTACGTATACCCTGAAAGGCAGCGTCCTGACAGAATCCGGCAGCGCGGCCAACTGGTCGTCTTCCTTTGCCGGAATGACGCTGACCATCCGCCCCTGCGAACTGACCATTGAAACGCCCTCTGCCAGCAAACCCTATGACGGTACGGCTCTCACAGCCGGGCCCGCCGCGGTAAGCGGCCTGGTCAGCGGCGAAACCGTGACCGTGACGGTGACCGGCAGCCAGACGGAAGTGGGCGAATCAGATAATACATACTCGATTGCTTGGGATACCGCGAAAAAAGAAAACTACTCCATCCGGGAAGCTCTGGGCCGCCTGACCGTTACGGGCAGCAGCGCTTCGGTGACACTGACCGCTTCATCCGCCAGCAAGGTCTATGACGGAACGCCGCTGACCAGCAGCGGAGTGAGCGTTTCCGGCCTTCCGGAAGGCTTCACGGTGGAAGCTGCGGCCAGCGGCACCCAGACAGACGCGGGCACCAGCGCTAACATCGTCAGCGACGGCTATATCATCCGGAACGCTGCCCACGAAGACAAAACGGCGAGCTTTCCGGATATCAAAAAGGTCGACGGCACGCTGACGGTGGAAAAAGCCCCGGTGCAGGTAACCACGGAAAGCGCAAGCAAATCCTATGACGGTACGCCGCTGACCAGTGCCGGCGCGTCCATCACCGGCCTGGCTGCCGGCGAAACGGCGTCTGTGAAAGCGACCGGCAGTCAGACGGAAAAGGGCAGTTCCGCCAATACCTATTCCATCGACTGGGGCACCACAAACAAGGACAATTATTCCGTTACAGAAAATCTTGGCATCCTGGAAGTAACCGTCAACGATACTCCTGTTGTCCTGACGGCGGCTTCCGCAAGTAAAACCTATGACGGTACGGCCCTGACAGACGATACGGTCACCGCGGAGGGCCTGCCTGCAGGCTTCACCGTTTCAGCTGTGGTTTCCGGCAGCCAGACGGACGCCGGCAGCAGCGCGAATACCATTGTTTCGTATACGATTCTGGAC
>JAFWES010000091.1 GCA_017512805.1 Clostridia bacterium
AAACAGCCCGCCATGCCATGGAAGAAGCAAAGGCCCGGCTGGAAAAAGAGAAGAGCAGTGCTCAACAAACAAAGGATCAGATTGATGAAATGGTCTCCTGGGCCGATTGCTATGCGAAGGCTGACATAGGAACCAGGCATATGATCATTGCCCGCCTGATCGAACGTGTGGACGTCGCGACAGGGTATAAGGTGCACATCAAGTTCAGGGTCTCCCTGAGGCAGTTCCTCGGGCAGGAATCTTCGATCTGCTGACTAATCACGGATACGGGACAAACCGGGTAGCGCAGTATCTGAATGAGCGCGGCATCAAAACCAAAAGAGGTACATCTCTTTGGCGGGGGACAAGCGTTCGGGCGCTCATCGAAAATCCGATATACATCGGCATCTAGGCTTTTTTGTGCTGTCATTCTACCCTCCATTATAGACGGACATGGATATGGGGCTGCTGCAGATTCTTGTGCTTCTGCAACAGCCCCCTGTTTTTGACCGCCGGCCCGATTTCCCTGAATATCAGCCGATCAGATCGGTCAGCGTTCGGATTCTATGACAATTTTTGGGCAATACCGGTTCATCCTCGGGAGATTGTTCGGTATGTATATAAAAGCTGTCCATGCCTGCTTCGGCAGCTCCCCGGCAATCGCACCGGCCGTCATTGCCGACCATGACGGAATCCTCCGGCCGGAGCCCCGTCTGCCAAAGCAGACCGAAAAACGCGGGCGACGGCTTTTTAACGCCCGCGTCGCCCGAAATAAATATCGCGTCAAAGGCCGTGTCCAGCCCAAGCAGATGAAGCTCCGGGCGGGTAAAGCCGGACTGCGCGTTTGTAAGCAGGATCACTTTTTTGCCCGCCGCCCGCAGCGCGCCGAGCACCTCCGCAGCGCCGGGGAACAGGCCGAGCCGTCTGAGCGACAGCGCGCGGAACACCCGGGATATTTCCGTTGCCTGACGGATGGTCAAACGCATACCTTTTTCGTTTCCCAGCGCCTGCCATACGGTCAGGATATCCGCTTCATACGGTCCTTCGATCCCTTTTGCCATGAGCATATCGGCCTTCGCCCGCTGCGCTTCCGCGCACAGGCGCAGATAATCCGCCCTGAGGGATCCCGCTTCCGCAGGCAGGCCGAGCAGCTTCAGATACCAGGCAAAGGACGTCCACAGCCGCTGGCTTTCCTCGTCCGTCAGCACGTCGACAAGGGTCCCGTACAGATCGAAAACATAATTCTTATACTGTTTCTGCATGGGCACGCTCCCATTCAGCAGGACTCGCGCTGCTTGAACAGCGGCTGGAAGGTGATGTGCTGGTGATTCTGGGTCTTGTTGATCAGCCCGTCGATCAGGTGGAAGACAAACCGGACGATGTCCTGCGTGGGCTGCTCGTAGGTCGAAATGGAAGGGATGCAGTATTTGAGCGCGGGGAGACCGTCAAAGCTCAGGATATTCACGTCCTTGCCAGGGATCCTCCCCGCGTCGTGCAGCGCACGGAGAACGGCGGGCACCACAATGTCCATCCCGCTGCAGACGGCAGTCGTCTCCGGGTGCGCCCTGAAATGGGCGAGGACGGCGCCGTACGCCTTGTCAAACTGATAGTCCGTTTCGAGGAAAGCGGCGAGATTTTTTTCAAGGCCGTTCTGCGAAAGCGCCGCGCGGTACGCCCTGTAGCGCAGACTGTACACGCTCGTATCGATATTGGAGGAAATGATCGTGCAGATATCCCTGTGACCCTGGCCGATCAGGCGCTCCATCTGCGCGTAGGCCGTCGCGAACTGGCTGACCTGAACGCTTGAATACAGCAGCTTTCCGGTGGGATAGGGAAGCATGGTGTTCACAAAAATGGTCGGGCAGGGCAGCTGGGAAAACTCCTCCGGCGTCACTTCCTCAAAGTTGCCGCCGATATAGATCAGGCCGTTCAGCTTTTCGGGCTGAAAACCCGTCAGCAGCTCCGCGAATTTTTCGCGCTTGTTCTGGGCAAAAAAATTGTCATGGAAAGAAATCAGCGTATAGCCCGCGTTGTGCAGATGGATGGAAAGGGAATCCTCCACCTCGCTGTAAAACGGGTTGTACACGCTTTCCACCACCATGCCAATCCGCGGCGGCAACGCTTCCGCTTTTTTCCCGCGTCCCTTGGGCTCGTACTGGTTTTCGGCGATGATCTTCAGCACGTGCTGGCGCGTGGCTTCCCCCACGTCCGGATAATTGTTCAATACCTTGGATACCGTTCCGGGCGTCACGTCCGCAAGCCGGGCGATGTCTCTGATGTTCATAGCGCGCTCCTTTTTTTCCGCCGCTCATGGGCAATGCGGTCCTCCATCTGTTCCAGAGGCACGATGCCGAGCGCCCTTAGCATGGCCTTCGCTTTGTCCATTTGTTCGTCCCACACCTGGCAGGGCTCGTGGCAGTCCGACCCGATGATTACGGGCAGGCCGGTCTGTGCGGCCGCTTCCCAGAATTTGATATGGGGATACATGTATCTGTCGCCGTCCGGGTAGGAATGGACGCCCCGGCGGAAGCCGTTCGCGTTCAGCTCCAGGATCGCGCCCGCGGATACGGCGGCGTTCAGGATGATGTCCACGGCGGCGTCGCAGTTTCTGTCCCAGGCAAAGTGATTCATCGTGAACAGGTCCGGATGGGCGACCGCAAAAAAGTAACCGGTTTTGAGCGCAGCCGCGATCCCCTCGGCATAGCGGATATTATCCAAAGTGCTTTGGGCGGACGTGATGAAAGGCGCTTCCCCGTGATCCGGATAAAAATGCTCTCCCAGCAGCAGATAATCCAGTCCGTCCCGCGTCAGGAGCCGTTCGTAATAATCCCGGTACCGGGGAAGGTACTCGATCTCAAGACCTTTCCTGATTACTATATCAGATGCATGCAGTTTTGCCAAGCGGTCCAGGGCGCTCAAATGTGTCTCCAGTTCGTCATACGGCATGCGGAAGCCGAAATCGTGATCCGGAAACGGCGCGTGATCCGAAAAGCCGAGGATGGAAACCCCTGCCTTCAGCGCTTCCCGGATGTAATCCTCTTCCGTCCCCTGTGCGTGCCTGCACCGTTCTGTATGCGTATGATAATTCGCTTTCATGGCTCTCCTCATGCATTCCGGCATCTACGAAACTTTACGAAATATGCCCGACGTTACCGTTTTATTATAGCATTTGTTTCGCACTTAAGCAAGTATTTTTCCGAAATTGATGAAATTTATGGATTGACTTTTACCAAATAGCGTGATATGATACGCTTGCGATTCGAAACAAAGAACAGTATGTTTCGTTCATCAAGGAAGATCATAAGGAGGAACACATCATGAAAAGGTTTACCGCATTGCTTCTGGCGCTGTGCATGGTGATGGGGCTGGCGGCCGCCGTCGCCGAATCCGCCCCGGAAAAGTTCACGCTCCGCGTATGGAGCCCTTCCGAAGACCAGAACCCCGACCTGGGCGCATGGCTGAACACCCTGTGCGACGAATTCAACGCCGCTCATCCCGAATGGGACATTACCTTTGAGTACGGCGTCAGCTCCGAATCCGAAGCCAAAAAGCTGGTCCCGCGCGATATGGAAGCCGCTCCTGACGTGTTCCTGTACGGCTCCACCGGCCTTGAGACCCTGTGCCAGGCCAACGCCCTGACCGAATGGGGCGGCAAATACATGGCCTATGTGCAGGAAAACTATCCCGAAACGCTGGTCAACTGCCTGATCTACGAAGACGGGCTCTACGGCGTGCCGGTCACCACGGATACCTATTTCATGTACTATGACAAGAGCGTGTTCACCGAAGAGGACGTGCTCTCCCTGGACGCCATGCTTGAAAAGGGCAAGGTCGCCTTCCCCCTGAGCAACGGCTATTATCTGGCCGCCTTCTATCTGGCCAACGGCTGCACCTTCTTCGGCGCGGACGGCAAAAACCGTGCTGACGGCATCCAGCTGGGCGGCGAAAAGGGCGTTGCCGTGACCAACACCCTGGTTGACCTGGTGCAGAACCCCAACTTCATCGTGGCCGAGCCCTCCGACGCCATCGGCATGATGCGCGAAGGCAACTGCAACGCTTATATCTGCGGCACCTGGCAGGCGACCCAGACCCGCGAGGTGCTGGGCGACAACTTCGGCGTGGCCGTGCTGCCCTCCGTGATGATCGACGGCACCAGCTGCCAGCTGCGTCCCTTCACCTCCGCCAAGGCGGTCGGCGTCAAGTCCACCACCGAGCACCCCGTGGCCGCTCTCGAGCTCGCCTGCTTCCTGGCCAGCTACGAAGGCCAGAAGGCGCACTACGAAAAGCGCGGCTATGTGCCCTGCCAAAACGCTCTGATCGCCGAAGTGGCCGACGACCCCATCTGCGTGGTAGACGCCAAGACCGTCAGCGAAGTGGCTCTGGCCCGCGCCAGCTATACTGAATTCGGCTATTACTGGTCTCCCGCCGAGAGCATGGGCAACGAGATCCGCGACGGCATCGTGACCCATGAGAACGCCGCCGAAAAGACCGAAACATTCACCCAGGCCGTCAATAATCCCGGCATCTGAGCTTTCCGTGCACAGGGCAGCGCCGCGCTTTTCCCGCAGGGAGAAGGGGCACTGCCCTTCTTTTCATAAAGGATGTGAAGTCAATGAAAAAGCGTTTGACGCCCAAAACGACGTTCCTGCAGGCCCTGAAGGAAGGCTCAGGATGGGAATATCTGTCGGCAGCCGTCTGGGGCGCGGGCTGCGCCGCGCGGGGCCAGATCATCAAAGGTCTGCTGTTCCTGGCGGCAGAGGCCGGCGTGATCGGATATATGCTTTCTTCCGGCCTGTACAACCTGGATAAGCTGATGACCCTGGGGACCGTCGGCCAGCAGAAGGTCTGGAACGACGAAAAAAGCATATTCGAATACATCGACGGCGACCGGTCGCTGAACATCCTGCTGTACGGGATCATCACGGTGGCGATCCTGATCTGCGGGATCATGCTGCTCAGGGCGTCGGTCAAGGCCAGCTACCGGGCGGGCAGCTTCAAAAAGCAGGGAAAGCGTACGCCCGGCTTCCGGCGGGAGCTGCGGGCATACGCGGACGAGCGGCTGCACATGACCCTTCTGACGCCGCCCCTCCTGGGCATCTGCGCTTTTACGCTGCTGCCGCTGGTCTTCATGGCCTGCATGGCGTTCACCAATTACAGCGTGCTGGACAAAAAGCTGGTGCTGTTCGACTGGGTGGGCTTGAAGAACTTTGAGCGCACGCTGGCGCTGAACGGCAGCCTCGGCCAGACCTTCTGGTCGGTGCTGGGCTGGACAATCCTCTGGGCGCTGGCGGCCACGTTTTCCAACTATATCCTGGGCATGCTGCTCGCGCTGTTCATCAACTGGAAGGAGATCAGGATCAAAAAGTTCTGGCGCTTCTGCTTTGTGCTGACGGTGGCGGTGCCGCACTTCGTCACCCTGCTGATCATGCGGCAGATGCTCCAGCCCAACGGGGCCGTCAACGTGCTCCTAAAGGAATTGGGCTGGATCGATTCGCCGCTGCCATTCTTTACCGATACAAGCTGGGCGCGGATCACCGTCATTCTGATCAATATCTGGGTCGGCGTGCCGTATACCCTGCTGCAGATCACCGGCATCCTGCAGAGCATCCCGCAGGAGCTGTACGAATCGGCCAAGGTGGACGGCGCAAATCCCTTCGTGACCTTCACCCGCATCACCCTGCCCTATATGCTCTTTGTCACGACGCCTTACCTGATCACCGTGTTTACGGGCAATATCAACAACTTTAACGTCATTTACCTGACCTCGGCGGGCCTTCCCAGGGCCGTGGGCTCCACCGCGGGCGATACGGATCTGCTGATCACCTGGTTGTATAAGCTGACCATCGACAACCAGTACTATGACGTCGGCGCCGTGATCGGCATCATCACGTTCATCACGCTGAGCATCGTGTCGCTCCTGACTTTCCGCTTCAGCGGCTCTTACCGCAACGAGGAGGGATTCAGATGATCAAAGCATCCGGCGCATGGAAAAAGAAGCCCGCCCAAAAAAAGATCGGCATCGTCCTCGCCCATGCCTTTCTGGCGGTCCTGGCCTTTTTGTGGCTGATTCCCATCTTCTGGGTCATCCTCACCAGTTTCCGCGGCACAAAGGGATCCTACAGCTCCACCTTCCTGCCCTCGTTCTACACGCTGGACAACTATGTGAAGCTGTTCACGGACTTTTCCGTGTTCAACTTTCCCCAGATGCTGCTCAACACCCTGATCGTGGCCGCCGCGACCTGCATGCTCAGCACGTTCTTCGTGGTATCCGTCGCGTACACGCTGTCGCGGCTGCGGTTTTCCAGCCGCAAAAAGCTGATGAACGCGGCGATGATCATCAACCTCTTCCCCGGCTTCATGTCCATGATCGCCAACTATTACATCTTCAAGATGCTGGGCTGGACCAACGGACCGCTGCTGCGCCTGTCCATGATCGCCATCTATTCGGGCGGCGCGGGCCTCGGGTATCATATCGCGAAGGGCTTCTTCGACACCATCCCCATCGCGCTTGACGAGGCCGCCATGCTGGACGGCTGCACCAAGTGGAACGTGCTCAGGAAGATCGTAATGCCGCTGAGCAAGCCCATCATCGTGTTCACCCTGCTCAACTCCTTCGCAGGGCCCTTCAAGGATTTCATGCTGGCCAAGATCCTCTGCGGTCCCAACAAGGATTATTACACCGTAGCAGTCGGCATGTACCAGATGCTGGAAAGAGAATACATCGACCAGTGGTTCTGCAGCTTCGCGTCCGCCGCCGTCATCATATCCATCCCCGTGGCTTCCCTGTTCCTCGCCACGCAGAAGTATTACTCCATCGGCTTCAGCGGCTCCGTAAAAGGATAACGTGCCCCCGAAGCAACCGGCAGTCAACGATCCCCGGCCCGGATTGCGGGCCGGGGATCGATCTTTATCAAGACGGCGGGAGCACCGTTCCGTTCAGTGCGGAACATGCTTCATTCGGATTCGCACAGCAATGCGGCGTCCCCGCGGGTGACGCCCGACTCATTGAAGCAATCCACGCGCGCCCAGGCAGGTTGCCCCGCAAGAAGCGCGGTAATGACGGCGCTTTGCTGCCCGTAGACCATCATGCTGTGGTACAGCCTGTCCGGGTCGGGCCCCCAGCAGACGCAGGCTCCTGTGCTCCGTTCGGCCTCCCACCGGAGGAGCCCGTCCAGCGGCAGGCGGCGCGCTTCGCGGATGCGTGCCTTTTGCGGCGGACACCCGGATGCCTTCCCGAACACGCGCAGACCGGATATCCTTGCCGTCTGGCCGTATGGCAGCTCTGTGACTGTCAGGCGGAGATAGCGGGCACTGATCCCCGTCCCGTTGATGATCAGATCGTGCGGAAGGTCCGTCAGGCATGCGCGCTTATCCGCAAGAACGTCCCAGCGCCGCCCGTCCTTTGATGTCTCCAGCATCCAGCGCGTATACAGCGGCCGTTCCTCAATGACGCGTGGAACGCTCAAGTGCCTGCTCCACCTGGCTTCCGGGCCGGGATCGGGGCTGAGGCCTTCATCGGCGAAGTTGATCTGCACGGCATGGACAAGCCGGATATTGAGCAGATCGACAGTGATCCGGGGCCGCGGGTCGTCATCGGAAGCGCTCCACCATGTACGGATACTTTCGTCAACGGCCGACTGCGGATCCTTGCCGGAGCTGACCTGCACCGGTTTTCCATAAGAAAGGAGCATCCATTCCGGGTCGGACCAGAGCGGGGCGTCCACGGAATGCGGCCAGTCGCCGAACCGCTGGTCGCAGAACAGTGCGCCGCGATGATCAAAGCCCGCCCGCCACAGCCCCAGCCGGCGCTCATACGGATGAGAGCGGCTGATGCCCAGCGTATCCGTATGCCAGTATCGTCCGCGCACATCCTTCAGGGTCGACCCGTGACCGGAGCCTGAAATAAACCCGCCGGGCTGATGGGTATACGGATTGATCTCCGCCGGGCGGTACGGTCCAAGCGGCACGTCCGCCACGTAGACCCCGTCCGAATAGATATTGTATTCAGTCGCCGGAGCGGCGTACTGCAAAAAGTATTTCCCGTTGTGCTTTGTCATCCAGGGGCCTTCGATGTAGGGCATTTTCCCGCAGTCCCGGTTGTTTTCCCCGAATCGCTCAAAGCCGTGGCGCTCCGGATGTCCCCAAATCAGTCCGACCGGGTCGCACAGAGGCCGCATCGTCCCCCGCTCCAGCTCCACGCCCCACAGCGGCTTTTTATTGGAACAGCCCCAGAAAAAATAGAGCCTCCCGTCGTCATCACAGAACAGATGAGGGTCCCAGAACCCGAAGGACGCCGGGATCATCCGGAAGGGTATATTGACGGGATCGGGACTGTGATAGAACGCGCCGTTCATACCCCCGCGCGACGCGCAGAACCAAAGTTCTCCGTCGATGACGCATGCGTCCGGAGCGTAGTCGTGAATCGGGATCTCCTCCGTAAAGGGATGGAAATCCCAGTTGCACAAGTCGCTGCCCGTAAAAAAGCCGTCCGTCATCGACGAAAACAGATAATACCTGTCCCGGAAAAAAACCAGGCTCGGATCGGCCGCCTCCCGATAAGCGCTGCGCCCTTCCCCGCGGCCGAAAAGCTGGTACCTGTAGGGCAGATTCAAGGGATTGCAATAATACGGTCCGCTCATTCGATCACCCCGTTCCCGCCGTTTTCAGGCTTGTCCGTTCAAAGGAACCATGGCATCCGGATAATGGATCATCACGCCGGTTTGCGCCAGTTCCTGCTGCAGCTGCCGGACCGGCGCTTCCACAACAGGAACACGGCATGACAAGGCAAGGGCCGCGGCGGTGCCGGCCGCCTGCCCCGTGAGCACCGCGGGCGGGATCACGCGCAGCACGTCCCATCCCCTGCCAACGGCGGAAGCGCACCGGCCGCAGGCGATGAGATTGTCAAAGCCATCCTTCACGAGCGTCCCGTACGGCACTTCGTACAGCCTGTCCCTGAACTCGAAATCGCAGATGGTGCCGATGGACGTTTCACTGTGCCGGAACCACTCGTCTCCGGTAAACACGGCATTCCCGTCGATGTGCCGCGCAGTCCTCAGCTGCGGTATTGTAGGCAGGGCGTGGATGTTTCTCCCCATGCCGCAGCGGTCCTTCTCTTTTTCGTACATGAAAAGCTGGTTTTCCTGCAGGTATTGATTGACGATCTCCATATCGCAGCCGGCATACGGCGCTTTGTGCTCCGGCTGTTCACGGCCGTGCAGATCCGCGCTGCCGCCCCTGGGATGATCATAGGCAAGAAAGACATTTCCCGTTTCCAGCGCGGCACGGCAGCCGTTCAGGGAAACAGCTTCGCCGTAATAGGTGAAGTAGTTCTCTCCGTCGGTCACGGGAACCCCCGCCTGCTTCATGACGGACGCGTCGCCCGTCGCGTCCACGGCGGCAGCGCACGGATAAAGCCTCCGGCCCGACTTGCCGTCGATGATGATCCCCGCGCAGTGGCCGCCCTCCATCACCGGCGATGAAACCAGCGCGTCGTAGAGGATGGTGACTCCTTCTTCCTTCAGGAGCTTCAGCAGGGACAGAGCGAACAAGCCGCCGGAAAACCATGTGTCGCTGCGCTGCTCCGTTTCATGCCGGGGCTCGCCGTGAAGCCAGTCCGGCCTGAGGGTATTAAAGCTGTGCGCAAGCGACAGGTTCAGCAGCTCGCGCGCCATGCCCCCGATCACATATTTCCCGCGGCCGTTGCACAGCGGGACCCAGTAGTTGACCAGCCCGCCGGTAGCCAGCCCGCCGAGGATGCACTGCTTCTCGAGCAGGAGCACCCGCAGTCCGTGCCGCCGGCCCGACAGCGCGGCGGCCGCTCCGGCGACACCGCCGCCGCAGACGATCAGATCATATTTTTCTTCAACGCGCAGCTTTTCCTGCCAAAGGATCCGGGCGATCATCTCCAATCCGATCTACAAAGGCGTTCTGCGGTTCGGTGAGGAGCTTTCCCCGCCTATAGAGCGTCTCCGGATCGTCAGCGATGAAGAATTTGACTGCTGTGAAGCGCTGGTGAAAGGCCGGGCACCTGAGAGGCCGGAAAAACCGGTCGAGCCGATCCAGCAGGGTTCCCGGAACCTTCTTACCGGGCTGATCTTCTGCGGGTACTGCGGAAACCGCCTCTGCTATTCGCACAACAAAACACACCGGAAATTGGCTGACGGAACGGAAAAGGTTTATGACCGGCACCTCTACCGCTGTTACCGGCGGATTTCTTCTCCGCTGACCTGCGAAGGCCCCAGTGCCTACGAGATGGACCCGATCAACGAAGCTGTGGAAGTCGCGATGAGGGATTACCTGAACCGGATCAGCATCATCCCCCGGGAGGATCTGATCGCTTTGGCAGGCATCCGGGAAGTGAAAGTCGCGGAGGTGAACTACAAGCAGGCTGTTTCGGAATTCAACGACGCGCAGCGGCAGGTTGATGCCTTGGAGGCTGAAGCCCTGAAAGCCCTCACCGGCGAGAACCAGCTCGACCTCGGCGTTGTCAACTCCATGCTCCTAAAGCAGAAAGCCCGGCTGGACGCAGCGTCAAAGAAGAAGGAAGAAGCCAAAGTCCTGCTGGAAATGGAGAAGAACAACAAGAAGGCCAACGAAGTCCAGGTGGACGAGATCCTGAGCTGGGCCAGCCGCTTTGACGATGCCAGCTACGAAGCCAAGCATCTGGTAATTGCCCAGCTGGTGGACCGGATTGAGATCCGGAAGAACGACGGCTACGATATTACCATTCATTGGCGCATGACCGCCGAGCAGTTCCTTGGAAGAAAAACGGAAGTAAGTGCCTGAAAACAGGCCGAAGCCCGCAGAGCTTGATTTTTCGAGCTCTGCAGGCTTTTTTTGTTTTTGGGAATATGGTATCATAGGCAGGTGATGGCTGGAAGGTCATTGCGGATTATCTTTTGAGTTAAACGGCTATCGACAATCGGAATTTGGGGGCGGATGATATGAAGTGTGAACTGTTAGCAGAACATAATCTTGCGCTGTTGCTTGACTTTGTTGACGATGAGAATACGAAATACGATGAGGCTGTGCTGAAGGCGTTTTTGAACGAAAAGAACGCATACGGTTATATTGCAGCAGAAAACGGAAAAGCAGTCGGATTTGCTTACGGCTATGTTCTGAATGAGCCGGACGGGCAGAAAGTATACTATCTGCACGCAATTGACGTTATGGAAGGATGGCAGAATCAAGGCTATGGAACGGAACTTGTCCGGTTTGTTCACGAACACTCGAAAACCCTGGGCTGCCGCAAAATGTTTCTGCTTACTTATAAACACAATGCTTCCGCCTGCAGGTGTTATGAGAAAGCAGGAGGAATCTGTAATGCCGCTTCTGATGATATCGTGTTTGTGTTCAAGTGATTCATGTTAATCCCGACAATTCCAGTTTGACGGAGGATATAAAGGTGAATAATTATAATGAGGATTTCTGGAATGCATTGGATGAGTTGGTGAACACTTCTGAAATCATGATCGACAGACCAAAAGGATCTGCCCATCCGAGGTTTCCGGATTTCATATATCGGGTTGACTACGGTTACCTGAGAAATACTTCCTCTATGGACGGAGCAGGAATTGACGTATGGGTCGGAAGCGGTCAGAAAACAGTCGATGCCATCATGTGCATTATCGATTTGATGAAGCGGGACTCCGAGATCAAGATACTGATTGGCTGTACAGAAGCGGAGAAGATGGAAGTATATCAAACGCATAATGAAACGCAGTATATGAAAGGCGTTTTGATACGTCGATAAATCCAATTTGTTGAGATGCTCATTGGCAAGGAATCTCGGAAGATAAATGACTAAGGAGATACGATTTTGGGGCAGAGTGAAAAATATAGCGAGATGAGGAAGAAGCCAATGGAATATCGTAAGGTGTTTGACACAATTCCAGAGCAGTTTGATAAGTTCAGACCTCGTTACAGCCCGGAGCTGTTCGAATTTTTCATCAAGGAAGCCAACATTGGAGTTCAGACGAAGGTGCTGGAAATAGGCCCGGGAACCGGCCAGGCGACGGATCCGATTCTGGATACCGGCTGCGATTATAATGCCATTGAGCTCGGGGAGCATCTTTATGAAAAGATGAAAGAAAAATACGGAGCAAGACCGAATTTCCATATCGTGAACGACGACTTCATTACACACGATTTCGGGGAGCAGAAATATGATGTGATATATTCTGCTGCAACGATCCAGTGGATTCCGGAGAAGGTCGCTTTTTCCAAGACGTTTGAACTGTTAACGCCTGGCGGAACGTTGGCGATGATGTTTCTGATCGGGGATTATAAGACGCCCAATGAGGAGTTGTACAGCAATATCCAGAAGGTTTACGACGAATATTATAAGCCGGTGACGGAATACAAGAACATGAAGGAGCCATTTGACTATCTTCATGCGACCGACTATGGCTATGTAGATCTGACGCGCCATGATTTCTATGGACAACGCACTTTTTCTGCGGATGAATATGTGTTGTATTGCGGCACGCACAGTGATCACATTTTAATCCCGGAACCTTATAAAACGATGTTTTTCGAAGGGCTTCGGAGCGCGGCGCTTGCGGGCGGAGATAAAGTCGAGTTTTGGGATACCTATGTGCTGTATCTGACGAAGAAACCGGCGTAAGCGCATGAAAAATTATCTTTTGATATAAACTGTTAGGGGAGATATGGTTTTGAAACCAATTACAAAAAATGAAATCGTAAATGCGCTGCATTCTGTAGGTTTGACGAAAGGCCATACGGTAATGGTTCATACAGCATTATCTAAAATGGGCTATGTCTGTGGCGGGGCGCAGACCGTTATTGAGGCATTGATTGAAGTGGTTGGAGAAGACGGTACGATCATGATGCCGACACAATCCTGGAAGAATCTTGATCCCGAGGATGGAGTCCATTGGACCGTTCCGGAAGAATACTGGCAGATAATCCGCGATAACTGGCCAGCTTATGATAAGAGAATTACGCCAACAAATACCATGGGAGCTGTAGCTGAAGCGTTCCGTCAATGGCCGGGAACCCTGCGAAGCGACCATCCGGCAAGATCCGTTGCGGCATGGGGCAAACACGCAGAA
Source organism: Clostridia bacterium (assembly GCA_017512805.1). Taxonomy (GTDB): domain Bacteria; phylum Bacillota; class Clostridia; order Christensenellales; family Aristaeellaceae; genus Aristaeella. Next base: position 13,053 of record JAFWES010000091.1, read on the forward strand.
TATCTCATTAATGATCATGACCTTTCCAATATTTTCGGAGAGGGCTCTCCAATAGGAAAACTGTATGAACTGAATGGAGAGGTTTTGC